>DATLOC010000062.1:0-119523 GCA_035536455.1 Thermoanaerobaculia bacterium | reverse complement strand
GGTCGCGGCCGAGGACCTGGGCGCAAATGGAGGCCAGAATCTCCTCGACCGGCGTGCGCGGCGCCGCGAATCCGCTCTCCGGCGCCTCCCCGGCCAGCGACTCCGGCACCGGAAGCGCCCGCCGGTCGAGCTTGCCGCCGGCCGTGCGCGGCAACTCCGGCAGCAGCACCAGCGCCGACGGCACCATGTACTCCGGCAGCCGCTCCGCCAGGAAGGCGGTCAACTCGGCCGCCGCCGGCGCGGGCTCGGCCGGCATCGCATAGGCGACCAGACGGCGGTCCCCAGGCACATCCTCGCGCACCACTGCGACCGCCTGCCGCACCCCTGGATGCGAGCCAAGCAGTGTCTCGACCTCTCCCAGCTCGATGCGGAAGCCGCGCACCTTGACCTGCTGGTCGATGCGCCCGAGGAACTCGACGGCGCCGCCGGGCAAGAGGCGCAGCAGGTCGCCGGTGCGGTACAGCCGCGCCCCCGGCTCGCCCGAGAACGGGTCGGGTACGAAGCGCTCGGCGGTGAAGTCCGGCCGCCCCAGGTAGCCGCGGGCGAGCCCGGTGCCGCCGAGCCACCCCTCGCCCGGCACCCCGGGCGGCACGGGCCGGCCGTCGGCGTCCACGAGGACGAGCCGGGTGTTGGCGATCGGGCGGCCGATCGGCGGCGGCGCGGCGGTGTCATCAACCGAATCCGCGGGCGCCGGCTCGACGGCACCGCAGGTGGCGACGACCGAGCACTCCGTCGGCCCGTAGTGGTTGACCAGCCGGAAGGACAGCCCGGGCGGCGGCGGCCGGTGGAGGCGGTCGCCGCCGACGAGGAGGGCGCGCAGCGGCGCGCCCGCCGGCCAGGGCTCGGCGAGCGCCAGCTCGGCGAGGGCGGTGGGCAGGAAGGCGAGGGTCACGCCCCGGTCGGCGAGCCAGGGGACGAGTCGCGCCGGATCGGCCCGCACCTCGGCCGGCGGGATCGCCACCGCGGCGCCGGCCGCGAGGTAAGGCCAGAGCTCCCAGACCGAAGCGTCGAAGCCGACCCCGGCGAGCTGCGTCGCGCGGTCGGCGGCCGTGACGCCGTAGGCCGCCTGGTGCCAGGCGACGAGGTTGAGCAGCCCGCCGTGCGTGATCTCCACGCCCTTCGGGCGGCCGGTCGAGCCGGAGGTGTAGATGACGTAGGCGAGGCGGTCGGCGTCCGGGAGCGGCGGCAGCTCCGCATCGTCGCCGTCGTCGCCCTCGCGCGCGACCTCGGCTACTCGCACGCCTTCCGGCGCCTCGACGCGCGACCCCGCGGCGACCAGCAGCAGCGGCGCGCCGCAGTCGGCGAGCTGGAAGGCGCGCCGCTCGGCGGGGTCCGCCGGATCGAGCGAGACGTAGGCGCCCCCGGCCTTCCACACCGCGAGGAGCGCGGCGATCCGCGCCGGCGCGTGCTCCATCGCCACCGCGACGCGGGTCTCGGGGCCGACGCCCAGCGCGAGCAGCCGGCGGGCGATGCGGTCGGCCCAGCGGTCGAGGGCGTCGTAGGTGACGATCTCGGGGACCTCGCCCGCCGCCGCGAGCAGCGCCGGCGCCTCCGGCACGTTCGCCGCCGCCCGCGCGAAGAGGGCCAGCGCCGAGCCGGCCTCGGGAGGCGCCGCGGCGGTGTCGTTCCACTCGACGAGCGTCTGGTGGGTGAGCGCGGCATTCCAGAGCGGCAGCTCGGCAACCCGTTGCTCCGGCGCGGCGAGCGCCGCCGCGAGGAGGGCGGCGAAGCTCTCGAGCAGGCGCGCCAGCGCCGCCGCGTCGTAGAGGTCGGCGCTGCCGTCGAGGCGCGCGACGAGGCCGCCGCCGCCCTCCTCGACGGTGAGCGCCAAGTCGAACTTGACCGTGCCGTGCTCGCCGGCGAGCGGCTCGACGAGAAGCCCCGCCAGCTCGGGCGCCGTGCCGGCGCCGTCGCCCAGGCCGAAGACCGCCTGCACCAGCGGATGGTGCGAGAGGCTGCGCTCCGGCGCCAGCTCCTCGACCAGCTCCTCGAACGGCAGGTCCTGGTGGGCGTAGGCCGCGACGGCCGCGTCCCGCACCTGGTGGAGGAGGGCGCGGAAGCTGGCGCCCCCTTCGACCCGGGTGCGCAGCGCCAGGGTGTTGACGAAGAGACCGATCAGCCCCTCGGTCTCGGCCGCGTCGCGGTTGGCGATCGGCGTGCCGACGATCAGGTCGCTCTGCCCGGTGGTGCGGGCGAGGAGCGCCTGGAAGGCTGCGAAGAGAGCCATGAACGGCGTCACCCCTTCGCGCTGGCAGAGCTCGCGCAGGGCCGCGGCGGCGGCGGGGGGCAGCGCCCGGACGGCGCGGCGGCCGGCGTGGCTGCGCACGGCGGGCCGCGGGCGCGCCAGCGGCAGCTCGAGGAGGCGCGGCGCGTCGCCGAGCTGCGCCCGCCAGTAGGCCATCTGCTGCGCGCGCAGCCCGCTCTCCAGCCGCTCGTGCTGCCAGGCCGCGAAGTCGGCGTACTGGATCGGCAGCTCGGGGAGCGGCGAGGAGCGGCGGTCGCGCCGCGCGGCATAGAGGGCCGAGAGCTCCTGCGCCAGGACGCCGAGCGACCAGCCGTCGGCGACGATGTGGTGGAGGGTGAGGAGCAGGTGGTTCTCGGGCACCTCGCCGCCGAGGCGCAACAGCGTGGCGCGCAGCAGCGGCCCGCGCTCGAGGTCGAAGGGCCGGGCCCCCTCGGCGGCCGCCAGCCGCCGCGCCTCCTCCCGGCGCTCCGCCGCGGGCATGGCGGCGAGGTCGATCGTCTCGAGATGAAAGGCCCCCGGCGGCGCGACGACCTGGACCGGCTCGTCGTCCTCGACATCGAAGGTCGTCCGCACCGCCTCGTGGCGGCGCACGATCTCGCCGAGCGCCGCGGCGAGGGCCGGCTCGTCGAGGCGGCCGGTCAGCCGCAGCGCCAGCGGGATGTTGTAGAGCGGCGAGCCGGGCTCGAGGCGGTCGATGAACCAGAGCCGGCGCTGCCCCGAGGAGGCGGGGAAGACGAAGACCTCTTCGCCCGCGGCGGCGGGGTCGCCGGCGAGGAGGTTCAGGGGGTCTGCGGTGGCGGCGGTCGTCTCGGCCATCAGCCCGGGTGACCTATCCGGCCCCCCCGAGCGTGGCGCGCACCTGGTCGGCCAGCTTCTGCCCGTTCAGCCGCCGCTCCTTGGGGAGCGGCTTGCCGACGTGCATGTAGTAGGTCGGCGCGGGGGCCGCCTCCGCCCAGCGGGCGCCCGGCGGGTAGAGCAGGAAAGTATCCCAGGCGCGTTCCGCGGCCAGCGCGAGCGGCGCCTGGAACGCCTCGGCGACGCCGTGGGCGTCGGTCCAGAAGTGGCTCACCCGGGGATCGGGAAGAGAGACCGTGGCGCGGCGGGCGTCGGGCTCCTTCTCGTCGCCCAGCATCGGCCCCCAGACTGTGTAGACCCGCAGGTCGTCACTCGCGATCTCGTCCAGCACGTAACGTTGCACCACCCGGGCGCTGATCAGGCAGACCCCTCACGTCGGGGAGAGGAGCATGACGAGGCGGGTCTTTCCGGCGTCCCGGTTGAAGGCCTCCTTGAGCTCGGCGGCGGCGGGGGAGAGGGGGAGGAGGGTGCCCTGCTTTGGCTCCTTGCGCGGCGTGCCGGGGTCGCCCACCCACTTCATGGTGAAGGGGATCTGCGCCTCCGGCGCGTCGCTCTCGACCAGCGTGCCGGCGAAGCTCTTGCCGTCGCCGGCGAGGGTGCCGGTGAAGGTGATCGAGACGGTCTGCTGCGCGTGGGGCGCGAGCCAGCTGAACGCGAGCTCCCCCTTGCGGCCGTCGAGCGTCACGCGCTCGAGGGGATGGAACTGGAGCTGCTGGTTCGGGATGTCGATCGTCCCCACCAGCCGGCCGTCCGCGGCGCGCGCGATCTCGACCGCGAGCTCGATCTCGACCTCGGCCGGGCGGTAGACGATCAGCCCCTCCCACAGCCCCTCGAGGCCGGCGGCGGGAGCGGCGGCCGCGACCGGCCCGTTCGGCGCGGCGCCAGCGCCGCCGGCGCACAACAGGGCGCCGAGCAGCAGCGCGGCCGGCGTCAGCGTAGTCTGTTCGCGAAGTCGCTGAGTCATTTCGGGTTGCGGCACACCTCTCCCCCCGGCGTGGGCCGCCTATTGTAGGGTGTTTGCCCCGCCCGCGAGCGGGACAGGGAGCACCGGCGGCCGAATGGAGTGGGTCGGCGGCGGAACCGGCTGGATCAGCAGCCGAACCGACTGGATCAGCGGCCGAACCGGGTGGATCAGCGGCCGAACCGAGTGGATCCACGGTTGAACCGAGTGGATCTGCGGCGCAACCGAGTGGATCTGCGGCGCAACCGAGTGGATCTATCGCCGAACTGAGTGGGTCCGTTGCCGAACCGAGTGGGTCCGCAGCCGAACCGAGTGGGTCAACGGCCGAATGGAGTGGGTCCGCGGCCGAACCGAGTGGGTTAGCCGGGCGCGGGCTCACCCTCCCGGCAGCACGAACGCCGGCCGCTCGATCTTCTGCACGCACGCCGTGTCGAGCCCCTGCGGGTCGGCGCGGTCGAGGAACTGGGCGAAGACTTCGGCCAGGCAGGGGCCGGGGACGCCGTGGGCGCCGTGGGGGAGGACGAGGTGGCTGGCGCGGGGGAGATGGCTCGCGACTTCCTCGCCCCAGCGCGGTGGCGTCACCGGGTCGCGCTCGCCGGAGACGACGAGGGTCGGCACCGGGGCGGTGACCGGCGCTGCGTAGCCGCGCGGCACGTCGTTCCGCGGCCAGACCTCGCAGGCGCGGCGCTGCTGGTCGACGCGGTAGCTGCCGAGGAAGGTCCCCTTCGCCAGCCGGTCGGCCTCCGCCTTCTCGATCTCGGGCACGTCCTCGGCGCAGGTGGTCGAGAGGAACGTCCCCACCGCGAGGAGCGCGCCGGTGGCGCCCGCGCGCCGCAGCCCGAGCGCCGCCCGGGCGACCGGCGCGAAGTCGCCGGCGTGGGCGGCGGCGATGAACGACGGCACGCTCGCCGCCCGCTCGTCGTAGAGGCGCCAGCGCAGCACCTCGGCGAAGAGGTCGCGCGACAGGCGCAGCCGCACCGGCCGCTTGGTCTTCGGGTCCTCGATCTCGACCTCCACCGGCGCCGCCGCCAGCCGCTCGAGCACCTGCCGGAGCTTGCCCGGCAGGTCGGGGTAGGCGGCGCCGCAGGCGGCGTCGGCGGCGCACTCCGCCAGCAGGCGGTCGAGCGCGCGCTGGGCGTCCGGCGCGTGGTTGAGAGGCGGGTGCATGTCCGTGGGCGCGGCGCCGTAGAGGACCGCGGCGCGCACGCTGAACGGATAGGTGCGCATCCAGACCAGCGCCGCGCGCGAGCCGTAGGAGTGGCCGAAGAGGTTGATCCGCGGGTACTGGAGCGTCGAGCGCACCTCCTCGAGGTCCTCGACCGCGTGCGTCGTGGTGTAGAGGCGCGGGTCGGCGTCGAGCGCGGCGAGGCAGGCGCGCACGGCCTCGACCGGCAGGAGGTCGCCCAGGAAGGCCTGCGGGTCGTCGTCGCTTCCGGGGAGCGGGCAGTGCAGTGGCCGCGAGCCACCGGTGCCGCGCTGGTCGATGAACACCAGGTCGCGCTTCTGCCGCAGCGGCGCGAAGGCCTTGGCGAAGAGCGGCGCCGCCGCGACCGCCCCCTGGCCGGGGCCGCCGAGCAGCACCAGGAGAGGGTCCGGCTGCCGCTCGGGACCGGTCGCGGGCAGCACCAGGACCTGCAGCGGGATGGTGCGGCCGGCGCGCGTGCGCTGGTTCTCGAAGACCTCGTAGACGCCGCACTGCGCGCCGGCCATCTCGGGCGCGGGCTGCGGGCCGAGCTGCGCCGGGCCGCACGGGGCCAGCTCGACCCGCGGCGGCAGCATGACGGCGCCCGCCGCCGCGCCGGGCGCGGGCGCCGGCTCGACCGCTGGCGGCACTGAAGGGACCGCCGCCGGCGGCTCCGGTCCCGCCGAGCGGCAGGCCGCCAACCCGCCGGCGAGGAGCACCACCGCCGCCGCCGACCACCACGCCCGACGCTCCCAGCTCCGCCGCATCCGCTCGCCTCCTTGTTCCGGCCGAGTCTAGCGCTCCGTCCCCCGGAAGCCTCCGGGGGGCACTCTGGAAACGAGGAGGATCCTCGCATGGGAGCCTTTGCGCGCCTCGCGGCGTGTTTTGTCGTGCTGTCCTGCCCCGCCCTGATCGTTTTCGCACAGCAAGCCGACCCCGGCGAGAAGCCGGGCCGCAACCACTTCCCCGTCGCCGTCGCCGCCTCGGACATCGCGGTGGACGGCAGCCTTTCCGAGACCGCCTGGGAGGCGGCCGCGGTCGTCCCCCTCACCCACGAATGGCTCCCCGGCGACAACACCCCGCCGCCGGTCGCCACCGAGTGCCTGGTCACCTTCGACAACGAGAACCTCTACGTCGGCTTCCGCGCCCACGATCCCGAGCCGGGCGCGATCCGCGCCTACCTCGCCGACCGCGACACCGCCTTCAACGACGACGCCGTCGGCTTCATGATCGACACCTTCAACGACCGCCGCCGCGCCTTCGAGTTCCGCGTCAACCCGCTGGGGGTGCAGATGGAGGCGACGGTGAGCGACGTCGACGCCACCGAGGACTTCTCCTGGGACGCCATCTGGGACTCGGCCGGACGGATCACGGCGGACGGCTACGAGGTGGAGATCGCCGTCCCCTGGAAGCAGCTCCGCTTCCCGCGCGGCGAGCGGCCGCAGACCTGGGGGTTCCTGGCCCTGCGCGCCTACCCGCGCTCGGTCCTCCACCAGCTCCGCTCGACGCGCAACGACCGCAGCCTCGACTGCCTGGTCTGCCAGTTCGACTCGATCGAGGGGTTCCAGCGCGTCGAGAGCGGCTACAACCTGGAGGTCGTGCCGACGGTGACCGCCAAGCGCACCGACGAGCGGTCGGCCCTCGACCAGCCGCTGACCTCGGGGGACGAGGAGTTCGAGGCCGGCGTCTCGGTGCGCTGGGCGATCACCCCCAACGTGGCGCTCAACGCCGCCGTCAACCCCGACTTCTCGCAGGTCGAGGCCGACGTCGCGCAGCTCAACGTCAACGAGCGCTTCGCCCTCTTCTTCCCCGAGAAGCGGCCGTTCTTCCTCGAGGGCGCGGACTTCTTCGCCACCCCCTACCAGGTCGTCTTCACCCGCACCGTCGCCGATCCTAAGGTGGGGCTCAAGCTCACCGGCAAGGAGGGGAGCAACGCCTTCGGCGTCTTCGCCGCCGAGGACCGCATCAACAACCTGATCTTCCCCGGCGCCGAGGAGTCGGGCTTCACCTCGCTCGACGAGGACGTGCGCAGCGCCGTCGTGCGCTGGCGGCGCGACATCGGCAAGACCTCGACCCTGGGCGTGCTCCTCGCCGACCGCGAGGGGGACGGCGACTACTTCAACCGCGTCTACGGCCTCGACGGCTCGCTGCGCCCGACCGACGCCGACACCATCCGCTTCCAGGCGGTCAACTCCGAGACCCGCTACGACCTGCCGGTGGCGATCGACAACGGCCAGCCGCTCGACGACTTCAGCGGCCCCGCCTGGCGCGTCGACTACTCGCACGCCACCCGCAACTGGGCCTGGGACTTCGGCTACAACTCCCGCGACCCGGAGTTCCGCGCCGACAGCGGCTTCCTGCCGCAGGTGGACATCAAGGAGGCCTACGGCCAGGTGGTGCGCACGGTGTGGGGGAAGGAGGGCGGCTGGTTCTCGCGCCTGCTCTTCGAGGTCAACACCAACGACGCCCAGACCTTCGACGGCGACCTCTTCGAGCAGAGCACCAACGTCGTCTTCACCTACGAGGGACCGCTGCAGAGCTTCGCGCGCCTCGGGCTGCGCCCCAACAAGGAGGGCTTCCGCGACGTCGAGTACGACAACTTCCGCCGCGACCTGCTGCTCGGCCTGCGCCCGAGCGGCAACGTCGGCCTCCAGCTCTTCCTCCGCGGCGGCGAGATCATCGACTTCAACAACGCCCGGCAGGCCGAGTTCGAGCTCATCCAGCCGACGGTCGACTTCCGCATCGGCCGCCACGTCCAGGGCTCGCTCGACCACACCTGGCAGGTCTTCGACATCAAGAACGGCCCGCAGTTCCAGGAGGCCAACCTTACCCAGGGCAGGCTCCTCTACCACTTCAACGTCCGCACCTTCGTGCGGCTCATCGTGCAGTACCTCGACGTCCAGCGCGAGGTCGAGCAGTGGACCTTCCCGGTGGAGCCGGAGGAGGAGACCCTCTTCACCCAGTTCCTCTTCTCCTACAAGCTCAACCCGCAGACGGTGCTGCTGGTGGGTTACTCGGACGACTACGAAGGGACAGTCGACATCGCCCTACGACAGCGCGACCGCGCCTTCTTCGTCAAGGTGGGCTACGCGTGGCTGCAGTAGAGCCGGGGAGGAGACCTGCCGGACGTCGCGGCCGAGGCCGAGGGCTCGCCGCAGGTGGCGGGCGAGCGTCGCGACGTGCGGCGGCTCGTGCATCGTCAGGTGGTTGCCGGGGGCGATGACCACCTCGGCGCCGCCGCGGGCGAGCTCGATCCAGGGCAGCTCGGGGCGCGGCGGGTCGCCCGGCCGCCGCTCCTCGGCGCGGAAGAAGAGCAGGCGCCCCTCCCAGCGCTCCGGCGCGTAAGCGTAGAGCGCCGCGGCGTTGGCCTCGATGACCCGCACCTGCCGGCGCGCCTGGTTCGGGTCGAAGTCCTCGCCGAGCCTGCCCTCCCGCCGCGCCGTCTCCAGCGCCAGCGCGAGCTGCGCCTCTGGCTCCAGCCGCCGCAGCGCTTCGAGGTCGAGGTCCACCCGCCCGCGGAAGACCGCCGCCACCGACTCGGCGTGCCCCTCGCGCGCCGGCATCTGGTCGAGGCACGGCGTGTCCATCAGAGCCAGCAGCGCCACCTCCTCGCCGGCGGCGCCGAGCCGGCGCGCCATCTCGAAGGCTACCATCCCGCCCATCGAGGCGCCGCCCACGAGGTACGGCCCGCGCGGCTGCGCGCCGCGCACCAGCTCCAGGTAGTGCGCGGCCATCGCCGCGATCGAGTCGAGCGGCTCCTCGCCGGCTTCCAGGCCGAGCGAGCGCAGGCCGTAGACCGGCTGCTCGCGCGGCAGCTCGCGGGCGAGGGCGCGGAAGGTGTAGACGTGGCCGCCGACTTGGTGGACGAGGAAGAGCGGCGCGCCGCCGGCGCCGGCCTGGAGGCGCACCAGGCACGACGGCGCGGGGCCGGGCGCCGCCGTGCCGCCGCCGTTGCCCGGCAGCCGCGCGGCGAGGAGCGCCGCCATCGCCGCGACCGTCGGCGCCTCGAGGAGGAGGTCGGAGGAGACCTCCAGGCCGAGGGCGCGGCGGAGACGGGAGGCGAGCTGGAGGCCGAGCAGCGAGCTGCCGCCGAGGTCGAAGAAGTCGTCGTGGACGCCGACGCGCGCCACTCCCAGGAGGTCGCGCCAGACGCCGGCGATCCCCTCCTCCAGCTCGCTGCCGGGCAGGTGCGCGTGGCCGTTGCCGCTGTCGGCGGCCTCGACGGCGAGGAGCGGCGCGGGCTCGGCGGCCGTGTCCTCCACCCAGTAGCGCCGGCGCTCGAACGGGTAAGTGGGGAGCGGCACCCGCCGCCGGCACTGGCCGGCCCAGAAGCCGCGCCAGTCGATCTCGGCGCCGCCGATCCAGAGGCGGCCGAGGGCGCCGAGGACCGCGTCCAGCTCGGCGCGCCGGTCCTTGGCGCGGGGGAGGGACGGCACCACGCGGTCGGCGGCGACGCCCGGCTGGCGGCGGGCGAAGGTCGAGAGCGTCTGGCCCGGCCCGACCTCGAGGAGGAGGGCGGGGTCGCCGGAGAGCAGCGTCGCGAGACCGTCGCCGCAGCGCACCGTCTCGCGCAGGTGGCGCGCCCAGTAGCCGGGGTCGGTCGCCTCGCCGGCGGTGATCCAGGTGCCCGTCACGTTGGACAGGTAGGGAAGGGCCGGTGGGCTGAGAGGCACCGTCTCGACGACCGCGCGGAACGCTTCGACCGCCGGCTCCATCATCGCCGAGTGGAAGGCGTGCGAGGTGTGCAGCCGGCGCGCCGCGACCTGGCGCTTCGCCAGACGCGCCGCGAAGGCGTCGATGGCGTCCGCCGGCCCGGAGACGACGCAAGCGGACGGCGCGTTCACCGCCGCGAGAGAGAGCTCTCCCCTTTCTTCCTTACCCAGAATGCCTGTGACCTCCTCCTCGCCCAGCGGCACCGCCAGCATCGCGCCCGCCGGCAGCGCCTGCATGAGCCGGCCGCGCGCCGCCACCAGCCGCAGGCCGTCGGCGAGCGAGACGACGCCGGCGAGGTGGGCGGCCACGTACTCGCCGAGGGAGTGGCCGAGGAGAGCCCGCGGCCGCACCCCCCAGCTCGCCCACAGCTCCGCCAGCGCCGTCTCGACCGCGAAGAGCGCCGGCTGCGCCAGCGCCGTCTGCTCGAGGCGCCGCGCCGCCTCCTCGCGGTCCGCTTCCGCCGGCGGGTAGAGAAGGGCGCGCAGATCGAGCCCCAGCTCCGGGGCCAGCAGCTCACAGCAGCGGTCGAGAGCGTCGCGGAAGACCGGCTCGGCGGCGTAGAGCTCCTCGCCCATGCCGACGTGCTGGACCCCCTGGCCGGGGAGGAGGAAGCACACCGGCGTCACGTCGCCGATGCAGGCGCCGGTGGCGAGCCGCCAGGGCTCGGCGCCGCGCAGCGCGGCCGCGGCGCCGGCGGCGCCGCGGCAGACGACGGCGCGCCGGTGGCCCATCGCCTTCCGCCCCACCTGCAGCGTGAAGGCGGCGTCGGCCAGCTCTTCGTCGCCCCGGCCGCCGGCGCGGTCGAGCCGCGCGGCGAGGCGGACGGTCGCCTCCTCGAGCGCCGCCGGGGTCTTCGCCGAGAGGAGGAGGAGCTGGGCCGCGCGGGAGGGGCGCGGGCCGGGCTCCGGCGCGGGCGCCTCCTCCAGCACCAGGTGCGCGTTCGTGCCGCCGATGCCGAAGGAGGAGACGCCGGCGCGCCGCGGCGTCCCCGCCGGCGGCTCCCAGGGCGCGAGCGCGGACACGACGTAGAACGGGCTCCCTTCCAGGCCGAGCTTCGGGTTCGGCTCGCGGAAGTGGAGGCTCGGCGGCAGCTCGCGGTGCTCCAGCGCCAGCACGGTCTTGAGCAGGCCGGCCACCCCGGCGGCGGCGTCGGTGTGGCCGAGGTTGCTCTTGACCGAGCCCAGCGCGCAGAAGCCGGCGCGGTCGGTGCCGGCGCGGAAGGCCTCGGTCAGTGCCGTCAGCTCGATCGGGTCGCCGAGCGCCGTCGCGGTGCCGTGCGCTTCGACCATCGTGATCGTTTCCGGCGCCACCCCCGCCCGCCGCTGCGCCTCGCGGACGACCGCCGCCTGTCCGCGCACGGCCGGGGCGGTGAAGCCGACCTTGCGCGCGCCGTCGTTGTTGACCGCCGAGCCAAGGACGACGGCGTGGATCGCGTCGCCGTCGGCGAGGGCGTCGGCCAGGCGCTTGAGCGCGACGACGCCGGCGCCGCTGCTGCGCACCGTGCCCGTGGCCGCGGCGTCGAACGGGCGGGTGTGGCCGTCGGGCGAGGCGATCCCGCCCTCCTCGTAGAGGTAGCCCTCGACCTCCGGCACCCGCACCGAGACGCCGCCGGCGAGCGCCAGGTCGCAGTCGCCGGCCAGCAGGCTGCGGCAGGCGAGGTGGACGGCGACGAGCGAGGTGGAGCAGGCGGTCTGCACGGAGAGGCTCGGTCCCTGGAGGTCCAGCTTGTAGGAGACGCGGGTCGCCAGGTAGTCGGGGTTGTTGGCCAGCGAGGCGCCGTAGCGGCCGACGGCGCGCAGCACCGTCGGCGAGGCGAGCAGGAGGTGGAGGTAGCCGTTCTCGCTCGCCCCGGCGTAGACGCCGACCCGCAGGTCGGCGGCGCTGTCTGCAGGGCCCGCGTGGCCGGCGTCCTCCAGCGCCTGCCAGGCGCACTCCAGGAAGAGGCGCTGCTGCGGGTCGAGCGCTTGCGCCTCGCGCGGCGTGACGTCGAAGAACGGGGCGTCGAAGAGGTCGGTGCCGCCGAGCATGCCGCGGGCGCGGACGTAGCGCGGGTCGGCGAGCTGCGCGGCGGGGACGCCGGCGGCGAGCAGCTCGTCGTCGGCGAAGAAGCGGATCGACTCGACGCCCGCGCGCAGGTTGGCCCACAGCTCCTCGACGTCGCGCGCGCCGGGGAAGCGGCCGGCCATGCCGACGACGGCGATGCGGCCGTCGGCCGCCGGCGCGGCGCGCGGCCCGGCGGCCGCCGCCGGGGCCGCAGCCGCCCCATCGCCCGCCGCGAGGTGCGCCGCTAGCGACGCGACGGTCGGGTGCTTGAATAGGTCGATCATCGGCACCGTGCGGCCGACCAGCTCCGGCAGGCGCGCGTGGACGCGGGCGAGGAGGAGGGAGTGCCCGCCGAGCTCGAAGAAGTTGTCGTCCGGCCCGACTTCCTCGATGCCGATCACCTCCCGCCAGAGGGCCGCGAGCCCGCGCGCGACCTCGCCGCGGTGCGCGGCCGGCGCGGCAGGGGTCGCGGCGGCGGCGGCGGGCACGACTCGTGGCGGGGGCGGCGCGGCGAACGGAGGCGGGAGCGCCTTGCGGTCCAACTTGCCGGTCGGGGAGAGGGGCCAGGCCGCGAGCGGCACGAAGGCGGCCGGCAGCATGTAGTCGGGGAGCTTGGCCTGCAGGTGGCGGCGCAGCGCGGCGGCGTCGGGCGCGCTGCCGCCCTCGGGGACGAAGTAGGCGACGAGCCGGCGGTCGCCGGCGGACGCCTCGTGCGCCAGGACCACCGCCTCGCGCACCCACGGATGCGCCGTGAGCACCGTCTCGATCTCCCCCAGCTCGATGCGGAAGCCGCGCACCTTGACCTGGGTGTCGCGGCGGCCCAGGAACTCCAGGTTGCCGTCGGCCAGCCAGCGCGCGCGGTCGCCGGTCTGGTAGAGCCGCGCACCCGGCTTCGGCCCCCAGGGGCTCGGCAGGTACTTGGCGGCGGTCTGCGCCGGGTCGGCGGCGTAACCGAGCGACAGGCAGGGGCCGCCGATGTAGAGGTCCCCCGGCACGCCGATCGGGCAGGGGGCGAGCGCGGGGTCGAGGACGTGGTAGAGGGCGTTGGCGATCGGCCGGCCGTACGGGATGCTCGTCCAGGCGGGGTCGACCTCGCGCACCGGGTAGAAGTTGGACCAGACGGTGGCCTCCGTGGCGCCGCCGAGGCTCACGAACTCCGCGTTCGGAAAGGCGGCCCGCACCCGGTCGGGCAGGGTGACGGGGATCCAGTCGCCGGAGTTGAAGACCAGGCGCAGAGAGGGCGTCCGTTCGTCGCCGAACCAGCCTTCGCAGCTCTGGAGCATCGCCGGCGCGGAGTCCCAGAACGTGATCCCCTCCTCGCGCAAGATCCTCACCAGCCGCTGCGGGTCGCGCACGTCTTCGCTCGTCGCCAGGCGCACCGTGCCGCCGGCGGCGAGGGTGCCGAAGAGGTCGTAGACCGAGAGGTCGAAGGAGAGCGCGGTGACGAAGAGGAGGCGGTCCTCGGGGCCGACCGCGAAGCGGCGGTTGACCCAGTGGACCAGGTTGACGGCGGCGGCGTGCCGCACCATCACCCCCTTCGGGGTGCCGGTCGAGCCGGAAGTGAAGATGATGTAGGCCAGGTCCTCGGGACCGGCGCGGCGCGGCAGCGGCGCCGCCTCGGCGCCGTCCGGCTCGGCGGCCGGCTCGTCGAGGCAGACCACCGCCGCGGCCGCCGGCCCGAGGGAGGGCCGCCGCGCCGGCTCGGTGACCAGGTGCGCGATGCCGTGCGCCGCGACGATCCAGTCGATCCGCTCGGCCGGCCAGCCGCTCTCGAGCGGCACGTACGCGGCGCCGGCCTTGAGCACCCCGACGACCGCCACCGCCATCGCCGGCGAGCGGTCGAGGTGCACGCCCACCAGGTCCCCCGGCCCGACGCCGGCGGCGGCGAGCCGGCGCGCGAGCCGCGCCGCCCGCCGGTCCAGCTCGCCGTAGGTGAGCGCGCCGCGCGGCGAGACCACGGCGAGCGCCTCCGGCCGCGCCCGCGCCTGCGCCTCGAAGGGCTCGTGCAGGCAGAGGTCCGCGGGGAACGGGGCGGCGGTGTCGTTCCACTCGCGGAGAAGCTGCTGTGCCTCGGTTGGTGCCAGCATCGCCAGCTCGTCGAGCCGCGCCTCGGGGCGCGCGGCGGCTGCCGCGAGCAGGTTGCGGAAGTGGGCGAGGAAGCGGTGGACGGTCGCGGCGTCGAAGAGGTCGGTGTTGTAGCGCGCCAGCGCCGCCAGTCCGTCCGATCCCGGCTCGACGTGCAGCGCCAGGTCGAACTTGGCGATCCGCTGCTCGACGCGTAGGCGTCGGACCGCGACGCCCGGCAGCGCCAAGCCGGCCTGCCCGGCGCCCGCTCCGAACTGGTGGAGGGCGAAGAGCACCTGGAAGAGCGGCGGGTGCGAGAGGTCGCGCCGCGGCGCCAGCTCTTCGACCAGCTTCTCGAACGGGAGCTCCTGATGCGCGAAGGCCGCGAGCGCGCCGTCGCGCACCGCGGCGAGCAGCTCGGCGAAGGTGGCGCCGGCGCCGACCTCGGTGCGCAAGGCCAGCGTGTTGACGAAGAAGCCGACCAGCCCCTCGACCTCCTCCTGGTTGCGGCCGGCGATCGGCGTGCCGACGACGATGTCCTCGCGCGCCGCCCGGTGGGCGAGGAGGAGGTCGAAGGCGGCGAGGAGGGTCATGAACAGGGTCACGCCCTGCCGCCGCGACAGCGCCTCCAGCTCGGCGACGAGAGAGGCGGGGAGCGTGAGCCGGACGTCGTCGCCGCGGAAGGTCTGGACCGCCGGGCGCGGCCGGTCGGTGGGGAGCGCCAGGAGCGGCGGCGCGCCGGCGAGCGCCGCGCGCCAGAAGCCGAGCTGCGCCGCCAGCGCCTCGCCCTGCAGCCAGTCGCGCTGCCAGCGGGCGAAGTCCCGGTACTGGACCGGGAGCGGCGGCAGCGCGTGCGGGCGGTGCTCGCGCGCCGCCGCGTAGAGAGATCCAAGCTCGCGGTGGACGAGGGCTTGCGACCAGCCGTCCGTGGCGATGTGGTGGAGGGCGAGCAGGAATTCGTGCCGCGCGGGAGCCAGGCGGAGCAGGACTGCGCGCAGAAGCGGCCCCGCGGCGAGGTCGAACGGGCGGCGGGCCTCGGCGGCGGCGAGCCGCTCCGCCTCGGCTGAACGCACGGCTTCCGGCAGCCCCGAGAGGTCGGCGACCGGCAGCGGCAGGCGGCGCGGCGCCCCCACGACCTGGCGCACGCCGTGCGCGCCGGCCGCGAAGGTGGTGCGCAGCGTCTCGTGCCGCCGCACCAGCGCGCTCAGCGCCGCGGCGAGCGCCGCCGGGTCGAGGGCGCCGTCCAGCCGCCAGGCCTCGGGGACGGTATAGACGGCGCCGCCGCCGTAGCTGTCGAGGAACCAGAGGCGCTCCTGCGCGAAGGAGAGCGGGGGGTCTTCGGTCAGTGGTCCGGGGACCAGGGCCGGCGGCGCCGCGGGCGCCTTGGCGTTGAGCTCCTCCGCGACCGCCGCCGCCAGCTCGGCGAGGGTGGGGCGCTCGAAGAGAGTGCGTAGCGGCAGCTCGACGTGGAACGCCGAGCGCACCCGCGACATGACCTGCGTCGCCAGCAGCGAGTGGCCGCCGAGCGCGAAGAAGCTGTCCTCGCGGCGCGCGGCCGCGGTCCCCAGCACCTGCCCCCAGATCGCCGCCAGCAGCTCCTCGGCGAGGCCGGACGGCGCCCCGCCGGCCGGCGCGGCGGCCTCCCAGGCCGGCTCGGGGAGGGCGCGGCGGTCCACCTTGCCGGCGGCGGTCAAGGGGAGCGCCTCGAGCGCCACCCAGGCGGCCGGCAGCATGGCCTCGGGCAGTTTCGCCGCGAGGTGGGCGCGCAGCTCCTCGGCGAGCGCGCGCGGTAGGGGCCCGGCCGCGCCCGGCGCGTGCGGCACCAGGTAGGCGACGAGCCGGTCTTCGCCGCCGGGCGACGGGCGCGCCGCCACCACCGCGTCGCGCACCGCCGGGTGGGCGGCGAGCGCCGCCTCCACCTCCGCCAGCTCGATGCGCACGCCGCGCACCTTGACCTGCTGGTCGCCGCGGCCGAGGAACTCCAGCTCGGCGCCGCCGGCGCCGTCGGCGCGCCAGCGCACCAAATCGCCGGTCCGGTAGAGGCGCGCGCCGGCCTCGACCCCGGCGGCGTCGCCGTCGCCGCCGGCGCCGGCCAGCGGATGGGGCACGAAACGCTCGGCGGTCAGGTCGGGGCGCTGCAGGTAACCGCGCGCCAGCCCCAGGCCGCCGACGTACAGCTCGCCTGGCACGCCCGCCGGCGCCGGCCGCAGGTGCGCGTCGAGCACACAAGCCTCGAGGCCGGCGATGGGACGGCCGATCGCCGGAGGCGACGGCGGCCCGTCCGCGCCCGGGACCTCGTCCCGCGGCGGCACGGTCCCGGCGGTGGCGACGACCGTGCTCTCGGTCGGGCCGTAGCAGTTGACCAGGCGGAAGGGGAGCCCGGCGCGGGGGGCGCGGTGCAGCCGGTCGCCGCCGGTCAGCAGGACGCGCAGGGCGAGCCCGTCCGGAGGCGCCGACTCCTCCAGCTCGGCGAGGCAGGCCTCGGCGAGCGGCGTCGGCAGGAAGGAAACGGTGATCCCTTCCGCCGCCAGCCAGGCGAGCAGGTCGGGAGGCGAGGAGCGCACCTCGTCCGGCGGCACGTGCAGGCTCGCTCCCGCGGCCAGCGCCGGCCAGACCTCCCAGACCGAGGCGTCGAAGGCCGGGCTGGCGATCAGCGTCGTGCGGTCGGAAAGGGTGAGCGCGAAGTCGCCGAGGTGCCAGCCGATCAGGTTGAGCAGGCCGCGGTGGGTCAGCTCCGTCCCCTTCGGCGTGCCGGTCGAGCCGGAGGTGTAGATGACATAGGCCAGCGCTTCTGAAATCGCCGGGTGAGCGAAAGGGGCGGGGCTCTCTCTCGCGAGCCGGGCCGCCAGCTCCGCGTCGTCGAGCGCGAGGACCGGGACGTCACCCGCGCCGGCGAGCCTGGCGAGCAGCCCGCGGCTGGTGAGCAGCGCCGCGGGCCGGGCGTCGGCGAGGGTGAAGGCGAGCCGCTCCGGCGGGTGCGCCGGATCGAGCGGCAAGTAGGCGCCGCCCGCTTTCAGCACCCCCAGGATCGCCACGACCAGCTCGGGAGATCGCTCGAGGCAGACCGCGACGCGGCTCTCCTCCCTCACCCCGAGCTTCTTCAGGCAGCGGGCAAGCCGGTTGGCCTGCGCCTCCAGCTCGCCGTAAGTGAGGCTCACGCCGCCGCCCGCCACCGCCGGCGCCTCCGGCGCCGCCGCCGCGCGCGCGGCGACCAGCTCCTGCACGGAGCGCGGAGCCTCCGCCGCCAGCGGCGCCGCGGGGCGCGGCGGCGCGCCGCGGCTCCACGCCGCCACCTGCCGCCGCTCCTCGGCGGTCAGCAGCGGCAGCTCGGACAGGCGTGGCTGCGGGGTCTCGGCGAACGCCTGCAGCAGCGCCTGCCAGCGCTCCGCCATCCGCTCGACGGTGGCGGTCTCGAAGAGGTCGGTCGCGTGCTCCCAGAGGACGGTGATGCCGGCCTCGGCGGCGCCGGGCCGCCCGCGGCGCTGCTCGCGGCGCGGGATGCAGATGACGTTGAGGTCGAACTTGGCCGAGCCATTGGAGACCCCTTCGATCAGCTCGGCGCGGAGGCCGGGGAAGACCAGCTCGGCGAGCGGCGAGTCGTGGAAGCTGAAGCTGACCTGGAAGAGCGGGTTCCGCGACAGGTCGCGCGGCGGCCGGACGGCCTGCACCACGTGATCGAAGGGGACGTCCTGGTGGGCGTCGGCGTCGAGGCAGAGGCGGCGGGTGCGGGCGAGGTGCTCGGCGACGGTCGGGTCGCCGGCGAGGTCGTGCGCCAGCACCACGTTGTTGACGATCATGCCGATCATCCGCTCGGTCTCGGGCCGCCGCCGGCAGGCCACCGCCGAGCCGACGTTCGGCTGCTCCTCGTCCGCCAGCCGCGCGCAGAGCGCGGCGAAGGCGGCCTCCAGCGTCATGAAGAGGCTCACTCCCCGTCCGCGGCTGGCCGCGCGCAGCGCGTCGGCGAGCGGCGCGGGCAGCTCCGTCCGCAGCACGCGGCCGCGGAAGCTCTGGCGCGGCGGGCGGGGGCGGTCGGCGGGGAGGTCGAGGGGCCGCGTGCGGCCGGCGAGGGTCCGCGTCCAGAAGGCGAGCTGGCGCGCCGCCTCCGGGCCCTGCGCCCAGCGGCGCTGCCAGGCGGCGAAGTCGGCGAGCTGGACCGCGGGGGCGGCGAGCGCGGGAACGCGGCCGGCGGCGTGGGCGCCGTACGAGACCGCCAGCTCCTCGAGCAGCAGGTTCAGCGACCAGCCGTCGTGCAGCAGGTGGTGCTCGACGTGGACCCAGAGGTGCTCCTCCGGAGCGGCCCGTAGGAGCGTCCAGCGGACGAGCGGCAGGCGGGCCAGGTCGAAGGGCTGCTGGGTGGCCTCCCACACCCGGCGCTCGATCTCCGCGGCGCGCCGCGCCGCCGGCAGCGCGGCGAGATCGACGACCGGCAGCGGCGGCTCCCAGGCGGGGTGGAGGTGCTGCACCGGCCGCCCGTGCGCCTCGGGGAATGTGGTGCGGAAGATCTCGTGGCGGCGCACCAGGCCGGCGAGGGCGGCGGCGAGGGCGGGCACGTCGAGCCGGCCCTGGAGACGGAGCATCGTCTGGAACTGGTAGGCGCGGATCGACGGGTCGAGCTGCTCGAGGAACCAGATCCGCTCCTGCGAGAAGGAGAGGGGGAAGTCGGCGCCACGAGGCAGCGCGACGATCGCCTCGGCGGCGGTCGCGCCGGCGCCGGCACGGCGGTCGATCTCGGCCGCCAGCTCCGCCAGGGTCGGCCGCTCGAAGACGGTGGCGAGCGCCAGCTCGACGCGCCAGGCGTCACGAACGCGCGAGATCATCTGCGTGGCGGCGAGCGAGTGGCCGCCGAGCTCCAGGAAGTCGTCGCCCGCTCCGACCTGCGGCACGCCCAGGAGGGGGCCCCAGATCGCTGCCAGGCGCTCTTCGGTTTCAGTTCGCGGCGGCAGGTAGGGCCGCTCCGGCGCGCGCAGATCCGCCGGCGCCGGGAGGGCGGCGCGATCCACCTTGCCGTTGGGGGACAGGGGAAGCTTGGGCAGGAGCACGAAGGCGTTCGGGACCATGTAGTCCGGCAGGCGTCGCGCGAGGTGAGCGCGAAACGAGCTCTCCGCCCCCACACGGTCGTCGAGCACGACGTAGGCGACCAGCTTCGTTTCTCCCGCGCCTTCTTCCTGCGCGACGACCACGGCCTCGCGCACCGCCGGGTGCGCGGCGAGGGCGGCCTCGATCTCCCCCAGCTCGATGCGGAAGCCGCGCACTTTGACCTGGTGATCGCGGCGCCCGGCGAACTCCAGCCCGCCGCCGGGGAGCTTGCGCGCGAGATCGCCGGTGCGGTAGAGACGCGCGCCGGCCTCGCCCGAGAAGGCATCGGGCACGAAGCGCTCGGCGGTCAGGCCGGGGCGGCCGAGGTAGCCGCGCGCCAGGCCGGCGCCGCCGATCAGCAGCTCCCCCGGCCCGCCCGCCGGCGCCCGGCGCCAGAGGGTCTCGGTGCGCACCAGGCGCACGCCGTCGATCGGCTCGCCGAGCGGCACGGTCGCTCCCTCGCCCGGCGCGCAGGCGCCGCAGGTGGCGTCGATGGTCGCCTCCGTGGGGCCGTAGAGGTTGTAGACCGCGACCGGCAGCCGGGCGCGGAAGCGCTCCACGAGATCGCGCGGCAGCGGCTCGCCGCCGCAGAAGAGGAGGCGGAGGGACCGGCACTCCTCGATCCCCGGCTGCTCCGCGAGCAAGCGCAGCAGCGAGGGCACGACCTGCAGGATGGTGATCCGCTGGCGCCGGAGGGTCTCGACCAGATAGGCGGCGTCCTGATGGCCGCCGGGGCGCGCCACGACCAGCGTGCCGCCGGCGAGCCAGGGGGCGTAGAACTCCCAGACCGAGGCGTCGAAGCTGAAGGGGGTCTTCTGGAGGACGCGGTCCGCGGGGCCGAGGACGAAGCGCCGCGCCAGCCAGAGCATGTGGTTGACGATGGCGGCGTGCGGCACCGCGACCCCTTTGGGGCGCCCGGTGGAGCCGGAGGTGTAGAGGACGTAGGCGAGGTTCCCGGCGACGGCGAGCGGCGCCGGCTCGGCGTCGGGCTCGGCGGCGAGCGCGCGCTCTTCGCGGTCGAGGCAGAGGACGGGCACGCCGCCGGCGGCGGGGAGCGCCGGCAGCAGCCGCTCCGTGGTAAGGAGGACCGCCGCCCGCGACTCTTCGAGCATGAAAGCCAGCCGCTCGCGCGGGTAGCCCGGGTCGAGCGGCAAGTACGCCGCCCCCGCCTTGAGCGCGGCGAGGAGGGCCACCGGCAGCTCGAGCGATCGCTCCAGGGCCACCGCGACGATCGCTTCAGGGCCGGCGCCGAGGCGCCGCAGCCGGTGCGCCAGACGGTTCGCGGCGCGGTCCAGCTCCCGGTAGGTGAGAGAGCTGCCGGCGAACGCCACCGCCACCGCGCGCGGGGTGCGCGCCGCCTGCGCGGCGACCAGCTCGTGCAGGCAGCGGTGGTGGGGCGTGCTCACGTCAGGGACCCCGCGGGCTCCCGAGGAGCTTGCGCACCGCCTCGGCCAGCCGCTCGCCGTTGAGCCGCTGCGCCGGGGGGAGCCGCTTGTCGACGTGCATCACCGCGCTGGGCGCCGGCGGGCGCTCCCCCCAGCGCGCCTCCGGCTCGAAGAGCAGGAAGGTGTCCCAGGCCAGCTCGTCGGCGAGCCCCGCCGGCTCGCGCAGCCGCTCGGCGAGGGTGTGGACGCCGGTCCAGAAGTGGGCGACCCGCGGATCGGGGAGCAGAGAAGTCGCTTCTCGCGCGTCCGCCTCGGTCTCCGGGCCCAGCATCGGCCCCCAGACGACGTACACTGCGAGCCGCGGATCGTCGATCCGCTCCATCAAGTATCTCTGCACCACCCGGGCGCTCGCCAGGCAGACCCCTCACGTCGGCGACAGCAGCATCACCAGCCGCACGCGGCCGGCGTCGCGGTCGAAGGCGGCGGCCAGCTCGTCGCCGCCCGGCGCCAGCGGGTGGACCGGCGGCCGCGCCGGCTCCGGGCGCTCCATCCCGGCCGCGCCGGCGCGGGTCAGCTCGAAGGGGAAGCGGTTGCGGTCGCCGTGGTAGAAGCCGACAAAGGTGCCGCGCAGGATCTGCCCGCCGGCGTCGAGCTCGCCGTGGAAGTCGAAGGGCGCGTTCGGGCCGCGCGCCTCCGAGTCGCGCCGGAACTGGAGGAAGACGGACGCGCCCTCCTGGCGCACCGCGGAGAGCGGGTAGAACTCCATCCGCTGGGTCGGCAGGTCGATCGTGCCGACCAGCCGCCCCGCGGCGTCGCGTGCCAGCTCGACCGAGAATTCCAGCTCGATCTCCGCCGGCTGGTAGAGGATCACCCCGCGCCAGAAGCCCTCGACGCTCGGCACCGGCGGTGCGCCGGGAGCGGCCGCGGCGCCGCCGGGCCAGCCGAGCGCCAGGATCGTTGCGGCGGCGAAGCGTCCGAGGTACGACAGGGGAGTTCCTTTCGGCGAGGCGCCGGGAGACGCCGCGCACACGAAAACCGCCCGCGCGCGTCTCATCGCGTGCGCAGACACTCACTTGCCAGGGTGCGACGCTGCGAACCGACCGGGACAGCGCAGCTCAGCGCGCCCTACGGTTCCGGCGCAACCGGCGCAGGGGGCTCCATCCCCGGCTGCGCCGGAGTCCGTCCCTCCTTCGCCCAGGCCTCGGCGACCGTCTTGCGCACTTCGGCGAGGAGCGCCGGGGCGTCGTGGAGGACGCCGTCTTTGATCGTCCAGCGGACGCCGCCGACGCGGGTCGGGCGGTTGTCGCCGTCGAGCTTCAGGGCGCCGGTGCCGTAGAGGACCTTCAAGTTGGCGAGAGGGTTCTCGGCGACGACCACGAGGTCGGCGCGCTTGCCGGGCTCGACGCTGCCGAGGTCGGCTTCGAGGCCCAGGGCGCGCGCGCCTTCGAGCGTGGCGGCGCGGATCACCTCGAGCGGGTGGAAGCCCGCCTCGAGCAGCAGCTCCAGCTCGCGCACGTAGGCGAAACCGTGGAGGCCGTACATGAAGCCGGAGTCGGAGCCCACCGCCACCCGGCCGCCGCGGTTCTTGTAGGCGTTGAGGAACTCCATCCAGAGGCGGTAGTTGCGCCCCCACTCCACCTCGTCCGCGGTCGCCCAGTAGAACCAGTGCGCGGCGTGGGCGGCGCGGTCGGGGGCGAAGGAGTCCCAGAGCGCCGGCAGGGTGTAGAGCGGGTGCCACTCAGCGGTGCGGGCGCGCATCAGGTCGCGGTTGGCCTCGTAGAGGCTCAAGGTGGGGACCAGCACGAGCCCCTCTGCGGCGAGCTCGCGGAGCACCGCGTTCCAGCGCTCGCTCCCCGGCGGCGCCGCCTGCCGCCAGAGCCGGCCGGCGGCGGCGAAGCGCTGCTGCTCCTCGCTGTAGTTGTAGTCGGGCGGGAAGTCCTGGACGGTGCGGCCGTCGAGGAGCGCCTCGGGCAGGCCATACCAGTGCTCGAGGATGTCCACGCCGGCGCGCGCGGCGTCGAGCGCATCGGCGCGCGCCACCAGGAGCTGGTCGAGGTGGACCGAGGTGCGGAGGCCGCGCTTCTGCGCCTCGTCGACCGCCGCGGCGAGAACCGCGGGGGAGAAGACGCGGAAGCGCACGCCGGCGACGCCGGTCTTCGCCGTGTCCACGACCCAGCGGCGGGCAGCCGCCTCGTCGAGGAGCGGCGCCGCCTGCTGCGGCCCGGTCAAGCCGAAGTAGACAAATGGGACGACGCGCGGCGTCACGCTCGTCCCCTGCGCGGTCTCCTCGCGCAGCGCCAGGCAGCGCGGCACGCCGGCGGCGCAAATCGGCTCGCGGGCGGTGGTGACGCCGTGCGCCAGGAAGAGCTTGGCGGTGTAGTCGACCGGGTCGTGGAGGTGGCCGTAGAGGTCGATGAAGCCGGGCAGGACGTACATGCCGGCGAGGTCCAGCTCGCGGTCCCCGGGCTCGGCCTGCGGGCGGCCTTCGGGGTCGATCGGCACGCCCGGCGCGCCGACGATCGCCACCCGCGCGATGCGCTCCTTCTCGATCACGATGTCCACCGGCCCGACGGCGGGGGCGCCGGTGCCGTCGATCAGGGTCGCGCCGCGCAGGATGAGGCGGGGGAAGGGGCCTTCGGCGGCGCCCGCCGGGGCCGGGGCCAGGGCGAGGAGGAGGAGCGCGGCGGCGCCGGCGGCGATCGATCTCATGTCGTCTCTCATGTCTCTCATGTGGTCGCCCGCGGGCGGCGCTGGGCGGTGCGGGCGACGCGCCGGATCGCCGGCGCCTCGCGCCGGCCTTCCCGTCGCGCGCTCTCGACCGCCGCCGCGAGACCGGCGACGGTCGGCTCCTGGAAGAGGGCGCGCAGCGGCAGCTCGACCTCGAAGAGGCGCGACAGGCGCGAGACGACGCGCGTGGCGAGGAGCGAGTGGCCGCCCAAGTCGAAGAAGCGGTCGTGCCGCCCCACCCGCTCGAGCCCCAGCACCTCGGCCCAGACCTCGGCGATCTGCCGCTCGTCGTCGCTTGCCGGCGGCGCGTAGGCGGCGCTCGCGACCGCCGCGGCGTCGGGCGCCGGCAGGGCCTTGCGGTCCAGCTTGCCGTTCGGGGTGAGCGGCAGCGCCGGCAAGAGGACGAAGGCCGAAGGGACCATGTAGTCGGGTACGCGGTGGCCGAGCCAGGCGCGCAGCTCGGCGACGAGGCCGTCCGGCGGCGCGCCGGCGGCCGGCACGACGTAGGCGACCAGCCGTTTCTCGCCCGGCCGGTCCTCGCGCGCCAAGACCGCCGCCTCGCGCACCGCGGGATGGGCGGCGAGCGCCACCTCGATCTCCCCCAGCTCGATGCGGAAGCCGCGCACCTTGACTTGGTGGTCGAGCCGTCCCAGGTACTCCAGGTCGCCGTCCGCCCGCCGCCGCACCAGGTCGCCGGTGCGGTACATCCGCGCGCCGGGCTCGCCGCGCTCGCCGCCCCAGGGATCGGGCACGAACTTCTCGGCCGTCAGCTCGGGCCGGTGGAGGTAGCCGCGGGCGAGGCCGGCGCCGGCCAGGCAAAGCTCGCCGGCGACGCCCTGCGGCACCGCGCGGAGGTTGCGGTCCACGACCCAGGCGCGGGTGCCGGCGACCGGACGGCCGATCGTCGGCTCGCCCGCCTCGCCGGCGGGCACCAGCGTGAAGGTCGAGTAGGTGGTGTCCTCGGTCGGGCCGTAGAGGTTCCACAGCCGCTCGACGCCGGGGAGGGCGTGGATCGCGTCGGCCAAGCTGCGGCGGAGCGGCTCGCCGGCGAGGTTGACGGTGCGCACCCCCGGCGGCAGCGCGTTCATGCGCACCAGCTCGGCCATCGCCGAGGGGACGGTGTTGACCAGCGTCACCTCGGCGGCGGCGGGGGTGGCGGCGAGGGCCAGGGCGTCGTCGCCGAGCACCACCGCGCCGCCCGCGGCGAGCGGCGCGAAGAGCTCGAAGACCGAGAGGTCGAAGTTGATCGAGGTCGAGGCGAAGACGCCGGCAAGGTCCTGCGGCGAGAAGATCCCGAGCGCCCAGCGCAGGAAGGCCCCGCCGCTGCGGTGCTCGATCGCCACGCCCTTCGGGCGGCCGGTCGAGCCGGAGGTGTAGATGACGTGCGAGAGGTTGACGGGCGCCGCGCCGTCCGCGAGATCCTCCTCGGGCTCGCCGGCGAGGAGGAGACGGTCGCGGTCGAGGCAGAAGAGGTGGACGCCGTCCTGGCCGCGGAGCACCGCGTCGAGCTGCGGCAGGAGCCGCTCCTGGGTGAGCAGCACGAACGACGGCTGCCCGGCCCGCGCGTCCTCCAGCATGAGGCCCAGCCGCTCGGCGGGGTACGCTGGGTCGAGCGGCACGTAGGCGCCGCCGGCCTTGAGCACGGCGAGCAGGGCGGTGACCATCTCGGGCGAGCGCTCCAGCGCGACGCCGACGCGCGCCTCGGGACCGACGCCGAGGGCGCGCAGCCGGTGCGCCAGGCGGTTGGCGCGGCGGTTGAGGTCGCGGTAGGTGAGCTTGACCCGCGGCACGCCGGCGGCCGGCGCGTGGACCAGGGCGACCGCCTCGGGCGTGCGCGCGGCCTGCGCCTCGACGAGGCGGTGGACGAGGTCCGAGACCTGGTCGGCCGCGGCCGGCAGCGCGCCGCCGTCGGCGTCGCGGAGGAGCTGGCGGCGATGCTCCGCGGTCAGCACCTCCAGCTCCGACACCCGGGTCGCCGGCGCCGCCGCCGCCGCGTCGAGGAGGGCAGCGAAGCTGCCGGCCATGCTCGCCACCGACGGGCCGTCCCAGAGGTCGCGGTCGTAGCGCCAGGCGATCTCGAGACCGCCGCCGGCCGTCTCACTCGCGATCAGCTCGAGGTCGAAGCGGGACTCGGCGCGCGCCAGCGGCAGCGGCGCCGCCGCGACCCCCGGCAGCGCCAGCGCCTCGCCGCCGGTGTCCTGGAGCGCGAAGAGCACCTGGAAGATCGGCGAGTGCCCGAGGTTGCGCTCCGGCGCCAGCTCCTCGACCAGCTTCTCGAACGGCATCTCCTGGTGGGCGTGGGCGGCCAGCGTCGCCTCGCGCACCTGCGCAACCAGCGCGGCGAACGTCGGATCGCCGGCGAAGCGGGCGCGCAGGGCGACGGTGTTGACGAAGAAGCCGACCAGCGGCTCCAGCTCGCTCCTGGTGCGGCCGGCGATCGGCGTGCCGAGGACGACGTCGGCCTGACCGGAGAGGCGGTGGAAGAGGGCGGCGAGGGCGGCCGCCAGCGTCATGAAGAGGGTCGCCCCGGCGCCCCGCGCCAGCTCGCGGAGGGCGGCGGCCTGCGCGCCGGACAGCCGCTGCGTCTCCTGGTCGCCGCGATGGGCCTGGACGGCCGGGCGGCGGCGGTCGGTGGGGAGCTCCAGCAAGGCCGGGGCGCCCGCGAGCTGGCCGCGCCAGTAGGCGTTGAGCGCCGCCAGCGTCTCCCCGGTGAGCCGCCGCCGCTGCCAGAGGGCGAAGTCGCCGTACTGGACCGGCAGCGGCGGCAGGACCGCGCCGGCGGCGAGCGCCCCCAGCTCGGCGAGGAAGCGTCCCATCGACCAACCGTCCGAGACGATGTGGTGCATGCCGAGGAGGAGGCGGTGGTCGTCCGCGGCGAGGCGGAGGAGCGCGACGCGCAGAAGGGGCCCGCGCGCCAAGTCGTAGGGGCGGCCGGCGATGTCGGCGGCGCGCTGCGCCGCGGCGGCCTCGCGCGCGGCGGGCGGGAGCGCGGTCAGGTCCTCGACGGCGACGTCGAAGGCCGGCTCTTCGGCCACCCGCTGCACCGCCTGGCCGTCCTCCTCGGCGAAGGTCGTGCGCAGCGCCTCGTGCCGCGCCACGACCGCCCGCACCGCGGCCGCCAGCGCCGCGGCGTCGAGCGGCCCGGCGAGCCGCCAGGCACGGGCGATGTTGTAGGCGGCGTGGCCGGGCGCCAGGCGGTCGAGGAACCAGAGCCGCTCCTGCGCGAAGGAGAGCGGGATCGGGACACCGGCGGGGCGGCGCGGGATGCGGTCCTCGGCGGCCGCGCCGCCGCGCAGGCACGCCTCGACGGCGCGGGCGAAGCCGGCCAGCACCGGCTCCTCGAAGAGCGCCGCCAGCGGCACCTCGGCGCCGGCGGCGTCGCGCACCCGCGACAGCACCTGGGTCGCCAGCAGCGAGTGTCCGCCGAGGCGGAAGAAATGGTCGCCGGCGCCGACGCGCGGCACCCCCACGACCTGCGCCCAGATGCCGGCCAGCAGCTCCTCCAGCGGCGTGCGCGGCGCGACGTAGCCCTCCTCCCTGCCCGCCTCGAGCTCCGGCTCGGGCAGCGCGCGGAGGTCGACTTTCCCGTTCGGGGTGAGGGGGAGGCTGGGCAGGAGCACGAACGCCGACGGGACCATGTAGTCCGGCAGCGTGGCGGCGAGGTGGGCGCGGAGCGCGTCGGGGTCGATCGCCTCGTCGTGCGGCACGACGTAGGCGACGAGCCTCTTCTCACCCGCATCCTCCTTGCCGCGCGCCACGACGACCGCTTGCTTGACCGCCGGATGCCGCGCGAGAACGGCCTCGATCTCCCCCAGCTCGATGCGGAAGCCGCGCACCTTGACCTGGTGGTCGGTGCGGCCGAGGAACTCCAGCTCGCCGTTCGGCCGCCAGCGCACGAGGTCGCCGGTGCGATAGAGGCGCGCGCCGGGCTCCTCGCTCCAGGCGTCGGGCACGAAGCGCTCGGCGGTGAGGTCGGGGCGCCCGCGGTAGCCGCGCGCCAGGCCGGCGCCGCCGACGAACAGCTCGCCCGGCACCCCGACCGGCGTCGGGTTGCCGTCGCGGTCGAGGACGTGGAGGCGGGTGTTGGCGATGGCGCGGCCGATCCCAGGCGGTGTGGCAGCGGGCGGCACGTCCCCCGCCGTGGCGACGACGCTGTTCTCCGTCGGGCCGTAGTGGTTGACCAGCCGGTAGGGGAGCCCCGCCGCCGGCGCGCGGCGCAGCCGGTCGCCGCCGGTGAGGACGGCGCGCAGCTCCAGCCCCGCGGGCGCCGCCAACTCCACCGCCGCCTCGGCGAGCGGCGTCGGCAGGAAAGTGAGGGTGACCCGCTCGGCCGCCAGCCAGGCGAGCAGGCGCTCGGGGGCGGCGCGGGTCTCGGCGTCCGGTACGTGCAGGCTGGCGCCGGCGGTCAAGTAGGGCCAGACCTCCCAGACCGAAGCGTCGAAGGCCGGCCCGGCGACCAGGGTCGCGCGGTCTTCGGCGCCGACGCCGTAGACCTGTCGGTGCCAGGCCACCAAGTTGGCGAGGCCGCCGTGGGTGACCTCCACGCCCTTCGGCTGGCCGGTTGAGCCCGAGGTGTAGATGACGTAGGCGAGCCGCGCGGCGGCCGCCGGGTCGGTGGCCGCGTCCGGCAGATTGCTGTCCGGCAGCGCCGCAAGCTCCGCCATCTCGTCGAGCACGAGCACCGGGACGGCGACTCCGGCGACGAGGCCGGCGTGCGCACGGTCGGTGACCAGCGCCGCCACCTCGGCATCCTCCAGCATGAAGGCGAGCCGCTCCGGCGGGTAGACCGGGTCGAGGGGCAGATAGGCTCCGCCCGTCTTGAGCGCCGCCAGCTCGGCGACGACCAGCTCCGGCGAGCGCTCGAGCAGCACCCCGACCGGCACTTCCGGCCCGGCGCCCAGCGCGCGGAGCTTCCGCGCCAGCCGGTTGGCGGCGGCGTTCAGCTCCCCATACGCGAGTCGGCGCGGTCCCATCGCCACCGCGAGGGCCGCGGGCGTCCGCGCCGCCTGCGCCTCGACCAGCCGTTGGACGCGCGGCTCGGCCGGCGCCGGCGCCGCGGTCTCGTTCCAGGCGGCGAGCTGCAGCTGCTCCGCCGGCGACAGCAGCGGCAGCTCGGCGAGAGTGCGCCCGGCGTCCTCGACGACGCCGCGCAGCAGGTTCTGGTAGTGGCCCCACATGCGCTCGATCGTCGCCCGCTCGTAGAGGTCGGTCGCGAACTCCCAGACCATCGTCAGCTCGTCGTCGCCGGTCGGCCGCAGGCCGATCCGCTGCTCGGCGCGCGGCTTGGCGACGACGTTGAGGTCCGACTTGGCCGAGCCGTTGTGGCGCTCGAAGATCTCGGCCGCGAGGCCGCCGCCGAAGTCGAGGTCGGGCACCGGCGCGTCGTGGAAGCTGAAGAGGACCTGGAAGAGCGGGTTGCGCGACAGGTCGCGGTCGGGCTGCAGCTCCTGCACCAGCTTCTCGAACGGCAGGTCCTGATGCTGGTGCGCCTCCAGCATGGTGCTCTGGGCGCGCGCCAGCAAATCTCGGAAGGGCAAGTCGCCGGCGAGCGGCGTCCGCAGCACGACGGTGTTGACCACCATGCCGATCATCTGCTCGGTCTCGCGCAGCCGGCGGTTGGCGACGCCGCTGCCGAGCAGGAAGTCCTCCTGGCCGGTCATGCGGTAGAGGAGGGCGTCGAAGGCCGAGAGCATGGTGACGAAGAGGGTCGAGCCTTCGCGCCGGCCGAAGGCGCGTACCGCCTCGTAGAGCGCGTGCGGCAGGTCGACGCGCAGCGCGTCGCCGCGGAAGGAGTGCGCCTTCGGCCGCGGGTGGTCGGCCGGCATCCGGAGCACCGGCGGGTCCTCGCCCAGCCGCTCCTTCCAGTAGCCGAGCTGCCGCGCCAGCACCGGCCCGTCGAGGAAGCGGCGTTGCCAGACGGCGAAGTCGGCGTACTGGATCGGTGGCTCGGGCAGCGGCGAGGGGAGCCCGGCCGCGAAGGCGCGGTAGATCTCCTTGACCTCGCGCAGAAAGAGCGCCAGCGACCAGCCGTCGTGGACGAAGTGGTGCTCGACCTGGAGGAGGAGGTGGTGGTCGGGCGCCAGGCGGAGCAGGGTCCAGCGCAGCAGCGGCAGCTCCGCGACGTCGAAGCCGCGGCGGATCTCCTGCCGGACGATGCGCTCGGCGCGCGCCTCGCGCGCGGCCGGCGGCAGCGCCGTCAGGTCCACGACCGGCAGCTCGACGGCGAACGGCGGGTGGATCACCTGCATGCCGCGTCCGTCCCGCGCCGGGAACGTGGTGCGCAGCACCTCGTGGCGGCGGACGACCTCCGTCAGCGTGCGCGCCAGCGTCGCGCGGTCGAACAGGCCGCGGAAGCGGAGGGTGAACTGGAAGTTGTAGGCGATGGCGCCGGGGGAGAGCTGGTTCAGGAACCAGACCCGCTCCTGGGTGAAGGAGAGAGGGAGCGGCCGGCCGCGCGGCACCCGCTCGACGGGCGGCAGCTCCGGCTCGTCGGACTCGGCGCTCCCGGCGCGCGCCGCGGCGATCCGCGCGGCGAGCGCCGCGATCGTCGGGTGCTCGAAGACCACCGGGATCGGCAGCTCGACGCCGAAGTCCTGGCGCACCCGGCTGACGATCTGCGCCACGAGCAGCGAGTGGCCGCCCAGGGCGAAGAGGTTGTCGCGGGCGCCGACGCGGTCGAGCCCCAGGAGATCTCCCCAGACCCGCGCCAGCGCCTCCTCGACGGGTCCGGACGGCGCGGCGTAGGCGGTCTCCAGCGCCGGCCGCGCGCGGTCGGGGGCGGGGAGCGCCTTGCGGTCCACCTTGCCGGTCGCGGCCATCGGCAGCGCGTCGAGGAAGACGAAGGCGGCGGGGACCATGTAGTCGGGGAGGCGCTCGGCGAGGTGGTCGCGGAGCCCCGACACCAGCCCCGCGGCGGCGCCGCGCGGCACGACGTAGGCGACGAGGCGCTTCTCGGCGGCGGCGCCCTCGCCCTCCTCGCCGTCCTGCCGCGCCTCGACGACCGCGCTGCGCACCGCCGGATGCTCGCCGAGCACCGCCTCGATCTCCCCCAGCTCGATGCGGTAGCCGCGCACCTTGACCTGGAAGTCCACCCGGCCGATGAACTCGAGGCTGCCGTCCGGCCGCAAGCGCCCGAGGTCGCCGCTGCGGTAAAGCCGGCCGCCATTGGCCGCCGGGACGAAGCGCTCCGCCGTCAGGTCCGGCCGGTGCAGGTAGCCGCGCGCCACGCCGGCGCCGCCGAGGCAGATCTCCCCCGGCTCGCCCGGCGGCACGGGCGTGCCGTCGGGACCGAGGAGCTGGACCTCGGTCTCGGCGATCGGCACGCCGATGGCGGGCGGGCTCGCCTCGAGACCGGTGACCTCCCCCGCGGTGGCGAAGATCGTCGCCTCGGTCGGCGCGTAGGCGTTGACGAACCGCCGGCCCGGCGCCCAGCGCGCCGCGGTGGCCGCCGAGCAGGCCTCGCCGCCGACGACGATCGAGCGCAGTGCCGGCAGCTCGATCCCTTCCGGCACCTTGTCCAAGAGACTCGGCGGGATAGCGATCGTGGTGATGCGCTCGGCCGCCAGCTCGCGCCCCAGCGCCTCGCCCGAGAGCAGGGTCTCGCGCCGCGTCAGCACCAGGCAGGCGCCGGTCGAGAGCGCGGTGAAGATCTCCAACACCGAGGCGTCGAAGGAGAGGGAGGCGAGCTGGAGGACGCGGCTCTCGGGGCCGACGTCGAGCAGCCGCGCCGACTCCCGGATCACGTTGACCACGCCGCGGTGGGCGATCAGCACGCCCTTGGGGCGGCCGGTCGAGCCCGAGGTGTAGATGACGTAGGCGAGGTGGTCGTGGTCGAGGGCAACCTCGCCGGCCGCCAGCGGCTCGGAGCTCTCGCCCGCCCAGAGCGCGGCGTCGGCGTCGAGCCGCAGCACCTGGGCGCCATGCGCCGGCACGGTGCCCGCGGTCCGCTCCTGGGTCAGCAGGACCGGCGCCGCGCCTCCCGGCCGGGGGCGGCTGGCGTCGCCCCACATGAAGGCCAGCCGCTCGCTCGGGTAGCTCGGGTCGAGCGGCACGTAGGCGCCCCCGGCCTTGAGCACCGCCAGAAGCCCGACGACCGTCTCGACCGAGCGCTCGGCAGCCACCCCGACCAGCGCCTCGGGGCCGACGCCGCGCCGGCGGAGGGCGCGGGCCAGCCGGTTGGCGCGCCCCTCCAGCTCGGCGTAGGTGAGGCGCTCGCCCCCGAAGGCGAGGGCGGGCGCCTGGGGTGCACGGCGCGCCTGCGCCTCGACGAGCGAGTGGATCAGCACAGTTCTACCTTTCAGGACGGGACGATCCGGCATTCCCCAGGTGTCGCCGCCGGGCGTCCCCGGGACGAGGGCACGCTCCCTGCACGCATGAGACCACACCCATGGGAGGAGACCAACCGATGTCAACCAAGCCCCTGCCGCTCGCCCTGCTCTGCCTTCTGGCCGGCGCCGTCCTCGCCGCCCCGGCGGGCGCCATCGCCGGCGCCACCGACCGCGTGCCGGCCCCGTCGCTCCTGGTGCCCTTCTTCGAGACCGGCATCAACTCGACGACCCACCCGCACGACACGCTGCTGGTGGTGACCAACGTGCTCGACGCCGGCCAGACCATCCATTTCCACTTCTGGGACATCGACGGCAACGCCACCGGCCTGCAAGGCAACGTCGTCCTCACCGCGCGGGACACCTGGTCGGTGGCGCTGCGCGACCTCCTCACGCCGGCGTCGGCGCCCATCAAGGCCCAGCTTACCGAGGGCGAGTTCTACCGCGGCTTCATAACGATCGACCTGGTGTCGGCGCCGACGGCGCTCCATCCGCTCCAGGGCACCTTCCCCTTCGCCAACACCGCCGCGCTCGAAGGGTTCATCTACTACACGCGGCTGTCGCAGGGCTCGGCCAACGGTCTCGCGATGGTACCGCTCGAGTTCGTCCCCGCCACCACCAACTCCCTGCTGCGCGACTTCTACGCCGGCGGCGGCTCGCGAGAGGAGATCGACGCCGACGCGCGGCTCTGCGCCCAGCAGCTCACCACCGGCGTCGAGTGCACCGGCGACGCCAACACGGTCCTCGAGCGCATCCACCTGCGCCACTTCGGCTCGGCGCCGCTGAACGGCCGCAGCAAGCTGGTGATCTTCACCTGGAACACCTTCTCGACCGGCGGCGGCCCATCGGCCCTGTGCGAGACGTCGCCCGAGCCCTGCCCCGTCACCTATCCGTACAAGCGCTACGACGAGGCGGGGAACCTGATCGTCGATTCGGTCACGCGCCTCGACCACGTGGTCAACGTGATCGATGTCATCGGCACGCTGCCGGGCTGGGTATCGATCGAGAGCGTGCCGAACTTCAACAACGACCTGCAGGTCTACGCCTTCGCCTTCAACTCGGCGAACCCCTCGGGCAACCCCAACCTGACCTGGGACGCGATCTTCGAGGGGTACATCATTCCCTAGCCAGGCTGGCTAGGACCGGCGCTCGAGGTCGAGGACGGCGCGGTCGCGCAGGCGCTCGGCGGCGGGGGAGAGGGGGGCGTGGGTGAGGATGGCGTTCATCCGCTCGAGCGCCTTCACGTTGTCGCCCACCCCCTGGTAGAGCACGACCTCGCCGTAGAGGTTGTCGGCCAGCGAGTCGAGCCGGCCGAGCACCGCCTGCGCCTGCGCCGCCTCGGGGAAGCGGCGCAGGTACTCGGCGCCGTTGGCGAGCTCGCGATAGCTCGCCGCCATCTTGGCCAGCCGCTCGGCGGCCAGGCGCTGTAGCTCGGGGTCGCGCTTCTGGTCGGCGAGCTGCTGCAGGGCGGCGAGCTGCTCGAGCGCCGGCGCCAGGGTGCGCAGGCCGGTCGCGGCGCGCTTGCCCGCCGTCCCCTGCGGGTCGGTCTCCCAGGCGCGCAGGTACTGCTCGACGGCGGCGGTGGCGTTCCCCAGACGGGCGTAGGCGTCGCCCAGAGCGAGCGCCACCTGCGGCACCTCGGGCTTGTCCGCGAAGTTCGAGAGGAAGCCGGACAGGAACGAGGTCTCGTAGACGCCGCCGGCCAGCACCTCCTTGGTCTTGGGGTAGAGGTCCCCGAGGCTCGCCTCGAAGCCCGCCACCTCGCGCTGCAGCTCGGCGACGAGCGGGCTCTCCGGCGCCCCCGCCGGCGTCGCCCGGCGCACCGCCTCGATCCCCTTGCGGTAGGCGGCGAGGAGGCTGCCGTAGTCGCGCGACAGCAGCGGCTTCGCCAGCTCGGCGTCGCGCAGCGCCGCCAGCTCCTCGCGCCGCAGCTCGTCGGCCGCCTTCCCCTGCGGCCAGGCGAGGAGGGCCGCCGCTTGGAGGAAATCGGTCTCCTCCGGCGTCGGCTCGTGCCGGTCGAGGTAGGTCAGCAGGGCGGCCTGAGTGCGCAGGCGGTAGTCGTCCGCCGGCTGCCGCGCCGCCACGGTGAGCAGGCCGCGCCGCGTCTCGGCGGCGCGCATCCGCTCGTCGGGGAAAGGGTGGGTCTGCCAGTAGCCGTACTCCTTGGCGTGCGGGAAGTGGGTGAGCATCAGCTCCCAGAGCTGGCGCGCGCCGATCGGGTCGTAGCCGGCGGCGGCGGCCAGCCGCTGCCCCTCGTCGTCGGCCTCGGTCTCGTGCTCGCGGCTGTAGCTGCGCAGCAGGAGCTCGGAGATGACCAGGCTGGCGGCGGCGGCTCCCTGCACCAGGTTGCCGCGCGAGTCCCGCTCCGGCTGGCGCGGGTCGTACGGGGCCGGACCGCGGTCGTCGCGGTCGCTGTCGGAGCCGATGACGACGCCGGCGACGAGCAGCGTCGACAGCACGTTCATCAGCTGCGCCTTGCGCTGCATCCGCTTGTAGTGGGCGAGGGTGACGTGGGCGATCTCGTGGCCCAGGAGGCTCGCCAGCATGTCGTCGCTGAGCTTCAGCTCGAGCATGCCGCGGGTGATGAAGATCTGGCCGCCGGGCAGGGCAAAGGCGTTGGGCACGCCGACGTCCACCAGGCCGAAGGTGAAGGGGAACTTCTGCGAGGTGGCGTGCCGGGCCAGCTCGTAGCCGATGCGGTTCACCCGCTCGAGCTCGGTCTCGTTGTCGTAGGCGCCGTAGTGGAGGAGCGCCTGCTGCGCCACCTTGAGGCTCTTGCCGTAGAGATCGGGGTCGGAGACGGCCTGGGCGGCGAGGGGCGCCGCGCTCGCGGGGAGGGTGAGGAGGAGGGCGGCGGCGAGGAGACGGCGGCTCATTGGCGAATGGTAGCATCCGCCTCCCATGAGCAGTGTGACGATCGTCGTCGAGACCCTGAAGCGCTCGATGGAGGAGCTGCGGCCGCTCCTCGACGCCGGCCTCAAGGCGGCCTTCCCGGGGGGGATGCTGAAATGGCGCTGGGACGGCGAGGTGATGCACCTCAACGGCCCGGGCGCGACCGGCACCATCCGCCTCGAGGAGGCCCGCCTGGTCGGCGAGGCCCAGCTCGGCCCCCCCGCCTCGCTCATGCGCCCGGTCATCGAGCAGAAGATCACCCAGGTCATGCGCGCCGCCGCGGCGGCGTAGCGCTCGCCCGACCCCCGAGCCATGCCGGGGCCCGACGCCCCCGACCCGCTCCGCGCGGCCCTCGCCGCCCGCGCCGCGGCGGCGCCGGAGGAGCCCTGGCTCTTCCAGCCCCGCAGCGGGGATTGGGTCTGGATCGGGTGGGGGAAAGCAGCCGCCCGGGGGACGCTGCCCCCGGCGATCGAGGCGGTCCTCGGGGCGCCGGACGCGAGCGCTCTCACCGCTGCCGCGCAGGCTCTGGAAGCGATCCTGCCGGGCCGGCGCGACCTCGGCCGCTCGCGCCGCGAGGTCCTGGTTCTCCCCGCCGACCTGCCGGGGCCCGCGGACCGAGTCCTCTTCGCCTGGTCCCTCCTCGCCGGCGCCGCGCTCCTTCTCGAGCCGGAGCCGGCGGCGGTGGTGCAGACGGCCCTCTGGGTCCGGCCGACCGTCTTCCACGGCGACCCCCCGCGCCTCGCCGCCCTCCGCCGCGCCGCCGCCGACGCGCCGCGGGCGGCCCTGCGGCGGCTCCACTCGCTGGTCGTCACCGGCCCGGCGCCGCTTGCCGCGGGCGACCTCGCCTTCTGGCGGGCCCGCGGCGTGGCGGTCGTGCCGCTGCCGGCCGCCGCCGGCGGCGGCTGATATAACTGGGCCGATCGGAGGAGCGCCATGGCCGAGGACGCGCCGGAGCCGCAGCCGCAGAACGACTTTCCGCCGCCGCTCCGCCCGCCTAATGAGGCAAGCGCCGTCGAGGAGGTGCGGGATCGGGCGGACACCGTCTGGACGCACGCCGAGGGCAACGGCGCCGCGCCCGCCCGCCGCGCCCCCTACGCTCCCACCCAGCGAGTCTCCCGCCGCGAGCTGCGCGGCCCGCGCGGGCGGGTGGCGATCGTCGACGGCTGCCGCACGCCGTTCACCAAGGCCGGCACCGACTTCCAGGGCATGGACGTCATCGACCTGGCGAGCGCCGCGGCCTCAGAGCTGCTGACCCGCGCCGCACTCGACCCCGAGAACGTCGAGCTGGCGGTCTTCGGCGTCGTCGTGCCCGCCCTCCACGCCCCCAACCTCGGGCGCGAGGTCGTCATCCGCACGTCGATGCCGCTGCGGGTGCCGGGGGTGACCGTCAACCTCGCCTGCGCCTCCTCGAGCCGCGCCATCGCCTTCGGCGCGCAGGCGATCCTCGCGGGCGAGTGCGACGTCGTGCTGGCCGGCGGCGCCGAGTCGCTCTCCAACGTCCCCATCCAGTTCTCGCGCAAGGCGGCGCGCACCTTCATGGAGCTGTCGAAGGCGAAGTCGCTGCCGCAGAAGCTGGCGGTGCTGGGGAAGCTCCGCCCCGCTGACCTGGCGCCGGTGCCGCCGTCGATCTCGGAGTACTCGACCGGGCTGACGATGGGGGAGTCGGCCGAGAAGATGGCCAAGGAGAACGACATCTCGCGCCGTGCCCAGGACGAGATCGCCCTGCTGTCGCACCAGCGTGCCGCCGCCGCCACCGCCGACGGGCGGCTGGCGGCGCAGATCGCCCCCACCTTCCCGCCGCCGCGCTACGACAAGGCGGTGGCGCGCGACAACGGCATCCGCGCCGACAGCTCGCTCGAAGCCCTCGCCAAACTGCCGCCGGTCTTCGACAAGCGCTACGGCACGCTCACCGCCGGCAACTCCAGCCCGCTCACCGACGGCGGCTCGGCGGTCCTTTTGATGAGCGAGCAGAAGGCCGCGGCGCTCGGCTACCAGCCGCTCGGCTACGTCCGCTCCTGGGCCTTCACCGCGCTCAACCCGGGCGAGCAGCTCCTGCAGGGCCCGGCCTACGCGGCGCCGGAGGCGCTCGACGGCGCCGGCACGACCCTCGCCGACATGGACCTCGTCGAGATGCACGAGGCCTTCGCGGCGCAGCTGCTGTCGAACTTGAAGGCTTTCGCCTCGCGCAAGTTCGCCGAGCGCGAGCTGGGCCGCAGCGCGCCGCTCGGCGAGGTGGACTTCGAGCGCCTCAACGTCACCGGCGGCTCGATCGCCATCGGCCACCCCTTCGGCGCCACCGGCGCCCGCGTCGTCACCCAGCTCCTCTACGAGCTCCGCCGCCGCGGCGGCAACCTGGGCCTGGCCACCGTCTGCGCGGCGGGCGGGGTGGGGTTCGCCATGGTGGTGGAGCGGGAGTAGAGTCGGCTGCGGGGAACCCGTCACAGTCGCGCTGGAAAGGAGGGCTTTGTGAACCGCCGACCTCTTCTCTCGTCGTTGCTGTTGGGCGCGGTCGCGATCACCTGTAGCCAAGTCGGGGAAAAGGGCGAGAGCAGGAAGCTCCCCAGCGGCCGCTCCTACCTCGCGACGACCGTCGTGGCGCGCACGCCCTCCGCGTCCGCCGCCGCCACCGGGTTCGACGCCGAGCGGGTGTGGAGCGGCCACGACGACTGGGAGCCGGCCGTCGCGGCAGACCCCTCCTCGAGCTTCGTCTATCAGCTCACGACGCGCTACAGCGGCCCGAAGGCCTGCGGGAACTGCCCCTTCCCGGTGATCGTCTTCCGGGCGTCGGCCGACGACGGCGCCACCTGGGGACCCGACCGCTTCTTCCCCATCACCAGGAAGCCGCAGAACGACCCGCAGATCGAGGTGGCGACCGACGGCACGATCTTCGCCGCCTGGCTCGACGACTACCGGCCGGGTGTCAAGTTCATCAAGTCGGCCGACCGCGGGGTCACCTGGTCGGAGCCCATCGCGTTCACCGGCAAAGGGAAGAAGCCGAGCTGGTCCGACCGGCCGATCCTCGCCATCTCGCCCGACGGCCGCGACGTGTACGTGGCCTTCAACGCCAGCGACAGCTGGGTCGCCGCCTCGCACGACTACGGCGCCAGCTTCGCGCCGGCGGTCAAGACCAGCAACGACACGCGCTACTGGTTCCACAGTGCCGCCGCCGTGGCGCCGAACGGCGACGTCTTCTTCGCCACCGCCGACTACAGCCAGGACTATTCGGGCGATTCCCACGTCGGGGTGCTGAAGTCGAGCAACGGCGGCGCGACCTGGACGCACACCCGACTGGACACCTCGAGCGAGATGCCCGACTGCCCCTGGGCGGTGGGCTGCTACTTCGGGTTCCTCGGGCCCTCCGTCGGCGTGGCCGTCGACCTCGCCGGCACCGTGGTCGTCGCCTACCACGCCGGCGGCGCGCCGGGGGCGCCGCAGCCGATGTACGTCCGCACCTCGACCAACGGCGGCTCGACCTGGAGCGCGCGGCAGCAGGTGTCGGTCCCCGATCCGGCGGTGCACAACGGCTTCCCCGCGCTCGGCGCCGGAGGCGCGGCCGGCGACTTCCGCCTGGTCTGGCAGGACACGCGCGGCGGTGGGACAAACTCCTGGAACACCTGGTTCCGCGAGACGGCAAACGGCGGCGCGACGTGGAGCGCCGCCGTGCGTCTCTCCGACCAGACGAGCGGCGCCCCCTACAAGCACGCCAACGGCTACCGCTTCCCCTACGGCGACTACCTGGAGATCGCCGTCGACGCCGGCGGCCGCAATCACGTCGTCTGGGGCGAGGGCGACAGCTTCACCGGGCCCGGCGGAACCTGGTACACCGGCGGACCGGGTTGATCGGGCGCCTCCTCTAGGCGGCGGGGGCGTCTGCGGGGCGCGGCCTTGCACCCCAGATCAGGAGCCAGAAGATGATCGGCAGCTCGCCGAGCTCGAGCGGCAGGGCGACCCGCGCCACCAGCGGCGCGTACTCGGGCAGGACCAGGGTGGCGAAGGCACTGGCCAGGTAGCCGACCCCGGCGATCATCAGGAGGTACCCAAGCACGCGCGGGATGAAGCGCGAGCGGATGACCAGCAGCCCGAACGGGAACAGCCAGAGCCCCCAGAAGATGGAGGCCACGGTGATACCCCGGGCGTGCAGGCGGAGGAAGAGATACGCCAGGGCGTCGAGCTCGGGCTGCGCGAAGACGGAGAGAAAATCGGCGCCGCTCAACAGGACCAGCGCGGCGATGTCGTTGAGCACGTTGACGAACACGACCGGCACGGAGACCAGCGCCCCCAGGATCAGCAGCTGCTTGGCGAGGCCTCGTCGACCGGCTTGAACAAGCGGTAGAGCGCCAGGGCCAGGAACACCCCGATCACCTGGTGGACGAGCTCGCTGCCGATGCCGAGGCGGAGAAGCCACTCGGAGGCCCGGATGTTGTCGGCCGTCGCGGTCGCGTTCCCTGGAACGCCGAGAAGCCGCGAAGCTTACAGGCGCCCTCCCCTTGCTTACCGAGGGGAGTCTGTGTATGCTCCCCTAGGAAACCGATATGAGCAAGCCCAACGACCTCGTCCTCGGCACCCTCGACTTGCTCCTGCTGAAGCTGCTGGCGCTGGAGCCCCTGCACGGCTGGGCCATCGGCCTGCGCCTGCGATCCATCTCCGGCGACGTGCTGCAGGTCAGCGAAGGCTCTCTCTACCCGGCCCTGCACAAGCTGGAGCAGGAAGGCTGGATCAAGGCCGAGTGGAAGCAGACGGAGAACAACCGGCGCGCGAAGTTCTACGCGCTCACCCGCCTGGGCAGGAAGCAGCTCGAATCGGAGGCGGCGAACTGGCAGCGCCTGTCGGCCGCCATCTCGCACATCGTCCAGCTTGCTGAGGCGTAGAAATCCATGCGGATCCAACACTGGTGGTTCACGGCGCCGTTGAGGCTGCGGTCCATCTTCCGCCGCCGCCGGGTGGAGCAGGAGCTCGACGAGGAGCTGCAGTTCCACCTCGAGCACAAGATCGAGGAAGGTATCGCCCAAGGGCTGCCCCCGGATGAGGCGCGTCGCCGGGCCATGCGCGCGATGGGCGGGCTCGAACAACGCAAAGAGGAGATGCGAGACATGCGACACCTCAACTGGTTGACGGACTTCTTCGCCGACACGCGCTACGCCGTCCGGAGCCTGCTGCGCAACCCGGGACTGGCCGCCTTCGTGGTGGTCACGCTCGCCGTGGGGATCGGTATGGCCACCACACCGTTCAGCATGGTCGATGCGCTGATCTTCCGGCCGTACCCCGTGCCGGACCCGGGCGACGTAGTCACCCTGGTGAGCACGACGCGCGACAGCGACTTCGACGACTTCTCGTACCGCGAGTACCTGGACATTCGGGACCACACCGAGAGCTATGACGGCGTGGTCGCCAACACAACCCTCTCGGCCGTCGGCTTCAGCGCCGAGCCCGGGGCCACGCCGGAGGTCAAGGGCGCGATGTTGGTCTCCGGCAACTACTTCTCCGTGCTCGGCGTCGAGCCGTCGCTGGGGCGCGGCTTCCGGGCGGACGAAGACGAGGTGCCCGGCCGCGATGCGGTGGCGGTGCTCGGGCCGGACTTCTGGCGGCACGAGCTGGCGGGCGACCCCAAGGTCGTCGGCCGGAAGATCCGCCTCAACGGCACCGAGTTCACCATCGTCGGCGTCGCGCCGGAAACCTTCAAGGGGATGCTCATCTTCTCGCGGCCCGACTTCTACGTCCCGCTGGCGATGGCGCGGGTGTTCTCGACCAACCCGCAGAAGAACTTCCTCGAGGACCGGGATGATCGCGAGCTGACCCTGCGGGCGCGCCTGCGGCCGGATACGACGCTCGAGCGAGCACGGGAGGAGCTCGCCGTGCTGGCGCGGGGCTTCGAACGCGACTATCCGGCGCTCAATCGCGGCCGCGGCGCAGCGGTGCGCACTCAGTTCGAGATGCGCACGCGCGGCGACGACAACAACTGGAAGTTCGGCGTGATCTTCACCATCCTCGCGTTGGTCGTGCTGCTGGTGGCGTGCACCAACGTCGCGGGGCTCCTGTTGAGCCGGGCCGTCACGCGAACACGCGAGATCGCCGTGCGGTTGGCGCTGGGCGCCGGGCGTTCGCGGGTGATCCGGCTGCTCTTGACCGAAAGCCTGATCCTCGCGTGCCTGGGCGGGTTGGGCGGGATCGCCGTCGGGTACGCCGGCATCGAGTTCCTCGGCAATTTCAGTATCCCGAGCGAGCTGCCGGTCACGATCCCGTTCCGGATGGACACGCGCGTGCTGCTGGCGAGCATCGCGTTGTCCGTCGCCAGCGCGCTCCTCTGCGGACTGGCGCCGGCGCTGCAGTCGACGCGCCCGGACCTCGCGAACGGGCTCAAGACGGCCGACGTCGAGGTGCCCGGGAGCCAACGCCTCTGGGCCCGCAACGTGCTGGTGGTGGCGCAGGTCGCCATGTCCCTGATGCTGCTCACGGCTTCCTTCCTGATGGCCCGAAGCTTCCGCGACAACGTGCTCCAGGCGACCGGGTTCACGAAAGACCATCTGCTGGTCGCCAGGTTCGATCCGCGTCTGCTGCAGTACGACGCGGCACGGACCGAGAGGTTCTACGAGCTCCTGACGGAGCGCGCACGGGAAACGCCCGGCGTCCGCAGCGCGGCCCTCACCCAGAACCCGCCGCTCGCGCTGAGCGCCTTCGACGCCGTCGCCTTCGTGCCGGACGGTTTCGAGATGCCGATCGATCGCGAGAGCTTTACCTCGGCGATGGACACCGTCGATGAGGGGTACTTCGAGACGATGGGGATCCGGATCGTGCGCGGCCGCGGCTTCCTGGCGACGGATACCGGGAATTCGCCGCGCGTCGCGGTCGTCAACGAGCAGCTCGCGAAGCGTTATTGGCCGGGCGCCGACGCCGTGGGCAAGCGCATCCGGCTCGACCGCCGCGACGGTACGGCGGTGCAGATCGTCGGCGTCGCGCAGACCATCAAGTACCGGACCCCGGGCGAAAAGCCGAGGGAGTTCCTGTACATGCCGCTGTCCCAGCGCCCGCAAGCGCGCATGGTCCTGCTGCTGCGTTCGAGCGGCGATCCGCTGCAAATGGTCGAGCCGGTGAGACGGATCGTCCGGACGCTCGATCAGAACATGCCGATCCTGGAGACGCGGACCTACGAGTCCCTGTACCGGTACCACGCCGTGGAAGGGCCGGGGGTCGCCGTCCAAATGGTCAGTACGATGGGCGCGGTGGGCCTCCTGCTGACCATCGCCGGCCTGTACGGGCTGGTGGCCTACAACGTGAGCCGCAGGACCCGCGAGATCGGCATCCGCATGGCCATCGGTGCGGGACCGTCCCAGGTGCTGCGCCTGGTGATCGGCGAGAGCCTCGTGCTCGTGGGAATGGGAACGGTGATCGGGCTGGCGATGGGCTTCGCCGTCGAGCAACTCATGAACTCCACGCTCTTCAACGCCGGCGGCGTCGACGTCGTTGCCTATCTCGTCGTCGTGCCGTCGATGGTGCTCGTGACCCTGCTGGCCGCCTACCTGCCCGCCCGCAGAGCGTCCCGGATCGAGCCGACGCAGGCGCTGCGCTACGAGTAGCGGCAGTGACGTTATGCTTGCGCCGCCCGTGCGCGAGCTCTTGCAGGACCTGGGGGAGCGGATCGACCGCTCCGGATGGCGGGAGCTGCTGGCCGACTTGGTCGCGACGCCGAGCCACCCCGGGGTGCCGCGGCAGGAGGAAGCCGTGGTGCGCCGTCTGGCCGCGTTCCTCGCCGCCAACGGCATCGCGGCGACGCTCGACGAGGTCGCCCCCGGCCGCCCGAACCTCGTCGCGACGATCGCCGCGGCGCGTCCCGGCCCGTCCCTCCTGCTCTGCGCTCACACCGACACCGTGTCGCTCAACACCGGCGATCCCGGCGTCGGCTTCTCCGCCGCGGTGCGCGACGGGCGCCTCTATGGCCGCGGCGCGGTCGACATGAAGGGGGCGCTGGCGGCGATGGCGGCGGCGATCGTGGCGCTCGACGGGAGCGGCGCGCTCCCCGCCGGGTCGGTCACCCTGGCCGCCGTCGTCGACGAGGAGATGGAGAGCCTGGGTGCCGAGCGCCTGGTGCGGAGCGGCCCGCGCGCCGACGGCGCGATCGTCGGCGAGCCCACCGAGAATCGCCTCGCGCTCGGCCACAAGGGGCTCGAGTGGCTGGAGATCGAGCTGGTCGGCCGGGCGTCGCACGGCGGCACGCCGGAGCGCGGCGTGAGCGCGATCGCCGCCGCCGGCCGCCTGCTCGGGCTGATCGAGAGCGACCTCGCGCCGCGTCTCGCCGGCCGCGCCCAGCCGCTGCTCGGCCCACCGACCCTCAACGTCGGGACGATCCAGGGCGGCGACCAGCCGTCGACCGTCGCGGCACGCTGCGTCCTCGCCGCCGACCGGCGGCTCGTCCCCGGCGAGACCGCGGACTCGGCGACCGAGGAGCTGGCCGAGCTCTGCGGCCGGGTCGCCGCGGGATTCCCTGGGCTCGGCTGGAACGTCCGGCGCCAGCCCGGCGGGATGGCGACCATGGCGCACGGTCCGCTCCTGACGCCCGCCGAGCACCCGCTCGCCGCCGCGGTCGCCGCCGCGGCGGCCGCCGTGCGGGGCCGCCGCGAGGAGCCGGTGGCCTTCCCCGCCTGGACCGACGGCGCCCTGCTAGCCAACGAGGCCGGCATCCCCACCGTCGTCCTCGGTCCCGGCGACCTCGCGCTCGCCCACGGGCCCGACGAGTCGGTGCCCCTGGCCGAGGTCGCCGAGGCCGCCCGCATCTACGCCCTAAGCGCTCTCGCCTTCTGCGGCGATTCCTCCGTCACCTAGCAGCGTTCATCAAGGCATCGCCAGGGCAGGATGACGCCAGGGAGGAAAAGCGCCAAGTACGCTCGAAGGAAACCATTTCCATGAGAAGGTCACAGTCGTTGCACTGGCACATCTTCCAGGGACCGACGCCGCCGCAGTTGAACTCTCCACCCACGGAGTCGCCCCCATCGCACCCGTTGTCGTTGCAGACCTCATCGCAGCTGAAGTCCGCGTGCGTCTTGCACTTTCCATCGTCGTCGACGCCTGCACCGCACCTGGTTGTATCGCAGTCCGAAGCGACTGCCGCGGCGGGTGATAGGGCGACCATGCCTAGCAGAACGACAAAGAATAGCGGGACCTGTTTCATGGTCATGGGGCACCTCGCGAGGTTCGTAGCGACACCGTTGTCGCCTCCGCAATCTGAGGTGCGTCAGGCCGGCAAAGTGGGACGGCGGCCCGCGACGCGGGACGGCCTGCACACGCAGGGTCAGGCGCGAGGAGCCGGTCGCCTTCAACTTGGTGTAGCGTGACCCAACTTCGTCTTCTCAGGAGGACGGGCGATCAGGAGGAACGTTATGCGTGCCGCCGCTCTCGCCGCCGTCGCCACCGCCCTCGTCGCCGCGCCCGCCGGCGCCGCGACGATCGATCACCTCGTGCTCGGAGTCGCCGACCTGAACGCCGGCGTGGCGCAGTTCCGGGCGCTGACCGGCGTCGAGCCCGTCTTCGGCGGCAAGCACCCGATGGGCGGGACGCAGAATGCGCTGGCGTCGCTCGGGGGCGGGACCTATCTCGAGATCATCGCCCCCGTCCCGGGCGAGAAGCTCGACGCCAGATTTGCCCAGCTCGCCGGCTTCGAGCAGTTGACGCCGCTCACCTGGGCGGTCGGCGTCGCGGACGCCGCGGCGGTCGTCCCGGAGCTCCAGGCGCTCGGCCACAAGGCCCTCGGGCCGTTCCCGGGCTCGCGCGTCAAGCCCGACGGCCAGGTGCTCGAATGGAAGATCGTGGCGATCGAGAGCACGAACGCCGCGCTGCCGTTCTTCATCGAATGGAAGGCGGGTGCGGCGCACCCGTCGACGACTTCCCCCGGTGGCTGCACGCTCGACGCCCTGAAGCTCCACGACGCCGAGCCCGAGCCCTTGAAGCGCCTTGGCGAGCGCCTCGGGCTCCCGCTCACGGTGGAGCAGGCGGCGGCGCCGGGGCTCGCCTTCAAGCTGCAGTGCCCGAAGGGCGCGGTCGAACTCGCGGCGGCCAAGCCCTGAGAGCCGGGGTGAGCGCCCGCTTCCCTCATACCTTCGTCCTCCTCTTCGTCCTCATCGCCTTCGCCGCCGCCACCACCCACTTCATCCCCGCCGGCGCCTACGACCGCGTCGTCCGCGACGGCCGCGAGGTGGTCGATCCCGGCTCCTACCATCCGCTCCCGCCGCGGCCCGCCGGCTGGCCCGAGGTCCTGCTCGCCTACCCGCGCGGGCTCATCGCCACCGCGCCGATCGTCGTCTACATCTTCCTGATCGGCGGCGCCTTCGGCGTCCTCCAGGCGACCGGCGCGATCGAGGCGGCGCTGGCGGCGCTGGTGCGGGCGAGCGGCGGCCGCGGGCCGCTGGCGCTGGCGCTCCTGCTCTTCGTCTTCGCGCTCGGCGGCGGCACGATCGGCCTGGCTGAGGAGACCCTGCCCTTCATCCCGCCGCTCGTCCTCCTCGCTCGGCGGCTGGGCTACGACGAGACGACCGGCGCGGCGATCGCGCTCGTCGGCGCCGGCGCCGGCTTCTCGGGCGCCTTCATCAATCCGTTCACCGTCGGCGTCGGGCAGGCGATCGCCGGCCTGCCGCTCTTCTCGGGAATGGGCTACCGGCTGATCGTCTGGGCGGTGCTCACGGCGCTGGCCATCGCGTACGTCGAGTGGTACGCGCGGCGGATCCGTGTTCCGGAGGCTGCCGGGCCGGGCGACGAGGTGAGCGCGGCGCCGGCGCGCGCGAACTTGCGGCAGCGGGTAGTGCTGGCGCTCCTCGGGGCGACGATCGCGATCCTCGTCGTCGGCGCGATGCGCTGGAGCTGGGGCCTGCTCGAGCTCTCCGGGCTCTTCGTGGGACTGGCGATCGCCGCCGGCCTGGCCGGCGGCCTCGGCGCCAACGGCACGGCCGACCGTTTCCTCGAGGGGGCGGCGGCCATCGTCCCCGGCGCCCTCGTCGTCGGCCTGGCACGCGGCGTGCTCGTCATCTTCGACGGCGCGCAGGTCACCGACACCATCCTCCACGCCCTCGTCGAGACGGTGCGGGCGCTGCCCACAGCGGCGACCCTCACCGGCATGTACGGCGTCCAAGTCGTGCTCAGCTACGTCGTCCCATCGGGCAGCGGCCAGGCGGCGCTGTCGCTGCCGATCCTGGTGCCCCTCGGCGACCTGGTCGGGCGTCACCCGGCAGACCAGCGTTCTCGCCTACCAGCTCGGCGACGGCTTCTCCAACATCCTGACCCCGACCCAGGGCTACTTCATGGCGGCGCTGGCCCTGGCCGGCATCCCCTGGACCCGCTGGGCCCGCTTCATCTGGCCGCTCCAGCTCGCCTGGCTGGTCGCCGGCCTGGCGCTCCTGCTGGTCGCCCACGCCCTCGGCTGGAGGTAGGGGGGAGGGGATGGCCAGGCGCGAATGGTCTTGCCGCGCCTGGAGCCACGGCCGCATCGGCGGAAGACCTGTGCGCGTCCTCTCAGGAGGTCGTCGGGGGGTCTCCGGACGCTTCCCAGGACCTGGAGATGCAGTATCAGGCCCCGAGGATGTCGTATCAGCCGCTAAGGGTATATCCGGAACGCTTGCTACCTTATCCTCAGCCGTTCCTACATCGCCCTGCCCGTCAGCCGCGGAGGCTGTCACACGGGCGAGGCGCCAAAAGCCACGGCCGCGGCGGCGGAAGACCTCGGCTCGTCCTCTCAGGAGGTCGCCGGGGGGCCTCCGGACGTCTCTCCAGGGCCTGGAGATGCGGTATCAGGCCCTGAGGACGTCGTATCAGGGTCTGAGGATGTCGTATCAGGGTCTGAGGATGTCGTATCAGACGCCGAGGATGTCGTATCAGGCGCTGAGGATGTCGTATCGGCGGCTGAGGAGGTCGTATCAGCCGCTGAGGATCTCCGGAACGCTTGCTCCCTTATCCTCAGCCGTTGCTACCGGATCTCCCGCCTCTCCGGGAACCCCCGGTAGCCCCGCTTCCACCAACCGACCAACGAAAGGGATAACCGCCGGCTGTTCGGCGGTCGGCTTGGCGCGCGGCGTGCTCGTCGTTTCGACGGCGCCCAGGTCACCGATCCCATCCTTCACGCGCTCGTCGAGACGGTGCGGGCGCTGCTGTCGGCGGCGACCCTCGCCGGCATGTACGGCGTCCAGGCGTACTCAGCTACGTCGTTCCGTCGGGCAGCGGCCAGGCGGCGCTGTCGCTGCCATCTGGTACCGCTCGGCGACCTCGTCGGCCTCACCCGGCAGACGAGCGTCCTCGCCTACCAGCGCTGGTTATGCCGCACCTTCCCAATCAGCTCGCGCCTTGCTCACTGGCATAGTTAGGTTTTGGCTTTAAATGCACCGTCAATGGAATTGGTCTACCCGATTTCAACTTCTTCTTATATGCAGTGCGCTCATAGAATTGCTTCCATGGTCCATGCGGCTCGGCCACTACAAGGACCTCTAGAGACTCCCGCCTTGGTTTGCGCTTGAAGAACCGAGAGAAAAGACCGTGTAGCGACTCAACGACGACAATAAAACTTCGGTCATTGCCCTCCATCTCGGGCGAAATTGTTCCCAAGAAATGCATATCCGAGACGGCATAGGTCTGGTCAGAGGAAGGAATTGGAGATCCTCCCGAGTTGATCGTATTGTCTTCGCCAGCTCGAGAAGACGCCTCGCCGCTATTATGGGCCATGGGGACGATATACAGATCGACATGGGGTGGGTCGCCATCAAATCTCTGGTCGCCTGGATACTTTGCCACAGTGAATATGAGGGTTGCCTTGCCTGCTTGGCCAAGCTTTTCATATAATTTAGTCCCTATCGCATCAAGCATGACGGCCAACCTCTTTCTGACGTGAGATTTTCTGGGATCTTGGAGTTCTCCAATGAGGCATCAAGAAACGAGAGTCCAACTGCGTACCCAAAGCCGCATTTCCTTGAACCGCCCGTAGAAGTAGGCTTCAGCGCGTAATGTCGTGTGCTCTACTAGTTAGCATTATACCAGAGGCCGGAGTGGCGCCACTAGTCGCAGCTGTCCGAGGGTGACTATGCGCTCGGCGGGTGGGCAGAGAAGGCTTAGCCTGGCGAGCGCTTTGGCGACAGAGTGCCACGGTGGCCCGAGCCGTCGCAGCCGGGGCGACCTTGTGTGGACGATCGAGGCTAGCTGCCTGTCGGCGTCGCCTAGGAGATCAGTCGAGCGGTACCCGCAGGATAGGGGACAGCGCTTTGCCGTCTGTGCGGCTTTGGGAGCCCATGGTGAAGCATTTCCTGCCAGCGGCCTGTCGCCGAAGTGCAGGGGCTGTCGCTGGCTGCTACAGGAGGTCCGCGGGGCTGTGCGCCGCCCATCGTATGTTTAGCCGTCGCGTTCCTAGCCGAGATACAGCCGGTCGCGGTCGAGCTCGCGCAGGACCCTTAGCTCGTCCTCATCCGGCGGCTCGGTCGTCGCGAGCTCCGGCGTGACCCGCAGCTCCCAGCCGACTTCCGCCTGCACCCGCTCGAGCGTCACCCCGGGGTGGAGCGAGACCAGCGTCATCTCGCCGTCCACGAAGCCGTAGCAGCCGAGGTCGGTGACGACGAGCGACGGGCCGCCGCCGGGCATGCCGAGCCGTTGGCGCGCGTCGCCGCCGTCGAGGAAGCCCGGCGAAGTGACGAAATCGACGCGCTCCGGGAAGCTCCGCCGGGTCTGCCGGGCGACCACCACGACGCGCTTGGCCAGGATCGCGATCTCGCAGGCGCCGCCGCTTCCCGGCAGGCGCACCGCCGGCCGCTCGTAGGGGCCGATCACCGTCGTGTTGAGGTTGCCGTGACGGTCGATCTGCGCCCCCTGCAGGAAGCCGACGTCGATGCGTCCCCCCTGGAGGTAGTGGCTAAACACCTCCTGCATCGAGCAGACGGCGAGGGAGCCGGTCACCAACGCCGGGTCGCCGATCGACACCGGCACCCGCTCCGGCACCGCGCCGACCGCCCCCGACTCGTAGATCAGGAGGAGCTCCGGGGCGTGCCGGCGGAGCGCCAGGTTGCAGGCCAGGTTCGGGAGGCCGATGCCGACGAAGACCACCTCGCCGTCGGCGAGCTCGCGGGCTGCGCGGCAGACCATGAGCTCCGTGGGCGTGTAGGCGGCGGTCACGCGCGGTCCTCAGTATCCATAGTCGACCGCCCCCGCCACGCGCGGCCGCGCCCTCAGCTCTCCTACCCGGTCCCCCAGCTTCGCGGCGTAGGCCGCCCGGTCGGGGACGCCGTGCACCCACTCGTCCAGGTACGCCTCGAGCCGCCCGCGGTCCTCGGAGATCTCCCGCCAGCCGACGTAGAAGGCGTTGTCGCGGTCGTAGTAGCCCTGGGCGTAGGAGGGATGGCAGCCGAACGGCTCGTGGACCACCGCGTCGACCACCAAGCCGGGGAGGAGCGTGCGGTTGGGGTCGGCGCGCAGCACGCTCTCCTCGACGATCTCCTCGGCTACCACGATGACCCGGGCCGCGGCGAAGGCCGCCTCCTTCTGCACCCCGAGGAGGCCCCAGACCTGGGCGTCGCCGCGCCGGTCGGCGCGCTGCACGTGGACGATCGCGACGTCGGGGCGCAGCGGCGGCACCGCCGCCAGCTCCTCGCCGGTGAACGGGCAGCGGACGGTGCGGATGTCGCCGTTGACCCGCGGCAGGTCGCTGCCGGTGAAGCTGCGCAGCGGCCAGAATGGGAGCCCGGCGGCGCCGGCGGCGAAGCGCGCCACCATGCCGAAGTGCGAGTACTCGTCGAGCTCGAGCGGCCGCGGCACCTGCTGCTCGACGGCGCGGCGCAGGCCGTAGAGCGGCCCGGCGCCGGGGTTGCCGGCCCAGGAGAAGACCAGCCGGCGGGCGCAGCCGGCGGCGATCATCTGGTCGTAGATCAGGTCCGGCGTCAGCCGACAGAGGGTCAGGTCGCTCCGCCCCTGGCGGATGATCTCGTGGCCGGCGGCGAAGCAGATCAAGTGAGTGAAGCCCTCGATGACGACGGTATCGCCGTCGCGCACCAGCCGCGCGACCGCCTCGCGCATCGACACGAGCTTGTCGGCGCTCACTGCTCCGGCCGCGCCTCCGGCGCGAGGCCGCTCACCGTCCGGCTCTGCTCGCGCAGGAACTTGAGCAGGTAGTAGGGCCCGAGCGCCGCCGGCCCGGTCGAGCCCGACGCCTTCCAGCCGCCGAACGGGTTGACCCCCGGCCAGGCGCCGGTGGTGGCGCCAGCGCGGCGATTGACGTAGAGAACGCCCGCCTCGATGCCGTCGAGGAAGGTCCGCACCTCCGCGGGATCGGCGCTGAAGATCCCGGCGGTCAGCCCGTAGGGGACGTCGTTGGCGCGCCGCAGCGCCTCGCCCAGGTCGGCCACCGGGCAGACGAGGAGGAGGGGGACGAACAGCTCCTCGGCGTAGAGCGCGTGCGCGGGATCGGCGAGGCGCGCCACGGTCGGCTCGACGTAGTGGCCGTGGGCGAGATCGCCGTCGCGCCGGGCCCCGCCCCCCGTCAACACCTCGCCGTCCGCGGCGCGTACGCGTTCGACCGCGCGCTCGTGCTTGCCGACCGCCGCCGCGTCGATGAGCGGCCCGAGAAAGGTCTCGCGCCGCAGCGGGTTGCCGACGACGAGCGCCGCCGTACGCTCGACCAGGCGCTCGAGGAACGCCCCCTCCACCGCTTGCTCGACGTAGACGCGCGAGCAGGCGCTGCACTTCTGGCCGCCGTAGCCGAAGGCCGAGCGCGCGACGCCCTCGGCCGCCGCGTCGAGGTCGGCCCGGGCGGTGACGATCGCCGGGTTCTTGCCGCCCATCTCGACGACCACGGGCCGCGGCCAGGGCCGCGACCCCTCGCGATGGAGCGCCAGCCCGACGTCGGAGGAGCCGGTGAAGGCGAGGCCGCCGACCCGCGGATGCTCGCGCAGCACGCGCCCGACCTCCTCGCCGTCGCCGGCGACGAGATGGAGGACGTCGGCGGGCACTCCGCCCTCCCACAGCGCCCGACAGAGCGCCGCGCCCGAGAACGGCGCCTGGCTCGACGGCTTGAAGACGACGGTGTTGCCGGCGACCAGGGCCGCGCCGACCATGCCGCCGGCGAGCGCCAGCGGGAAGTTGAACGGGGAGACGACCCCGAAGACGCCGTAGGGCAGCAGCACGCTCTCGGTCGACTCGTGGGGCTGGAGGCGCGCCAGCGGCCGGGCGTAGCCGGCGTTCTCCTCGAGGAGGCCGGCGTAGTAGCGCAGGAGGTCGGCGGTCTCCGCGACCTCGCCCAGGGCCTCGAGGCGGTTCTTGCCGACCTCCCAGGCCATGAGCGCCGCCAGCTCGTAGGTGCGCTCGCCGATCGACTCGGCGGCGGCCCGCAGGATCGCGACGCGCCGCTGCCAGCCGAGGCCGCGCCAGGCCGGGAAGGCGGCATGAGCGAGCTCGACGGCGCGCGCCGCCTCGGCGGCGGTGGCGCGCTGCGCCCGGCCGACCACCACCCGGGTGTCCACCGGCGAGCGCAGCTCACGCTCCCGGCCCTCCGGCGACGGCCCGCCGCCGATCGAGTTGGCGCAGAGCTCGCCGAAGCGGCCCTCGACCGCGGCCGCCGCGGCCTCGAAGGCCGCGTGGGTCTCTTCGGAGCCGCTGATCGTCGTATAGGTGACCTTCCCCGGCTCGCTCATCACGCCTCCTCCGTCGCCACCTCGGCGAGCGCCCGCCCGAGACGCGCGCCGACCTCGTCCAGCTCGTCCTCGGCGATCGTGAACGGCGGCGCCACCAGCACCAGGTCGCCGCGCTCGCCGTCGACGTGACCGCCGTTCGACCAGACCAGGAGCCCATGGTCGCGCGCCCGCGCCGCGACGCGCTCGGCCACCCGCCGCGCGCGGGGCAGCGGCTCCCGGCTCTCGCGGTCGGCGACCAGCTCAACCGCGGCGAAGAGGCCGATCGACCGTACGTCTCCGACCAGCGGCAGCGCGGCGAGCGGCTGAAGCGCCGCGCGCAGCCGGGGCGCGAGCGCCGCGCAGCGCTCGACCAGCCGGTCGCGCTTGAGGACCCGCAGCGCCGCCAGCCCGGCGGCGCAGACGACCGGCGTGTGCGAGAAGGTCTGAGCGTGCACGAAGTTCCCGCTGCCCTGCCGCAGGGTGTCGAGGATGTCGTCGGTCGCGACCATCGCCGAGAGCGGAGCGTAGCCGCCGGAGATGCCTTTGCCCAGGACCAGGATGTCCGGCAGGCCGTCGTAGTGGTCGATCGCCAGCCAGCGGCCGGTGCGCCCCATCCCGGTCAGCACCTCGTCGGCGATGAGCAGGACGTCGTGCTCGCGGCAGAGCGCCACGATCCGCTCGTAGTGCACCGCGTCGGGCACGACCGCGCCGCCGGCGCTGCCCAAAACCGGCTCGAAGAGGAACGCGGCGACCGTCTCGGGGTCCTGTCGCTCGAGCTCGTCGGCGAGCGCCTCGCCGGTGCAGGCCGGAGACGCGGGGTCCCGGTAAGGGTCGGGCGCCGGGACGGACGGCAGGTCGAGGAGGAGCGGCAGGTACGGCCGCCGGTAGGACTCGCGCCCCGAGAGCGCCAGCGCCGCCAGGGTGTTGCCGTGGTACGAGGGGCGACGGCTGATCACCTTCCACTTCCCCGGCCGCCCGCGCTCCACCCAGACCTGCCGGGCGAGCTTGACCGCGGCCTCGATCGCGTCCGAGCCGCTGGTCAGGAAGTAGCTATGGCGGAGCGGCGGCGGCAGGACCTCGGCGAGCTCGGCCGCCAGGTGCTCGGCCGCCGCGTTGGTGAACTGCACGCCGTTGACGTAGGCGAGCGTGCGCGCCTGCTCGCCGATCGCCCGCGCGATCTCCTCGACGCCGTGGCCGAGGTTGACGGTGTAGGCGCCGCCCACCGCGTCGAGATAGCGCCGGCCGGCGGCGTCCTCGATCCAGCACCCTTCCCCGCGCACGGCGAGCGGCAGCGAGCCGTCGAGGCGGCGGCGGAAGAGCGGTCCGGCGAGGGGCGGCGGCGAGGCGTCGGTCATCGGGTCGCGTTCGAGACCCAACCTTATGCTGATTGCCTCGGCGGCGGCATTGCGACGTCACCGCCATCGATCTCCACGCTTCGCCACGTAATTCGCCCACACGTAGGGCCAAGGGATGACAATCAGGTGAGCGACCAGCCCGATGACCATGGACTTGGTAAGGCCTGTCGATTGGCCGGCGGACCTCAGCGGGAGCCACACGACGATCAACCAGATCACCTTGTAGAGCAGCTGCAGGAAAAGCAGAGGCAGCATCTTCAGCGGGTAGCGCAGCCCCAGGCCCGACAGAACCGACAATGCCGCCCAGAAGCAGAACGCCACGCCGCGCACCGGGTCCCACAGTCCCTCGTGGTTGATGATCGCGGGCCATACCTGGAGTCCGAGCCCCACGAAATTGAGCAGGTAGAGCAGTCTCAGGAGATACAGGCGGAACGTCGATGTGTCTTCAGACATTGCGCGACCCTCCCTTCAAGGCCGATGAACGCTCTTTGGCGCCCCAGATCAGGAGCCAGAAGACGATCGGCAGCTCCGCGAGCTGCAGAGGCGCCGCGATTTGCGACACCAGCGCCGCGTAGCGTGGCAGGACCAGAGTGGTGAAGGAGCTGCCGACGATGGCGACTCCCGCGATCAGCAGCAGGACGCCGAACACGCGGGGAATGAACCCCGAGCGGATGACCAGCATCCCGAAAGGCAGCAGCCAGAGCCCCCAGAAGATGGAGACCACGCTGATGCCCTGTCCGTGCAGGCGGAGGAACAGGTACGCGAGAGCATCCAGCTGGGGTTTCGCGAACACCGACAGGAACTCGGCGCCGCTCACCAGGATCGACGTCGCGATCTCGTTGAGCACGTTGACGAACGCGATCGGGACGGAGACCAGCGCGCCGAGGACGAGCATCTGCCTGGCGAGGCCCTCGTCGACCGCCTTGAACAAGCGATAGAGCGCCAGGACCACGAAGATGAAGATGACCTGGTGAACCAGCTCGCTCGCGATCCCGAGACGGAGGAGCCACTCGGAGGCCCGGATGTTGTCGGCCGTCGCGGTCGCGTTGCCGGAAACGATCAGCTTGCTCGGGACGTAGATCAGGCCGACGGGGGCGCTCAGCACGACTAGGAAATACAGGAACCCGGCGAGCCGCGCTTGTCGCTGAACCGGGCTCACGCCGTCGCGTCCGCCGCGACTCGGGGCCAGCGCCAGGCGTACCAGACGATCAGCAGCGTCAGCGCGATGTCGACCGTGCCCAGGAACAGGTAGAAGGCCCAGGCGCCCTGCATCGTGATCAGCACGAAGAGGGAGTAGACGATACCGAAGACGATGTTCAACCAGCGGTTCGGGGTGCGCCTCAACACCAGCGACAGGAAGATCATCAGGCTGGGGATCGTCATCGACACGGTCGTCCCCAGCAACACGCCTTCGGTCACCTGCCCGAGCGGCTCCATCCTGCCCGCCAGGATTTCCTGCAGCTTGCCCGGGGCGTAGAGCCAGAAGTAGTCGCCGTAGATGTAGCAGAACATCACGCTCGTCCACAGGGCAGAGAGCTTCAGCCGGACGGGGATCTCGGGCTCGCCTGAAGGCGTGGCGGACCTGTTCGTTGCAGCCATGTCGCCTCCCTGACGCGATCGCGTGGCGTCTCCGCCCTACGCGGGCGAGGGCGCTTTTGTTACAGGGCGGCCAAGTTCGTGAGCAGCGGGTTGCCGGGGTAGAGGCGGCGGCCCTTGCGCAGCACCTGCTCGGCCTCGGCGCGCAGCTCGAGGACGCGCAGGGTCTTGACCGCCTCGGCGTAGGCGGCGGCGGAGGGGTGGTCCTCGACCATGCGGCGCAGGGTGGGCCCGACCGCGCGCGGCCGGCCGGCGAGGGCGTAGAGCAGCGCCAGGTTCGAGTAGGCGCGCGGGTCGGCGGGGAAGAGCTCGATCTCGCGCTGGAAGGCGGCCTCGGCCGCGCCGACGTCGCCCAAGTCGGCCAGGGCCCTGCCGCGCAGCAGGTGGAGCCCCTGGAGCAGCTCGGGGTCCGGCGTCTTGCGCTCCCGGTAGACCAGCACCGCCTGGTCGATCAGCCGCAACGCCTCCTCGTAGCGCTCCTGGGCGTGGCGCACGGCGGCGAGGGTGAGGAGCGGCCGGACGCGCGCCGATCCCTTCTCGGCCGACGCCTGCGCCTCTCGCTCCGCCGCGGCGACGTCGCCGCGCGCCAGCGCGATCTGCGCCAGCAGCCCGTGCGCGAACGAGGGGTGGGCGACGAGCGCCAGGCGGGCGTGCTGCTCGGCGTCCTCCAGCCGCCCCAGCTCGAGGTAGAGCGAGGCCGCCGACATGGCGATGTGCGGCGAGCCCTCGCTGGAGCGCAGCGCCTCGCGATAGGCGGCGAGCGCCTCCTCGGGGCGCTCGAGCTTGGCCAGGCTGTGGCCCAGGAACTCCCAGGCGTCGGGCATCCGCGGGTTCTCGGCGAGGACCCGCCGGAAGGCGGCGGCGGCGGCCGCGTGCTCGCGGCGGGCGGCGTGGCGGAAGCCAGTCTGGAGGTCGCCGAGCGATCCCACTCGCGTCTTCGGATCGGGGAGGGGCCCGCCGGCGAGCCCGGCGCCGCCGCCGACGTAGCCCAGGGCGATCATCGCGCGGCGCGACTCCTCGTCCACCGCGGCCGGCGGCCGCAGGCTGCGGTCGTGGTCGTCGAGGGCCTGCCGCAGCGCCGCGAAGGCCCGCCGCTCGCTGGCGCGCAGGTTCCGGCGCTCCGCCGGGTCGCGCCGCAGGTCGTACAGCTCCGGGTCCGGGCCCTCGATGAGGTGGCTATCGCCCTGTACGACCGAGGCGAGCTCGCTCCAGCCGAAGTGCAGCCGCGGGTAGAAGGTCTCGGCGTAGATCGCCCGCTCGCCGGTCGCGCCGGCCAGCAGCGACCGGCCGGGCCAGGCCGGCGAGCGCGGCAGGTCGAGCAGCTCGGCCAGGGTGGGTGCCACGTCGACGAGCGAGACCGGGTCCGCGACGCTCGTCCCGGCGCGCTGCCGGCCCGGCAGCTTGAGCAGCAGCGGCACCTGGATCGCCTCGCGGTAGAGCAGGACGCCGTGCTCCGCCTCGCCGTGCTCGCCCAGCCCCTCGCCGTGGTCGGAGACCAGCAGGACGATGGCCCGGTCGTAGACCTGCAGCCGGCGCAGCTCCGCCAGGAGGTCGCCGACGACGGCGTCGGCGGCGGCGATCTCGCCGTCGTAGGGCGACCGGCCGGGCTTGGCGAAACGCGCCGGCGGGTCATACGGGGTGTGCGGCTCGTAGAGATGGAGGAAGAGGAAGAACGGTTCCCCGGCGACGCCGCGCAGCCACTCGAGCGCCGGGCGCAGCGTCTCGCCGCCGGCGCGCTGCAGCCCGCCCAGGCCGCGGCCGGTCTGGTACTCGATGTCGTCCTCGTAGAGGTCGAAGCCGGCGCGCAGCCCGCCCCGCCCCTGGAGCACGTAGGCCGACACCGCGGCGCCGGTGGCGTAGCCGGCCGTGCGCAGCAGGTGCGGCAGATAGGGGAGCTCGTCGGCGGCGATGCGCGCCTCGTCGAGCGGGTAGCCGACGTTGTCGCGCACGCCGTGCGCCTCCGGCCAGAGTCCGGTCAGGAGCGAGGCGTGGGCGGGGAAGGTGAGCGGGGTCACCGTGTAGGCGCGCTCGAAGAGCACGCCGTCGCGGCGCAGCGCGTCGATCGCCGGCGTCTCGACGCCGCGATAGCCGTAGGCCGGCAGGTGGTCGGAGCGCAGGGTGTCGATCGAGACGAGGACGACGGGCGTCCCGGCCGCCGCCCACGGTCCGCCGTCGCGTGCGCAGCCGGCGAGGGCGATCAGGGCCAGGGCGACGGCCGCGGCGCCGCCCGGCTTCAACCCGGCCCCTTCGGCAGCCCCTCGAGGAGCGTGCGGGCGCGGGCGCGGTCCTCGGCGTACTTGGCGGCCGGGGCGTCCGCGGCGAAGCGCGCCAGCGCCAGCCGCGCCAGGTCGGGCCGGCCGTGCTTCGCCGCCTGCAGGCCCAAGTTCCAGAGCGCGTCCCAGAGGTCGGGCCGGCGCTCGACCGCCTCGCCCCAGGCTTCGAGGGCGCCCTTGACGTCGCCGAGCTGGAAGAGGGCGACGCCGAGGTTGTTCCAGGCCTGGGCCAGCCCCGCCCGCCTGGCGAGCGCCTTGCGCGAGGCGTCGCGCGCCTGCGGCCAGTGGCCGAGGCGGAGCTCGACCAGGCCGATCGACTCCCAGGCCTTGGGGTTCTCGGCGTCGATGGCCAACACCCGCTGCAACGTCTCGTAGGCCTCGCGCTGCCGGCCCGCCTCCGAGTGCGCCACCGCCAGCGCGTTCAGCGCGTCGAGGTCGCCGGCGTCGGCGAGCGGCTGGAGAACGGCGATCGCCTCGGCGGTCCGCCCGGCGCCGGCCAGCGTCAAGCCGAGCTGGCGGCGTAGGCTGTCGGAGGCCTTGCCCGTGGCGCGCGCCTTCTCCATGACCGCGAGGGCCTCGCTTTCGCGTTCCGCCTCGAGCAGGCAGTTGACCAGCAGGTCGTAGCCGAGCGGCATCGGCCGCGTCGCCACCAGCTCCCGGGCGTGCTGGAGCGCGCGCGGCAGGTCGCCCAGGGAGTAGGCGTCGATGAGCTGGTGGATCTTGCGGTCGAGCGCGACGAGGTTCTTGGGATCGTCCTCGGGCCCGAAGCTGGTCCGCGCCGCGGACCCCGAGGCGGCGATGTAGCCCAGGGTGCGCAGCCGCGCCTCCTCCTCGGCGCTCACGGCCCCGCGCGGCGGCGGCCACTGCGACTCGGTGGGCAGGAGGTCGAAGGCGGCGCGCGCCGCCCGGCGCTCCTGGTCGAGCCGGTTCTCCTTCTCGGCCGCGTCGGCGGTCAGGTCGTAGACCTCGGGCAGCGGCAACGCGATGAACTTGAGCGCCCGCGGACCGGCGCGGCGCAGGACGCCGCGCAGCGGCGCCCAGCCGCGGTTGAGCGCCGCCGACAGGGCCTCGAAGTAGGTGTCGGGCTCGTCCTTCCAGCCGGCGAGGAGCGAGCGCCCCGGGCGCGCCTGCCCCGGCGCGGCGGGGGCCGGCAGGCCCAGCGCCCCGAGGACCGTCGGGAAGATGTCGACGTGGCGGGCGGCGCGCCCGTCGCGGCCGCGCGCCACCCCGGGGCCCCAGAGGACGAGCGGCACCTTCAGGGTCGCCTCGTAGGCGAAGAGGCCGTGGGTCGCCTCGCCGTGGTCGCCCAGGCCTTCGCCGTGATCGCTGGTGACGATGACGAGACAGGGCGGCTCGCGTCCCTCGAGGTGAGGTCGCAGGAGGGGCGCCAGGAAGGCGTCGGTGGCGGCCACCTCGCCGGCGTAGGGATCGCTCTTGAAGCGCGTCGCCCAGGGCTCGGGCGGCGCGTAGCGGGCGTGCGGATCGTAGAGGTGCACCCAGGCGAAGCGCGGCTTGCCGCGCCGCGCCTGCCACCAGGCGAGCGCCGCCGCGACGACCTCGTTGCCCGGCCGCTCGGCGAGCACGAACTGGGTCTCGTCGGCGCCCTGGGTGGTGCGGTCGTCGTAGACCTGGAAGCCGCGGTCGAGCCCGTAGCGCGAGTCGAGCGGGTAGGCGCCGACGAAGGCGCCGGTCGCGTAACCGGCCTGGCGCAGCACCGTCGCCAGCGTCGGCAGCGTCGCCGGCAGGCGGAAGCCGCTGTTGTCGCGGATGCCGTGCTGGTAGGGGTAGAGGCCGGTGAGGATGTTGGCGTGCGACGGCAGGGTGACGACGTTGTGGGCGTGCGCGGCGGTGAAAACCCGCCCGCCCGCAGCCAGGCCGTCGAGGTTCGGCGTCGCGGCGCGCCGGTTGCCGGCGAAGCCGGGGGCGTCGGCGCGCAGGGTGTCGATGGTGACGAGCAGGACGTCCAGCCGCGGCGCTGCGGCGGCCGGCGATGCGAGGAGGACGAGGAGCGCCCCGGCTGCCTTGGCGCTCCTCGTCATCCTCCAAACTTACATCAGCGCCAGCGCAAGGTCAGCCCCAGTCGCACGACCCGCGGGCTCAGCCGCTCCCGCACCACGTTCGCGCTCCCGAGATCGAGCCGGCGGTCGCGCTGCAGGATGTAGTCCTCGTTGGTCAGGTTGAAGCCGTCGACCCCGACCAGCAGGCTCACGTCGCCGACCTGGAACTCCTTCTCGACGCGGGCGTCGAACACCACGATGTCGTCGTTGCGGAATTCGTCGATCGTGCTCGTCGCCTGCGCCAGCACCCGCCCCGGATCGCCGCGCGAAGCCCGGAAGACCGGCGGCGAGGCGTACCCCTCGCGCCCGGTGACGCCCGCCGCGACGTTGAAGGCCCAGGGGCGCTCGGGCGCCACCTGATAGAGGCCGAAGAGGCTGAACGACCAGCGCGAGCCGACGAAGACGTCCCCCTTGGCGCCCCCCGACTGGCTGGTGAAGATGTCGTTGCCGTCGCCGGCCGTCAAGCCGTCCCCGACGGTGTTGGTCGGGTCGTCGTGGAGGATCGACTGCGGGCCGACGTCCCACTCCCAGTCGCTCCAGGTGACGTGCCCGCGGGACGACCAGCGGTTGGCCAGGCGTTTGTTGAAGTTGGCGGAAAGGCCTAGGTAGTCCTGCTCGCTGTCGCTGTTGGTCAGCAGGAAGCCGCCGGTGAAGGCGACGTCGTCGCGCAGGCCGTAGACCGGGATCGGTCCCGAGGACGAGCCGTCGGGCAGCGTGCCGCTGACCGTCTGCTTGAGCTCGAAGTCGGCGCGCGTCCACGGCCGCACCTGCCCGCTCACCGGGTCGACGACCAGTCCCTGCGTCTCCTCGGGAATGTCGGTGAGCCGGCGCATGGTGAGGGTGAGGCCGCCCGCGAAGTCGGACCGGAAGCGGTGCTCGACGCCCAGCGTCACCTCGTCGGTCATCATCGGCTCGAGGTCGCGGTCGTTGACGTTGGCGCTCACGAGGCTGGCGGGGTTGTCGGGGTCGAAGCCGTAGGGATAAGCGAAGTACAGGCTCGGCACCTCGCCGGAGTCGAGGACCAGGTTGCCGTTGGCGTCGGTGAAGTAGAAGTAGGCGTAGGAGTAGCCGCCCGACGGGTTGACGCGCAGGAAGAAGTTCTGCCCGAGCTGCTGGGCGTACTGCGAGAAGGTCGCCCGCGCCAGCGTGCCGCGCTCCTCGCCGAAGGCGCGGGTGACGGAGAGCCGCGGCACCAGCGATTCCCACTCGAGGTCGCTGCCGTCGTTGCCTTGGAAGCGCAGCTCGGGGAGGAGCCCCTGGGCCTTCGGGTTCTCGGGGCTGACGCTCGGCAGGTTCTCGCCCCCCTGCTTGTCGTAGCGCACACCGGCGGCGATCGTCCAGGCATCGATGCTCAAGGTGTCCTGGATCCATGCCGAGTCGTACTCGGTCTTGATCGACAGCACGCGGCTGCGCGGGAAGCGGGCGATGGCGAGGCTCCCGTCGTAGTAGAAGACGTTGACGTTGCGCGGCCAGACGGTCGTCGAATTGTTCTCCTGCTCGCGGAAGCCGGCGCCGAACCGCAGCTCGTTGTCGGTGCGGCCGGCGGTGAAGAAGTAGTTGGCGTCGAGCCGCGCCTGTTCGATCACCGCGTCCTGGGCGAAGTCGAAGCTCGTGCCGTGGAGGATGTTGTCGGCGTCGGTGAACATGTCCGCGTCGCGGCCCCCCTTCGGGGTCAGGGTGAACTCGCTGGGGTGGTCCTTGCTCCACAGCCCGGTCAGCGTGAGGTTGGAGCCGAAGAGGTGGGTGTCCTCGACTTTGAGGATGGTCTGCGGAGTCGTCTGGTCGTGGGTCGCCTCCGCTAGCGGGTTGCCGAGGAAGGTGAAGACCCGGCCGAACTTGAGCTTGTCGTTGGTCCAGTAGTGGAGGACGCCGGAGTTGGCCTCCACGAGCTGGAAGTTGAGCTTGCCGTTGAGGTCCTCGAGGACGGTGCGGTCCGCCAGGCGCTCCGTCGTGCTGCCCGGCGCCGGCGCCAGGTTGCGGATGTCGCTCTCGCCGTAGGAGGCCCAGATCCAGAGGCGGTCCTTGACCAGCGGCCCGCCGATGTCGGCGCCGTACTCCTCGACCCCGTCGATCTTGTTGCCGTTCGCGATGGTCGGCTCCGACTGCAGGCTGCCGTCGGTCTGCAGATAGCGGGCGGCGGCGCGCCAGTCGTTGGTGCCGCGCTTGGTGACCTGGTTGATGGTGACGCCGGCGGTGGCGACCGTGACGTCGGCGCTGGAGACCGTGATCTGCACCTCCTCGAAGGCGCCGAAGTCGAAGTAGGTCGCCGAGGCGCCGACCGCCGCCATGTCGTTGAGGATCACGCCGTCCACCGCGAAGGTGTTCTCCGTGTCGGGGGCGCCGGGGCCGAGGAAGCCCGACTGCTGGCCGCTCTCGTTGCCGCCGACGTTGACGCGGTCGACCTGGACGCCCGGCGCCAGGCTGAGGAGAGACCAGGGGTCGCGCGCCGTGGGCACGCTGTCCAGCTCGGCCGCCGCCACCGTCGCGCCGCGGTTCACCCCCCGCTCGTCGATGAGCGGCGCGGCGCCGGTGATGGTGATGGTGTCGGTCACCGCCGCGTTGAGCGTCAGCTCGATCTCGCTCCTGCCGCCGATGCGGACGGCGAGGTCGGGATACTCGAGCGGCGAGAAACCCTGGAGCTCGGCGGTCAGCGCGTAGGTGCCAGGGAAGAGCTGCAGGAAGCGGAAGCGCCCTTGCTCGTCGGTCACCTGGACGCGGGGGGCGCCGACCCCGGTCAGGGTGATCGTCACGCCGGGGAGCGGCTGGCCGTCCTGGTCCTGCGTCGTGCCGTAGAGGTCGCCGGTCTGGAGCTGCGCCGCGGCCGGCGCGATCGCCGCGAGCAGCAGCGCGGCGAGGAGGACTGCGGTCCGCAAACCGATGAGTCTGCTCATGCGGGTTTGCCCCCTTTCGAGAAGCGGTTGGCTGGCGCCGATCCTACTCCGGCAGCCGTCCGAGCACCAGCAGCGTCAGGTCGTCGCGCAGCGGCTCCTCGCCGACGTGGGCGTCGAAGGCGCGGAGGGCGGCGTCGTGGACGCGTTGGGGGGCGCCGCCGGCGGCGACGACGGCCGCCAGGCGCTCGAAGCCGAAGGCCTCGCCGGCCTCGCCGCGGGTGGCCTCGACGAGCGGCAGCGAGCCGCACCCCAGCTCCTCGACCGTGCCGTCCGCCCGCCGCAGCAGCGGATAGGGGTGGCCGGCGCAGACGTAGTCCAGCCATCCGGTCTCCGGGTCCAGGAGGGCGTAGAAGAGGCTCATGAACGTGCGCTTGCCGCCGGTGCGGCAGAGGGTGCGGTTCATCACCCGCAGCACGAGGGACGGCGCCGGGTCGAGATCGAGCGCCGTCTTGAGCGTGGCGTTGGCGATCGCCATCACCAGCCCCGCCGCCATGCCGTGGCCGCTGGCGTCGCCGACCGAGAGCGCCAGCCGGCCGTCCGGCAGCGGCGTCACGTCGTAGTAGTCGCCGCCCACTTCGTTGGCGGTGCGGTAAGAGTGCGCGAAGCGGTAGCCGGCGACCGCGGCCAGGTCGCGCGGTAGGAGGTCGGCCTGGAGCTGCCGCGCCACCTCCAGCTCGTCGCGCACCCGCACCCGGTCGACCAGCTCGAGCGCCAGCAGGAAGACCAGGAGCCCGAGGCTCAGCAGGAAGAACGTCGGCGAGCCGTCGATGGAGAAGTGGACGCGCTCGCCGCTGCCGCTCCATTCGATGTCGGGGAAGGTCGCGACGAGCGCCAGGACGAGGGCGACGGCGAAGAGCACGCGCCGCGCCGGCGAGAGCTTGTAGGAGAGGCCGAGGAAGAGGATCCGGGCGCGATGGACGAAGAGCCCGAAGCCCGGCTTCGGCTCCGGCCCGAGGTCCTGGTCGCGGGTGAGAACGGAGTAGGCGCGCGCCGCGTCGCGGTCGAAGAGGCGCTGCAGGTCCTTGCTCGAGAACCCCTTGGTGTAGGAGCGCACGAAGTCGTCGACGCGGCGCACGGCGCGGGGCCCGCGGCGGGAGGAGGGGGCGGCCATCAACCCTTCTACGCGGCGGCGGGGCGAGGGTTCGCGGCCGCGGCGTCCAGGTGCGCGATCGAGTTGGCGTAGTAGCGGAGGAGGGGGAGCTCGGCGGGGTCGGCGGCGTAGAGGCCGTCGCGGCAGGTCGCGAGGTGGCGCTCGACCAGGGCGCGGAGGCCGGCGGTCACGGCGTAGTCCTGGTCCTTGCGGGGAATGTAGACGTGAGCGCCGGCGGCCTCGAGCTGGGCCATGCGGCGGTGGGCGCGCGCCTTGACCTCCAGCTCGGAGAGCGGCTCGCCGGCGGCGAGGAGCACCGTCGCGACGAGCGGCACCGGCAGCACCGGGATGACCGCCCCGACCCCCGCCATCAGCTCGCCGCCCAGCCGCTCGAGGTGCGCCGCCCGCTCCTCCTTGGCGAGGCCGCGCAGGTCGAGCCCGCGGCCGCCCAGCCAGCGCCGCATCGACACCGGCGTGCCGAAGTTGGCGCAGGCGTAGCCGAAGCGGTGCCAGCGCCGGCGCGCCACCAGAGCCAGGTTGCGGCCGGCGAAGCGGAGGGTGTTGGCCAGGGCCTCGCGCGCGCCGCCGCGCTTCGCCGCCGGGTCCAGGTCGAGCAGCAGCGTCCGGTCCTCCAGGACGCGGTCGTAGTTGATCCCCACTGGCACGAAGACCAGGTCGCGCTCGCCGCGCGGGTCGAAGCCGCGCAGCATGTAATCGAGCAGCCCCAGCTTCGGCGGCCGCAGCCGCCCGTCGCGCGACAGGCCCCCTTCGGGGTAGACCGCCTGCGTCACGCCGCCTTCGGTCGCCATGTGGACGTAGCGCTCGAGGACGCGCCGGTAGAGCGGTTCGCGCGAGTTGCGGCGCACGAAGTAGGCGCCCATCGAGCGCACCAGGGTCTGCAGCGGCCAGACGCGCGCCCACTCGCCGACGGCGTAGGAGAGCGTCGTGCGGTCGGCGGCCAAGTAGGCGACCAGGATGTAGTCCATGTTGCTGCGGTGGTTCATCAGGAAGACGACCGTCGCCCCAGGCTCGATCGCCGCCAGGCCCGCTTCATCGGAGAAGCCGAGCCGGACGCGGTAGAGCAGGCGCGCCGCGCCGCGCGCCAGCCGGTAGCCGAGACGGAAGTAGACGTAGGCGTTGAAGGCCGGCACGATCTCGCGCGCGTAGCGCTCGACGCGCGCGAGCGCCACCTCGCGCGGCATGCCGGACTCCTGGGCGTGCGCCTCGGCCGCCTGCAAGACCTTCGGGTCGTAGGTCAGCCGCTCGATGAGGACGCGGCGGCGGGTGCGCTGGAAGGGGCGGATCTCCAGCCGCAGGCGGGAGTTCACCTCGTCGATCAGGCGATTGACCCGCCGCCGCAGGTACCAGCGCACGCTGGGGACGAGCAGCCGGTCGAGGGCCGCCCAGGCGGCGAGGAGGACGAGCAACGCCGCCAGCCAGAGGGGGAGGCTGACACTTCGGGTCATCGGGCGAGTCGCCGCGGCATGGTAGCAGCCCGGGGCCGGAGGGGTGTCCCGGATTCCCGTCCGGCGGAGACTTTAGTAGAGAGACGAAAGGCGCGAGTGCGCGAGGCGCGCCGACGGAGGGGGGATGACCGAGCACCGCTCGAAGAGGGAGGAGCTGCAGGCGGCCGGCGACTACGGCACGGCGATCGACGGCCTGCTGCGCGCCTTCACGCCGCGCCTGCTGGCGATGGCCCGCGAGCGCGCGGCGGCCCCCTACCTCCTCGACGAGCTGCGCCGCCACCCGCCGGAGCGGCGGGAGCTGCTGCTGCGCAACAGCGGCCGGTTCCGCAGCCTGGCGCTCTGCGAGCTGCTCCTGCGCGGCGGCGGCGAAGGGGAGCCGGCGGACGACGCGGGCCTGGCGCGGCTGGTGCTGGTCGGGCTCGACGCGCTCGATCCGGCGCTCTACGGCGAAGGTGTGGTGGAGGACTTCCGCGCCCGCGCCTGGGGCCAGCTCGCCGACGCCCGCCGCCGCGGCGGCGACCTGACCGGCGCCGAAGCGGCGTTCGGTGCCGCCGTCTCTCACCTGCGCGGCGGCACCGGCGACTGCCTCGAGCGGGCGCAGCTCTTCACGCTGGCGGCGCGGCTGCGGCGGGCGCAGCGCCGGCCGGCCGAGGCCCTCGACCTGCTGCGGAGCGCCGCGGCGACCTACCGCCGGCTGGACGAGCGGGAGCTGGAGGCCGGTGTCCTGCTCGCCGCGGCGGAGATCCGGGGCGAGATCGGAGAGCCGGGCCGCGCCCTGCGTCTCCTCGAGCGCGCGCTGCGGCGGCTCGGCCCCGCCGCCGACCCAACGCTCGCCGCCCGCCTCCACCGCCGCCTCGCCGCGGCGCTCGCCGCCGCCGGTCGGCCGCTCCAGGCCGAGGCCGCGGCACTCCGCGCCCGCCGCCTCGAGTGCCGCCTGCCTACCCCGCCGCGCCCCCGCGCAACGCCGGGCGGTGGCGCGCCGCGGCGGCGGCGGCGCGGTCCTCGTACTCTTCGCCGCCCACGCGCTCCCGCAGCGCCGCGCTGAGCGGCAGCACCATCGGCGCCGGCCGCCAGACGAACGGCGCGCCGTCCGCCTCCACCACCCGCCCGCTTTCGACCGCGTGCGTCGCCTCGGCCAGGGGCACCCCGTGCAGCGCCTCCTGCAGGGCGCGGAAGCGCCCCTCCTCGGCGGGATCGACGAAGCGCAGCCAGCGCTTCCCCTGGCTCGCCAAGTGGTAGTGCGAGGGGACGAAGACCAGCCCGTCGAGCTGCAGCCGCTCGCCGGCGAGGATCAGCAGCGCCGCCACGTCCCGGAGCAGGCCGAGCCCGGGGTGGCGCTGTCCCGGCAGCGGCGGCCGCTGCGGCGTGAAGGGGCTGCGCGGGGGTCCTGGAGGAGCAGCCACTCGAGACGCAGGAGGTCGAAGCCGGGCAGCGTGCGGCGGTCGCGCGCGAGGCGCAGCTCAAGGAGCAGCTCGTGCCGCCGCTCGTCCCCCCAGAGCCGGAGCGTGTCGCCGGCCGGCCCGCCGACCTCGAGGTCGAGGTTGGGGCGGGTGAAGCCGCGGGCGCGGAGGCGCTCGAGCAGGCCGGCGCGCTCGAGCAGCAGCTCGAGGGCCTCGCGCGAGAAGGCGCCGAGCAGGCGGCGCGGCGGCGCTAAGCCGCCGGCCGCGGCGTCGAGGTCGTCGGGGCGGAGCGCCCACTCCTCGCCCTCCGGCCGCGGCTCCGCGCCGCCGGTCAGTCGGCGGTAGCGGCTGAGGACCGTCTCGGCGGTCGTCGGCGGCTCCAGCGCGCGCCCGCCGAGGAGCCAGGCGAGCGAGCGCGCCGGGTAGCGCCAGGCCCCCGGGCCGTAGCCGCCGGCGAGGAGCACGACGAGCGGCACGCCGCGCAGCGCCGCGAAGACGGCGCGGTCGCGCTCCAGCAGCCCTTCGGCCGAGAGCTTCCAGGAGCCCAGCTCGTCGTCCGCGGCCGGGTCGGCACCGGCGAGGAAGAAAGCCAGGTCGGGCGGGAAGCGGGCGAGGACCTCCGGCAGGTGGCGGCGCAGGGCGTCGAGGTAGACGCATCCTCCACGCCGTCGCCGAGCGCGACGTAGGTGGCGTCCGGGCCGGACTCCTCGGCGGAGCGGGCGTGAATGGAGAAGGTGTGGGCCGCCGGTCGAGCCCCCCGGGCCGGTGGAGCGACTCCAGGTACTCGGCGCCGTGGACGCGCAGCAGGTCGCGGTAAGAAGCCGGCTCGGGGAGCAGGACGTTCTTCGCGTCGACCAGCCCCTCGTCGCCGAGGAAAGCGAGGATCCTCTCGCCGCGCAGCGGATCGTGCAGCGTCCCTGGCAGCTCGACGGCGTAGCGCTCGTCGTACACGAACTCCACCCGCCGCGGCCGCACGGCCTGCGCCAGCCGCCGCCATCCCCGCTTCATCCCGCCAGCTTACCGTTGCGGATGGGCCTCTTCGGGTAGGCGGGCCAGAACCGCTTCGTAGACCCCGCGGGCTATCGCGAGGGCCTCCTGGGCCTCATCACGGGTCGGCTCTTCCGTCTCGCCCGGATAACGGAACTTCCACGCGTACTCCGAAAGACCCGCGCTGCGCCTCAGGATCGGCTCGAGAGAGCCGTCGATCGCCGTGCAGGCTTGCCCGAGCTCGACGAGGTTGTGCGTCTTGCGGAAGGTCTGCGCGTGCCAGGTCAGGAAGGCCTTGATCGACTTCTCGGCGGCCTGCTGGGCGTGAAACGCGACGTCGGCACTGAACGGCGGGTCGGCCGTGAGCTCGAAAGCGCCGGTGTCGAGGTCCATTTTGGCCTTGCGCAGCCAGGAGCGGGTCTCGGCGATGAACGCCGGGTCATTCGGCATGGAGCAGCGCACCCTCGCGGGTGGCGGTGGCGGCGAGCGATGCCGGAACGCGCCGGCGCTCCTCGAAGAGGGATCGCGTCCAGACGACGACGTCGGCCGCCGTGCCGGTCTCCCACAGCACCTCGTAGGCGAGGCGGCTCCTCAACCGCTCGGGCGAGGCATCGTCCGGCACGACGACGAGAAGGTCGTAGTCGCTGTCGGCATCCTCCTCGCCGCGCGCTCGCGAGCCGAAGAGGTAGATGCGCTCGGGCCGATAGGCATCGACCAGCCGGCTGACGATCTCGGCCAAGGCGAGATCCTGCTCCAGCAGTTCGCTGCGCGGCGTCGGCTCCATCGGCAACTTACTACCCTACCTGAACCGCACCCACGTCGCCCCCCAGCCGCCGGCTTCGGGGGGGGCGTCGCCGAAGGCTTCGACGTGGGGGTCGCGGCCGGCGAGGGTGCGCACCGTCTGCCGCTGCACGCCGGTGCCGCGGCCGTGGATGATGCGCACCTGCTTGAGGCCGTGCTGCCAGGCGGCGTCGAGGTAGTCGCGCACGAGGTCGGGGACCTCGTCGGGGCGGAAGCTGTGGAGGTCGAGGACGTCGCGGATCTCGAGCTCGACCGGCTCGTCCTTCCAGCCCCAGCCGGCGTCTTCGTCGTCGTCCTCGCGCCGGCCGCTCATCGGAAGAGCTTCAGGAAGACGACGTAGAGGACGAAGCCGTCGTCCGGCCCCTGGACCGGGACGCCGACGTCGAGGTTCACGACCGTCTGCCAGGGGCCGAGGAAGGTGCCGTTGACGCCGATGCCGGCCAGCAGCTCCTGGTCTAGCCCGGCGTCCTCGTCGGTGGCGAGCGCTGCGTCGGCCACCGCCTCCAGGCGGAAGGCCTCGCCGATCTCGAAGCCGTACGACAGATGCCCGGCCGTGACCTCGGTCGCCCGCACGCGGTCGCTCTGGTAGCCGTGGACGCGGCTGGCGCCGAAGAAACCGAACTCGTACTTCGAGAAGCGGTCGAGGTCGGAGCCGCCGAGGTAGTTGACCTCGGCGCCGATCTTCTGGAAGTAGGGGAGGTACCAGTTCTTCGACAGCGTCGCCCCCCAGAGCGAGTAGTCCTGCGCCTCGGCGAAGTAGTCGGGGTTGCCCGGCAGCCCCCAGGGCTCCCACTCCGAGCGCCGGTGCAGGCTCCCCTCCAGTCCGACGCGCCAGCCGGCGCGGGCGAAGCGGCCGTTGAGCTGCAGCGAGTGCGTCAGGTGGTTGCCGGGCGGGACGAAGCCGGCGATGGTGTTGTCGGTCGTGCCGTAGTCGTGGTGGGCGAGCGTGTACTCCGACGAGACCTTGACGAAGTTGCCGAGCGGCCGGCCGAGCTTGAAGCCGACGTTGCCCGAGCGGGTCTCGACCTCCTCCTCGTGCACCTCGTCGTCGTTTCGCCAGACGGTGTCGGCGAGCGGCACCGCCAGGGCGAAGAAGTCGGCGCCGGCGTCGAAGCGGCTGCCGAAAAGCCGCGGCTGGGCGACGTCCACGGTCAGCAGAGCGCCGCCGAAGAAGGCGTTGAGCTGCTGGCCGGTGCCGCGGAAGTCGAAGGAGAAGTAGTTGATGCCGGCCAGGGGCAGCGGGAAGTCGAGGGCGTCGTCGTAGAAGACGCCGCCCAGGAGGAACAGCTTGTTGCTGTCGAAGCCCTCCTTGACCACCCGCTCGCCGGTCGCCTCGTCCTTGACCAGGTAGCGCAGCCCCTGCGGCGTGTCGCGCACCATCGTCAGGTCCGACTCGGCCGCCGCCTGCCGCGCCTGCTCGAAGCCGGGGTCGTTGACCCTGACCTCGGTCAGGTTAGTCTCGCGCTCGACGACCGTCGCCGCGTTGACGACCGATAGGATCTGCTGCGCCAGGATGCGCAGCGGCAGGACGAAGCTCCCCGCCGCTCCCCAGGGCGCCGCCCGCCCCTCGGCGTCGATCGGCGTGTAGTGGAGGGTCTCCTCGTTCGAGATGACCTCCCCTTCGAGCCCCACCTGCACGGCGCGGGTGCGCAGGCGCGAGGAGAGCTGCTTGTCCACCCAGACGGTGCCCTGGTAGAGCTTGCCCCCCTCCCCGGTCTCCAGGGCGGTCGGGGCGAAGTCCACCACCCAGGCGTCGCGCCCGTCGATCTTCTCGCTGCCGCGCAGGCGGTAGCGGTACTGGCGGGTGAAGTGGATCTCGAGCGGCATGGCCGCCGCCTTCTCCGGCTGCACCAGCGGGATCTCGGGGATCGTCTTGGCGCGCCAGCGGACGCCGTTGACGAAGAGGTCCTGCCAGACCCAGTCGGCGCCGCTCTCCGGGGTCCAGAAGAACGGCCCCTGGAGCGTCGCCTCGAAGCTCTGCGAGCTGGCCCCGACCTGGAAGCGCAGGTGGGTGGTGTTGACGGCGCGGTAGTTGAGGAGGCGGCGCGCCTGGGCGTCCTCGAAGGCCTGGAGGCGGCGGAGGATCTCCTCGACGGGGACCTCCCGCTCGCCGGCGACGGTGACCCGCTCCTTGACCGCCTCGAGCTCGACCTGCTCCACCCGCTCGAGGCGGAGGAGGGTCACCGGGCGCGGCTGGTAGAGGCGGACGACGTAGGCGCCCCCCACCCGGTTGCCCGCCGCCTCGACGGTGCGGCCGGTGGGGGCGTCCACGATCACCGGGCTGCCGAGCAGCGGGTCGGGAAAGCGGAGGTCCACCTGCGGCGCGGCGGGAGTGACGGCGATGACCCGGAGGGCGAGGTCCTCGCCGCGCACGAAGGCCCAGGCCTCGCCGGAGCCTTGCGGGGAGGAGGTGGGGTCGTACGCAAGATCTCCGGCGAACTCCCGGGCCAGGACGGAGAGGGGAGTGAGGGCCTGGAAGAAGGATTCGGGTAGGGAGGGAGGCTCCCCGGGGGCTGCGGAAGCTTCCGGAGGTGGAGCGGAAGCTTCCGGAGCGGGTGGGGAAGCTTCCTGGGGGGGTGCGGAAGCTTCCGGAGGCGGAGCGGAAGCTTCCGGAGGTGCTGGGGAAGCTTCCCGAGGAGGTACGGAAGCTTCCGGAGCAGGTGCGGAAGCTTCCGGAGGTGAAGCGGAAGCTTCCGGAGGTGAAGCGGAAGCTTCCCGGGGCGGTGCGGAAGCTTCCCGAGCAGGTCCGGAAGCTTCCGGAGGCGGTGCGGAAGCTTCCGGAGCAGGAGCGGAAGCTTCCGGAGGTGCCGGGGAAGCTTCCGGAGCCCCTCCGGAGCCTTCCGCAGGCCCCGGTTGTTCCCTTTCTACCCGAAACAGGACCAGGGACGCCCCGCGGACGGCCCAGCGGGCCGCTTCGGCCGGGAGGGTCTGCGGATCGTCGGGCAGCGGCGGCGCGTCGACGACCACCAGCCGCCCGGGGTCGAGCCTCTCGACCGCTTCGGCGGTGGCCGTGACTGCTTCGGGCCTGCCCGGAAGCACCGCGACTGCCTCCAGGTAGGCCGCAACCTCTTGTGCGTACAGCGCTTCGACCGCCTCGGCGCCGGCGCGCAGAGACTGGGTGACCACCCGGCCGTCCGGCCGCGCGCCGGTGACCGCCACCGCCGCCCGCTTGAGCAGGAAGGCGTACTCGGTGAAATCGAGCGGCGCCGCCGGATCGACCCCCTCCGGCCGCCAGGCAATCTGGAAGAAGGTGCCGGGCGGCGCGGCGGCCGCCAGGCGCGACAGCGCGTCCAGCTCGCCCTGCAGCCGCACGGCCTGCTGGGCCAGGGGCGGCGGGGTGCGGAAGGGGAGAGTGAGCCAGAGGATGAGCCGGGGCGCCGGGGCAGGGGGCGCCGGCGGGGTGGCCGGGGGCGGCGGCGCCAGGGCCGCCGCGCGCGCGAGCGGCGCCGGGTCGGCCGAGCCGTCGAGCGGCGCCTCCCAGGCGAGGACGACGGTCGCGTCGGCGCCGGCCGGGAGCGCCCCGGCCAGCGCCTCCAGCGCCTCGCCGGCGAGTGCCGTCTCGACGCGCAGGCCGGCGCAGGGCCGGCAGGGAAGGGGCTGCGCCGCCAGAGGGAGGGCGGCGAAGACGAGCAGACAACAGAACGTCAGGGTACCTCGGGTCGAAAGCATGCGGCGGAGCATACGGATCGGCGCATGGGTCTGTCACGGCCGGCCGGTAAGATCGCGGCCGACCTCATGCGCCTCGCCGAGCTCGTCGCCACCTCCGCTCGCGTCGCCGAGACCCGCGCCCGGACCGTCAAGATTGCGGCGCTCGCCGGCCTCTTGCGCCACCTGCGGCCCGAGGAGATCGACGTCGCGGTCGCCTTCCTCTCCGGGCACTTGCGGCAGGGGCGGATCGGGCTCGGCGCCGCGGCTGTGCGGGCGGCGATGCCGGGGGAGGCGGCGGCGGAGCCGTCGCTCACCCTCTCCGAGGTGGACGCCGCCTTCGCCTCGATCGCCGCCGTCTCGGGCGCCGGCTCGACGGCGGAGCGGGCGCGGCGGCTCGGGGCCCTCCTCGCCCGCGCCACCCACGAAGAGCAGGACTTCCTCGTCCGCCTCATCTTCGGCGAGCTGCGCCAAGGGGCGCTCGCCGGGCTGATGGGCGAGGCGCTGGCCGCCGCCGCCGGGGTGCCCGCCGACGAGGTGCGGCGGGCCCTGATGCTGGCCGGCGAGCTGGCGCCGGTGGCGCGCGCCGCGCTGACCGAAGGGCGCGTCGGCCTCGGCCGCTTCCGCCTCCAGCTCTTCCGGCCGCTGCAGCCGATGCTGGCGCAGCCGGCCGAGGACCTGGAGGCGGCGCTCGGGCGGCTCGGCGTAGCGGCGCTCGAGTTCAAGCTCGACGGCGCGCGGGTCCAGGTGCACCGGGTGGGGGAGGAGGTGCGGGTCTACTCGCGCCGCGGCAACGACGTCACCCACGCCGTGCCGGAGCTGGTCGCGGCGGTCGCGGCGCTGCCGGCGCAGCAGCTCCTCCTCGACGGCGAGGTGCTGGCGCTGCGCCCTGACGGCACGCCGCACCCCTTCCAGGTGACGATGCGCCGCTTCGGGCGCAAGCTCGACGTCGAGCGCCTGCGCGGCGAGCTGCCGCTCACCCCCTTCTTCTTCGACCTCCTGCACGTCGACGGCGAGGACCTCGTCGACCGCCCGGCCGGGGAGCGCTTCGCGGCGCTGGCCGAGGCGGCGCCGGCGCTCGCGGTGCCGCGCCTGGTCACCGCCGACCCCGAGGTGGCGGACGCCTTCTTCGCCGACGCCCTGCGCCGCGGTCACGAGGGGCTGATGGCGAAGGCGACGGACGCGCCGTACGAGGCGGGGCGGCGCGGCTTCTCCTGGCTCAAGGTGAAGCCGGCGCACACCCTCGACCTCGTGGTGCTCGCCGCCGAGTGGGGGCACGGCCGGCGGCACGGCTGGCTCTCGAACCTCCACCTCGGCGCCCGCGACGCCGAGAGCGGGCAGTTCGTGATGCTCGGCAAGACCTTCAAGGGGCTGACCGACGAGACGCTCGCCTGGCAGACCCGCCGCTTCCAGGAGCTGGCGGTCGAGACCGACGGCTGGACGGTGACGCTGCGGCCGGAGCTGGTCGTCGAGGTGGCGTTCAACGACGTCCAGGAGAGCCCGCACTACCCGGCCGGCATGGCGCTGCGCTTCGCCCGCGTCAAGCGCTACCGCGAGGACAAGCCGGCGGCCGAGGCCGACACCCTCGACACCGTGCGGGCGATCTTCAGCGCCGCGCGCCCCGCCTGAGGCGCCCCGGTTGCCATAGTCTTGGCCATCATGGTCGACGTCCGCCTGGCCTTCCGCACGCTCTTCCGCAGCCCCTTTATCACGGCCGTTGCGATCGCCTCGCTGGCGCTCGGCATCGGCGCCAACGCCGCGATCTTCTCGCTCTTCGACCGGCTGCTGCTGCGGCCGCTGCCGGTGCCGCACCCGGAGGAGCTGGTCAACCTCGCGGCACCCGGCCCCAAGCCGGGCTGGACGTCGTGCAATCAGGCCGGGGACTGCGACGTGGTCTTCAGCTTCCCGATGCTCAAGGACCTCGAGCGCGTGCAGAAGGTCTTCACCGGCATCGCAGCGCACCGCATCTTCTCCGCCAACATGGCCTACCGCGGCCAGACCGCCAACGGCGACGGCGTGCTGGTCTCGGGCAACTACTTCCCGGTGCTCGGCGTCGAGCCGGAGCTGGGGCGCCTCCTCGGCCCCGGCGACGACCGCACCGTCGGCGCGCACTTCGTCGTCGTCCTCTCCGAGCCCTACTGGCGGAGCCGCTTCGGCGCCGATCCCGACGTGCTGGGCCAGGCCCTGACCGTCAACGGGCAGTCGATGACGATCGTCGGCGTCGCGCCGCGCGGGTTCTCGGGGACGACGCTCGGCTCGCGGCCGCAGGTCTTCGTGCCGCTGACCATGCGCGGCTTGATGGAGCCGGGGTTCGTGACCCCCGAGGAGAACGGCTTCGAGAGCCGCCGCGCCTACTGGGCCTACGTCTTCGCGCGCCTGCGGCCGGGGGTGTCGGCCGAGCAGGCGAAGGCGGCGCTCGACGTGCCGTACCGCGCCATCCTCAACGACGTCGAGGCGCCGCTCCAGGAGGACATGAGCGAGCAGACGATGGCCCGCTTCCGCACCCGCGAGCTGACCTTGGAGCCGGGCTACCGCGGGCAGAGCTCGCTGCACGGCGAGGCGCGCACGCCGCTTCTGCTGCTGCTCAGCGTCACCGGCTTCGTCCTGCTCATCGCCTGCGCCAACGTCGCCAACCTGCTCTTGGTGCGCGGCGCCGCGCGCGCCGGCGAGATGGCGGTGCGCCTCTCGATCGGCGCCAGCCGCCGGCAGCTGGTGACGCAGCTGCTGCTCGAGGCGGTCGTACTCGCCCTGCTCGGCGGCGCGCTCGGCGTCCTCGTCGCGCGCTGGACGCTCGCCCTCATCGGCTCGCTCCTGCCCGCCGAGGCGATGGAAGGCGTCGGGTTCGGGGTCGACCGCGGCCTCTTCCTCTTCGCCGGCGCCCTGGCGCTCGGTACCGGGCTCCTCTTCGGCCTCTTCCCGGCGCTCCACAGCACGCGCCCCAACCTCGTCGCGGCGCTCAAGGACGAGGCGGGCCGCAAGGGCACCTCGCGCGGGGCGTCGCGCTTCCGCATGACGCTGGCGACGGCGCAGATCGCGCTGTCGATGGCGTTGCTCGTCGCCGCCGGCCTCTTCACCCGCAGCCTCTTCAACGTCACCCGCGTGGACCTCGGCATCCAGACCGAGAGCGTCGTCACCTTCGCCGTCTCGCCCGAGCTCAACGGCTACACCCCCGAGCGCTCGCGGGCGCTCTTCCAGCGCCTGGAGGACGAGCTGGCGGCGGTACCCGGCGTCACCGGCGTCACCGCCGGCATGATCCCCCTCCTCGCCGGCAGCAACTGGGGCACCGACGTCAGGGTGCAGGGCTTCGAGTCCGGCCCGGACACCGACGACAACGCCAACTTCAATCGGATCGGCCCTGGGTACTTCCGCACGTTGGGCGTGCCGCTCCTCGCCGGGCGCGAGTTCACCCGCGCCGACGCGCTCGGCAGACCGCGGGTGGCGGTCGTCAACCAGGCCTTCGCCAAGAAGTTCAATCTCGGGCGCGAGGCGGTCGGCAAGCTCATGAGCGAGGAGAACGAGGAGGAGACCGAGCTCGACGTCCAGATCGTCGGCCTGGTCGCCGACGCCAAGTACAGCGAGGTCAAGCAGGAGGTGCCGCCGCAGTTCTTCTACCCCTACCAGCAGAGCGAGAGCCTCGGCTTCCTCAACTTCTACCTCCGCACGAGCGGCGACCCCGGGCGCGTCCTGCCGGCGGTCAACGGCGTCGTCGCCCGGCTGGACCCCAACCTGCCGGTCGAGGAGCTCAAGACCCTGCCGCAGCAGGTGCGCGAGAACGTCGCCGAGGACCGCATGATCAGTGTGCTGTCGGCGGCCTTCGCGATCCTGGCGACGCTGCTCGCCGCGGTGGGCCTCTACGGCGTGCTCGCCTACACCGTCGCGCAGCGCACGCGCGAGATCGGCGTGCGCATGGCGCTCGGCGCCGACGGCGGCCGGGTGCGCGGCATGGTGCTGCGGCAGGTCGCCAAGATGACGGCGATCGGCGGCGCCGTCGGCCTGGCGGCGGCGGTGGGCCTCGGCCGCCTGGCGCAGTCGCTCCTCTACCAGCTCGAAGGCACCGACCCCGTCGTCTTCGGGACGGCGGCGGCCCTCCTCGCCGCCGTCGCCCTCGGCGCCGGTCTCCTCCCGGCCCACCGCGCCTCGCAGGTCGACCCGATGCAGGCGCTGCGCTACGAGTAGCGGCTAGCCCGTGCGCAGCAGCTCGTAGAGGAAGAGGCCGCAGAGGACGAAGAGGGCGACGGCGGCGACCTGGAACTCCCAGGCGCGCTCGAGGGAGACGCGCTGCAGGGCCTTCATGCCGTAGCGGGGGAAGCAGAAGTAGAGCGCGGCCTTCACCACCTGGGCGATGCCGAGGAGGGTCAGCACCAGAGGGATGCCGTGCCAGACGCGGTGGAAGGCGAGGATGATCGAGCCGAAGATGAGGCTCAGGAAGGCGACGGCGAAGACGCCCGGCGCGCCCTTCTCGCGCAGCAGGATGAAGAACTCGGCCCAGGCCCGCGGCTGCAGCAGGTGCGAGAGGCCGATGATCAGGAGTTGGACGGTGGCGAAGATCAGGACGGCGCGTTCCATCTAGCTCACCTCCGGGGCGGTCTCCGGGGCGCGGCCGCGCGTCGCGCGCTGCGCCGCCTCCACCTCGCGGCAGAGCCGGGCGTAGATCTCGCGCGCCTTCCGCCCGCTCAGGCGGCGCACGATGCGGGCGCGGCTGCGCAGGCCGAAGACGGTGATCGCGTGATACGGGTTGACGAGCAGCACCACGAGCACCAGGGCGAAGAGCCCGCCGAGCGCCGCGAACCCCGCCGCCACCCGCAGCCCGGCCGGCTCGCGCAGGACGACGGCGCAGAAGGCGAAGAGGAGTGCGAAGACCGCCGCCACGACGATCGCGGCCACCGGCCGATAGCGGTGGTAGGTCACCAGCACCACCTCGTCGAAGAAGACCCGCCGGCGGCTGGCCTCGACGAAGGAGAGCTCCTCGACCTCCAGGCCGCCGGGCACCTCGTAGACACGGTAGCGCGTCGCGAGGTCGGCGTCGCGGCTCAGGCGCTTGCGCGGCGGCGGGGCGGTCACGCGGTGAACATCCCGTAGATCATGGCGCCGATGAAGAAGAGCCCGAGGCCGGTGACCAGCAACGCCACGATCAGGGCGGTCACCGGCGCCGCGCTGCTCGTTCCCATCCGGCGCCGCTGGCGCGCGGCCCGCACGGCGCACCAGGCCGCCGCCGGTCCGAGCACCACGGCGAAGACGCAGGTGAAGAGCCCGAAGAGGCTCATCAGGAACGAGACCCCGGTCAGGTCGGTGTAGCGGCTGCGGGTGCTCGCCAGGTCGCCGCCGGCGGTCAAGCGGGCGAAGCAGGCGGGGCAGAGGACGGCGCCCTCGGTCTCGATGCGGCAGAGGTCGCAGATCAGCAGGCCGCAGCGGCCGCAGTGGGCGGTGGCCAGGTTGCCGGCGTGGTTGGCGCAGGCGGTGCCGGCGGCGGGCCCGGCCTCGCCCAGGCGGGCGACGGTCGTTTGGGCGAGCGGCGGGTCGAAGAGGACCGCTTCGAAGCGGGTGCCGCAGGCGGCGCAGGTCTGGGGACCGCTGGCGAGGAGCGCGAGGTCGAGCGGAACCCGGCAGCGCGGGCAGCCGATCCCCGCCCGGTCCAGGCGCGACGGCGGGCTGCCGGTGCCGCGCCGGTCGGAGAAGAGGTCGAGCAGAGAAGCCTCCGGGCGGCGCGCGCCTAGCGGGGTCCCGGGCGCGCGTCGATCACCCGTGTTCTGGCCGCCAGGTCGTGCAGGGTGGTCTTCTCCTCGGTGAAGAGCGCCGGCACGTAGTCGATGATCGATAGGCACCCGGCGATCAGGAAGCGCAGCGCGGCGCGCCCCCAGGCCTGCCCCGGCCGCAGGTCGTGCCCCTCGGGAGTGACGACCTTGACGCTCATCGCGCGCTTGCCGAGCGTCTGGCCGCCGCGCGACAGCATCATCCCCTCGTAGACCACCTGCCCGACGGTGACCCAGAGGATGACGACGATGAGGCCGACGATCCCCACGACGTCGGGCTTGGCGCTGTCCTCCATCTGCCCCGAGGCGATCATGTAGACCATCCACAGGCCGTAGGGGATGCCGAAGAGCAGGCCGTCGAGGAAGAGGGCGCCGAGGCGGCGCCCGACCGACGCGTAGGCGAGCTTCCCGCTCGGCGTCACACCGGCCTGCAGGTCGCGCACGTACTCGGTCTTGCACTGGGCGCAGTAGGGACGGCCGTCCAGCTCCACCCGGCAGTCGGGGCACACCCAGTCGCCGCAGCGGGCGCAGCGCACGCAGCCTTCGGTCACCTCGGGGTGGTTCTTGCAGCGCACCACGAGCTCCATTCGATCGCCCTCCTCTCGCGCGGTTTTGCGGCGGAGATCGTATCAAGGGCGCGTGGTACGCTCGATCCGTGCCGCAGCCCCAGGTCTGCGCGAACCATCCGCAGCGGCCTGCCCTGGCGCTCTGCATGGCCTGCGGGCAGCGCTTCTGCCAGGAGTGCGTGACCCCCTGGGAGGGGATCCACTACTGCGCGCCCTGCCTCGGCCGGCGCCGCGCCGGCGGGCGGGAGCGGCGGCGCGTCCTCGGCTGGCTGCCGATGCTTCTCGCGGCGGCGCTCCTCTTCGTCCTCGCCAACGAGCTGCGCGTCCTGGTGGCCGCCAACTTCGGAGAGCTCTTCTGAGGGCGAGGGCGGCCGGCCTCGGCCTCGCCGAGCTGTGCGACGAGGGGGAGGAGGTGGTCGCGGCCGTCGCCGCCCCCTGGGTGGGCGTGCTCTGGCTCACCGCCGTGCCGCTGCGCCTCCTCCAGGTCGCCTTCGCCGATCGTCTGATCGAGCTCGGCGCCGACGCGCGGAACTACGGCGACTGGTTCAACGAGCTGTCGTGGGCGATCGGGCTGGCGTTCCTCCTGGCGCTCTACGGCCGCGCCGTCTACGCGCAGGCCTGCGGCGAGCGCTACGCCTCCGGCCGCACGCCGGGATGGCGGGCGCTGGCGGTGCCGCTCGGGGCGACGCTGGTCTACTTCTATGTCGCGCTGGTGCTGGAGGCTCTCTTCATCGCGCTGGCGGTGACGGGGGTGGCGGTGCCGGTGCTGGTGACTCTTGGCGGACTGGCGGCGGCGAGCCTGCCGTTCTACGGCCGGCCGGGGCTCTTCGCGCCGCTCGGCACCGTGCTCGCCGCCGGCCGCGCCGGGCGGACGCTGATCGCTTCCGTGTTCCTCTTCTCGACCGCCTTCCTGGTGGCGGCGCTGAACCTGCTCTTTCTCGTCCAGCTCGCGCTGCTCCTCGCCGACGGCGCCTCCGGCGCCAGCCTCGCGCCTTGGAAGGCGGCGCTCGGCCTGGAAGGCCGCGCCTTCCTGCTCCTCCTCGCCGCCGGCGCCTGGCTCCTCGTCGAGCCGTACTGGCTGGCGTTTCTGGTGGTCTACGTGCGGCGTCTGCGCGGGCGGAGCCAGGGCGAGGACCTGCGGCGGCAGTGGGCGGAGCTGCAGGCGAGCGACTATGCGACGTCATCCTGAGCGCAGCGAAGCCGTACTCCGATCAGCGCCTGCTCCGGCAGGCGACCTCTCGGGTAGCGGCGCCCATCACAGGGCGCCGCAAGGATCTGGGTGGGGGGTTGCAGGCTGGGGTGTGCTGGTGTTCCTGCTGGTTCCGGTGGTGAGCGCCGGCCAGACGCGAGGAGTCGACGACTACCGCCAAGCCCTCACCCAGATTGCCGCTTCCTTGCGCTCCGGCGACGCCGCCGCCGCGCGGCGGGCCGCGGACGGTCTGCGCGGCGCGGCCTTCTCCTCCCCCGCGGGCACCTTCCACCCCGACACCTCCCTCCTCGATCGGGTGCGCGCGGCGCGCACGCCGGACGAGGCGCGGCGCGCCGCGGCGGCGGTGGAGCGGCTGCTCGCGGCGCTGGACGGCGCCGCAGGCGCCACGGCGCCCCTCTCCGCGCCCGACGCCGCGCTCCTCGCCCGTCTGCAGCGCGACCGCGCCGCCGCGATGCCGGCGGCAGGGGGCGACGTGCCGGAGCTTGCCGTCGAGGAGCCGGGCTTCTTCCGCTCGGTGCGCGAGCGGTTGGACGCGGCGGGGGAGCGCTTCGGCCGCTGGCTCGGCCGCCTGCTGCGCGCCCTCCTCGACTGGCTCACCCGCCGCGCCCCGCGCTCGGCCGCCGCCGGCGGCGGCGCCCTCGACGCGCGCCTGGTCAGTTACCTGGTCGGCGCGCTCGCCGTCATCGCGGCGGTCCTCGCCCTCGCCCTCTTCCTCCGCCGCGGTCGGCGCGCGCGGACCGAGCCCGCCATCGCGCCCACGTCGTTCGAGCTGGCCGCCGACGCCGATCCGCTGTCACGCCGCGGCGGCGAGTGGGAGGAGCGCGCCGCCGAGCTGGCGGCGGCGCGCCGCTTCCGCGAGGCGGTCCGCGCCCGCTTCCACGGCGTGCTGGTGGCGCTCTTCGCCGGCGGCTGGCTGCACTACCGGAAGGGCCGCACCAACTGGGAGTACGTCGCCGCCCTCTCCCCGGCGCTCCCCTGGCGCGGCGACTTCATCCGCCTCACCCGCAGCTTCGAGGAGGAGTGGTACGGCCGCAACGAGAGCGCCGAGGCCGACTACCGGCGGGCGAGCGAGGAGGCGGCGCGGGTGCTCGAAGGCCTGCGGCGGCGGGAGGCGGCGTGAGGGGGCGGTGGGTGCCGGTCGCGCTCGCAGCGGGGCTCTTTTTCGCCGGCGCCTGGTTCCTCGTCGCGCCGGAGCGGACGGCGCGGCAGGCCTTCCCGCCGGGCTCGGTCTACAGCGCCGCCGACGACGGGCTGTCGCTGGCCTACGAGTACCTCGTGCGGCGGCGTACCGCGGCGACGCTCCACCGCCCGCTCGACCTGCGCAGCGTCGAGCCGGACGCCGTCGTCTTCCGCGTCCGGCCGCTGCTGCCGCCGGACGCCGCCGCGCCCTTCGCCGAGGAGCGGCCGGCGCGCGGCGCGGCCCTCGCCGGCCTGCTCGGCGCCGAGGAGGAGGAGTGGCTGGCGAGCGGCGGCCGCCTGGTGCTGGCGGTGGCCGCGCCCTACGGCGGCCTCGGCGTGCGCTCGACGGCGAAGGCGAAGCCGGAGGCCGAGCCGCCGGCGCGCCCGGTGCGCAAGGTCTTCCCGCTCTGGCCCGCGGTCGAGCGCCTGCGGCCGCCAACGGCGCGGGTGCTGGCGGCGCCCGGGCTGCCGCTCGGGCACGCGCTCTTCGCGCTCGGCGGGGAGGAGGTGGCGAGCCGGCGGAGCGTCGGCCGCGGCGAGCTGATCGCCCTCGCCGCGCCGGAGGTCTTCGAGAACGCGCACCTCGGCCGCGCCGACCACCTTCGGCTCCTCGAAGAGCTGGCCGGGAGCGGCCGGCCGGTCTACTTCGACGAGCGGGCGCACGCCCTGGGGCAGGAGCGTGGCGTGCGCGCCCTCCTCCTCGGCTGGGGGCTGGGGCCGGCGCTCGGCCTTGGCGCCCTCGCGGCGCTCGCCGCCTTCTGGCGCGGCCGGGCGCGGCTGGGGCCGCCGGAGCCGGAGCCTCCCGACCGCCGGCGCGAGGCGGTGGACCTCGTCGACTCGCTGGCGCAGCTCTACGCGCGGGCGCTGTCGCGGCGCGAGGCGCTGGCGCTCTACCGGCGGGCGCTCGGCGGCGCCGTCGGCCTGCGCACCGGCCTGCGCGGCGCGGCGTTGGAGGCGCGGGTGTACGCCCTCACCGGCGACGCCGGCGAGGCGGCAGCCACGGGCCGCGAAGGGAAGCGCATGGCGGACCTGAAGCCCTGGGAGTTCAAGGACGGGCTGGAGCGCCTGAACCGGGCCTTCGAGGGGGTGGAGCATGCTTGAGGCGACGACCGGGCCGCGGAGCGCGTTGAGCGCCGCGGACGTGGCGGCGAGGTGGCGGACGCTGCGCGAGGCGCTGGACCGCGTGGTCCTCGGCCAGGAGCGGGTCAAGGAGCAGATGCTGGTCTGCCTGCTGGCCGGCGGCCACGCGCTGCTCGAAGGGGTGCCGGGGACCGGCAAGACCCTCCTCGCCCTGGCGATGGCGCGCCTCCTCGACTGCCGCTTCCGCCGCATCCAGTTCACGCCCGACCTGATGCCGGCGGACCTGCTGGGCACCAACATCTACAACCAGAAGACCCAGGAGTTCGAGTTCCGGGCCGGGCCGATCTTCACCGACGTGCTGCTCGCCGACGAGATCAACCGCACGCCGCCGCGCACCCAGGCGGCGCTGCTCGAGGCGATGCAGGAGAGCGCCGTCACCCTCGACGGCGTGCGGCGGGAGGTGTCGCCGATCTTCACCGTCTTCGCCACCCAGAACCCGGTCGAGTTCGAGGGCACCTACCCGCTGCCGGAGGCGCAGCGCGACCGCTTCTTGCTGAAGGTCGCGCTCGACTACCCGGCCGCCGAGGCCGAGGCAGCGATGCTCGCCGCCTACGCCGGCGGCGTGCGCCTGCTGGAAGAGGGGGTGCGCGAGCTGGCGCCGGTGCTCGGGCCGGCGGAGCTGCTGGCCTGCCGGCGCGGCCTGCCCGGCTGGGTGCGGGTGGACGAGAGCCTGCGCGCTTACATGCTCCAGGTCGTCGCCGCGACGCGCACCCACGACTGGGTGGAGATCGGCGCCGGCCCGCGCGGCTCGCTCGCTCTCCTCGAGAGCAGCCGCGCCCTGGCTCTCCTGCGCGAGCGCGACTTCGTCAGCCCCGACGACGTCAAGGAGATGGCGGGGCCGGTGCTCGCCCACCGCGTGACGCTCAAACCGGAAGCCGAGATGGAGGGCGCCGACCTGCCCGACCTGCTGCGGCAGATTTTCGAGCAGGTGCCGGTGCCGCGCTAGGCGCACGCGATGCGGCCCGGCGAGCGCGCGATCCGCCTGCTGGCGCTCCTGGCGCTCGCCGCCGTCGCGGCGCGCTGGCTGCCGGGGCTCGCGGTGCCGCTCGCCGCCGCCATCCTGGCGCTCGGCGCGGCGGCGGCGGTCGAGGCCGGGTCGCTGGCCCGCGCGCGGCTCGCCGCCGAGCGGCCGGCGCGCCTGGCGCTCTCGCTCGACGAGCCGGAGGAGGTGGAGCTGGCGGTCGCGAGCCACGCGCCGCGCGCGCTCCGCCTGGTGGTACGGCAGGTCTGGCCGCCGCTCCTCGAGCCGGCGGCGAGCGAGGAGACTCGGCGCCTCCGGCCCGGCGAGCTGGCGCGCTTCCGCTTCACGGTGCGCGGCATCGAGCGCGGGCGGGCGGCGCTGCCGCCGCCGTACGCCGCGATCACCCGCTGGGGGCTGGTCGAGCGCCGGCTCGCGCTGCCGGCGCCGGGCGAGGTGCAGGTGCTCCCGAACCTGAAGGCCGTCGGGCGGCTCCACCGGCGGCTCAACCGCTTCGCGCTGCGCGGCCTCGGCAGCCGCGCCTCGGCGCGGCTCGGCAAGGGGCGGGAGTTCGACCGCCTGCGCGACTACGTCCAGGGGGACGACCTGCGCGACGTGGCGTGGAAGGCCTCGGCCCGGCACCGCAAGCTGATCGTCCAGGAGTTCCGGCTCGACCGCTCGCAGGACATCGTCGTCTGCCTCGACCGCGGCCACCGCATGGCGGCGCGGGTGGCGCGGCTGACCCGCCTCGACCACGCGATCCACGCCGCGCTCCTCCTCGCCTACATCTCGAACCGGATGGAGGACCGGATCGGGCTCCTCTCTTTCGCCGCCGAGGCCGAGCAAGGGATCGCGCAGGGGCGCGGGCGGACGCAGCTCCGGCGCCTGACCGCCTACGCCACCGACCTGGCGCCGGAGGTCGTGCACACCGACTACCTGGCGCTCGCCGCCCACCTGCGGCGGCGGCTGCGGCACCGCACGCTGGTGCTGATCCTGACCGCGCTGCCGGAGCTGGAGGAGCAGGCCGACCTCCTCGCCGCCGCCGAGCTGCTGACGCCGCAGCACCTGCCCCTGGTCGTCCTCTTCGCCGACCCGGAGCTGGAGGCGGTGGCGCGCCTGCGGCCGGCGGACAAGGAGGAGCTGTCGCGCACTCTCGTGGCGCGCGATCTCTGGCACGGCCGGCAGCAGATGGTGCGGCGGCTGCGCCGGCGCGGTGCCCTGGTCGTCGAGACGCCCCCCGGCGAAGCGGGGATCGAAGCGGTGAACGCCTATCTGGAAGTGAAGCGGGCACAGCGGCTGTGAAAGTTCCCGATGTCATCCTGAGCGCAGCGAAGGATCTGGGCGGGGGCAGTTAATGGACATCGAGCGCTTCATCAGCTCGCGCCGCCCGCAGTGGCAGCAGCTCGAGGAGCTGCTGGCGACCGCCGACAAGGTGCCCGAGTGGGAGCTCGGCGCGGAGCGCATCCAGGAGCTGGTACGGCTCTACCGGCTCACCTGCTCGGATCTGAACCAGGCGCGCTCGGCGACCGCCAACCCGGCGCTCCTGGGCTACCTCAACGAGCTGGCGGCGCGCGGCTACCGCTTCGTCTACCGCGGCGGCGGACGGCGGCAGCCGGCGGGCGAGGCGGTGCGCCGCTTCTTCGCCTTCGAGGTGCCGGCCGCCTTCCGGCGCGAGCGGCGGCTGGTGCTGGCGGCGGCGGCGACGTTCCTCCTCGGCGCCGCGGTGGGTTTCGCCGCCGTCCTCGAGGACCCGCGCAACGGTCGCGACCTCGTCCCGGCCCAGTTCTTCACCGAGAGCCCGCGCGAGCGGGTGGCGCGGATCGAGCGCGAGGAGGAGCGGATCGACACGGTGGAGAAGGCGCTCTACTTCGGCGCCTCGCTCTACACCCACAACATCAAGGTCTCTCTCCTCGCCTTCAGCCTCGGCGCGCTGACGATCCTCGGCGGCTACTGGATCCTCTTCTACAACGGCGTCGTCCTCGGCGCGGTGGCCGGCCTCTACCTCCTCGACGGCGTGCAGCTCTTCTTCCTCGCCTGGGTCGGGCCGCACGGGGCGCTGGAGCTGCCGGCGATCGTCTTCGCCGGCGCCGCCGGGCTGGTCGCCGGCCATGCGCTCTGGCTGCCCGGCCGGCTCAGCCGCGGCGCGGCGCTGCGGCGGGCGCTGCCGAGCCTCTGGGCGATGCTGCTCGGGGCGGCGCTGATCCTGGTCGTCGCCGGGCTGATCGAGGGGTCCTTCTCGCAGATGACGGCGAAGGCCGTGCCCTACGCGCTCAAGGTCGGCGCCGCGGCCGCCCTCTTCGCGGCCCTCGTCGTCTACCTCTTCGCGGCGCGGCGGGGGGAACCGTGAGCGCCGCGCGCCGCCGCGAGCGGGTGGTGCTCACCCCCGAGCACGTCGAGCTGCGGCTGGTGCCGGCGGGGCTCGCCAGCCGCTTCCTCGCCCTGCTGGTGGATGCCGGGGTGATTCTGGCGTTCACCGCCATGCTCGCGGCGGCCCTCGCGCGGCTGCCGTGGGGGATCGGGCAGGCGCTGGCGATCACCTTGAGCTTCGTGCTGACCTGGGCCTACCACCTCTGGTTCGAAGTGCGGCAGCAGGGACGGACCTGGGGGAAGCGCCTGCTCGGCCTGCGGGTGGTGGACGGCCACGGTCTGCCGCTCACCTGGCAGCAGTCGCTGGCGCGCAACGCGGTGCGCGCGCTCGACTTCCTCCCCGTCTTCTACGGCGTAGGCGGCGCCGCCTGCCTGCTCGACCGCGAGCGCCGGCGGCTGGGGGACCTGCTGGCCGACACGGTGGTCGTGCAGGAGGCGCGCGCCCGGCCGCTGAGCCCCGCGGCGCTCGGCCGGCCGCGCCAGTTCAACAGCCTGCGCACCCGGCGGGTGCTGCGCCTGATCCGCCACCGCATCGGGCTCGCCGAGCGGGAGTTCCTCCTCGCCCTCTGCCTGCGCGCCGACGCCCTGGAGGAGAGCGCGCGCTACGACCTGATGGAAGAGGTCGGCGCCGCCTACCGCGTCAAGCTCGGCATCGACGACCCGCACCTCTCCGGCGAGAACTTGGTGCGCGACCTGACCGCGATCCTCTTCTCCGACGAGGCTCGGCTGCCGGCGCTGCGCTAGCAGCGGGGCGGCCTACTCGGCCGCCGCCGCGACCGCCACGCGCTGGCTCGCGGCGGGCATCCCCATCTTCTCGCGCAGCCGCGCCTCCAGCTCGTCGGCCAGGTCCGGGTTGTCGCGCAGGAACTGCTTGGAGTTCTCGCGCCCCTGGCCGATGCGGACGTCGCCGTAGCTGTACCAGGCGCCGCTCTTGACCACCAGCTTGTGCTCGACGCCGAGGTCGACGAGCTCGCCCGGGCGGGAGATCCCTTCGCCGTAGTCGATGTCGAACTCCGCCTGGCGAAAGGGCGCGGCGAGCTTGTTCTTGACCACCTTGACCCTGGCGCGAGCGCCGGTGACCTCCTCGCCGTCCTTGAGCGCGGCGATGCGCCGGATGTCGATGCGCAGCGAGGAGTAGAACTTGAGCGCCCGGCCGCCGGTCGTGGTCTCCGGGTTGCCGAACATGACCCCGATCTTTTCGCGGATCTGGTTGATGAAGACGAGGCAGGTCTGGGACTTGGCGACGATCGCCGTCAGCTTGCGCAGGGCCTGCGACATGAGCCGCGCCTGGAGCCCGACGTGCGAGTCCCCCATCTCCCCTTCGAGCTCGGCCTTGGGCACCAGCGCCGCCACCGAGTCGATGACCACCACGTCGACCGAGTTGCTGCGCACCAGCATCTCGGCGATCTCCAGGGCCTGCTCGCCGCTGTCCGGCTGCGAGACCAGCATGTTGTCGATGTCGACGCCGAGCTTCTTGGCGTACTCGGCGTCGAGGGCGTGCTCGGCGTCGATGAAGGCGGCGATCCCCCCCTTGCGCTGCGCCTGGCCGACGACCGAGAGGGCCAAGGTCGTCTTGCCGGACGACTCCGGGCCGTAGATCTCGACCACCCGGCCGCGCGGGAAGCCGCCGATGCCGATCGCGTAGTCGACGGCCAGCGACCCCGTGGGGATGGCCTCGACGGCCAGGTGCTCGCGCGCCCCGAGGCGCATGATCGAGCCCTTCCCGAACTGCCGCTCGATCTGCTGCACGGCGTTTTCGATGGACTTCAGGCGGTCGATTTTGGGCTCGGTCATGGGCTCCTCTCGGCGGCGGACCGCCCTCGCATCGTAGAAGACGGAAAAAGGGGGGTCAAACTTTGCGCCCCGGTCATTTATGCCTTGTTTACGCTACCACAAAGTCGGCGCCAACGCTCCCCCTGGGCTGCGCCGTACAATCCCGCGATGGCCACCATGGAACGCCCGCTCGCCGCCGTCGCCGTGGACGCTACGGAGGCCGCCCTCCCCATCCAGCGCCTGGAGGACAACGTCGCGCGCGTCCTGCGCGGCAAGCGCGAGGCGATCCGCCTGACCACGGTCTGCCTGCTGGCCCGCGGCCACGTGCTCGTCGAGGACGTGCCGGGAGTGGGGAAGACCACCCTCGCCCAGGCCTTCGCCCGCTCGCTCGGGCTCGCCTTCCAGCGCATCCAGTTCACCAGCGACCTCCTCCCCTCCGACATCATCGGCGTCTCGATCTTCAACCAGAAGACCCAGGCCTTCGAGTTCATCCCGGGGCCCCTCTTCGCCCACGTGCTGGTGGCCGACGAGATCAACCGCGCCACCCCGAAGACGCAGTCGGCCCTCCTGGAGGCGATGAGCGAGGGGCGGGTCTCGGTCGAGCGCAAGCGCTACACCCTGCCGGACCCCTTCCTGGTGCTCGCCACCCAGAACCCGCTGGAGTACCAGGGGACCTTCCCGCTGCCGGAGTCGCAGCTCGACCGCTTCCTGATGTGCCTGCGCCTCGGCTACCCGCCGCGCACCGACGAGCGGGAGCTGCTGCTCTCCGGCGGTGTCGAGGCGGTGCTCGAGGAGCTGCGCCCGGTGGTGACGAAGGAGGAGCTCCTGGAGCTGCAGCGGCGGGTCGCGGCCGTGCGCGTGCCGGAGAAGCTCGCCGACTACATCCTGGCGCTCGCCGAGGCCACCCGCAGCGGCGGCGAGTTCATGCTCGGCGTCTCGACCCGCGGCACTCAGAGCCTCTACCGCGCGACCCAGGCCCTCGCCCTCTGCGAGGGCCGCAGCTACGCCATCCCCGACGACGTCCAGCGCCTGGCGCCGACCGTCCTCGCCCACCGCGTCGCCCTCCGCCGCGGCACCCCCGACCTCGACGCCGCCCGCGCCGCGATCGAGCGGGTGGTGGGCGGCGTGCCCGTCCCGCTGTAGCCCGCGCCGCGAAACCGCGCCCGCCCCCTCCGCGTAGACTCGGCGGAGACTCGCCCCCGGGAGGAGGACAGATGACCCGCACGGTGAATCCGGCCCTTCCGGCCGTCGTCCTCCTGCTGTCGCTCGCCGCGGCTCCGGGCCGCGGCCCGGCCGACAAGCTGGCGCCCTGCCGCGTCCCGGGCGTGGAGGAGGAGGTCCTCTGCGGCCGGTACGAGGTCGACGAGGACCGCGCCCGCGCTGCGCGCCGATGAGCTGTAAATAACCCTGCCGTGCCTTTACACTCCGGGGCAGGAGGTGATCCATGCCCCCCGTGAGCTCGTTTCCGGACGTGACGATCCCCGGCCTTGCGGCGAACGTGAACTACTGTCTCTTCAGGGTCGACCGCACCTTCGACGGCATCTTCGACAGCTCGAAGCCGTCTTCGTACACGTGCGAAGGCGGAGGCGAGGCCGGAAGGACGGTCCGCTTCGTCACCACCCTCACCTGGCGGATCACGGCCGCTCTCCAGTGCGACGAGAGCCTCGCGATCTGGCCGTCCACCCAGCTCACCGCGAAAGGCGTCACCATCGCCCGCGCCGACGGCTTCGCCCATTTCATGGGCCAGTTCCGCATCGTCAAGAAAAACCCGCCGCAGCCCGACGTTCTCTACTTCCGGGGCATCCTCGAGCTCATCAGCCGCAGCGGCTCCCACCAGGCGCTCGGCGAAAAGTGCAACGAAAGCGAGCACATCGAAGGCTGGCTCGTCGGCATAGGGGCCCGTCCGGTCTCCAAGCTCACGCTGCGCGCGGCGATCGTGGCGAAGGGGCAGCTCGCCCCCGGCGGCGGCGTCTTCCCGGACGCCTCGGTCAACCGGATCACCGGAAGCCTGATCAAGCGTCTCTGACGCACCGCAACCGCGCGCTCAGAGCGGCGGCTCGGCGAGCCGGGCGGACGCCGCCGCGCACGGGCGCCTCCGCCCGCGGCAGGTAGATCTTGAAGCTGGCGCCCCGCCCCGGCTCGCTGTCGACCCCGATGTGGCCGCCGCTCTGGCGCACGATGCCGTAGGAAGCGGCGAGGCCGAGCCCCGCCCCGTTGCCGGTCTCCTTGGTGGTGAAGAAGGGCTCGAAGAGGTGGCTCAGCGCCCCGGGCTCGATCCCGGTGCCCGTATCGGTCACGGCGAGCTCGACGTAGTGTCCAGGCTGGACCTCGACGTGCTCGGCGGCGTAAGCGGCGTCGAGCTCGCGGTCGGCGGTGGCGATCGTCAGCCGGCCGCCGCCCGGCATCGCGTCGCGGGCGTTGACCGCCAATTCGACGAGCATCTGCTCGAGCTGCCCGGGGTCGGCCAGCACGCGCCCGAGGCGGGGCGCCAGCTCCGCCCGCAGCTCGACCTCCTCGCCGAGCAGCCGCTGGAGCATCGGCTCGACGCCGCGCACCACCGCGTTGAGGTCCACGAGCCGCGGCTGCAGCGCCTGCTTGCGGCTGAAGCAGAGGAGCTGGCGGGTGAGCGCGGCGGCCCGCTCGGCCGCCTGCAGCATCTCCTCGAGGTTGCGGGACGTCTCGGGGTCCGGCGCCACGCGGCTCGCCACGACGCTGCCGTAGCCGAGGATCACCGTCAGCAGGTGGTTGAAGTCGTGCGCGATGCCGCCGGCGAGGCGCCCGATGGCCTCCAGCGTCTGCGTCTGCCGCAGCTGCTCCTCCAGGCTCTTGCCGGTTTGCTGTCGCAGGAAGACCTCCATGCTCGAGGCACCGGACCCGATGGAGCCAGCCTGCCGACTGTGCCTCCGGCCGCGCTATCAGATAAAGGAGCAATCGCCTGTCGGTGTTTGTCCTACACGCCGGGCTCTGCGTTTCGGCGTCGAGCTGGTCTTCGCCACCGTCCCCTGGCAGGCGATGTCCGGTCCCGTCCGCGGACCGGTTGTGGTGTGGCCACCGGACTTCCCTACCTTCCCGAAGAAATCGCCGAATCCGCGATCTGCGCTAGACTCCGCGCAGATGGACGACTCCGGGGACTGGCTGGCGCAGAAGATCGCGGAGGACGGCGACCGCATCCTGTCTCTCCTGCGCCGGGTCGTCGCCACCTGCGGCGTGACCCGCAAGGAGGTGGATGAGGTCCTCCACAAGGGGGCGGGGTTCACGAGCGCGGTGCTGACCCGCCGGATCGAGCTCAAGCAGGAGCATGTCTCGGCGATCCTTCTCGCGCTCGGGGTCCACCCGAGCCTGTTCTTCGAAGTGCTCTACCCCCGGGACGTCCCCATCGGGCCGATCCAGGCGACGGCCGACACCGCCCGCCGCCTGGCGCTCGCCAGCCTCGGGCCGCCGGAGGCTCCGCCCCCGCCGCCCCCCGCACCGCCGACCCTCTCCCCCGCCGAAGTCCGGGCGCTGATCGACGAGTCCGTGCGGCGCGCCCTCGCCGCCGCCGCGAGCCGGCCGCACCGCAAGCGGCAGCCCGGCAAGCCGAAGCGCTCGCCCAAGAAGCCGCCCAGCGACTAGCGCGCCGGCGTGGAGCGGTCCGCTCCACACGCGCGCTCTCTAGCGGCAGGCTGGATGGCCTCTTCGCCGGCCGGCCGCAGCCATGTCTCCCTTTCAAGCGGTGGCGGCACCTAGCGAACAGTGGAAAGGTGAAAAAGACTAAAGTATGCCTAGCAGGCAACGAAGTGCCCTTTCTTGGACATGGACTCGCCGATCTTGAACCGCTCACCACACCTAGGACCGCCTCCGGGTCTGCGCCCAGGAGGTACAACGCGATGAGGAGATCCTGATATGCGAGACGCCCAGCTTCGCCTTGCCTTCATACTCGGCGCCTTCGCCCTGGCGGGCGGCACAGCCGCGCCGGCTCACGGCTGCACGGCAGACTGCTCGACCGAGATCGGTTGCCATGGAAGCTGCTCAGTAGATCCCCCCGACGGATGCGGCGCGATCTGCCTCGGCTCCTGCGAGGTCACCTGCCGAGCCTCGGGCCCACCGCGATTCAATTGTTCCGATGTGTTCACCCAGTTCAGGTGCGAAAGGCGGCCCTCACCCATGGGGCCCGCACTCCTCACTGGTGGCGAATGGGCGGTCATCGAGATCTGGAACGACGGGCGGCAGGCCGTGGGGGTAGCCGATACCGGAATAGCGGCCGCTTCCTCAGCCGCTTTCGCGGAATCCGCCGTGCTAGAGGCCCTCGGTGAGCAGAACAATTGGATCGCGCTGCAGCGCACGAATGCGCGATCGAAGGGAGTCACCCTCGAGGAGTTCCTCGCCGGCGGGGAGAGGCGACGGACCACCGCCTTCTTGGTCGCCGCAGGCGGGGAAACGGCGGTCGCGGCCGACGCCGAGTTGATCAGCCGGCAATTCCCGATCAAGGTGGAGCGCGGAACCGCGATCTACTTCCGCGCGTACACCGAAGCCAAGAGTGACCAGGTGGCCTACGTGGAGGTGCTCTACACGAGGGAGCCCGAGCTCACCGACGCGTTCGTGGCGTTCATCGAGGAGAACCTGCGGGTGCGGAGCCGTCGCAACCCGGCGGCGCCGCTGGAGTTCTACGGCGTCGTCGGCATCGCCGGCAAGGGGCCGGAAGCGTGGTTCAGTATCGCCGGTGCCTCCGAGCTGCAAGCCTTCGTGCGCCCGAAGGAGCCGCGGCCGCCGGACTCGTAGGCGCGCCCGCCGCGCCACACCGCGGCTAGCTCTTCCTAGCGCTCGACTCTCTGCAGGTCCGTGGCCGCGCTCTGGAGGATGGCGACGGTCAAGCAGTCCTGGCTCAGGGCGTGGCTGAGGAGGGCGACGGCCATCAGGGCCTCGCGGGCGATGCCGAGGAGGCCGAAGGTCTCGAGGGTCTCGGCGACGAGGGCGCGGGCCTGGGCGGTGCGGCCGCGCTCGAGCCAGAGGACGGCGAGGTCGAGGGCGGCGACGGCGGCGGTGTAGGGGAGCTTGCGGGCGAGGAAGGCCTTGCGGACCTCCAGGAAGCAGCGCTCGGCGCGGCCGGGGTGGCCGAGGCCGGCGGCGATGCGGCCGTCGAGCCACAAGCGCTTGACCCGGTTCAGGGGGTGGGGGTCCAGGGCGAAGAGCGCGCGGCTCTGCCAGACCAGATCGCGGGCATCCTCGAAGCGACCGCAGTCCGCCCAGGTCCAAGCCAGATTCTGGAGGCAGCCCGGCACGGCCCTGGGCTCGCGGACTTGGTCGAGCCGGGGTAGGGCGGCAAGAAAATGGTCCGCAGCTTCCTTGGAAGCGCCATCGTAAAGGGCGGCGATTCCCAGGTGCATGAGGACGACGCCGGCCTCGTGGGTCTTGTCTTCCTGCTCGTAGAGGCGGAATGTCCAGGCAAGGTGCGCGCGCGCTTCGGCGAACCGCCGCTGTTCGATGTAGACGATCCCAAGCCGCTCAAGGACCTCCGCGAGGACAAGCGGATCTCCTGTGCCGGCCTCGCAGCGCCCGAGGGCGTTGAGCAGATCGAGCTCGGCCCCGTGCGGATTGTCCCCGACGCGGCGGGCATTGCCGAGCGCCGCGAGGGCGCGGGCCTGGAGGTCGGCCAGGGCGCGCGGGCCGCGGGTGTTGGGGTCGATCCGCTCGGCCACTATCCGGGCCGCGCCGGCGAAGTGGAGCATCGCTTCGGGGTCGTCGTGGCGGACCTTCCAGCTCGCCGCAAGGGTTCGCTCGCAGCGCCGCCAGGCGCGCTCGCCGAGGCGCAGCCCGCGCGGCCGGAGCGCGTCGAGGAGCGCCTCGGCCGAGGGCCGGGGCGGCGCCGCCGCGGCGCGCGCGGCGCTGGCGGTCGACCTCCCGGCGCAGGGCGGCGCGGGCGCGGGCGATCGGGAAATCGTACTTCGCGGGGTCCACCGGGTCGGGGTCGAAGAGCGGCTGGGCGAGCGGGCCGGCGACCGCGAGGCAGGCGCGGCAGCGGAGCAGGTGCGCGGCGATCTCCTTGCCCTCGGCCCGGTCGAGCTCGCCGAGGACAAAGGCGCGCAGCCGCTCCTCGGATGGGTGCGAAGCGGCCGGCCCGGTGTCTCGCGGCATCCCCCCCTCCGTCAGTTGCGCAAGTGGCCTGATTCTGCCACACCCGAAGGGACGCAACCCCCGGGAGCGGCGGCTGCCGCCCCCGGGGATGCATACGGCCGGCTAGCCGAAGGGATCGATGGCGCCGCCCCCGTCGCCCTCCGCCCAAATGGCGGTAAACCCCCTCCACGCGTCCGCTACCCGGCTCCAGACGCTCTCGATCCAGCTCTCGTGACGCAGGGCGGCCGCCGGGCCGCGCGGGGCCGCCGCCGCCAGGGGCGATGCCGCCAGGTGCAGGGCCGCCGCCAGGGTGCAGGCGGCGGCGAGACGCGAAACTCTCCTCCTGTTCATCTCCCGTCCTCCAGTCCGGGGAGGCGGCGGAGAGCCCCATTGCCCCCGCGCCCCGCCGGGGGCAACGCGGGTGTGTCGCGTTGCCCCGAGTCTCGCACCACTCGCGTAAAACGCCAGTTCCCCCCGCCGGGCGCGCCGGCCGCGGCGGTACCCGTTTCGACCAAAAACGTACCCGAAGAGGCAACGGAACTCCCCGATCCGGCGGAACGCTCCCCTTTCCGCGATCCGAGGCGGCGGATCGCGCGGGAATCGGAGAATTACGCGACCGACTTGACACTTGCCGGATGTGTTCATAGAGTCAGCAATTAATGCAGCTGATCAAGCAATCCGAGCGAACTCCCACGATGACGCCTTCCGCCCCCCACGACGCCGGCCGCCTGCCCCTCCAGGCCTTCGGCCGGCGTCTGGCGGAGGTGCGGAGGGAGCGCGGGTTATCGCAGAAAGCAATCGCCAAAGACCTCGGGGTCAGCGACGACGTCGTCAGCAAGTACGAGCGCGGCGCCCACGCCCCCAAGATCGAAACGCTGGTCCGGCTCCGCGCCGTCCTCGCCGTCAGCCTCGACTACCTGCTCGCCGGCGTCCCCACGGGCGGGATCAAGGACGCCCGCCTCCTCCGCTGGGCGCGGGCGGCCGACCAGCTCCCGGCCGAGCAGCGGGACTTCGCCGCACTAACTCTCGAGACCCTGGTGCAGACCTTCCGGAAGACCGGTGAGCGCGAGCCCGTCGCCGGGGGCGGGACGTAGATGGCCGACCCCCACCTCCGCCGCTCGGAGGCCCTGCTCCTGCTGGACCACCTGCCCCCCGAGCAGCAGGTGGTCCTTGGCCACGTTCTCGACTGCCACACCTGCGGCCAGCTCCTCGAAAGCCTGCTCGGCCCCCCGCCGCCCCCTCCTGCCAAGCGCAAGCCCCCGGAGACCACGAGCGCGGACGTCTGGGCGAGCCTCGCGGCCGCCCGCCAGGAGGCGGCCGACCGCCTCGCCGCGGACCGCGCCGCGGCCGAGCCCGCAGTCGCCGAGCTGATCGCCGCCGACCCCGGGGGCCGGCTGCGCCGCATCAACCACGAGGCGCGCTTCCGCACGATCGCCGTCGGCGGCCTCTTGTTGGAACGGAGCCAAGCCGCCCTCGCCGCCCTGGCGTACGCGGAGGCCGAGGACCTCGCGTCCTTCGCCGGTCTCATCCTCGAGCGGATCGAGGGCGAGGAGGAGCGGCCGTCGCTGCTCGCCGAGCTCCGGGTGTGCGCCTGGGGCCTCTTGGCGCGCGCGTCCTGGGAGGCGCAGCGCTGGGACACGGTGATGACGGCGCTGGAGCAGGCCGAAAAGATCCTCGCCGAGGCCGGCCACCCGACCCAGCACCTCGGCTTCCAGCGCGCCCAGGCCGCCTTCCGCAGGGCGGAGCGCCGCGCCGCCGAGGCGTTCGTCCGCCTCGCCCAGGCGGTGGAGCAGCTCGTCGCCCACCTCACGCCGGAGCCCGAGGTCCCCGCCACCCCGCACGGGGAGGAGACCTGAGTCATGCGCCCGCCGCAGCCTCTGAGCGCCCAGGAAATACGCCAAAACGGCACTCCGAGGCCCGGGAAAGCTTCCCTTTTGAAAAGCGAAGCTTACCTTTTGGATGGGGAAGCTTCCCTTTTGAAAAGCGAGGCTTACCCCCCCGATGGGGACGCTTCCCTCTTCAAAAGCGAAGCTTATCTTTTGAAAGGCGAAGCTTCCCTCTTGAAAGGTGAAGCTTCCCTTCTGGGTAGGAAAGCTTCCCTCTTGAAAGGCGAAGCTTACCTTTTGGATAGGGAAGCTTCCCTCTCGGAAAGCGAAGCTTGCCTTTTGGCTAGGGAAGCTTCCCTTTTGAAAGGCGAAGCTTCCCGAACGCGTGGCGGAGCTTCCCCGCCGTCCCCCCCGGTCACCCGCGCCGGCGGAATCCTCCGCCCGGCGCTTTTTCGCCAGCTGCCTGGAGTGAAGGAGAGCCCCCATGCCTGACCGCAACCTCGTCGAGCTCATCGGCGCCATGGACGTCCTGAGCACCAACCTCAAGGCGCGCCTCCCCGAGATCCCCCTCCTCGAGCCCCTGCAGACGGACCTCGACGCCTGGCTCGCCGAGACCCGGGGCCTCGAGAACCAGCAGGAGATCTACACCGCGCGCCTGCGGGAGACCAACGAGAAGCGCCGCAAGGCCGAGGCCCGCGGCGTCGAGCTGCGCGCCCAGGCCGACGCCGCCCTGCGCGGCCAGTTCGGGACCAAGAACAAGGTGCTCCACGAGTTCGGCCTGCGGCCGCGAGGAGGGCGCCGCACGAAGAAGCCGGAGAGCCCGGCGCCGGCCCCGACGGCGGCACGGACGGCGGAAGGCGCCGAGTAAGCCGCCGAGCGCACCCTGGGGGGCGGCGACGCCCCCCGCCCTTTTTTCTCCCATCGCGCGGGAGCGCACCATGGACAAAAGCATCTTCGCGGCGGACTTCCTCGACCTGCTCGAGACCGGTGAAGACCCGCCGAGCATGAGCGAAGCGGAATGGGGCGGCGAGTGGAAGGTCGTCAGCCTCGACCGCGACCGCCACCTCGTCCTGCGGAGCTGGGAGGAGCCCGCGAGGGACCGCCCGGCCGCCATCTTCACCGAGCGCCCGATCGCGCTCCAGTGCGCGGCGGTGCTGCCGCTCGAAGCCCGCCCCCGGCTCGTCCTGATCCAGACCGTCGCGCCGGCCAACCACCTCGTCCTCGTCCGCGACACCTACGACACCGAGACCCGCGCCGAGGGCCGGCCGATCGGCGAAGTGCAAGCCTTCAGCGAGAACCAGGTCCTCGCCCTTCACCTCGCCGGCTGCTTCGCCCGGTCGCCGCTCGCCCTCGCCCTCCTCCTCGAAGCCGCCGGCCCGACCGCCATCCGGCTCGTCGGCGAGATCCTCTATCGGCGGCTCGGCGGCGGCGCATGAGCCGGAACTGCCCGCGCTTCGAGAGTTCGCCGCCGGGGAGCCCGCTGCTTCTGCTTGAGCCTTCCCGAGGACTCCCTCGCACGAGCGTCCGACATGGCGCGGCGCATCTACATCTTCCCCGGGTCGCAGCCCCGCGTCCGGGAGGCGGTTGACGCCATTCTGCAGCAGTACGGAGGGGCCCCCTGCGAGCCCCCGGCCACCGAGGAGACCATGTTCCTCGTCGGCTCGACCGCGGTGTGGAAGCAGCTCACCGACGGGCACAAGCCCCGCAGCTAGCGGTTAGCGGGCTTCCTCCCGCGGGAGGATCTGGATGTCCATCTCGGCTCCGCCGCCGGCCCGGCGGGTCTCCCGCACCTCGACCCGGTCGCCGTAGTGACTGGCGACGCCTTGAATGATCCCTCTGGCCAGCCCGGCCAGCCCGCGGGGCGAGTCGTAGACGAAACGGAGGCGGTTCGGGCCGGTCTGAGTGAACAGGAGTCGCGGCGGCCGGGCGCCGGGGGTGGTGGCGCGGACCACGGTATGGATCGTCTCCTCGGTGTTGAGGAGAAGCTCGAGCGTTCCCCAGGTCTCGGGGATGAGTGGGGCGTAAAGCTCCATGAGCCAGGGCGTCATGTACTCGCCGAAGTTTTCCAGGAACTCCGGATAAGGCTGGTGCCAGAGGAAGGCCGCACAGTGGAGCAGCGCGACGGCCTCCCAATCGGGGTACGCATCGGAAGGAAGGTAAGTCTGCTCCGGCACGTTCGCCGCCCGCATGAGCTCCGGCCACGCGGCCGCGCCGTGATAGGCGGTCACGTAATGCTGGAGCTGCAGGAAGATGCTGCCGTGCATCGGATGATGCCAGCCTGCAATCGCTTTGCCGCGGCTGGCCTCCATCTGGCCTACCGGTAGTCAACGGATACCCACTCCTGTAACCACCAGCGGCCCGAATCGCGACGTGATCTCCGGATGCATCTGAGCTGTTCCAAGATCCAGAGAGCCTCTGCGAGGTCCCTCTCGCTCAGAGGAGCGCGCCCGCCAGTCCGGCATTGGTCATTCACCACGGCCAAGAGGTCGCCGTCCGCCACCGTCTTCTGGCGGTCCGCATTCACCCACATTGTGAACACGACGACGGCCTCTCGCTCCGTCAAGTCTATTTTGAGACCCGACCAGATCGTGTCCCAGACCACTAGACCGGCGAGTACGGCTGTCCAGGGAGAGACGCCGGCGCCCGTGAATGGCAAGGCTCCTCCGGCAGCCGTCATCACTAGCTTGCGGAGATCGAGGAGAATGGTTCCAGGTTTCGTGCTGCGGAGCCTGCGGAAGACCCGCGGCGGCTCCTCGGGAGCCGTAACCGTGGCGAGAGCGCCGATCACTTCGGCGGCCGCAGTGGCCCGTGCGGAGGAGATGAGCCCCGGAAGGGCGCCCGCCGCGATTTCGATTAGTTCAGCCGTCTTTAGGGCAGCACGTTCCGAGCCGGGGGCCATCGTTATCACCCGCAGACATCAAATTGCAGTGAGGCAAGTGTACTCCCACCCTTCGGCCACGAAAAGGCGGAGAGTTACTCGACGACTTTTTCCCGGTGACCGCTCTGAATAGACCAAGATGGCCTCGGATATGTTCTAGAAGTTCTCAATTTCAAGGAGTTCAAGCTGCGGGTCGTCGGAGCGTAAAGCCTTCGGCCCGGCGCGACCCGTGTTAACCTGCCCTGCAATCACGCAGTCAAAGCCCGAGGAAGAAGCTACGGTGGGCAGCTTGGGGCCATGCTTCTGCTTGAGCCTTCCCGCGAGGGGCCGGGAGGAGGAAAAGCAGCTTGCCAATCTGCTGCTGGACTTCCTCCGCTCTCCGGAGGGAGCGGAGGGTATGGCTTTGCTCACTTCGCGGGCCTTGAACGCGCCGCGCCGGTTCTACATCTTCCCCGGGTCGGAGCCCCGCGTCCAGGAGGCGGTCGCCGCCCTGGTCGAGCAGTATGGCGGAGCCTCCTGCGAGCCCCCGGCCGCTGACAGAACGATCTTTCTCCTCGGCTCGACCGAGGTGTGGAAGCAGCTCCCTCCGACCAAGAAGGCAAGTCGGCCGGCGGGGCGCGGGTAGACTTGAAGGCGAGAGCTCGGACCCGCCCGAGGTCGGGTTCTCAGAACCGCCCCGGCTAGTACGGGTGGTGGGCAGCTTGGGGCCATGCTTCTGCTTGAGCCTTCCCGCGGATGCCGGACCTTGCGGGCGAGGGTCTGCGACCGTGTAGCCCTCACGAAGCTGCTGGCCGCAGCCGACCGCGCGAAGTGCCAGCTAGGAGTACGCCGCTCGCCGGCGCAGCGCCGCGAAGCCGAACAGGGCCAGACAAACGCTCAGAACGATCATCGCCCACTCCGAGAGCGTGGGAATCGCCGCGACGGAAGGCGGGATGGCGGGACCGCCGCTGCAGAGGGTGACCTGGTTGCTGTCCAGCGTCACGGCGCCGTTCCGCGCCAAGGCTCTGCCGCTGACGCTGGCGCCCGTGTTCAGGGTGATGCTGGTGAGCGCGACGATGCTTCCCGCCAGGGCGGTGCCGGTGCCCAGGGTCGCGGAGCTGCCGACCTGCCAGAACACGCCGCAGCTCGATGCGCTGTTGATCAGCAAGACCGACGAGGCGCTCGCGGTCGTGAGCGTGCTCCCCATCTTGAAGAGGAAGACGGCATTGGGGTTGCCTTGCGCGTCGAGAGTGAGCGTTCCCGTCAACTGGGCCGAGGACGCAAAGCAGTAGACGCCCGGCGTGAGCGTCAATCCGCCCAGATCCTGCCCGGTCAGGTCGGTGTTGCACGCCGCACTCGCGAGGGTGTTGTACAGGGTGGTGAGCTCGGTCTGAGCCCCGGCCGCCACCGCATCGGCGGCGTGGATCGACCCTCCAACCACGATCCCCGGAGGAAAGCCGGTGACCGAGCTGCCCGGGCTGACGCCCAGATTGCCGTTGACGATCGTCGGGCCGGTATTGGTCACCGTCGACCCGCCGAGCACCGCGAACGAGCTCAGTGGTTGGGCGCCTGCCGTGGCAGTGCCGTAAACGAGCGCGGCGAATCCCAGGGCCAGGGCAAGGCACTTGCGGTTCATTCGGGACCCTCCTTCCAGAGTTTAGGGAACATAAGGTGGAACGCCTTGCGATCCCCAATCCGCCCCGTCCAACACTTCGCGCACCTTGTGCGCGAGGGCGTCGGCTCTGAACGGCTTTCCGAGGAATGCCGTGCCAGGGCCGAGCACGCCGGGTCGCAGCACGGCGCCGTCGGAATAGCCGGACATGAAGAGAATCCGCACCTCCGGCCGCAAGGACCGCAGACGGCGGGCTAAGTCGGGGCCGTTCAGGCCGGGCATCACCACGTCGGTCAACAGCAGGTCGATCCCTTCCGGGTGCTGCGCTACCTCTTCGAGCGCGGCCGCCGCCGAGCCCGCCTCGAGGACGCGGTATCCCTTCCCCTGGAGAATCGTGCGCGTCAGCCTGCGCAGTGCCGCATCGTCTTCCACCAGCAGCACGGTCTCCTTCCCCGGCGGCGCTAAGACTGGGGCCTCGCGCACTTCCACAGCGGACGCGTGTTTGGCCCGTGGCAGCAGGACCTTGAAGCTCGTGCCGCGCCCGACCTCACTGTCGACCCCGATGTGGCCGCCGCTCTGGCGCACGATGCCGTAGGACGTGGCGAGGCCGAGCCCGGTGCCCTTGCCCGGCTCCTTGGTGGTGAAGAAGGGCTCGAAGAGATGCCGCCGTACCTCCGGGTCGATGCCGGTGCCGCTGTCGGTCACGGTGAGCTGCACGTAACGTCCCGCCTGCAGCTCGGTGTGCTCGGCGGCCGACGCGACGTCGAGATCAACCTCCGCGGTCTCGATGGTCAGCTTGCCGCCGGCGGTCATCGCGTCGCGCGCGTTGATCGCCAGGTTGACGATCACTTGCTCGACCTGCCCCGGGTCCGCGTGTACATGTCCGAGGTCGGGCGCCAGCGCGATGGACAGCTCGATGTCCTCCCCGATCAGGCGGCGTAGCATCGGCTCCACCCCACGCACGACCTCGTTCAGCTCGAGCAGCCGCGGCTGCATCACCTGCTTGCGGCTGAAGGTGAGGAGCTGCCGGGTAAGCGCGGCCGCCCGCTCGCCCGCGAGGAGTATCTCGTCGAGGTCGCGCACCAGGTGCGGATCGTCAGCCACTTGTGCGGCCACCACGGCACCGTAGCCCAGGATGACGGTCAGCAAGTTGTTGAAGTCGTGTGCAATGCCACCGGCGAGCTGGCCCACCGCCTCGATTTTCTGCCCGTGCCTGAGCTGCTCCTCCAGCTTTTTCCGCTCGGTGATGTCGATGCAGATGCCGACCCACTCCCGGATCGCGCCGCTGGCGTCGCGCACGGGCACCGCCCGGTTCTGGAAGGTCCCGTAGTTGCCATCGGCGCCGCGCATGCGCGCCTCGAACTCGAACGTCTGCCCCGTCGCGACCGCCCGGCTCCACGCGGCGAGCAGTTGCGGGCGGTCCTCGGGGTGGATGGCGTCGGCCCACCCCTGCCCGCGATGCTCCGCGAAGCTCTGGCCGCTGTAGTCCGTCCAGGCCCGCAACTCCTCGACCACTTCGCCTTGCGGGTTCGCAGTCCAGACCATCTGGGTGCCGGCGAGGACCAGGGAGCGGAACCGCTCCTCACTCCGGGTGAGCTCCTCGACGGTTCGTTTGCGCTCGATCCCCAGCGCGATCTCGTTGGCGACCGCCGTCAGGGCCTCCAGGGTGAAGCCGGTGAACGGCTCCCGCGCGAACATCGCCATGACTCCCATCGTTCGGGCTTCGATCGCCAGCGGGTAGCCGACGAAGGCGACCATCCCTTCTCGGCGCGCCCACTCCTGGTCGACGTAGGGGTCGTCGCGCACCGAGTTGGTGAGGTGGGGTTCGCGGGTGGCCGCGATCACCCCGATCTTCAGCGCCCCGACCGGCACCCGGCTGTGCGGGCCATCGAGGTGGGTGTAGAGGCCGGCGCTGGCCTGCAGCTCCAGGGTCGTTCCCGAGGTGTCGAGGGTCCAGATGCGGGCGAAGGCGGCCCCGAGGTGCTCGACGAGGCACTCGGCGCAGCGCTGGAGCGTCGGGCGCAGCCGATCACCGGCGATGAGCGTCTTGCCGAGATCGGAGTCGAGCGCGGCCAGGCGGGTGCGCTCAGCGAGCGCCGTCTCAGCGCGCCGCCACCTTGCGACGGCGCTCTCGAGCTCCGCCGCGTGTCCTAAAAGCCGGCCGCTCATGGGTTTCACTAAGCACCAGCTTAATCACTCCGTCCCGACGCGCGCTATCCGATGTTCTCCTACAAGCTGTCGGTGTTTGTCCCACAGCTCGGCCGCGGGCCTCCCGTGCGGGCACCCGGCCGCTGCCGCGGGGGGCGCCCAGGAGGATCAGTCGGCGGAGCTGGCGGAGAGCTCGGCGCGGACCTCGCGGATGCGGGCGAGCTGCTCGAGGAAGAGGTCGAAGAGCGCCGGGTCGAACTGCGTGCCCCGGCCTTCGCGCATCAGCGCCAGCGTCTCGCTCTCGGGGAGCGCCTGCCGGTAGGGGCGGTCCGAGGAGAGCGCGTCGTAGACGTCGACGAGGGCGCAGAGGCGGCCGCCGAGCGGGATGTCCTCGCCGGCGAGCTGCTGCGGATAGCCCGTGCCGTCCCAGCGCTCGTGGTGGGTGAGGGCGATGGTCTCCCCCGCCTGCAGCAGTGGTGAGCTGGAGCCGGCGAGGATGCGCGAGCCGATCGTTGTGTGCGTCTCCATGACGCTGCGCTCTTCGGGCGTCAGGCGGCCGGGCTTGAGCAGGATGGCGTCCGGGATGCCGATCTTTCCCACGTCGTGCATCGGGATGGCGTGGCGCAGCACCTCGATCTCGCCGGGGGGGAGGCGCAGCGCCTCGGCGAGCACGACGCCGAGCCGACTCAGCCGCTGGATGTGCTCGGCCGTGTCGAAGTCCTTGTAGCCGGCGGCGATGACGAGCCGGTGGATGGTATCGAGCTGCGCGGCATAGGTCAGGCGCTGGGCCTCGGCCATCTCCTCCAGCGCCCGGCGCAGGGCGGCGGTACGCTGCTCGACCTTCCCCTCGAGCTCCTGGCTGTGGCGCTTGAGGGCGTCCTTCGCCTCCTTGAGCTGGAGCTGCGAATCGAGCCGGACCCGCAGCTCCATCCGGTCCACCGGCTTGGCGATGAAGTCGCTCGCCCCGGCCTCCACCGCGCGCACCCGGTCCTCGCGCTGGTCGAGCGCGGTGACCATGATGACCGGCAGGTCGCGCACCGCCGGGTCGGCGCGGATGCGGCGGGCCACCTCGTAGCCGTCGATGCCGGGCATCATGACGTCGAGCAGAACGAGGTCGATGTCGAGCGGCAGCTTGGCCAGCGCCTCGAGGCCGTCGGCGGCGGTCTCGACCTGGTAGCCGAGCACTTGCAGCATCTTGGTGAGGAGCAGGCGGTTCTGCTCGAGGTCGTCCACCACCAGGATGCGCCGGGCTTCCGTCACTGCGTTGGGTCCGGGGCGGCGCCGGCGAGCGGCAGCAGGAGGGTCGAGCGGCTGCCGCCGCCCCGCCGCGGCTCCAGGCGCAGCTGCCCGCCGTGCAGCTCGACGAGACGCTGCGAAAGCGCCAGCCCGACGCCGGAGCTCCACGCCGACGCCTCGTCGCTGACGCACACCCAGGCCCGTTCGCCGGCGCTGCCGGCGGCGACGTGGAGGCGCGCGCCGGCGGGGCTGAGCTCGATCGCCTGCGAGAGGAGGAAGAGGAGGACCTGCCGGACCCGGCTGGAGTCGGCGCGGCAGGGGGGGATCGACTCCTCCAGCGCGAGCTCCACGGAGACCCCCTTGTCGCGGGCCGCCGGAGCGACCGCCTCGACCGCCTCGCGCAGCAGGTCGCCGACGGCGATGGGGCCGCGCTCGAGCCGCACGGAGCCGGCCTCGAGGGCGGCGAGGTCGAGGAGGTTCTTGACCAGCTCCAGCAACCGGCGGCCGGCCTCGAGGATGTTGTCCACGCACTCGGCCTGGCGCGCGTTGAGCTGGCCGCTGGACCCGTCCGCCAGCATCTCCGCGAAGCCGAGGACCGAGTGGAGCGGCGTCCGCAGCTCGTGGCTCATGCCGGCCAGGAGGTCGCGGCCGGCCCGCTCGGCGATCGCCCCCACGACGATCGGGCCGCTGCCGGAGTCCTCGTGCAACCGCACCTCCTCGGCCTGAACAAAGCGCAGGCCCGCTTGGTCTAATAGTGCAGATCGACTGGCTGGAGAAGGACGGCATCTTGTAGCACAGGTGGGCCGCGGTTCCAACTGATTGATACGTACCAGTTTACGCACTTGCACCATAATGAGGGTTGAGGCCGCGTGCGACGACCGGTGATCCTGATCGCGGCGGGCGATCCCGCCGAAGCCGTCCGCCGCCTGGAGGCGGCGGGGCTGGAGGCGCTCGTGGCGGCGACCGCGGAGGAGGCCGCCGTGCTGGCGCGCCGCGAGGTCCTCCTCGCGGCCGGCAAGGCGGAGGCCATCGGCGGCCTGGCCGGCGGCCTCGCCCATCACCTCAACAATCTCCTGGCGACGGCGCTCATGTCGCTCGAGCTGCTGGCTCCCGGCCGGCGCAAGGAGACGGCGATCCGTGCCGGCCTGGGGGATAGCCTGCGGCAGGCGGTCGCGCTGCTCCGCCAGCTCCTGGCGCTGGCGAGCAGCGGCGCGGGCGAGCCGGCGCCTTTCCAGCTGCGCAGCCTGTTGACCGACGCGCAGCGGCTACTGCGGGCGGTCCTGCCGGCCGGGGTGGAGCTGGCGATCGACTACCCCCCCGAGCTGCCGCTCCTCTTCGGCGACCCCGGCCCGCTCCACCAGCTCCTCCTGCGGCTCGGCCTGGCCGCGCAGCAGGCGGTCGGCGACGAGGGGCGGGTGACCTTCGCCGCCGGCGTCCGGCCGGCAGGCGCCGGGGAGGGGGAGCGGCCCGTCGTGCAGGTGGAGGTGGCGGCGAGCCGGGGCGCCTGGCGCCTGCCGGCGGAGGTCGAGGAGCTGATCGGGACCTTGGGGGGCTCCGCCGAGCGCACGGCGGAAGGGTCCTGGCGCGTCGACCTGCCCGCGGCCGGCGCCGCGGGGAACCCGGGCCCGGCTTAGCTCGCCGGCGCGCTCACGCACTCAGTCCCTGCTCGACCGCGTAGCGCATGATCTCGGCGGTCGTCTTCATGTTCATCTTCTCGAGGATGCGCGCGCGGTAGGTGCTCACGGTCTTGACCGAGAGGTGGAGCTCCCCGGCGATCCGCCCCACCGTCTGGCCGGCGCCGAGCCGCCGCAAGACCTCGAACTCGCGGTTCGAGAGCGCCGCGTGCGGGGCGCTGCCGAAGCCGGGGCCGAGGCTCTCGGCGAGCCGCTCGGCGAGGGTCGGGCTGATGTACTTGCCGCCGCGGTAGACCTTCTGGATCGCCGCGACGAGCTCGGTGGCGGCGATGTCCTTGGTCAGGTAGCCGTCGGCGCCCCCTTTGAGGCAGCGCACGGCGTAGTGGTCTTCGGGGTGGACGGTGAGCACGAGGACGCGCAGGCGCGGGTGGCGCTCCTTGAGCTCCTGCGCCGTCTCGAGCCCGCCCTTGCCCGGCATCGAGACGTCGAGGAGCACGACGTCGGGCTGGGTCTCGCGCGCCTTCTCCAGCGCCTCGTGGCCGGTGGCCGCCTCGGCGACCACCACCAGGCCCGCGGCTTCGACGATGCGCTTGAGCCCCTCGCGGAGGATCGCGTGGTCGTCGGCAACGAGGATCTTGATCATGGGTGGTTTCGAGGCGAGAAACGTGTCGTTCTTCGCAACTCCCCCCTCGCTCCCGAGCCTAGGAGGCGGAGCGCGGACCGTCTATCCGGGGATCGCCGGAGTTTTCGCCGCGGAGCTACGTACTTGAGTCTGGAGGAAGGCTGCCGTCTGGCCCCGGCGAGATGAGCCCGCGGCGCACGGCGTAGAGGATCAGGTCCCGGCGGCTGCGCAGGCCGAGCTTTTTCATGACGTGGGCGCGATGGGTCTCCGCGGTGCGGGAGCCGATGCCCAACCTCTCGGCGATGGCCGGGTTGCTCAGCCCTTCGGCCGCGAGGTGGAGCACCTGCCGCTCGCGATCGGTGAGGCTGGCGTAGAGGTCGCCCTTGGTCTCGCCGGCCCGCGCCAGGTAGGCCTCGACCGCCCGGTCGGAAAGCGGCGGGCTGAGGTAGCGCCGTCCCGCCAACACTTCGCGGATCGCCCGGACGAGCTCGGTCCCGCTCGACTCCTTGAGCACGTAGGCCGCGGCGCCGTTGCGCAGGGCTTGGACGATGATGGCCTCGCTGGCGTGCACGGAGAGGATGACGATCCGCGTCCGCGGTGAGCGCCGGCTCACCCGGAGCGCGACGTCGAGGCCGTCCAGTCCCGGCATCGTGAGGTCGAGCAGGAGCACGTCGGGCTGCGTGCGCTCCACCAGGTCGACGGCTTCGAGCCCGTCGGCGGCCTCGCCGACGACCGAGAGGTCCGGCTCCCTCTCGAGCAGCGCGCGGATTCCCTGGCGGACGACTGCGTGATCCTCTGCCAACACGATCGAGACCGGCATTACCTCTCCAAAAAAGATCGATGGCCCCGGGCAGGGGTCGTCCTCGATTGTGCCACCGATCGGCGGGCGCCGTGAACCGCTGTAGGACACGCACCGACAGCGCGAGGTCGCGAAGGCCGATGCGAGGTACGGCGTCCCGCTGATCGAGCGCCCTCGCTCCGCTCCCTAGGCTGCCCTTGTCGCGGAAATCAATCCGCCAAGCGATCCAAGACGAGGGCAAAACGATGCGAACCACGACCATGACCCCGACCATCCTGGTGGCGATCCTCCTGGCCTCCGCCACCGCCGCGGTGGCCGATGGCGTGGTCGCGAGCCCCGATCCGATCCGCGGGCAGTACATCGTGAAGCTGCAGGAGAGCGCCGCGCGGGAAGCGGGCGGCTCGCTCCTCGACGGTCCCAGCGTGCCCGAGGTGGCCAACGCCCTCGGCCTGCGCTACGGCGGCCGGCCCACGCGCAGCTTCGAGCGCGTCTTCAAGGGCTTCGTCATCCAGGCCAGCGCCGAGCAGGCCGGCGCCCTGGCCGCCGACAGCCGCGTCGCCTACGTCGCCGAGGACGGCCGCGTCGAGCTGGCGACGACCCAGCAGGCCCCGCCCTCCTGGGGCCTCGACCGCATCGACCAGCGCCCCGCCGGCCTCGACGGCGCCTACAGCTACGGCGCCAACGGCGCCGGCATCCACGTCTACGTCCTCGACACCGGCATCCTCAGCACGCACGCCGATTTCGCCGGCCGCGTCGACACGGCGAACGGCTTCACCGCGATCACCGACGGGCGCGGCACCGAGGACTGTCACGGCCACGGCACCCACGTCGCCGGCATCATCGGCGGCACGACCTACGGCGGCGCCAAGGGCGTCACCCTCCACCCCGTGCGGATCGCCGACTGCAGCGGCTTCAGCGCCGTCTCCTGGCTGATCAGCGGCATCGAGTGGGTGACGGCGAACTACCAGGCCCACCAGTCGGGGCCGGCGTCGAAGCGCTGGAAGGCGGTGGCCAACATCAGCCTCGAGACGCTGAGCTCGATCCCGCTCGACGACGCGGTGCGCAGCTCGATCCGCGCCGGCATCACCTACACCGTGGCGGCCGGCAACCGCATGGCCGACGCCTGCACCTCCTCGCCGGCGCGCCTGCCCGAAGCGATCACGGTCGGCGCCAGCAACGCTCTCGACCAGCGCTGGAGCTACTCAAACTTCGGCCCCTGTGTCGATCTCTTCGCGCCGGGCTACCAGATCGTCTCGGCCTTCATCCGCAGCAACGTGGACAGCCTGGCGATCACCGGCACGTCGATGGCGGCCCCGCACGCCGCGGCCGCCGCCGCCCTCTACCTCGCCGACCACCGCGAGGCGACGCCGGACGTCGTGCAGATGGCGCTCGTGGACGCGGCCACCGAGGTCGCGGTCGGCGCCGCCGGCGAGGGCTCGCCCGACCTCCTGCTCTACGCCGCCGCCGGCGCCGACTCGAACGACGATCCGCCGGTCGCCTACTTCACCATGAGCTGCAACATCAACCGCTACACGTGCAGCTTCGACGCCACCCGCTCGAGCGACGACATGGGGATCGGCGCCTACACCTGGTCCTTCGGCGACAACACCACCGCCGCCAAGGCGACGGCGCGCCACGGCTACCCCAAGGGCCCCGGCGAGTACCCCGTGACCTTGACCGTCACCGACACCGCCGGGCAGACGAGCAGTTACCAGACGGTCGTGCGGTTCTGGTCTTAAGCCAGGCCGGTTAGTCCTGCGCGAGCTTCGTGGCGCGAGCTTCCGGTGCCCGTTTCTTCTGCTCTTGTGCCCGTAGCTTGGCGAACTGACACAACGTCTCTCGAGCAGCCGCAGCCAAGCGCAGCTTCTCGGGCCAGGAGAGCAGGCGGCGCGACTCCTGCCAGCGGGCTTGGCGCTCCAGCAGCTTCTCGACGTCACTCATCGAGGAACCTTCGCTCGAAGCGCTTCCAGGCGTCGGTGAGGCCATGCCGCTCCGCGAGCGAGGCGACGGCGCCAGGAGTGACACTCCGCGACTCGAGCAGCGCCAGGACGCGGGCGAAGTCTTTCGCCCGGCCGGTGGCGAGGGCGATCGCCGCGAGGTGATCGGCGCGGACCACCCGCAGCGGCACGCCTTCGAAGTCGACCGGTTCCGCCTGCTCCAGCGCCTCGTGCGTCAGCGCATCGAAAGCGGGGATGAACTGGACGGGCCAGGCCCCTACCCGGACTGCCTCGCCCTCGGGCTGGTATCCCTTGCCGGCGCAAAACGTATAGATCGGTGCCAGGAGGTCGATGCGGTCCGGCGACGGCACGACGACGAGGACGTCCACGTCGAGGGTCGCCACCGGCTCCGCGTAGCGCATCTGAGCGGCGGCCCCGAAGAGCGCGTAGTCGGTGATCACGCCGGCGCCGAGGAGCTCGTTCAACAGCTTGGCGACCTCGTCCATATGGCTCGCGGAGAGTTTACCAACTTCGCCCCGCTCGTCTCTGTTATCTTGCTCTGAACGCAAGGTTTGCCCGCCATGGCCCGCACCGTTCCCGAAGGCATCCGGATCACCCAGGTGGGGCTGTGGTACGTGCTGCTGGCTCTGGTGACGGCGGTGGCGGCGACGAACACGGGGAACAACGCCCTCTACATGGTGCTGGCGGTGATGCTCGGCGCGCTGCTGGTGTCGGGGGTGACGTCGCGCGCCAACGTGCGCGGGCTGGCGGTCGAGCTCGACCCACCGCACGAGGTCTTCGCCAACACACCCTTCAGCGTCGGCCTGCGGCTGCACAACACCGGGCGCCTGGCCGGGCGGTGGCTCCTCCTCGTCTCGCTCGGGCGGCAGGGGCAGCCGCTCCTCGTTCCGTACCTGCCGCGGCGCGGGCGCAGCCGCGGCCAGCTCGAGCTGCTGCTCGGCGCCCGCGGCCGCCACCCCTTCCCGGCGGCGCACGTCACCAGCCTCTTCCCCTTCGGCCTCTTCCAGAAGGGCGTCCGCTTCCGCAACGCGAGCGAGCTCGTCGTCTACCCCGAGCTCTTCGGGGCCGCGCCGCCGCGCCGCGACGGCGCCTCGCCGATCGGCCACCAGACGACCCGCCGCGCCGGCTGGGGGCACGACCTCCACGCCCTGCGCACCTTCCGCCGCGGCGACGACCCGCGCAGCATCCACTGGAAGCAGACGGCGCGCACCGGCGAGCTGGTCTTCATGGAGCGCGAGGCCGAGCGCAGCCGGCGGTTGGCGGTGGTCTTCGACAACGGCGTAGGCGACCTGCCCGACGAGGCGGCGCGGCAGCGCTTCGAGCGCCTGGTCTCGGAGGCCGCGACGGCCGCCGTCGACGCCCTCGCCCGCGGCTACGAGGTGCAGCTCGTTACCCGCGACCGGACCCTGCCCTTCGCCGCCGGGGCGCGCCAGCGGGTGGCGGTGCTCGAGGCGCTGGCGCTGATCGGCCCGGTGGCCCGCCGCCCCGAGCCGCTCGCCGGCGGCGACCCGCGCGTGCCGGAGCTGCGGGTGGCGATGGAGCCGCGCAAGCTCGCCGCCCCCGCGGCCACCGGGGGGGCCGCGTGAGCTTCGCCCGCGAGAAGCGGCTGCTGCTCGGGGCGCTGGCGTTCCTCGCGCCGCTGCCGCTGCCGTTCAATGAGATGGTGCGCTGGCCGTTCCTCCTCGCCTACCTCGCGGCCGTCGGCTGGTGCCTGCACCGCGCCTGGCGCGAGGAGCCTCGCTGGCTGCCCACCTGGGGGATGAACGTCCTCGGACTGGCCTACCTGCCGTTCTTCGTCTTCGACGTCTTCGCCCTCGGCCGCGGCCGCCTGGTCGGGCCGGTGCTCGACCTCGCGCTCTTCGCCCTCGCGGTCAAGCTCTTCGCCCTGCGCCGCGAGCGCGACAAGTGGCAGGCGGCGCTCGGCGTCTTCTTCCTCTTCCTGGCTGCGATGGGCACCAGCGTCCATCCGTCGATCGTCCTCTACCTGCTCGCCTTCGCCGGCCTGGCGCTCTTCCTCCTCGCCCGCTTCGCCTACCTCCACGTGCTGGCCGGCTTCGGGCGGCACGAGCCGGCCGGGCCGCGCCTGCCGCTGCGCGGCTTCCTGGCGCTCGCCACCGTGGCGAGCGCCGTCCTCGCGATCCCGCTCTTCGCCACCCTGCCGCGCCTGCGCGCCCCCTACATCGTCGGCCGCGGCGCGCCGCCCATGGGGAGCACGATCGAGGCCGCCGGCTTCACCGAGGAGGTGACGCTCGACTCGATCGGCCAGATCCGCGAGAGCCGCGAGGTGGCGCTGCGGCTGCAGTTCGAGCGCGGCGTGCAGCCGGTCGAGGAGATGCGCTTCAAGGCGGCGACCCACGAGATCTACGACGGCGGCCGCTGGGGCCGCTCGCCGAAGGCCGGGGAGCTGCAGCGGCGCCGCGGCGTCCGCTTCTGGCTGGTGCCGGGGGAGCCGATCGCCTGGGTCGAGATCTGGCGCCAGCCGATGCGCAGCTCCAGCCTGCCGCTGCCGGTCGAGACGCTGGTCGTCGAGCCGACGGTGTCGTCGGCGCTCGACGTCGACCGCGGCGGCGCGGTCTCCCTGCCGTACGTCCCGGTCGAGACCCTCTACTACAAGGTGGGGATGGCGGCGCGGCCGGTGGACGCGGCGAGCGGCCCGGCGCCGGCGGCTGAAGACCGGACGCTCGACCGCGGCGGGGTGACGCCGCGCATCGCCGAGCTGGCGTCGCGGGTGATGGGGGAGGGACCGCCCGCGGAGCGCATCCGCCGCCTCGAGGCGCACCTCACCCAGCAGTATGCCTACACCGCCGACTTCACCGGCCGCGGGACCGACAACCCGATCGAGGACTTCCTCTTCACCTACCGCAGCGGCCAGTGCGAGTACTTCGCCTCGGCGATGGTGCTGATGCTGCGCGCCGAGGGGGTGCCGGCCCGCCTGGTGACCGGCTTCTTGGGCGGCGAGTACAACGTCTTCGAGGGCTACTACATCGTGCGCGACGCCAACGCGCACGCCTGGGTGGAGGCCTATCTGCCGGGGGCGGGTTGGCGCGCCTTCGACCCGACGCCGCCGGCCGGGCGGCCGGTGGCGAGCGCCGAGGGGGCCTTCGCCGTCGTGCGGCAGGCCTACGACTTCCTGCTCTTCCGCTGGGACCGCTACGTCCTGACCTTCGGGCTCTACGACCAGCTCACCATCTTCCGCACCCTGCGCTCGCTCTGGCTGGAGATCAAGGGCCTCTTCGACCGGCCGGACGCGGCGGCGCCGTGCCCGCCGGAGGCGCCGGAAGCGCCCGCCGAGGTGCCGGCGCCGGACGCGCCCGGGGTCGAGGCCCCCGGCGCCGGCGAGCTCTGGCCCTGGCTGATCGCCGCGGCCGTGCTCGGCGCGGCGCTCGCGCTCGTCTGGCTCCGCCACCGCCCGCCGCTCACCGCCACCGCCGCCTACCGCGCCCTCCGCCGCCGGCTGGAGCGCGAGGGGGCCCGCCTGCCGCCGTCGCTCGCCCCCCTCGCCTTGCGCGGCGAGGCCGCCCGCCGCCACCCCGAGGTCGCCGCGCCCGCCGCCCGCATCGTCGACCTCTACCTGCGCGAGAGCTTCGGCGGCATGGAGCTGTCCGCGCCGCAGCGGGAGCAGCTGCACGCAGCGTTGCGCGCGGTCCGCCGCGGCGTCCGCGACGGGCGGCGGGGCCGGCGCCGCGCCGCCCCGCGCAAGCTCCGGCGGCCGGCGGCGTAAGCGGCGAGCCTCAGGGCAGGGCGAAGGCGACCAGCGAGTCGCCCTGGCGGGTGCCGGCCTTGCCGTGGCCGCCGGCGGCGATCACGACGTACTGCTTGCCGTCGCGGCCGAGGTAGGTCATCGGCGTCGCCTGGCCGCCGGCCGGGAGCGCCGCCTCCCAGAGCACCTTGCCGGTCTCCACGTCGTAGGCGCGCAGGCGGTCGTCGCGGAAGGCGGCGGAGAGGAAGACGAGCCCGCCGCCGGTGACCAGCGGCCCGCCGAAGCCGGGCAGGCCGTCGATCTTCTTGCCGCCAGGCAGCTCGGCGACGCCGTTCGGCACCTCCCACCGCTTCTCGCCGGTTGCGAGGTCGACCGCCACGAGCGTCCCCCAGGGCGGCGGCGTGCAGGGGAGACCGCTCTGGGCGATGAAGGGCTCGCGGTACATGCCGTACGGGGTGCCGCGCTGGCTCCCGAACTCGCCCCGCAGGCGGTTGTTCGCGGCCTCGGCGCGCCGCGCCGCCATCTCCTCGCGCGGGATGAGCCGCACCAGGAAGGCGAGGCGGATGGTGTTGACCAGCATCAGGTCGCGCTCGGGGTCCCAGGCCGCGCCACCCCAGGCGACGCCGCCGGCGTTGCCGGGGTAGACCAGCGTGCCGCCGAGGCTCGGCGGCGTGAACATCCCCTCGTTGCGCGCCCCGCGCAGCAGCGCCTCGCAGCTCTCGCGGTCTCCGGGTGTCAGCGCGAAGAGCTCGCCGGCGGCGAAGCGCTGCGGGACGAGGGGCGGGTTGGCGGAAAATGGCTGCGTCGCGGCGGCCTGCTCGCCGGCGACATCGCTCGCCGGTACCGGCCGCTCCTCGACGCCGTAGAGCGGCTCGCCGGTCTCGCGGTGGAGCAGGAAGAGGTTGCCCATCTTGGTGTTCACCGCCACCGCCGGCACCTCGGCGCCGCCGCGCGGCACGGTGACGAGCAGCGGCTGCGCCGCGACGTCGTAGTCCCAGAGGTCGTGGTGGACGACCTGGAAGCTCCAAACCAGCTCGCCGGTGGCGGCGCGGAGGGCGACGACCGAGTTGGCGTGGCGGTTCTCGCCGGGGCGCAGGCCGCCGAAGTAGTCGGGGCTGGCGCTGCCGGTCGGCACGAAGACCAGGCCGTGCTCGGGGTCGGCGGAGATCGTCGACCAGGCGTTCGCCGCCCCCGTCTTGCCGGCGCCGGGCAGGAGCGGGTCCCAGCTCCAGCGCAGCGCGCCGGTGCGGACGTCGTAGGCGCGCACGACGCCGCGCTCCTTGTCGTAGCGGCCGTTGTCGCCGATCGACGAGCCGACGACGACGAGGTCGCCGATCACCGTCGGCGCCGAGGTCACCTGGTAGTCGCCGCGGTCCACGACCTCGACCCCCGCCGTGAGGTCGACCTCGCCGCCGCGGCCGAAGTCCGCGCAAGGGCGGCCGTCCGCCGCGTCGAGGGCGATGAGGCGAGCGTCGAGAGTGCCGAAGAGGACGCGGGCCGCGCAGGCGCCCGCCGGCTCCGCGCTCCGCCAGAGGGCGACGCCGCGCGAGGTGACCTCAGAGTAGGAGCCGCCGCGGTCGATGCCGGGGTCGAAGCGCCAGCGCTCGGCGCCGGTCACAGGGTCGAGGGCGAAGACCTGGTTGAACGGCGAGGTGACGTAGAGCGTGCCGCCGGCGACGACCGGCGTCGATTCGAAGGCGGCCTTTGCGTTGAGCTCGGTGGCGGGCTTTAGCGCCCCGGTGTGGAACGTCCAGGCGGGGCGCAGCCGGCCGACGTTGCCGCGGTCGATCTGCGCCAGCGGCGAGTAGCGCGAGCCGCCCGGGTCGTTGCCGTAGGCTGGCCACTCGCCGGCGGCAACAGCGGCGGCCGTCGGCTCCACCCGTGGAGGCGCCGCCGCGGGGCTCGCGCCGCCGCCGGCGCAGGCCGCGAGCGTGGAGACGACGGCGAGGAGCGTCGCGGCCGCGAGACAGGAGGCCGAAGACCTGCGCATGGGGGTGCCCTCCGGAGAGAGGGGGAGTCTAGCGGAGCGCATCGCCGCCGGAAGCCCCGGAATGTCCCTGCGCGACCTTCAGGCGCCCCCGGTGGAGCCTCCCGATGTCCTCCCGGGACCTCGGAACCTCCTGCGCGCCCTCCGGAACCTCCTGCGCGGCGCCGGGAATCGATTGCGCGACGGAATGGGTTGCGCGCGCTGCGGAACCTCCTCCGAGCCGCTCGGAAAGGGTTCCCGGCGCTCCGCAGCCTGTTCCCCGGCCCGCGCAACCTATTCCAACGCTCCGGGAAAGGGTTCCGAAGCCGCCGCAGGACGTTCCATGCCTCCCGCAGGCCATTGGGCGCCGGGCGCCGGCCGGTCGCCGCCGCTCGGCGGGCGTCGCGGAGCGTCGCACCTCGAATCCGCCGTGGCCGGCGCCGGAGCGACGTTAAGCTCTGGCGCCATGCCCCTCCTCGATCGACGCGCCGCGCCGGGCGCCGCGGCGGCCCGGCGCCTGCGCTGGGCGGTGCTCGCCGCCGGCCTCGCGCTCTCCGCCTGGATGGTGGCGCGGAGCCAAGTCGGCGGCGATCAGCTCAACCTGCTGGCGCGCGGCTGGCTGCTGATCGAGGACGGGGTGTGGGTGCCGTACGGCAACCCCACCTCGATGGGTGGCGCGCAGCCGGGGGGCTTGAGCGCGCTCCTCGTCGCCCTGCCGATCGCGCTCTGGCGCGACCACCGCGCGGCCTCGGCGCTCGTCCTCCTCACTCACCTCGCCGCCTACCTCCTCCTCGACCGCACGCTGCGCCGCGCCCTCACGCCGTTGGGGCGCCTCCTCTTCGCCGTCCTCTACTGGCTCAATCCGTGGCGGCTCTATTTCTCGGCCTTCCTCTGGAACCCGAACTGGCTCTTCCTGCCCGCCGTGGTTCACCTCTGGAGCGCCTGGGAGCAGCGCGAGCGGGCGCGCTTCTGGCCCTCCTTCCTGCACGTTCTGGCGCTCGCCCTTGGCTTCCAGATCCACGCCTCGGTCGTGCTGCTGGGGATCGCGACCGTCCTCCTCCTCTGGCGGCGGGCGATGCGCCTCCACTGGGGGGGCGCGGCGGCGGCGGCGCTTCTCGGCGCCGCGGCGCTCCTCCCCTGGGCGCTCGCCGCGGGCGCGGACCCCGGCGCCCTGCCGGCGCAGAGGGGGTTCCCTTTCCGCGGGCTGCTGCTCGTAGCGCCGTTCCTCAAGGGGCTGCTCTACTGGTTCCGCTACGCCTCGCTCGGGGTCGCGCAGCGGATGGCCGATCTCGACTTCGCGTCCAGTTTGGGGGAGGCCGTCGACCGCTGGCTCGAGCCGGCGGGGGAGGGGCTGCTGGCGGTGCTGGGTTTGACGATCGTCCTGCCGCTCCTCGCCAACGCCCGCCTCTGGCGGCGGCCGCGCCGCTGGCTGCGCCGGCAACCCGCGGTCTCGGCGCGCGGCTGGGTGCGGGGCTACGTCGTGAGTTGCTTCGCCGCCGCCGCCCTCACCTTCGCGCTGGCGCCGACGACGATCATGATGTGGCAGGCGCTCGTCGCCCTCCACGCCGCGGTCCTACCGCCGGTCCTCTGGGCGGAGGCGCTGGCGCGCAGCCGGCGGTGGGGGAGGTGGGCGGCGCAGGGCGCGTGGGCCTGGGCGACGGCGTCGCTCGTCGTCGTCGTCCTGATCGCTCTCGGCAGCCCCCACTACCGCTGCGGCGGCGACTTGACTCTCCGCCTCGCTCTCCGCCACGAGCACCCGATGCTCCACGAGCTCGGCGTCCACCGGAGCTGCCCGCTCCCGATCCGCCCCGACGGCTGGTGGCCGGACGTGCTGCCGGAGCCCAGCGGGGAAATCCGCGGTGCCGGCCGCACCGTCCGCGGCGAAGGCGGGCTACCGCCCTAGTCAGGGAGGAGCTAGCGCTCGAGCCCGGACGGCAGCCGCGGTGAGGAGAGCAGCTCGGTGAAGACCTGCCAGCGGCGCTCCGGCCGGTCGGGGGTGCCGCCCTGCGCCTCGACGTGCGCGCGCACCAGGTCCTGCCCGAGGTTGTAGTTGATGACGTAGCTCCGGTAGGTGTCGAAGAACGAGACGCGCTGCTTCGCGCGCTCCGGCGACATCAGGCCGTAGCGCACCAGCCAGTCGGCGGCCTGCTCGGCCGTGATCTCGCCGTCGAGGTAGCGGCGCGCCGCCTCGTTGCCGGCGTAGGAGAGGCGCTGGAGGAGCCGCTGCACGCGGTAGTACTCGGCGGCCTGCGCCGGGTCGAGCCCGGCGAGCGGGAAGAGCCGCTCGCGCTCGAAGGCGACGCGCTCCTCGCCGGGGAAGGCGACCTCGACGCCGAAGTTGGCGGTGCCCTCGGCGATCAGCGACTGCGGCGAGAAGAGGTTGTAGATCGAGGTCTCCACCCAGCCGCGGTCGCGCATCAGGCGCTTCTCGAGCAGCGCGTTGTAGACGTGGTGGCCGGGGTAGCCCTCGTGGCAGGCGAGGTCGATCGCGCGGTCGACGAAGATCGGCAGCTCGGTGTTGACCTGGATCAGGCTGTGGAAGTTGCCCTTGTACCAGTTGTAGGCGCTCCAGGGGCGGCCGGAGACGTACTCGACGACGAAGCTCTCGCCGGCCGGCAGCTCGACGTGGGCCAGGGTGCGGCGGCGGCACTCGTCGATGGCGGCGCGGAAGACGGCGTCGAGGCGCTCGCGCGGGATGACGAACCGCTGCCGGAAGGCCTCGACGCGCGCCGGCAGCGGGCCGTCTCCGGGGACCAGGGGTTCGAGCTCGGCGAGGACGGCCGCGAAGTGCTCGGCGGGGAGGTGGGGCGCCACCGCGTCGTAGAGCGCTTGCGACTCCTGGTCGAACGTGAGGCGCTTGCCGGCCAGCATGTCCAGCCGCGCGCCGAGCGCCTGGAGCTGCCGCAGCAGGTAGGCGGCGCGCAGGATGTGGAGGTGGTCGATCGCCGCCGCCGGGTGCGGTTGCAGCGCCGCGGCTGCCGCGGCGAGCGCCGCGACGCGTGCCTGGAGCTCGGGAAGCGGCACCTTCGTCGCGTCCGCCTCCGCCTTCAACTCCGGCGGGCCGTAGTAGGCGTCCACCAGCCCGTCGTCGTGCCGCCCGGCGGAGAGCACGAGCTTCACGTACTGCTCGGCGATCTGATCCATCGAGCGGGACTCCGGAGCGGCGGCGGGCGCCGAAGGCGGCGCGGGGGAAGGCGCGGCGCAGGCGAGGAGCGCGGCCAGCGGCAACGCGCCGAGGGCGCAGGGAGCGCGCATCAGAACCGGTACGATACGCCGAACGAGACGACAGGGTAGAGGTCGAAGTCGGCGAACTCCTCCTCGAGGTTCCGCTCCTCCTCGTCGAGCTGCGTGCGGAGGAGCGCGCGGCCGACCGGGTTGTCGAGCGGGCTGCCGGGCGAGAAGACCGGCGTGAGCGTCACCTGCGGCTCGCCTTGCAAGATCACCCCGAGGTCGAACGCGAAGCTCCACCCGCCGTCGCCGCCGAACGGGTTGCCGAACCCGAGCCCGGCGTAGGGCGCCACCGAGTCCCACTCCACCTGCCCCCGCAGCGTCCCCAGCAACGCCACCGGCACCTGCACGTCGCCGATCTCGTAGAACCCGGAAGCCGGCGGCAGGCTCTCCCCCTCGACCTCGTTGCCGTTGAACACCGCCCCGCCGCTCAGCCGGAAGCTGCCGCCCCCCGGATGCCAATTCAGCAGCGCCTTCCCCGCGCGAACGTCGGCCGAGGCGTCGTACTCGATGTCGTCCGCCACCCGCCGGTCGTCATAACTCCCGGCGTGCGCCCCGACCCGCAAGTTGACCTGCGGCCCGAGCCCCGCCGTCAGCTCAACTCCTAGGCCCAGAGTCCCCACCTGCCCACCCACGGCGAAGTCCGCAGCCACCGCTGCCTGCGAGACAAGGAAGATCAGGTAAGGAAGAGCCCGAATTCTCATGCCGCGCCCCCGATGCAAGCCAGGGGCCGAGCCACCGACGGTCCCAGGGCGTGGGGATGCTTGCGCCCGGGAAGCTGTGAGCAAGCGCCGGCAAGCCGCTCCGCAGTCCGAGACCGGCCCCGCGCGCAGCGAACCGCAGGCGCGAGCCTCAGATCCCGAAGTCGCAAAAAGCTCGCGCCGGTTCCCGGGCGCAAGCATCCCCACGCCCCCTCACCACCGCCCAGATCCTTCGCTGCGCTCAGGATGACCGGCTTCGCCGGTCAGTACGCGTTGTGCCGCAGCCCCTGGCGGAGGGTCATCCAGAGGATCTTGAGGTCGAGGGAGAGCGACCAGTTCTCGATGTAGTAGAGGTCGTACTGGATGCGCTTCTTGATCGAGGTGTTGCCGCGCCAGCCGTGGACCTGGGCCCAGCCGGTGATGCCGCTCTTCACCCGGTGGCGCACCATGTACTGCGGGATCTTGTGCTTGAACTCGCGCACGAAACTCGGGCGCTCGGGGCGCGGGCCGACGATCGACATGTCGCCGACCAGCACGTTCCAGAGCTGCGGCAGCTCGTCGATCGAGAAGCGCCGCAGTAACGCCCCCACCCGCGTCCGCCGCGGATCGTTCCGGATCGCCCACACCGGCCCGCTGGAGGCCTCGGCGTCCACCCGCATCGAGCGGAACTTGAGGATCATGAACGGCCTGCCGTCCAGTCCCATGCGCTCCTGGCGGTAGAAGATCGGGCCGCGGTCCTCGAGCCAGATGAAGAGGGCGGCGAACGGCAGGAAGGGCGCCAGCACCGCGAGCGCCGCCGCCGCCATCGCCATGTCCATGCCGCGCTTGACCAGGCTGCTCCACCCCTGCAGCGGCACCTGCGAGAGGTTGATGACCGGGGTGCCGTCCACGTCCTCGAGCGTCGCCTTGAGGGTGGCGTACTGGAGGACGTCGGGCACCAGCTTGATGTCCACCATCTCGCGGCCCATGCGCTGGAGGATCTGCAGCGTCTTCTTGTGCGCCTCGAGCGGCAGCGCGATGTAGACCTGGTCCACCTCGTGGCGCGACACCACCTCCTCGGCCTGCTTCAGCGTCCCGAGCACCGGCGCGCCGGCGAAGTGCTTGAGCTGCTTGCCGGGGTCGTCGTCGAGGAAGCCGACCACCTCGAAGCCGAGGTCGCGGTGGGCGACCAGCTTCTGGGTGATCTCGCGGCCGAGCTGGCCGGCGCCGATCACCAGGATGCGCTGCAGGTTGTGGCCGGAGAGGCGGATGCGTCGCAGCAGCTCGCGGATGCCCATGCGCGCCGCGCCGACGAAGAGCAGGTCGGTGAGCGCGAAGAGAGCGAGGAAGGCGCGGCTGTAGGTGAAGTACTCGTTGCTGCCGGGGGCCGCCGGCGGGCGGTACCAGGCGATGACCACCGAGAGCAGCACCGTGGCCAGCAGCACCGCCACCAGGATCGTCAGCACCTCGTCGACGCGGCTGCGGCCGCGGCGGGTCTGGTAGAGGCCGTGGAAGTGGAAAACGACGGGGAAGAGGACGAGAGAGACCGGCAGCAGCGTCAGGTACGGCTCGATCGCCGGCACGTTCTTGGTGACCGGGATGACCTCCACCTCGAAGCGGAGAAGCCAGGCGGCGACGTACGCGAGAGCGGTGGCGAAGACGTCGCCGGCGAGATAGACGCTTTTCGATACGCGGTGGCGCTGACGGATCAAGACGCGGAACCCCTCACACTGGACAGAACAGCCGGCTGCGGGAGCAGCAGAGAGCGCATGCGCTCGGCGAAGAGGTGCGACGAAAACGCCTCCGACCGAGCCCGTAAAGTCGTCTGACTAAAGCACATCCGGCGCACCCTGTCAACCGCGGCGGCGAGCTCGTCGAGGTCCCCCTCGGTCTCGGTGAGGACGCCGTGGACCCCGTCCTCGACCACGTCGAGCACCCCGCCCTGGCCCAGAGCCACCACCGGCGTGCCCGAGGCCAGGGCCTCGACCGAGGCGATGCCGAAGTCCTCGACCCCCGGCTGGAGGAGGCAGAGGGCGCCGCGGTAGAGGTTGCGGAGGGCCGCGCCGTCCACCCGTCCGAGGAGGCGCGCGCCCGGCCCGGCGAGGCTCGCCAGCCGCTCGCGCTCGGGGCCGTCGCCGACGATCCGCAGCTCGACCCCGGCCTTGGCGCAGGCGGCGATCGCCCACTCGATCCGCTTGTACGGCGCCAGCGCCGAGACGACCAGGCAGTAGCCGCCGGGGGCGCGGCGCGCCTCCGCCCCCGCCGCGGGGGTGAAGAACTCCACGTCCACCGGCGGGTGGACCACCTCGGCGTCGCGGCCGTAGTAGCGGCGGATGCGCTGCGCCACGAAGGAGGAGTTGGCCACGAACTGGTGTACGCGCGAGGCCGAGGCGACGTCCCAGGCGCGCAGGCGATCGAGGACGGGCCCGCGCAGCCGCGCCGCGAGCCCGGTGCGGCGCGGGAAGTAGGCGTGCTCCTGGTCCCACACGTAGCGCATCGGCGTGTGGCAGTAGCAGACGTGCCGGGCGCCCGATGCCGGGATCGCCCCCTTGGCGACGCAGTGGCTGGTCGAGACGACGAGGTCGTAGCCGGCGAGGTCGAAGCTTTCGATCGCCCGCGGGAAGAGCGGCAGGTAGCGCCGGTAGTGGCGGCGCACGCCGGGGGCGCGCTGCAGCCAGCTCGTGCGGATCGGGTGGGCCTCGATCGCCGGGCTGACGCTGCCGGGGAAGTGGAAGAGGGTGTGGACCGGGGCGGCGGGGAAGAGGTCACCGAGGACCTCCAGCACCTTCTCGCCGCCGCGCATGCCGGTGAGCCAGTCGTGGACCAGGGCGACACGAGGCTGTCTTCCCTCGCTCAAGGCTGTCTGCCTTCGCTCAAGGCTGTCTTCCCTCGCCATGCATGGTGAGGTCGGCCGCGCCGGTGCCGTCGAGCCCGGCGGCGGCGGCGTTGGGATGCGGCCCGGCGCGCCGCGACTGGATGGCGGAGACGTAGGTGTCCAGCGTCTTCCTCGCCGCCCGGCTCCAGCGGTAGGCCTCGGAGCGGCGCAGCCCCAGCTTCGCCAGGCCGTTGCGGTGCTCGGGGTCGGCCATGCAGTGCGCGATCGCCTGCGCCATGCCCTCGACGTCGAGCGGGTCGACGGTGTGCGCGTAGTCCTTGGCGATCTCGTTGAGCGCCGAGGTGTTCGAGGTGATCACCGCGACGCCCGAGGCCATCGCCTCCACCACCGGCAGGCCGAAGCCCTCGTAGAGGGTGGGGTAGAGGAACAGGGTGGCGTTCTGGTAGAGCGCCGGCAGCGCCTCCTGCGCCACGAAGCCGAGCAGGCGGACGTGGTCGGCGACGCCGAGCTGCGCGGCGCGCTGGCGGACCTTGAACTCGGAGCTGCCGCGTTCGCCGACGCAGACCAGCGGCGCGTCGAAGGCGGCGAGCTGCCGGGCGCGGGCGTAGGCGCGGATGACGGTGTCGAGGTTCTTCCGCGAGCTCTGGGTCGCCCGCGGATTGCTCATGAACAGCAGGTAGGAGCGCTCGAGCCCGAGGTCGCGCCGCCAGCGCTCCAGCTCCTCGGGCGGCAGCCTGCGGCGGAAG
>DATLOC010000061.1:0-42377 GCA_035536455.1 Thermoanaerobaculia bacterium | reverse complement strand
CTCGAGCGCATCGAGGTGCGCGCCGCGCCGGCGCGGCTGGGCGAGGTGGCGCGCGCCGTCGAAGCGCGCGTCGCCGGCGCCGAGGCGCGGCCGCTCCGGCGCATCGCCGAGAGCGACGCCCTCCTCGGCCGCCGCGTGGCGCTCCTCCTCGCCGCGGTCTGCGGCATCGCGCTCCTCTCGGCACTCCTCGCCGTCGCGGCGGCGGCGACCGCCCTCCTCGGCGAGCGGCGGCGCGAGGCCGGCCTCCTCTTCGCCCTCGGCTACGAGACGCGGCGCGTCGCCGCCCTCTTCGCCGGCGAGCTTCTCGCCGCGGCGCTCGTCGCGGCCCTACTCGGCGCGCTCCTCGGCGAGGCCGCCGCGGCCGGGCTCGCCGCGCACCTCCTGGGCGCGCCCGCGGCGCACTCCCCCACCGCCGCCGGCCTCGCGGCCGCCGCGGCCACCGCCGTCCTCGTCGTCGGCGGCGCGCTCGCCGTGGCGCTCCGCCGGCTGGCGCGCACCGACACCGCCCGGGTGCTCCAGGGTCTCTGATCGTGCAGCCTCTCGTCGAGGTCAGCGGCCTGGTCCGCCGCTTCGGTCCCGTCGCGGCGCTCGACGGCCTCGCCTTCGCCCTCGCCGAAGGGGAGTGGGTGGCGGTCACCGGCCCGTCCGGCTCCGGTAAGACGACGCTCCTGAACGTCCTCGCCGGGCTCGACCGCCCGACCGCCGGCGAGGTGCGCGTCGCCGGCACCGACCTCGCGGGCCTCACGCCCCGCGCCCTCGCCGCCTACCGCCGGCGTAGCATCGGGCTGGTCTTCCAGCAGTTCCACCTGATGCCGTACCTGACGGCGCTCGAGAACGTGATGCTGGCGCAGTACGTCCACAGCATGACCGACCGCGCCGAAGCCGCCGAGGCGCTCGCCCGCGTCGGGCTCGCCGACCGCCTCCACCACCTGCCGGCGCAGCTCTCCGGCGGCGAGCAACAGCGCGTCTGCCTGGCGCGCGCGCTGATCAACCACCCGCCGCTGGTCCTCGCCGACGAGCCGACCGGCAACCTCGACGCCGCCAACCAGGCGGTGGTGATGGCGCTCCTCGCCGACCTCCACCGGCGCGGCCACACGGTGGTGCTCGTCACCCACGACCCGGCCCTCGCCGCCCGCGCCGACCGCGAGCTGCGGCTGGAGCACGGCCGCTTCGCGCCGCCGCCGCACGGCGAGGCGGCGCCCGACCGCCTCCTCGCCGACCTCTGGCGCGCACTGGAGGAGGAGGGCGTGCGGGTGCCGACGACGCGCGCCGGGGTGCCGGAGCTGCTGGCTGAGGGATTCCTCGGCGCCGAGACCGGGGCCGGCGTGGCGTTCACGCCGGCCGGGCGCCAGGCGGCCCTCGCCGCCGTGCGCCGCGTGCGGCTGGCCGAAGCGCTCCTCGCCCGCACCCTCGGCCGCTGCACGACGGAGTGCGGCCGCGAGACGCCGCTCGCCCCCGGCTGGGAGGAGCAGGTGGCGGAGTTCCTGGGCCGGCCGGAGCTCTGCCCGCACGGGCGGCCGATCGGCGAGGTGGCTGGGTGAGGGAGGTGAGAGCGGCGGTGACGGCGGGCGTCGTGCTGATCTCTGCGGCGGTCGGTGCGGCGGCGGTGCCTTCGTCTCCCCCGACGGCGCTCGTGGAGCGCCGCATGGGAATGATGGGCACGACCTTGGTCCTGAGAGTCGAGGCCGGCGACCGCGCCGCCGCACTCGCGGCGAGCGAGCGGGCGGCGAGAGCGCTCGAAGCCGCGGAGGCCCGCCTCTCGACCTGGCGCGACGACACCGAGCTGGCGCGCCTCAACCGCGCGCCGGTCGGAAGAACGGTTCCGCTCTCTGCGTCGCTCGCGGAGGAGCTGGCGGCGGCGCGCAGGTGCTGGGAGGAGACGGCCGGCGCTTTCGATCCGGCGATCGGCGAGCTCGTCGCCGCGTGGGGCCTCCGCATCGGCGGAAAGATTCCGGGTAAGGAGGAACGGGAGGAGGCGCGGGTGGCGAGCGGCTTGGACGGCCTCCGCATCTCGACGTCTGCCGCCGTGCGCCTGCGCGAAGGCGCCGTGATCGAGGAAGGCGGCTTCGGCAAGGGCGCCGGCCTCGCGCGGGCGATCGACGCCTTGCGCGCCCTACCCGAAATCCGTTCCGCCGTCCTCGACCTCGGCGGCCAGCTCGCGTTCGTCGGTGCCGGCCGCCGCGAGGTGCTGATCGCCGATCCGCGGCGGCGCGACCGGCCGGTCCTGGCGCTCGCCGTCGAGGCCGGCTCCGTCTCGACGTCGAGCGACTCCGAGCGGCCCGGGCATCTGCTCGACCCTCGCACCGGCGAGCCGGCCGCGGATTTCGGCAGCCTCACCGTCTGGACCGCCGATCCGCTGCGCGCCGACTGCCTCTCGACCGGGCTCTTCGTGCTCGGGCCGGAGCGGGCGCTCGAGTGGGCGGCGGCGCGGCCGGAGGTCGAGGTGCTGGCACTGGTGAGCGAAGGCGAACGGCTGCGCGCCCTCGCCACACCGGGCCTGGCGGGGCGTGTGAGGCCGCTGGTGGAAGAGATCGAGATCACGACCGGAGGAGGAGTGCATGCGGAAGCGGTGGGTGGCAGGTAAGGGGCGTCGCCGGGCGGCGCTGTGGATGTTGGTGATGGTGGGAGCGCTGTTCCTCGGTACGCCGCTCGTGGTGCAGGAGGTGGAGGGAGACCAGGCGACGGAGCGCGACCGGATCGAGGCCCTCGAGCAGGAGCTCACGGAGCTGCGGGCGGAGATCGAGCGCCTCAAGCGGGCGACCCCGCAAGCGGGCGAGCCCGCGCCCGCACCCGACGACGGCCGCCTCGCGGAGCTGGAACGCCGCATCGAGGTGCTCGCGGAGGAGATCGAGAAGCTGACGCTCGGCGAGGCGGCGGCGCAGGCCGACCGCGGCGATTTCGGGCTGGGGCCCGCGGCGTCGAAGGTCTACCGCACCGGCGAGGGGCTCTCGGTCGGCGGCTACGGCGAGCTGCTCTACGAGAACTTCGACTCGTCGCGCGACGACGGCGCCCCCTCCGGTCGCACCGACCGCTTCGACCTGCTGCGCGGCGTCCTCTACTTCGGCTACAAGTGGAACGACCGCTGGCTCCTCAACTCGGAGATCGAGTACGAGCACGGCTCGACCGGCAGCGGCGGCGAGGTGTCGGTCGAGTTCGCGTACGTCGATTACCTCTGGCGGCCGGCGCTCGGCCTGCGCGCCGGCCTGCTGCTGGTGCCGATGGGGTTTTTGAACGAGCTGCACGAGCCGACGGTGTTCCTCGGCGCGCGGCGCCCTGGTGTCGAGACCGCGATCATCCCCACGGCTTGGCGCGAGAACGGGCTCGGGGTCTTCGGCGAGGCGGGCGCGGTCACCTGGCGCGCCTACGTGGTAAACGGCCTCGACGCGGCGGACTTCACGGCGGGCGGGCTGCGAGGCGGGCGGCAGAAGGGGGCGCAGGCGAAGGCGGAGGACTTCGCGCTGGTCGGGCGGCTGGACTGGCGGCCGGTCCCCGGGGTGCTGGTCGGCGGGTCGGCGTATTTCGGCGACTCGGGGCAGGGGCTGCGGCGGCCCAGCCGGCCGGAGGACCAGGACGAAGGGGTGCCGCCGCCGCGCGGGCAGCTGGACGTGGGGACGCGGATCCTGGAGGCGCATGCGGAGTGGCGGTGGCAGGGGCTGGAGGTACGGGGGCTGCTGGCGCGGGCGGAGCTGGATGAGGTGGCGGAGCTGAACGCGGCGCTGGGGTTGGCGGGGAGCGCGTCTGTGGGGGAGGAGATGGAGGGGTGGTATGCGCAGTTGGGGTATGACGTGTTCTCGCGGTGGGGGCGGGGGGAGCAGTCGTTGACGCCTTACCTGCGGTGGGAGGAGATGGATACGCAGGCGGCGGTGCCTTCGGGGTTCCGGGCTGGCGCGGCGAACGATGTGGAGACGCTGACGCTTGGGGTGGCTTACCAGCCGATCGCTTCGGTGATCCTGAAGATCGATCACCAGGACTTTGAGAATGGGGCGGGGACTGGGGTGGATCAGTTCAACGTGTTGCTGGGGTACACCTTCTGATGGTGCATGGCGTAACGGTGGCGAGGGGGTACCGGGGGGCTTGCGCAGGGGACCGGCGCGCGCGTTGGTGGACTGCTCGATCTGAGGCGCGCGCCTGCGCTCCGCTGCGCGCCGGATCGGTGGTTGACTGCGGCGGGCGTTGCCGGCGCTTGCGGAGAGCTCCCCTGCGCAAGCCCCCCGGTACCCCGGGACCGTCCTACCTGAAAAAAATAGGACTCGCAGGGGCGATCTGGTTCGTGTCGCTGGGGGGGGCTCTGCAGGCGAAGGTGTTTCTGACGGTGGACGAGGCGCTTCGGCTCGCTTTCCCGGACGCGAAGGTTGAGCGGCGCACGAGTTATCTCACCGAACAACAGCGGGAACGTGCGAACAAGCTGGCGGGGATTCCGGTGCCTTCTCGGTTGGTGCATGCGTACGTGGCGACCGCGGGGGGGAAGGCGGGGGGGAAGGCGGCGGGGACGGCTTACTTCGATACGCACCGGGTGCGGACGTTGCCGGAGACGGTGATGGTGGTGCTGGATCCTTCCGGGAAGGTGCGGCGGGTGGAGGTGTTGTCGTTCAACGAGCCGCAGGATTACTTGCCGGGTGGAGGCTGGTACGGGCAGTTCGCGGGGCGGGGGCTGGACGAGCGGCTGGCTCTGAAGCGGGACATCCGGCCGTTGACGGGGGCGACGTTGACGGCGCGGGCGACGACGGGGGCGGTGCGGCGGGTGCTGGCGGTGCACCGGGTGCTGCAGGAGGGCGCGGCGCGATGAGCCGGTTCGAGGCCTGGCTGGCGCACGTGGCGACGATCCTGGTCGGCGGGACGGGGCTGGTCTACGCCTGGATGCGCTACGTGATGCAGCCGCTCGAGCCGTTCGCGGTGGTCAACCACCCGCTGCAGCCGACGGTGCAGCACCTGCACGTGCTGGTGGCGCCGCTGCTGGTCTTCGTCGCCGGACAGATCTGGTACCGGCACGCCTGGATGCACTGGAAGAAGGGGGTGCCGCAGGGGCGGCGGAGCGGCATCGGGCTGGCGCTGACGCTGGTGCCGATGGTGGTCTCGGGGTACTTGATCCAGACGACGGTGTCGGAGGGGTGGCGGACGGCCTGGGTCGTCGTGCACTGCACCGCCTCGGCGCTCTGGATCGCCGGCTATCTCGGGCACCAACTGGCGCGTCAGGCGGGGGGCCGGTCCGCGGGGGAGATCAGCCCGTCGAGCACCGCCGCGAACGCGGCGCGCGTCTCGCGCGGGCCGTACGCGGCCGGGTAGCCGACCCGCTCGGCGAGCAGGCGGTCGCGCAGCAACCCCTCGAAGGCGCCGATTAAGACCGAGCGCGCCGCCTGCGGGTCCACCCCGGGGCGCAGCTCGCCGCTCTGTCGCAAGGCTTCGAGGAGGTTGTCGAGGACCTGGACGAGCTGCAGGTAGCCGCGCGACAGCACCACGATCTGACCGCGCCGACGCATGCGCCGCCCCTCGAGGAGCATCAGGGTGCGGAGGTCGGCGTCGGACTCGAGGCCGGCGAAGAGCACCTCGGAGAGGACGCGCAGCTGGGCGAGCGCCGTCGCCGGACGCTGGAGCGCGACGCGGATGCCCTCCCCAATCCGGGTCCAGGCTGCCTCGAAGATCGCGTCGAGGAGCCCCTCCTTGCCGCTGAAGTGCTTGATGAGCTGCGACTCGCTGGTGCCGGCGGCGCGGGCGATGGCGGCCGTGGTGGTGCTCTCGTAGCCCTCCCGGGCGAAGAGCTCACGGGCGGCCCGCAGGATGCGGTCGTGCGAAGAGAGCTCGGTCGGCTCCTGGGTCGAGGGGAGCGGCTGGGAGAGGGCGGCCATGGCGGCGGATGATAGGGCGCCATCGCGCTTTTGGCAATAGTCGTACTACTACTATTGACATCCACGGCCGGCAGTGACAGAATCCCTGCCCCGGGCGTGCAAGGCTTTGCAGGCTAAGCGCCCTGGCTGTTTTGGGGGGATCGAATGAAACGGACAGCCGTCCTCTTCCTTGCTGCATTCCTGTGCCTTGTCGCCGCCCCGGCGCTCCGCGCCCAGGGGATCGTGGACCCCGTCGTCTCGGGCGACACGCTCACCGCGCGGATCGAGCTGCCGGAGGGCGTCGGCGCCGACCTGACGATCGCCTTCGAGCGGGCGGTAGGGCTCACCCCCGACGCCCTCGGTCTCTCCGCCCGGCTCGTCGACCTGAGCGACCCCGCAATCCTCTCCCGCTTCCCGAGCAGCGGCGTCTCGATCCCCACCGGCTTCCCCGTCCTCCTCTCGATCGAGCCGCCGGCCACCGGCGGCCTCTCCTTCAGCGGCATCGCCGCCGTCGCTTTCCACACCCACAACCTGACCTTCACCGCCAACACCCCGCTCCGCCTCTTCAAGTCCAGCGACGGCGGCGCCTTCGAGGACGTCACCGAGACGATGGGCATGGGGAGCTACCGGGCGCGCGGCACGAGCCCCGGCTTCTCCGAGTGGCTGATCGTCGCCGACGTGCGGCCGCTCAACGCCGTCATCGCCGGCAAGTTCAACCGCCTCCAGGGCCTGCTCGCCGAGCACGAAGCGGCGATCGCGCCGGCGGTCCACGCGGACCTGGTCGACCGCCTGGCGGCGGCCCGCGCCTCCTACCAGGCCGGCGCGCTGGTGACGGCGATCCAGCAGGTCGAGGGCTTCGCCGCGGCGGTGCAGGCGCACAGCGGTAGCGACATCCCTGACGTCTGGCGCTCGGCCCGCGACCTCACCAACGTCGCCGGCACCCTGCGCGCCGCGGCCGGGACGTTGCGCTTCAGCATCAATTTGAAGAGCAACAGCGCCGGCCCGTCCCTGTGACGAGCTGAGGGTCTCTGTGACAATCTGAGCGTCGGCATGGCCGCGCGCCTGATCCTCCACCTGCCGATGGGTCCGGCCCGCGTCGTCGACCTCGCGGACGATCGCGAGCTAATGGTGGGGCGGGAGGCGGGCAGCGAGGTCTTGCTCGACGACGACCGGGTCTCCCGCCACCACGCGCGCTTGACCCCGCCGGCGCGCGACGGCGAGCCCTGGATGCTCAGCGACCTGGGTTCGAAAAACGGCACCGCCGTCGACGGCGTGCCGGTCAAGGTCGCACCCCTCCCCGACCGCTGCTGGGTGAACTTCGGCGGCCTCCTCGCCCGCTTCGAGCGCGTCGAGCTGGCCGAGAGCCACGACGAGCGGCTCCGCCGCTGGCGCACCTCGCTCGACCTCTCCCGCGGCCTCGCCCCGGCCGAGGGGCTCGAGCGCCTGCTGCGCCGCATCCTCGACTCGGTCCTCGCGCTCTCCGGCGCCGAGCGCGGCATGGTGCTGCTGGCCGAAGCCGGAGGCGACCTGACGATCGCCGCCACCGCCGGCATCACCTCCTCCGACTTGGCCGACGCCGAGTTCTCGGGCAGCGTTGCCGCCGTCGAGCGGGTGCTCGCCACCGGCCGCCCCTTCGCCACCTCCGACGTGCGCAGCGACGCTTACCTGGGCGAGCGGCCGAGTGTCCTGCGCGAGGGGATCCGCGCCCTCCTCTGCGTGCCGCTCAAGGTGCTCGATCGGCTGGCCGGCGCCGTCTACGCCGACAGCCGCCGCCCGGGAGCCGCCTTCACCGAGCTGGACCTCGAGATCCTCGAGGGGCTGGCCTCGCAGGCGGGGATGGCGATCGCCGTCGCCCGCCTCGACCACGAGCTGCACGCCCTGGCGCACGAGCTGGAGGCCGAGGGCCCGGCCGGCCGCTCCTGGGGGGAGCGCTTCGAGGAGGTCCTCGACCGCTCGCTCGGCCCCCACCTGCTGCCCGGCCGCGCCGCCGCCGCGGCCTCCGCCACCGCCGACGGCGCCCCCACCACCTGGCACGGGGTCCTCGCCAGCCACCGCCGTCCGCTCGGGGTGGAGGAGTGAGCCCGGCGCTCCCCGACCCGGGCACCGACCCCGGCTCCGCCGGCGGCGCCACTCGCACCAGCAGCGACGGCCCGCGCCGGCTCGCCCCCGGCACCCTCCTCGCCGGCCGCTACCGCATCCTCGAGCTGGTCGGCGTCGGCGGCATGGGCGTCGTCTACCGCGCCCTCGATGAGCAGCTCGGCGTCGAGGTCGCGGTCAAGACGCTGCGCGGCGAGCTGGCGCCGGACGAGGCGCTCCTCGACCGCTTCCGCAAGGAGCTGATCCTCGCCCGTCAGGTCAGCCACCGGAACGTCGTCCGCATCCACGACATCGGCCACGACGGGCCGCTCCATTTCTTGAGCATGGACTTCGTGCCCGGCCGCTCGCTGCGCGAGGTGCTCGAGCAGGAGGGGCCGATGCCGCCGGAGCGGGCGCTGGCGATCGGCCGCCAGCTCGCCGAGGCGCTCGACACCGCCCACCGCGAAGGCGTGGTGCACCGCGACTTGAAGCCCGCCAACGTCCTCATCGGCGACGGCGACCGCGCCTACGTCACCGACTTCGGCGTCGCCCGCTCGCTGCGCTCGGCCGGGCTCACCCGCCCAGGCTCGGTCATCGGCACCCTCGACTACCTCTCGCCGGAGCAGGCCAAGGGCGAGGAGGTGGACGGCCGCAGCGACCTCTACGCCCTCGGGCTCCTCCTCTTCGAGATGCTCTCCGGCAAGCTCCCCTTCGCCGGCGGCACCGACACCGAGGTCCTGGCGCAACGGCTGGCGGCGCAGCCGCGCAACCTGACCGAGCTGGGCGTCGCGGCGCCGCGCGGCCTCCGCGCCGTAATCAAGCGCCTCCTCGCCCGCGACCCGGCCGACCGCTACCAGACCGCCGGCGAGCTGCTCGCCGACCTCGACCGCGGGATCACCGGGCTCCGCCCGGCCCTTCGCCTGCCGCGCCGCGGCCGCTGGGCCGCCGCCGCGGCGCTTGTCCTCGTCGCCCTCGCCGCCGCCGGCTGGCTGGTGTGGCGGCGCGGCGGCCTCGGCCGCGCCGACGGCGCCCCTGCGGCGACCGCCGCCGCCCCCGCCAAGCCGCGCCACGCCGTCGCCGTCCTCCCCCTCGCCGACCAGACCGGCCGCCCCGACCTCGCCTGGGCCGGCCCGGGCCTGGCCGAGATGCTCGCCGCCGCCCTGGCCGAGAGCCCCGAGCTGAGGGTCGTGGACAGCGCCCGCGTCCTCTCGACGCTCGCCGACCTGAAGCTCCCCGCCGGCCCGCTCCCCGCCGCCCAGCTCGGCCAGCTCGCCGACCTCCTCGACGCCGACCGCCTGGTGACCGGGAGCCTCCGCGCCGTCGGCGGCCGGGTGCGGGTAGACCTCCGCCTCGTCGCCGCCGACCTCCCCAACCTCCCCGCCGAGCCGCTCGCCGCCGAGCGCGGGCGCGCCGAGGAGGTGCTCGACCTGGTCGCCGAGCTGGGCCGGGCGCTGCGCGCGCGCTTGACCGTCGAGCCGGTCCCCGAAGCCTCGGAAGTGGCCTCCGCGGTGCCGGCCGCGGCCGCCGCCTACGCCGAAGGCGTCGGGCACCTCTTGCGCGGCGAGCCGCTCAAGGCGGCGCCGGTGCTGGAGCGCGCGACAGCGGCCGACCCCGCCTTCGCGGCGGCCTGGGTCCGCCTCGCCCACGCGCAGCAGGCGCTCGGCCACGACGACCGCGCTCTCGCCGCGGTGCGCCAAGCGCTCGGCCGGCTCCAGGGGTCGCGCAGCCGCCTGGCCTCCGAGGCGCGGGCGCTCGAGGCGCGCCTGGCCGGCGACCCGGAGCGCGCCCGGCGCCTCCAGGAGGAGCTCGTCGCGCGCTATCCCAACGACCTCGAGGCCCGCGTCGCGCTCGCCGAGGCGCGGGCCGAGGAGGGGGAGCTGGCGCCGGCGGCCGCCGAGCTGAAGCGCGTCGTCGCCCTCGACCCCGACCACCCGCGCGCCTGGTTCCTGCTCGGCAAGTACTCGATCATGACCGGCCAGAACCGCGCCGCCGTGGACGACCACCTCGTCCACGCGATGGTCATCCAGAACCGGCTCGGCAACGAGCAGGGGAAAGCCGAGGTGCTGAACGCGCTCGGCGTCGCCTACGGCAAGCTCGGCGACCACGAGGTGGCGCTCCGCCACTACCAGCAGGCGGCCGAGCTGCGGAAGAAGATCGGCGACGACCGCGGCTACGCCAGCACCCTGCGTAACCTCGCCGCCGCCCACACCGTGCGCGGCGAAGGCGCCAAGGCCGAGGAGCTGCTCGGCGAGGGGCTCGCCATCCTCGAGCGGATCGGCGACCGCGCCGGCGTCGCCGACCTGCACAACGACTTCGGCGTCCTGGCCGAGGAGCGCGGCGACCCGCAGGAGGCGCTCGACCACTACCGTCGCGCCCTCCAGGAGCGCAAGGCCCTGGGCGAGCGGCTGGGGCTGGCCCAGAGCCTCAACAACGTCGGCTTCGCCTACTACCTCCTCGGCCAGTACGACAACGCGATGGTCTACTGGCGGCAGGCGCTCGACCTCTACCGCCAGGCCGGCGACGCGACCGGCGTCGTCCTCGCAACGCAGAGCGTCGGCCTCCTCGAGCTGGCGCAAGGCGAGTGGCCGCGCGCCACGCGCTCCTTCCTCTCGGCGCTCGAGAAGAGCCGCGAGCTCAACATGCAGGACACGACCGCCGCCTCCTTGGGCCACCTCGGGCGGCTCGCCCACCGCCAGGGGCGCTTCGCCGCGGCCCTCGCCAACTACCGCGAGGCGCTCGCCGTCTGTCAGGCGCTCGAGGACCGACGCGGCCTGGCCGAGTTCACGCTGGCCGAAGCCGAGGTCTACCTCGACCTCGGCGCCCCCGGGGAGGCCGCCCGCCGCCTCGACGCGGCGGCGCGCTGGATCGACGAGGGCGGCAACCGCGAGCACCGCGCCGAGCTGCTGCGGCTGCGCGGCGTGCGGGCGCTCGCCGGAGGCGAGACGGCCGCCGCCCGGCGCGACCTCGCCGCCGCCGTCGAAGAGGCGCGCGCCAGCCACAGCGTCGTCGGCCTGCTCCAGGCGCGGCTCTCCGCGGCGCGCGCGGCGGGAACTCCCGGCGCCCGCGAGCTGGCGGCCGTCAAGGAAGAAGCCGACCTCCTCGGCCACGCCGCGCTGCGCTTGGCCGCCGCCGAGGCACTGGCCGAATCGGCGCTCGCGGCCGGCGACGCCGCCCGCGCCGAGGGCCTGGCGCGCGCCGCGCTCGGGATCGTCGGCGAAGGCGGCTACGCCGGCGAGCACCGCCTCCGCCTCCTCCTCGCGCAGGCGCTCGCGAAGCAGGGGCGTGGCGCCGAGGCCGAGCGCGAGCGCCAGCTCGGCCGCGCCGAGGTCGAAAGATTGCGCCGCGAGCTGCCGGCCGGGCAGCGCGCCTCTTTCGAGCGTCTCGCCGCCGTGCGGGCTCTCGCCGGAGAGGGGGCGCGCCGTGCCGCCTAAGACGAGCCCGCCCGACCCGATGGCCGCCGTCGTCGAGCGGGTGCGCCGCATCACCACCGAGAACGAGCGCGTCTTCCGCCAGCTGATCGAAGGCGAGCGGCGCTACCGCGGCCTGGCGCGCGCCGTCTGGCAGGTACAGGAGGAGGAGCGGCGGCGGCTCGCCCGCGACCTCCACGACGGCCTCGGCCAGACCCTGACCGCGCTCAAGACCCAGCTCCAGCGGCTGGAGCAGAAGGCCGACGACCTCGACCCGGCGCTGCGCGAGCGGCTGGCCGACTCGGTCGAGCTCGCCCGGCTCGCCCTGCAGGAGACGCGCGAGATGTCGCGCCTCCTCCGCCCGCCCGTGCTCGACGACCTCGGCCTCGTCCCCGCCCTCTCCGGGTTGGCGCGCTCGCTGGAGGAGCGGGCGGGGCTCGCCGTTGAGCTGCGCGCCGAGGGACTCGACCGCCGCCTGCCGCCCGACCTCGAGACCCTGATCTTCCGCGTCGCCCAGGAGGCGCTCACCAACGTCCTGAAGCACGCCGGCGTGCCGCGGGTGCGCGTCGTGCTCGCGCCGCGCGACGGCCGCATCGCCCTGACCGTCTCCGACCAGGGCGCCGGCTTCGACGCCGCGGCGGCGACCGCGGTCGAGCGCCCCGGCTCCGGCCTGCGCGGCATGCGCGACCGGGTGGAGCTCTTCGGCGGCACCTTCCGCGTCGCCTCGGCGCCGGGCGAAGGGACGGAGGTCGAGGCCGAGATCCCGCTCGCCGGCGGCGGCGACGAAGAAGAAGCGGGCGCGGAGAGCGGAGCGTGAGCCGCGTCCGCGTCCTCGTCGCCGACGACCACACGATCGTCCGCCAAGGGCTGGTGTCGCTACTCAACGAGAGCGGCGAGTGCGAGGTCGTGGCCGAGGCCGCCGACGGCGTCGAGGCGCTCGAAAAGGCGCACGCCGTCAACCCCGAGGTGGCCGTACTCGACCTCTCGATGCCGCGCCTCTCCGGCATCGAAGTGGTCCGCCGCCTGCGCGAAGAGATGCCGGCCGTCCGCGTCCTCGTCCTCACCGTCCACGAGGAGGAGGAATACGTCCTGCCGATCGTCCGCGCCGGCGCCGCCGGCTACCTGGTCAAGGACAGCGCCGCCGCCGAGCTCCTGGCCGCCGTCCGCGCCCTCCGCGCCGGCCGCAGCTACTTCGGCCCGCAGGCGGCGCGCGCCCTCGCCGAGCAGCTCCAGCACCCCGCCGGCTCCCCCGAGGACCCCTACGGCACCCTCACCCCGCGCGAGCGCGAGGTCTTCCACCTGGTGATCGAAGGCAAGACGACGAAAGAGATCGCCCGCGCCCTCGGTATCAGCTTGAAGACCGCCGACAACCACCGCTCCCGCGTCCTCGCGAAGCTCAACCTCCACAACACCGCCGAGCTCGTCCGCTACGCGGCGCGGAAGGGGCTGCTGCCGTAGGCTGGGCCGACCTTCGCACCGGAGGAGCCATGAAATACGCCACGTTGACCATCGCCGTGTTGCTGCTGTGCGCGCCGGCCACGGCCCAGCATCACGGGCGCTACGGCGAAACGGCCGCCGCGACCTATTCGCCCTGCAAACCCCATGAGGACCCGCTGGTAGACGACGCCGGCGAAGGATCTCAAGTTCCACGTCACCGCGCCGCCGGAGATCCAGCACCTCATAAACCAGGGCCTGACCCTGTTCTACGCGTTCAACTACGACCACGCCTTCATCAAGTTTTCGAAGGCGGCGAGTCTCGCGCCCAAAGTGGCCATGACCCATTGGGGGGTCGCCCTGGCCGCCGGCGCCAACATCAACATCGGGATGGACGACACGTGTCGGGACCAGGCCGTCGCCGCCATCAAAGAGGCCGTTCGCCTGGCCGCCGAACAGAAAGGTCCGCCGCTGATCACGCAGCAGGAAATCGACTACGTCCAGGCGTTGGAGATGCGATACCTGCACGCCGACAAGGCCACCATCCCGCTCGACGCCGAGTACAGGGTCGCCATGGAGCGCCTGATCGCGAAGGACAAGTATCCCGACGATCCGAACGTGCTCACGCTCTACGCGGACAGCGTGATGGAGCTGAGGCCGTGGGGTCTGTACGACGTGGCGGCACGGCCGGCGATCGACACGGAAGAGATGGTCAAAAAGCTCGAGGACGCGATCGCCAAGGAGAAAAGGCACCTCGGAGCCAATCATTACTACATCCACGCCGTCGAGCCGTCCCTGACTCCCGAGCGCGCGCGGGAGGCGGCGGACCGCTTGGCGTCACTCTTTCCCCAGGGCGGCCACATCCAACACATGCCCGGCCACATCTACATGCGGCAGGGCTTGTACGACAAAGTCGTGACAAACAATCTGGAAGCGATCAAAGCGGACCAGGAGTACTTGAAGGTGTGTCCGGGCCCGAAGTGCCTCGCCTTGTACACCGGCCACTACCTGAGCCACAACATCCTGTTCCTGGTCGCCGGCCACACCATGTTGGGACAGGAGACGCCGGCGACCGGGAACGCCGACTCGCTGAGGACGATCGCCGAGAAGTTCGTCGACGATCAGCCGGGGCTCGAGCGCTACATGACCGCCGGGATCTTCACGCGGGCCACCTTCCATCGCTGGGATCAACTCCCCACGAGGCAGCCGGCGGACAAGTATCCGCTGGCCCTGGCGGTGTGGCACTGGGGAAAGGGGATGGCGTTTGCCGCTCAGGGCAACGTCATCGACGCCGAGGGCGTCGTGACCCTGTCGATCGACCCGGAGCAGGCGCCGGCCACCGCCGCCGCCTTCACCAACGACATCCTGCCGAAGATCCGCTCCGCCCCCGGCCTCGTCGCCGGCTACTGGGTGGACCCTGTCGAGGGCCGCGGTTTGGCCTTCGTCGTCTTCGACACCGAAGAGAACGCGCGCCGATCGGTACCCCGGTCGGCCGACTGGTCCGCCCCCGGCGTCACGATCCACGGAGTCGAGTTACGGAGAGTGGCCGTCAGGGTATAAGTAGTGTCGGCTCATGCCGACGACGAGAAGTCCGGGGCGAGGCCTGAGCAGCCAGTCGCTCATCAAGTAGCATCTGCAGCCGTTCCGCTGCCTTGACATTAGTACTTCTAATATCCTGGATCCGTCCGTTCAAGACTTGCCCGGTCAGGATGAGGGAGGTCTCGTCAAGGTTAGCTTGATGGATGGCGGCCTTGACATTGTCACGCCGGCAGCGAGACTTCGTTAGGCGCCCCTCGTTGTTGACGACGCAGCCGGTCACCTCTTGTCGCTTGCCCCTTCCCTGAATCCTGGTCTTGCGGCGTCGAATACTAAAGCCTGCCCGCTGAAGGATGCCCGCTATCTGAGGTATAAAGAATTGAGGGTAATCCCCCGAGAGAGCGATGTCATCAACGAACCGTGAATATTGAGTGCCGGATTCGGCAATGATTCTCAGAATCTGTTGATCGGCTTCTAGGAGGACAAGATTGGCCAATGCCATGCTCGTGGGTGCTCCCTGCGGGAGGGATCGTCTTAGCGTTGTGAGCTGGGTCAGAAGGCGCGCTAGTCCAGGACTGTAGCCAAGAAGCCGCCAGACTTCAAATATCTGAGAAGGAGTAATCCGATCGAAGAACTCGACGATGTCGAGTCGGACAACATATCGTTTCCCCAGATGCACCGACGCATTAGTCAGGGGTGACCTGTGCTGGATGCCGCCATGGAGCCAGGTAGGCATCGGCAGAGGTCTAAGCAATCTCCGGTAGATGCGCTTTTGGAGCCTCTTAAGAGCTGGGTCTGCAGGTCGAATCACCCGAGTCTTGTCTCCCCTTTTCAGCGTGAACTCGCGGTAGTGACGGCCCGCTTCGCTGGCCATCGTCCTGAGTTCTTCTTTACTCACACCCAACTTCTGGGCCAGTCCTCGTAGGGAGACGATAGTGGGGGCGGTTTGCATGACCGAAGGTTCTGTTCAGGGGGCTTTGGCCGAAGCCCTTCTAGATGCCAAGAGACTCAGCAAAGAGCGCGATAGCTTATCCACGTCTTCAACTGGCAAGCCACTAAAATCATCAGGGTCGGCAGCCAAGAGAAGAAGCAGGTGCAGAGGCACGCCGAGAGCACTGCCTACTCGTTCGAGTAGACTGATACTTGGGTTTCGACTTCCCGATTCAATCAGCGACAAATGGCTCGGGCTCATGCCAGCTAGATCTGCAAGGTCTCGCTGCTGCAGGCCAAGTGCAGCGCGACAAGTGCGAATTGCCCTACCGTAGTTCATGTTCTCCCTTCGTCATCAAAAGCCTAGATCACCTTGATCACCGCCTGCGACGGTTTTGGCCGCTTACAACGTTCCAAAGGGCTTCCGAGACGGACCTGATAACTCGGTAGACTAAGTCGTCAGGCTTTCTCGATCCCTTCAGCTTCCGTAGCTCGCGTGCCGCTCGCCTCAGCGCTCCTCTGCGATCTTCATCGAGCGTGGGGTCGTTTGCCGCTTGCTGGAGCAATGCAAGGGCAACCGTGAGGTCCTTGGACCTTCTCATGAACAGGTTCCTCCTCAAGTTCGGGAGCACCATTACCCCCGGCCGCCCAATAGGGGTTGGATCCGAACTGACCCACGCTCAACTTTGGTGATCTAGACTTGACGACTGCGCTCAGCGCAGTCGGCCGCCCCAGTACCTGCGAGCTAAGCAGGCCAGGACGATACTTGCGTGCTTTCCTGCGGGCTGGGACGGTGCGATATGCGGAGACCGCCTATCGCGGCACCAAGAACTTCAGGCACCCTTAGTGGAGGACCGTAGTCTTTTCTCCGGCAGCACACTGCGCACTGCATGGACCAACCCTTTGGGCTTCCCTTTCAGAAGAACCTGCTGTCAAGGAACTCGCCGCGCCGGGTCACCAGCGCTACACCGCCAACCCTAGCAGTGACTTTGCTGGTTGTCAAGTGAATTTGCGTCGGGCATTTCGCGGGGGGCCGAGCTTGGAGCGGACCGGGCGGTTGCGTGGGCGAGGCGCCAGGCGTCGGTGGATTGGGTCTCCTCCTTCGCAGTCCAGGCAACGTGTTGGGCTGGAGGCCGAGCTCATAGAGCCCGTTGGCGCGCTTGTCGTAGATACCCTTTGAGGCGGAACACCATGCAGTCGTAGAGCTCGGCGTTCCGCTCTTCCGCGATCGCCCGTTGGCGGACCGCCTGTCTTAGCCGGCCTCGTCGGTATCGGACTGGTGAGGACTCTCCAGCGATGCGTAGGCACGGCGGTTCTCTCCTTCGTTGGTCGGTTGGCGGAGCGGGGCTCGGCGGGTTCCCGGAGGGGCGGGAGCTGCGGTAGCAACGCCTGAGGATAAGGGAGCAAGCGTTCCGGACATATCCTCAGCGGCTGATACGACATCCTCAGCCGCTGATACGACATCCTCAGAGCCTGATACGACATCCTCAGGGGCTGATACGTTGTCCTCAGCGACTGATACGACATCCTCAGCGGCCGATACGTTGTCCTCAGCGGCTGATACGGCATCCTCAGGGGCTGATACGACATCCTCAAGGCTTGATACCGCATCTCCAGGCCCTGGGGAGGCTTCCTGAGGCCCTCCGGCGACCTCCTGAGAGGACGAGCAGAAGTCTTCCGCCGCCGCGGGCATGTCCCCGGGCGCGCCCGCCGAGCGGCGGCGACCGGCCGGCGCGCGGCGTCCAATGGCCTGCGGGAGGCGCGGAACCTCCTGCGGCGGCTTCGGAACCCTTTCCCGGAGCGTGGGAATGGGTTGCGCGGGCTCGGGAATGGGTTGCGGAGCGCCGGGAACCCTTTCCGAGCGGATCGGAATAGGTTCCGCAGCGCGCGCAACCCATTCCCGGCGTCGCGCAATCGATTCCCGGCGCCGCGCAGGAGGTTCCGAGGGGGCGCGCAGGAGGTTCCGAGGTCCCGGGAGGACATTGGGGGGCTCCACCGGGACGTCTGAAGGTCGCGCGGGGACATTCCGGGGCTTCCGGCGGGCGTTACGCAGGGCGAGGCAGGGGTTTCGCCGCGCCCGCGCTACGATCCGCGGCCATGCCGCCGCTCCCTTTCCGCCGTCTCCTCCTGAGCTCGCTGCTGCTGGCGCTCGCGATGCCGCTCGTCGCGGCCGAGCCCGCGCCGGACCCGGAGGTCGCCTGGCTGCGCACCGGGGCGGTCGCCTTGCGCTCGATCGCGCCGGACGACGGCGACTTCTCGGACCTCGAGCCGCTGCGCGCCGTCCTCGCCGGCAAGCGCGTCGTCATCCTGGGCGAGGCCACCCATCGCGACGGCAACACCCTGCTGGCCAAGACCCGCCTCATCCGCTTCCTGCATCAGGAGCTGGGCTTCGACGTGCTGGCCTTCGAGAGCGGCTTCTACGACTGCGCGAAGGCGTGGGAGCGGATCGAGGCCGGCGACGACCCGGCGCAGGCCTTCCGCGATTCCGTCTTCGCGATCTGGACGCGAAGCGCCCAGCTCAAGCCGCTCATCGACTACTTTGCCGCCGCGGCGCGCTCGCCGCGGCCGCTCCAGCTCGCCGGGTTCGATTCGCAGTTCACCGGCGTGATGTCCGGGCGCCACCTGGCGGGCGACCTGCGGCGCGTGGCGGTGGCCGCCGGGATGGCCGGCGAGGACTTCGACGCCCGCGTCTCCGGGCCGCTCGCCAACCTCGTCCTCGGCAAGTACGAGGAGGGCGAGGTGCCGCCCGAGGCCGCCCGCGCCGGGTTCGCCGCGGCCCTCGAGGACCTAACGCGCCGCCTGCGCGCGGGCGGCGGCGACGTCCCCGAGCGGGACTTCTGGCTGCGCTTCGTGGAGACCACACGCCAGCACGGCGCCAACTCCTGGGCCACCGACTGGAGCAAGCCGCTGCTGGAGGACGCGGAGGGGTTCGCCGTGCGCGACCGCCTCATGGGCGAGCAGCTCGCGTGGCTCGCCCGCCACCGCTTCGCCGGCCGCAAGATCGTGGCCTGGGCGGCCAGCTTCCACGGCGCCCTGGAGGTGACCCCGATCGAGGTGCCGTCGTCGCCGGTCCACGAACGCCTCTTCCGCACCTTCCAGCCAGCGGGCTTGGCGGCGCGCAAGGAGCTGGGCGAGGAGCTCTACACCGTCGCAGTCCTCGCCTACCAGGGCAAGTACGGTCCGGCCCAGAAGCCCATCGAGCTGTTGCAGCCGACCGCGGGCTCGCTCGAGGACCTTTTCCACCGCACCGGCCTGCCCTACGCCTTCCTCGACCTCAGCCGCCCCGACCGCCTCCCCCGATGGCTGCGCGACCCCACGATCGCGCGCCCCATGGGCTACAAGGAGATGCGCGCCCCTTGGGGCCGCGTCTTCGATGGCGTCCTGTTCCTCGACCGGATGGAAGCGGCCGCCAAGGCGGAGTGAGAGGATCCGGCCGCGCACGTGACCGGGAACGCTTGGTCGACGAGAAAGGACGCCAGTGCAGCTCGCAGCTTTAACGGCGCTCCTTCTTCCCCTGCTCGCGCAGCAGCCGCTGCGGCCCGATCCCACGAAGGGCGTCGTCGACGGCAAGGCGGCGGTGAGCTTCTGGCCGGCGGCGGGCCCTGAAAGGGAAGAGTTTCTCGCACCCGTGGGGTTCGAAGCCCACCTCGTCCCGCTGTCGGAGCTCGACCGCGAGCTCGTCTACCCCGCGGGCATCTGGTTCGTGCCGCCGGGCGGCGGGTACAAGGCGTGGGTCGAGGGGGAGGACCGCCTCAGCCCTTCCATGATCGTCCATTACAAGCCGTCGCCCTTCACGGGACGAGGCTTCGTGGCGGTCTTTCCGGTGGAGCCTGCCGGGCGGGTGGGAATCCCGGCGGAGAAGGAGCTGCCGGCCAACACCTCGCTCCGCCTGCTCCATCTCGACGGCCAGTTCCCGCAGCGCGCCTTCGATCGGCGGACCGGCGCCACGGACGTGGCCCGCAAGGGCCTGCTGATGCCCGCGGGGCGGGTCCTCATGGGCCTCTTCGCCCCAGGCTCCAGCGGGGCCCTGGCGCTCTCGCGGCCCTTCGAAGCGGTTCCCGGGCGCGTCGCGCGCGCTTGGCCGCGGCCCCCTTCCACAGGGTCCGATCTGCTGGCGATCCTGGACCGGCCCCGGCTCGCGGGAACGGAGAAGCCGGATGCAGTTGAGCTGTCCGTCGAGGGCGTGGCCGGCGCGCCGCGCAAGCCGGACGTCTTCGTGAACGCAGGGGACCGGGTCTACGGCGTGTGGTACGGCCTCGAGGGGAGCACGGCGCGGCTGGTCGCGAACTCGGCCGCTCTCTTCCTGGCGCCGCGCGACGTGCCGCTGCGGCCGGGCAAGGTCGAGACCGTGCGGGCCGAGCTCGGTCTCCTGCCGGGGATCGACGTCACGCTGGACATCCCTGAAGCCCTAGAGTCGGAGCGCATCACCCTCGTGGTGCGCGACGCGGCCGGGAGTGTCGAGCCATTGCGCAGGGTGGTGCTGGCGCGCGACACGGAGGCGCACCGCTTCGACGCCCTGCCCGCCGCGCCGCTCGACGTCGTGCTCGAGGCGCCGCCCTGGATCGCGCACCGGACGGTCGACCTAAGCTCCGGCGAGGACGGCAGTGTCGAGTTCCGGCCGCAGGCGATCGCAGTCCGCGGCACCGTCTATCGCGGCGCGAAACCCGCGCGCGCCGAGGTGGCTTTCCGCACCGGCGGCGAGGACGTCTGGCTGCGCGTGCGGACCAATGAGCGGGGAGCGTACGAGGCGGTGCTCTGGGGGCCGGGCGGCTATCTGATCCAGGTCGACTTGGCGGCGACGTCCGGGCCGCCGTTCGTCGAGATGGAGGCGATCGAGGCGAGTGGGACTCTCGACTTCCACGTCCCGGGCTCCAGCTATTCGGTGCGCGTCCTCGACGAGGAGACCGGCCGCGGGATCGCGGGAGCGGCGGTGAGCGCCGGCAACCGCTACGTGGACCCGCGCCTCGGGGAGCGGGACGCCGGACAGAAGGCGACCACTGACGCGGAGGGTGTCGCCGAGCTCCAGCCGCTGCGACCGGGGGAGCTCATGGTGGCGGCGCGCGCCGACGGCTATCTGCCGTCCGCGACCTTGACGGAGACCGTGCCGGAGGGGGAGATCGAGCGCGAGCTGACGTTCCGGCTGCGGCCCGTCGGGCCGACGAAGGCGCTCCGTCTGCTCCTGCCCGGCGGCGCGCCCGCCGCGGGGGCCGAGCTGCGCGCGCAGCGCGGCTTGGGCGACGACTCCGCCCTCTGGCAGGGGCTCACCGACGCGACCGGCGAAGTCCAGGTGCCGGACCTCGCCGAGGGCGCCTTCCTCCTCGTGCGCCACGCGCAGTCGGGGTCGCTGGTGCGGGGGTGGCGCGGCGGCGCGGCGGCGGCCGAGTGGGCGCTGCCTCCAGCCGCCCCGCCGCTCGCCGTCGCCGCGGTCCGCCCCTCGGGCGAGCCGGCCGCCTACGTGGCGCTGGCACTGTGGCTGGACGGCGTGCGCTTGACCGGGCGGAGCCTGGCGTTCGTCGCCTGGTCGCATCACGCGGGCGCGGGGCAGGACGGCTCCTGGCTCGGCCGCAACCTGCCGCCGGAGCCGCTCCGTCTCCTCGCCTGGACCGCCGCCGAGCAGGAAGCGGCCCTCGCCGGCCTCTTCGACGCCCGCGCCCTCGCCGTGCCCGCGCCCTGGCCCGCTGCCGTGCGGCTCGAGACCATCGATTAGCCAAGCCGACCGCGCCCACCCCTGCCGCGTCCGCGGCTACAATCCAGCCGTTCCTTAGGGGGAGAGGTTGACGCCGCGCGAGCCGGGGACCGTCCTCGAAGGCAAGTACGAGATCGTCCAGCGCCTGGGGGGCGGCGGCATGGGGGAGGTCCACCTCGTGCGCCACATCCACCTGCAGGAGCTGCGGGTGGTCAAGATCCTGCGCCAGGACCTCGCCGCCGACCCCTCGGCGCAGAAGCGCTTCCTGCGCGAGGCCCGCCTCGCCACCCAGATCAAGCACCCGAACGTCGCCATCCTCTACGACTACTCGCGCCTGGCCGACGGCAGCTTCTACACCGTCTGGGAGCACATCGAGGGGCAGGACGTGGGCGACCGCCTGCGCAAGGAGGGGCCGTTCCCGGTGCCGGCGGCGATCCAGCTCGCGATCCAGGCGCTGCGCGGCCTCGAGGCGATCCACGCCACCGGCGTCATCCACCGCGACCTCTCCCCCGACAACCTGATGCTGACGACCGACCGGCGCGGCCAGCTGCGGATCAAGATCATCGACCTGGGGCTGGCCAAGAACCTGACGGCGCACGACTCCGGCGGGTTCGAGATCACGCAGGTCGGGATGTTCATGGGCAAGCTCCAGTACTGCTCGCCCGAGCAGGCGGGGACCGGGCCCGGCGCCGACCTCGATCGCCGCAGCGACATCTACTCGCTGGCGCTGGTGCTCTACGAGATGACGACCGGGCTGCCGCCCTTCCACTCCGAGAATCAGGCCGGCTTCATCTTCAAGCGCCTCTCCGAGGACCCGCTGCCGATGGTGGGGCGGAACCCGAAGATCGAGATCCCCGAGGACCTCGACCGGGTGATCCGCAGGGCCCTGGCGCGCGACCGCGAGAAGCGCTACCCGGACGCGGTCTCCTTCATCCTGGCCCTCGAGCGGGTGGCGCACGGGCTCCAGGCGCACGAGACCCAGGAGTTGCCGATCCTGGAGGTGTCGAAGCGCCCGGCGGCGCCGCGCCCGGCGGCGCCGCGCCCGGCGGCGGCGACACAGCTCCCGCCGGCGCGCCCGCGCAGCTCGAGCGAGCTGACGCGCGAGGAGCGGATGGAGCTGCTGGCGCAGATCGAGCGCGCCGCCACCCGCACCCGCGAGGTCTCCGAGGCGGCCGTGCGGGCCGAGGAGGCGCTCGCCGCCGGGCGCGTCGAAGAGGCGCGGGCGATGGTGGCCGAGCTCGAGGCCGCCAACCCGCGGAGCCTGGGGCTCGACCGGGTCAAGCAGCAGCTCGCCGCCGAAGACGAGCGGCGGACGCGGGCCGAGCGGCTGGCGACGAGCGAGAAGATGCTCGACACCTATCTGAAGAAGCACCAGATGCCGCTGGCGCGGCTGGCCTTCGAGACCCTGCTCGAGCTCGCCCCCGACCACCCGCGGCGGGCGGAGTTCGAGACCGCGCTCGCCGCGGCCGGCGCCGAGGCGCAGCAGGAGAAACGGCTCGACGGCGTGCTGGCTTCCGCCCGCGCCGCCCTCGCGCGAGGCGACTTCCGCAGCGCCCGCCGCGACGCCGACACCATCGCCCGCCTCGACCGCGAGGGAAGCGTTGCCGCCGCCTTCCGCGCCGAGATCGAGGCCACCGAGCGCGACCAGCGCGAGCACCGGGAGCTGGGGCGGCGGGCGGCGCGGCTCGAGGAGGACTTGGAGGCCGGGCGGCTGGAGGAGGCGGAACGCGAGCTGGAGTCGCTCGCAGCGCTCGGTCTCTCGCGCGTCACGCTGGAGGGCTACCGCGAGCAGCTGGCGGCGGCGCGAGGCCGCGCCGAGCAGCAGGCGCGGGTGCAAGTCTACGAGGCGCGCTTCCAGCAGGCGGTCGGGGCCGGCGACTGGTTCGCGGCCCGCGACGTCGCCCACGAGCTGGGCGAGGAGCTCCCCGGCCACGCCCGCTCGGCGGCGATGTTCACCGAGGCCGCCGGCCTGGAGTCCGAGGCCAAACGCCGCCAGGGCATCGAAGGCGGCGAGCGCCAGATCGAAGGCTTCCTCGAAGCCGGCGACTGGCGCAGCGCCGAGCTGGCCCTGAAGATCCTCCTCCAGATGGACCCCGAGAACCGGCAGCGCAGGAAATTCGAGAAGGCGATCAAGGCGCTGCAGCGCGGCTAGGACCGCCTCATGAAGCTGGCACGGCGTGCTAACCTGATCCTCGGAGAAGCCGATGTCACTGCCAGAACCGCTCATCACTTCTTCACCTGACCGCTTGAGCGGCACGCCGGTGTTTGCCGGCACTCGCGTGCCCGTGCAGACGCTCATCGACTATCTCGAGGCTGGGGACTCTCTCGACGTGTTCCTCCAGGACTTCCCAGCGGTCTCCCGCGAGCATGCCGTAGCTGTTCTCCAGCTCGCCAAGTCGGCTCTGCTCGCCGCGGTCGTCGCGGCCTAATTCCTTCTATTTGCGCGTTCTCCTCGACGCGTGCGTTCCTCGTCGACTTGGCTCGGCGTTGGTCGGCCATGAAGCGGCGACGGCTCAAGAGATGGGGTGGGACGATCTCGACGACGGTCCTCTCCTGGACGCGATGACGGGGCTGTTCGACGTCCTGCTCACGGTTGACCGGAGCCTTCCCAAGCAGCAGTCGTTGACGCGCCGCCCGTTCGCGGTCCTCGTACTTCGCGCGAGGACAAACCGCCTCGCCGATTTGCTGCCGCTCGTCCCGGCAGTGCTCACCGTTCTCCCTGAGCTCGGTCAAGGCGAGGTGCGTGAGCTGGTGGCCGGCGCTTGACGTCGGCGCGTACCTGCCGTTCGCCGCGCTGTTAGACTTTCTCCCCCGATGGCGACACTCGACGCCCCCGAGCAGGCGACGGCGCCCGCCGCCCTCGCCGACCGGCAGGCCCGCTTGCTGCGCTACGCCTTCATGAAGCTGACGCGGGACTTCGACTCGCGGTTCGAGGCGCTGCTGCTGACCGGCCGGGTGTCGAAGTGGTACAGCGAGGTGGGGGCGGAGGCGACGACGGTGCCGGCGGGGCTGGCGCTCGAGGCCGGTGACGCGCTCTGCACGCTGCACCGCGACCTGGGCGCCATCCTCGCCGTCTACCTCGATCCGGCGCGCGTCTTCCCGGGGCTCGGCTTCGGCGCTCCGGACGGCCGCCGCCCCGATCCCGAACCGCTCCTCTACCGCCTGGCCTGCCAGCTCCTCGGCAAGGCCGACGGCTTCTCGCAGGGTGTCGAGCGCTCGTTCCACTACGGGTATCTGGCGCCCGAGCACGGCATCCTGCACGTCGGGATGATCAGCCACCTGGGCTCGATGATCCCGGTCGCCGCCGGCTGCGCCTTCGCCTTCCGCCAGCGCGAGAGCGACCGGGTGGCGATCAACTTCATCGGCGACGGCGGCACCTCGACCGGCGACTTCCACGAGGGGCTCAACATGGCGGCGGTGTGGAAGCTGCCGCTGGTCCTGGTCGTCGAGAACAACCGCTACGCCTTCTCGACCCCGACCTCCCTCCAGTTCGCCTGCCGCCAGCTCAGCGAGCGCGGCCCCGGGTACGGCATCGCCGCGGAGACCGTGGACGGCAACGACCCCGACGCGATGGCCGAGGCGCTGGCCCGGGCGGTGGCGCGCGGCCGCGCCGGCGAGGGGCCGACGCTCCTCGAAGCGATGCAGGGCCGGATGCGCGGCCACAGCGAGGGGGACGACTCGCTCAAGGTGGTGCCCGCCGACGAGCTCGCCGCCTACCGCGAGGCCGACCCGGTGCCAACGTACCGGCGGCGGCTGGAGGAGGACGGCGTCCTCGACGCCGCGACGCGCGAGCGGCTCGACGCGCGGATCGCCGAGCTGGTCGAGGGCGCGATCGGCCGCGCGCTGGAGGCGCCGCCGCCCGACGCCGCGGTCGCCTTCCGGCCGGTCTTCGCGCCGGTGGCGGAGGAACCGGCCGCCACGGACCCGCGCTCCGGCGGCGCGGGCGGCAAGCCCGCTTCCAAGACAACCGCGCGCGAGACCACCTACGTCGACGCCATCAACGACGCCCTGCGCGAGGAGATGGAGCGCGACGAGTCGGTCGTCTTGATGGGGCAGGACATCGGCGCCTTCGAGGGCGCCTTCCGCACCACCAAGGGCCTCCACGCCCGCTGGCCGCGCCGCGTCTTCGACACCCCGATCGCCGAGAGCGGTACGATCGGCATCGCCGCCGGCGCCGCGCTCCTGGGCTACCGCCCCGTCGTCGAGATGCAGTTCGGCGACTTCATCACCTGCGGCTTCAACCAGCTCGTCAACGTCGCCGCCAAGCTCTACTACCGCTGGCAGGTGCCCTGCCCGATCGTCATCCGCCTCCCCACCGGCGGCGGCGTCGGCGCCGGCCCCTTCCACTCGCAGAACCCCGAAGGCTGGTTCGTGCACACCGCGGGCATCAAAGTCGTCTGCCCCGCCACCGCCGCCGACGCCAAGGCGCTGCTCAAAGCCGCCATCCGCGACCCCAATCCCGTCATGGTCTTCGAGCACAAGTTCCTCTACCGCCGGATCAAGGAGGCGCTGCCGGAAGGCCTGGAGGCGGGCCGCCTCGGCGAAGCGCGGGTCGCGCGCCCCGGCCGCGACCTCACCCTCGTCGGCTACGGCGCCTCCACCTGGACCTGCCTCGAAGCCGCGACCGAGCTCGCGAAAGAAGGCGTCGAAGCCGAAGTCGTCGACCTCCGCACCCTCGTCCCCTACGACGAAGAAACCGTCCACGCCTCCGTCAAGAAAACCACCCGCGCCCTGATCGTCCACGAAGCCCAGCTAACCGGCGGCTTCGGAGCCGAAGTCGCCGCCCGCATCGCCGACGCCTGCTTCCCCTGGCTAGACGCCCCCGTCCGCCGCCTCGCCTACCCCGACCGCCCCGTCCCCTATGCCAAGAATCTGGAGAAAGCATTGCTTCCGGACCGCGACAAGGTCCTCGCCGCAGCCCGCGAGCTCTTGGCGTTCTAGTTTTCACCACCGTTGAATTGCTGGGTGGGGGGAAGCGTGGGCCTACCGCTGAAGCTGCTTCTCCAGCTCCTTGATCCGCTTCTCCAACTCAGCCAGCCTCTTCTCCAGCTCCTCCTCCCGCCCCCGCAACCGGATCAACCCCGGATGCGCCGCCCCAGGCTTGAGCTCCATCTCGAACTTCTCCCCCAACTTCTCCATCTTCTCCGGATCGATCCTCAACATCATCCGCTCCCCCGGCCCCCCCTCCCGGATGAAGAAAGGCGCCAGATCCAGCTCCGTCCGCTCCCGCCGCTCCAGATTCGCCGTCACCGTCTGCGCCCTGCCGTCGCGCCAGAGCTCCACCGTCGCCGCCTGCCCGTCCTCGGCGTCGCGCAGCGCCATACGCAGATCGTGCGGCCCCTCGATCGCCTCGCCATCCACCCGCGTCAGTACGTCGCCGACGCGGATCCCCGCCTTGTCCGCCGGGCTCCCCGCCTCGACACTCGCCACCAGCACCCCGCTCTCCTCCGGCACCCCGAAGTGAGCCCGCAGCTCCTTCGTCAGCGGCAGCGTGCCGACGCCGAGGAAGCCGCGCGGCCCGCCGAGCAACAGCTCGCCGTGCGGGCCGAGCCGCCGCTCGACGATCACGTCGCGGTGGACCTCCTTCTCGGCGCCGGGCTTGGCGACGCGCTTGATATGCGGCTGCGGCTCCTTGGCGGCGGCCGGAACGGGAAGCGCCACCACCGCCAGCAGCAGCGCGGCGCTCGTGAGGGATCGGGACACTCGTCGGTTCATGCGTCGTCTCCTAGAGAAATCGGTTCAGTTCCTGACCTGCCTGACTTCGCCCTCGGCGGGGACGCGGCTCAGGTCCACCACCAGGTCCACCTCGTCGTCGCCGCCGAGGTAGAGCACCGGCGGCGCCTCCGCCAGCGCCTCGATCTCGCTTTCCAGCGCCCGGTGCTCGCACCGCAGCTCCTCGAGCAGGCGCCGGGCCTCGGCCGCTTCGATCCGTCCTTCCGCCTCGCGCCCGCGGCCGGGGCGGAGCGGGCCGGCGGCGACGCCGATGGCCAGCGCGGCCGCAGCGGCCGCCACGGCCAGGGCCGCGATCGGGCGCCGTCGCGGGGCGGGGTCGTCCAGCCGCGCCAGCAGGCGGGCGGTGAAGTCCGTCCCCGCCCGCTCGCGCGGTAGTGCGCGCAGGGTGCGCAGAGGCTCTAGCCGGTCGTCTTCCATGATGCGGTGCCTCCGTTCCAGTAAGGCTCGAGCGCGCGCCGGAGCTGCCGGCGCCCGCGGTGGATGCGCGACTTGACCGTCCCCTCGCGCAGGCCGAGCTGCGCCGCGACGGCGGCGTAGGACCAGCCTTCGATCTCGTGCAGCACGAGCGGCACGCGCCAACGCAGGGGGAGCGCGGCGACCGCTGCGGCCACCTGCCGCTGCAGCTCGTCGCGCAGCAGGCCGGCGGTGGCGGCCGCGGGCTCGGCCGCGCGGCCGGCCAAGAGGAGGAAGGGCGCGAGGAGCTGCTGCCGCCGCTCGCGCCGCCCTTCGGAGCGCACGAGGTTGGTGGCGATGCTGTAGAGGAAGGCGCGGAGCTGCCCCTGCCCGCAGTAGCGCGGGGCGGCGCGGAAGAGGCGGAGGAAGGTCTCCTGCGCCAGGTCCTCGGCGCGGTCGCGGTCGCCGGTCAGGCGGGTGGTGTAGTTGACGATGGCGTCCTTGTAGCGGTCGACGAGGGCGGCGAAGGCCTGCCGGTCGCCGTCCGCGGCCCGCGCCATCAGCTCGTCGTCGCCCGGCCCGAAGGCGGCGAGAATCGGCTCGGTCATCGCACCTCCAGCCGATTGAAACGCGCGACGGGGCCGAAGGTTCCCGAGCCCGGTGATGGGCTCGGGTACCCGCAGGGTCGCCTGCCGGAGCAGGCACTGATCTAGATTGCGGGTTCCCGAGCCCGGGTTTCCGATCAGGGATTGGCAATGCACCGGCGGTCGCTACAATCGGCCGCATGAGCGACGACGCGCACGCCCCGACGATCTTCGACAAGATCCTGGCCGGGGAGATCCCCTGCCACCGCGTCTACGAGGACGACAAGGTCCTGGCCTTCCTCGACGTCGGCCCGCTTTCGGACGGGCACACGCTGGTCATCCCCAAGGAGCGCAAGGCGCGGCTCGATCAGCTCTCGGAGGAGTCCGCGGCGGCGATCGGGCGGGTGCTGCCGCGCCTCTGCCGCGCGGTCGTGCGGGCCACCGGCGTCACCGCCTACAACGTCCTCCAGAACAACGGCGCCGCCGCGCACCAGGCGGTGATGCACGTCCACTTCCACATCATCCCCAAGCACGGCGGGCGCGGCCTCGGCATCGGCTGGACCCCCGGCCGCCTCGACGACGCCACCGCCCGCGACCTCGTCGCCAAGATCCAGGCGGCGCTCGCGGAGGAGGCGGCTTGAAGGTCGTCGAGCTGCGGGCCTGGGGTCTCGAGAACCTGGTCCTCGCCGAGCGGCCGGAGCCGCAGCCCGGGGCGCGGCAGGTGGTGGTGCGGGTCCGCGCGGCGTCGCTCAACTACCGCGACCTGCTCCTCATTCGCGGCACCTACAACCCGAAGCAGAAGCTGCCCGTCGTCCCCTGCTCGGACGGCGCCGGCGTCGTCGTCGCGGTCGGCGACGGGGTCACGCGCTTCCGCCCCGGCGACCGCGTCTGCCCGACGTTCCATCAGGCGTGGATCGCCGGCGAGCCCTCCCGCGAGCGCCTCCGCGCGAGCCTCGGTAGCCCGCTCGACGGCACCCTCGCCGAGTTCATGCTCCTCGACGAGGAGGGGCTCGTCGCGATCCCCGAGTACCTCAGCGACGAGCAGGCCGCCACCCTCCCCTGCGCCGCCGTCACCGCCTGGAACGCGCTGGTCACCGAAGGGGGCGTCGTGGCAGGCGACACGGTCCTCGTCCAGGGCACCGGCGGGGTCTCGATCTTCGCCCTTCAGCTCGGCGTCCTCCTGGGCGCACGCGTCCTCGTCACCTCCAGCTCCGACGCCAAGCTCGCCCGCGCCAAGGAGCTCGGCGCATGGGAGCTGATCAACTACAAGGAGATACCGGCCTGGGGCGTGCGGGCGCGAGAGCTGACCGGCGGCCGCGGCGTCGATCACGTCGTCGAGGTCGGCGGCGCCGGCACCTTCGAGCAGTCGCTCCAGGCGCTGCGCCCCGGCGGCACGCTGAGCCTGATCGGCGTCCTCGCCGGCGCCACGCTCGAGCTGCGGCTGCCCGCGATCCAGATGCGCATGCTGCGCGTGCAAGGGCTCCTGGTCGGCCACCGCGACAGCTTCGAGGCGATGAACCGCGCCATCGCCCACCACGGCCTGCGACCGGTCGTCGACCAGGTCTACCCCCTCGCCGAAGCGCGCGCCGCCTTCGAGCACCTCGCCTCCGGCGCCCACTTCGGGAAGGTGGTGGTGCGGATCTAGCGCGTCAGCGGCAGGTCGAGCAGGCGCGGCAGAGGCGGCGATTCAGGAGGTGGCCGGCCGCGAGGACCGCGGTGCCGGCGGTGACCAGCGCCGCCTCCCAGGGCTCGTGCGTGGCGAGCAGGCCGGCGGCGATCGCCGCCAGCGCCACGGCGAGGAGGAGCAGCACGCCGTGCCGGCGGTGGCGGCGGAACCCCCAGCAGAGGCTTGCCGAGCCGAGGAGCGCCGAGGCGCCGACCAGCAGGCGCTCGACGCCGTGGTCGAGACGAAACGCGGTCGAGGCGAGCGGCAGGAAGGTGAGGACGAGCGGCATCGCCAGGCAGTGGAGGGCGCAGCCGAGGGCCAGCGCGGAGCTCCAGCGGCCGAGGCGGTCGACGGCCGCGGAGCCCGCGGGCGGGCTTTCAGCGGGGGCGAGGCCGATCGGCGCGGTTTGTGGGTGCATGGAGCGATTGCCTGCGAAGCGCGGGGGCGCGATAGATACCCCAGGGCCCCCCGCGGCGTCAACCGGCCCCGGCGTAGCGATAGCATCGCGGCATGCCGTCCCGCCCTCGCCGACGCCGGCGCCGGAGCGCCCGCGGCGGCGTCCTCTGGCTTCTCCTCGGCTTCCTGACCGCCGGACTCGCCTCCTGGCTCTTCTTCAAGCGGCGGGAGGACGAGTGGGAGGGCGCGGGCGGCGGCGGGCCCGAGCCTGCGACCGCCGAGCCGCCGGACAGCGCTGAGCCTGCCGAGCGCGCCTTCTGGATCGCCGGCCCGGCCGGCAACCTGCACGTCCTCGACGGCGGCGGCGCCGGGACGGCGGGGGGCGGCCCCCCCGTCCTCTTCGTCCACTCTCTGGCGGGAAACAGCGGCCAGTGGCGGGCGCAGCTCGACCACGTCCGCGCCGCCGGCCGCCGCGCCGTCGCGCTCGACCTCCGCGGCCACGGCGAGTCCGAGCCGGCCGAGGACGGCGACTACTCGATCGCCGGGCTGGCGGCGGACGTCGCCGCCGTCGCCGACCAGCTCGGCCTCCGCCGCTTCGTCCTCGCCGGCCACAGCCTCGGCGCGCTGGCGGCGATCGACTACGCCGGCCGCCACCCCGAGCGCGTCGCCGCGCTCTTCCTCGTCGACCCCAACGGCGACATGACCGACACGCCCCGTTCGGACTTCGAGCCGTTCCTCGCCACGCTGCGCGCCGACCCGCACGCGGAGCTGACCTCCTACTACCGCCAGCTCGTGGTGCAGGCCCCGCCCGCGGCCGCCGCGCGCGTGCTCGCCGGCGTCCGCGACACGGCCGAAGAGGCGATCCTCGGCGGCATCGAAGCCGCCTTCGCCTACCCGCCCCTCCCCGCCCTCGACGCCTACCCCGGCCCCAAGCTCTCCGTCGTCTCGGACTTGAACGACCTCCCCGTCAGCCTCCACAAGCGCCGCCCCGACCTCCCCACCCGCTGGGTCCCCCACACCGGCCATTGGCTGCAGATGGACGCGCCCGAGGCCGTCAACCGGATCCTCGAGGAGCTGCTGGGCGCTCTGTAACAACCCCCCGCGAGGCGCGTTCTAGGGAATGGAGACGAAAGGAGGGCCACCGGCCGTGATTGCCGCCGCCCACTCAGATTCGACGCCTCGGAGACCGCCGCTGCCGCTCGAGGCGCTGTTCCAGGAGCACCATGGGGCGGTCTACCGCGCCGCCTACCGCATCACCGGCGACCCGGCGGACGCCGAGGACGTGCTGCAGACCGTTTTCGTCCGCCTGCTCCGCCGCGAGGACGAGCTGGACCTCTCGGAGAGCGCTTCGAGCTACCTGCACCGCGCGGCGGTCAACGCCGCGCTCGACCTGCTGCGCTCGCGCCGGCGCTCGCGCGCCGTGGCGCTGGCCGAGGTCGAAGGCACGCTCGAGGAGACCGACCCCGGCCCGGAGCGCAGCCGCGGCGGCCGCGAGCTCGCCGCGCGCCTCCGCGCCGCCCTCACCCGCCTGCCCCCGAAGAGCGCCGAGATCTTCACCCTGCGCTACTTCGAGGAGCGCAGCAACCTGGAAATCGCCCGCATGCTCGGCGTCTCGCAGACGTCGATCGCCGTGATCCTGCACCGCGCGCGCCACCGCCTCCGCAAGGAGCTGGCGCTAGGAGGTTTGTCATGAGCCGCACCCCGAAGATGGACGACGCCGCGCTGGACCGGGCCATCGCCCTGGCCCGGAGCGAGGCCCCCGAGCCGGCAACGGTCGAGGCGGCCGCCGCCCGGGTCTGGGAGCGCCTGGCCAGCGGTACCGATATCGCCCCGGCCGCCCCGGCCGCGGTCCCCGTCAACGCCGGCCCCATCGAGTCGATCCGGGGCTGCGCCGACTTCACCAGCCTGATCCCGGCCTACGTCGCCGGCGGGCTGACGCCGGCGCGCGCCCTGCTGCTCGAGGACCACACCCGCGAGTGTCTGGCCTGCCGCCGCGCGCTCAAGGAAGCGAAGAGCGGTGTCACCGCCGCCGACGCCCCCGCCGCCGGCTGGAGCGCCACCCGTCCGGCCGCCGCCCGGCGCCCGGCCGCGGCCTTCCGCTCCCGCCCCGCCGCTCTCGCCCTCGCCGCCACCCTGGCGCTGGCCGTGGGCGCCGGCCTCTTCTTCCTGCTCGCCGAGCTCTTCACCGGCGGCGCCGAGATGGCGCGCGTCGCCTCGGTCCAGGGGGACCTCTTCCGCGTCGAGGGCGCTGGCGTCGCGCCGGTCGCCGCCGGCGAGGCGGTCGGCGAAGGCGAGGAGCTGCGCACCGCCAAGGGCTCGACCGCCCTGCTGCGGCTGGCCGACGGCTCCCTCGTCGAGATGAACGAGCGCGCCAACCTCGCGCTCGACGCCGGCCTCTCCGGCAACACCATCGAGCTGGCGCGCGGCCAGGTCATCGTCCGCGCCGCCAAGCAGCGCCCGCGCCATCTCTACGTCGAGAGCGGCGACGCCCTGGTCTCGGTCACCGGCACGATCTTCTCGGTCAACGCCGGCACCAAGGGCTCGCGCGTCTCCGTCATCGAGGGCGAGGTGCGCGTGGCGCAGGCGCGGAGCGACAGTGTCCTCCACGCCGGCGACCAGATCGCCACCCACGCCAGCGTCGAGCGGGTGCCGCTGGCCGAGGAGATCGCCTGGAGCCGCGACCGCGACCGCTACCTCGCCCTCCTCGGCGAGCTGGGCGAGCTCGGCCGCGAGATCGACGCCCGCCTCGACTGGCCGGGCCTCCGCACCTCGACGCGCCTGCTCGACCTGGCGCCGGCCGACACCCGCATCTGGGTGGCGCTGCCGAACCTCGCCGCCAACCTGGCCGAGACGCAGCGCAGCCTCGACGCCCGGATCGCCGGCAGCGAGCTGCTGCGCCAGTGGTGGGAACAGACGATGCGCTCGCCCGCGACCGAGGCGCGCTTCCGCGAGCTGCTCGGCCGGCTCGACGCGCTGGGCCGGCACCTCGGCCCCGAGGTAGCGGTGGCGGTGACCGACGCCGGGCCGGTGGCCCTGGCCGAGGTCACGAACCCCGCCGGCCTGCGCGCGGCGATCGCCGACGAGATGGCGCGTGCCGTCAACGAGAACGACGAGGCGGGCGAGCACGGCCTGACGATCGTCGACGACCCGGCCGCGGCGGCCGACGGCAAGGCCTCGGTCTGGATCGGCGAGGACGTCGTCGTCGCCAGCCCCGAGCCGGCCCTCCTCGCCGCCGTCGCGGCGGCGGCCGGCGGCGGCTCGGGCGCCTTCGCCGGCACCGAGTTCCACGGCCGTCTCGCCGAGGCCTACGCCGAAGGCGCCGGCTGGCTCTTCGGCGCCGACGCGAAGAAGCTCCTCGCCGCCCACGGCGAGTTCCAATCAACCGCCCACGGGCCGCACGGCGAAGGCGCCGACGGCGAGGCTCACGAGCGCCACGCCGAGGCGCTCGGCATCCTCGACATCGAGCACTTCGTCATCGACCACCGCGAGACCGCGGCCGGCGGTCAGACGATGGCCGCCCTCTCCTTCGACCGCCCGCGGCGCGGCGTCGCCTCCTGGCTCGCCGCCCCCGGACCGATGGGGAGCCTCGGCTTCGTCTCGCCGGAGGCGACCCTCGCCGCCGCCTTCGTCGTCAAGGACCCGGCGACGATGCTCGACGAGATGCTCGCCGCGATTCCCGAGATGGGCGAGTCGCTCGCCAAGCTCAAGAGCGAGCACGGGCTCGACCTGCGCGAGGACCTGGCCGCGCCGCTCGGCGGCGAGCTGGCCTTCGCGGTGGACGGGCCGCTGCTGCCGAAGCCGTCGTGGAAGCTGATCGTCGAGGTCTACGACCCGGCGCGCCTCCAGGCCACGCTGAAGCGCTTCGCCGCCGAGATGGCGCGGCGCGAAGGGCAGCCGGAGGTGACGCTCACCGAGGACGAGGCGGGCGGGCGCACCTGGTACACGCTGCGCTGCACGGAAGAGGGCTCGCCCTTCGAGGTCCACTACACCTTCCTCGACGGCTACCTGGTGGCCGGCCCGAGCCGGGCGCTCGTCGAGCGGGCGCTGCTGCTCCGCGACTCGGAGACGACCCTGGTGACGAGCGCGGCCTTCCGCGAGCTGCTGCCCGCGGACGTCGAGGTCAACTTCTCGGCGCTGGTGTTCCACAACCTGGGGCCGGCGCTCGGCCCGGTGGCCGACCGGCTGCCCGCCATGCCCGGCGGCGCCGGCAAGGGACCGGCGTCGGTGGCGGGCTTCATCGGCCGCCTCCGTCCGACCCTGGCCTACGCCTACGGCGAGGAGGACCGCATCCTCTTCGCCAGCTCCAGCCGCCCCTCGCCGCTCGGGCTCAACCTGAACGTGCTGGCCGGCTTCGGCGGCCTGTTCGGGATGATGAACGGCGCGGCGGGCCAGGCGGAGGCCGCCGAGGCCGAGGCCCGCTAGGTGGTCGCCGAGCCGCTCGCAGCCGCTCCTCCGGCCGCCCCCCCGGCCACCTCCCCCGTCCTGGCGCTGGACGGGCTGGAGGTGGCCCTCGGCGGGCGGCCGATCCTCCTCGGCCTCTCGGGCAGCTTCTCCGGCCGCTGCATCGGCCTCCTCGGGCCGAACGGCGCCGGTAAGACGACGCTCCTCCACACCCTGCTCGGCTTCCACAAGCCGAGCCGCGGCACCGCCCGCATCTTCGGCCGCGACATTCAGACCGAAGGGCGGGAGATCCGCCGCCTCATCGGCTACATGCCGGAGAACGACTCCTTCATCGCCGGCCTCTCCGGCGTCCGCTTCGTGCGCCTCATGGCCGAGCTGTCCGGGCTGCCGCCGTCGCAGGCCTTGGAGCGGGCGCACGAGGCGCTCTTCTACGTCGGCCTGGGCGAGGCGCGCTACCGCAAGACGGAGAGCTACTCGCAGGGGATGCGCCAGCTCGCCAAGCTGGCGCAGGCCCTCGTCCACGGCCCGCGCCTGCTGCTGCTCGACGAGCCGACGAACGCCCTCGACCCGCCGGCGCGCGAGCGGATGCTCAAGCTGGTCAAGGAGATCCGCGACCAGGGGAAGATCCAGATCGTCCTCTCCTCGCACCTGCTGCGCGACGTCGAGGAGTGCTGCGACGAGGTGCTGGTGCTCAAGGCCGGACGGGTGGCCGTCTCCTGCGATCTCGAGGCCGAGCGGCGCGCCAACCGCCGCTTCCTCGAGCTCGAGCTGCGCGGCGACGACGCCGATTTCGCCGCGGCGGCCTCGGAGCTGGGCTGCGAGGCGGCGGCGACCGGCACGCTCGGGCGCCAGCGCCTCAAGCTGGTGCTCCCCGACGGCGTCGAGGTGGCCGACCTCTACCGTCTCGCCGACGCCCGCGGCGTGCAGATCCGCCGCCTCAGCCACCGGCGCGACTCCCTCGAAGACATCTTCTTGAAGGCGATGGAGAACGGGATGGAGAACTGACATGGCGGTCTACGAGCGCACCTATCGCCCTTACGCCGGCGGCTTCACCCCCGAGCGGCGCCGCTTCCTGGTGCTGCCGCGCTACGCCTACGGAGAGGTCTTCCGCTCGAAGCTCTTCCTCATCTTCTTCGTCCTCTGCTTCATCCCGCACCTCGCCGGCGCGGTGCTCATCTATCTGCGCCACAACGCCTCGGCGCTCAAGTTCCTGGACCTCTCGGCGGCGCAGCTGCTGACGATCGACGGCTCGTTCTTCTTCAACCTGATGGGGATCGAGGCGACGATGTGCTTCCTGCTCTCGCTCTTCGTCGGCCCGGCCCTGGTCGCCCCCGACCTGCGCAACGGCGCCCTGCCGCTCTACCTCTCGCGCCCGTTCACCCGGCGCGAGTACGTGCTCGGCAAGCTCTCGGTCCTGGCGATCCTGCTCTCGGCGATCACCTGGGTGCCGCTGCTGCTGCTCTTCACTCTCCAGGCCTCGCTCGAGGACGGGTGGCTGGCCGCCAACGGCCGCGTCGGCTGGGCGATCTTCGCCGGCTCCTGGGCGTGGGTCCTGGTGCTCTCGCTCATCGCGCTCGCGGTTTCGGCATGGGTCAAGTGGAAGCCGGTCGCGCGGATCGTGCTCCTCGTCGTCTTCTTCGTCCTCGCCGGCTTCGGCGCGGCGATCAACGAGATCCTCGACACCACCTGGGGGAGCCTCCTCAACCTGGGCGAGCTGATCCGCGCCGTCTGGGCCGGCCTCTTCGGCATCGACGTCCGCGTGCGCCTGGAGCCCGGCCCGGCCTGGATCGCGCTGGCCGCCGTCTGCGCCGTCTCGCTGGTGCTCCTCGCCCGCCGCATCAAGGCCTACGAGGTGGTACGGTGAGCGTCGCCGACGTGACCACCACGCTCCCCGTCCCGGCCGCCGACACCGCGGGCGCCGCTGCCGCGACCTCGCGCCGCATCCTCTTCGACGAGGTCTCCAAGTTCTACGGCGAGGTGCTGGGGATCAACCGCGTCAACCTGGCGATCCCACCCGGCATCACCAGCCTGGTGGGCCCGAACGGCTCGGGCAAGACGACGCTGATGAACCTGATGGCCGGCCTGCTGCGGCCGACGCGCGGGCGGGTGAGCGTCCTCGGGCTCGTCCCGGAGCGGCCGGAGGAGATGTTCCGCACCATCGGCTACGCCACCCAGCACGACGCCTTCCCGCCGGGGCTGACCGGCTTCGAGCTCATCGCCTCCTACCTGCGGGTCCACGGCTACCCCCGCGCCGACGCCGAGACGCTGGCCTGGGCGGCGATCGAGCGGGTCGGGCTGGCCGACGCGGCCGGCCGCAAGGTCGCGGCCTACAGCAAGGGGATGCGGCAGCGCATCAAGCTGGCGCAGGCGATGGCGCACCGGCCGTCGGTCCTGATCCTCGACGAGCCGCTCAACGGCCTCGACCCGATGGCGCGCGCCGAGATGACGGTGCTCTTCCGCGAGCTGGCGGCGGCGGGGCTCCACGTCGTCGTCTCGACCCACATCCTCCACGAGGTGGACCGCATCTCCGACCAGGTGGTGCTCCTGAACGGCGGCTACGTCGTGGCCGAAGGGGAGATCGAGGGGGTGCGCGACGAGATGGAGGAGCACCCGGTGCAGGTCGCCGTCCTCTGCGACCGGCCGCAGCTCCTCGCCTCGCGCCTCTTCCTGGCCGACCACGTCGTCGAGGCCAAGCTCGAGCGCGGCGTCCTCCTGGTGCGGACGCGCGATGCCGACCGCTTCTACCTGCTCCTCAACCGCGTGGTGCTCGAGGAGGGGGTGCGGATCGAGTCGGTGGCGCCGGCCGACAGCGACGTGCTGGCCGTCTACCACTACCTGATCGGCGGCCAGGAAGGAGTGCAGCGATGAGCGTGCTCGAACGGGCCTCGGCCCTGGACGCGGCGGCGGTGCCGCCTCTGCCCGCCCCCTCCTGGGGCCTCTGGCGGCGGCAGCTCGCGGCGGCCGTGCGCCTGGAGCTCAAGAAGGGGTTTCGCGGCCGGCGCGTGCTGGGGGTGGTCCTGCTGGCGGCGATGCCGGTGACGCTCTTCGCCCTGCACGCCCTCTTCAACTCCCCCGACGACCCGGCCAACGTCGGCGAGGTGGGCTGGGTCTTCGCCCGCCTCTATCAGGCCTTCATCCTGCGGCTGGTGCTCTTCTTCGGCTGCGTCCTGGTCTTCGGGAACCTGATCCGGCGCGAGCTGCTGGACCGCAGCCTGCACTTCTACTTCCTGTCCCCGGTCCGGCGCCCATTGCTGGCCGCCGCCAAGTACCTGACCGGCCTCGTCGTCACCCTGAGCGTCTTCGGCGCCGCCACCATCGCGTCGTTCTTCCTCGCCTACTCGGCCCACGACGGCAGCGCGGTGCGCCGCTTCATCTTCGACGGCCCCGGCTTGGGCCACCTCAGCGCCTACCTGGGCGTCACCGCCCTCGCCTGCCTCGGCTATGGCGCCGTCTTCCTCGCCGCCGGCTTCTTCACCAAGAGCCCGGCGCTGCCGGCGGTGACTGTCTTCGGCTGGGAGAACCTGCACTTCCTCCTCCCCCCGGCCCTCAAGAAGATCTCCGTCATCCACTACCTCCAGGGCCTCTGCCCCGTGCCGATCTCGCAAGGCCCGCTGGCGATCCTCGCCGACGCCCCCTCCCCCTGGGTCGCCGTCCCCGGCCTCCTCGGGCTGACGCTGGTGCTGCTCGGCCTGTCGGCCTGGAAGATCCAGCGGATGGAGATCCTCTACACCGAGGACTGAGCCGTCCCAGGGGCCCTGAGGGAGATCTCGGAGACCCCAGGAGAAATCCCGGACCGCCCAGGATAGATCCCGAGCTATGGGGGATCTATCTCCGGCTGCCGGAGATAGATCTTCATGCATGGAAGATCCACCCCGCGCTGCCGGAGATGAATCCCGGAGCCTCCAAGATCTATCCCGGAGTCTCCGGGATGAACCTCGAGGTCCCCGAGATAAGCCTCGAGGACCCCACGCGCACAGCCGGAAGTGCCCGGCGAACTCCCGCAGCGCCTGTGGGTCGGCCGGGGTGCCGGTGAAGTCGGCTTCGGCGGCGGGGACGGCGGGGTTCGCCTCCGGGCCGAACCAGATGCCGAAGCGGAGGCGGCCGTCGTCCTTTGGGCACTCGACGACGAAGAAGTTGGCGATCCCCTCGGCGTTGCCCTGCTCGGCGCGCAGGCTGCCGCGGCGGGCCTGGTAGCGGAGCTTGCCGCCGCCGGCCTCGACGGTGCCGGTGGCCACGGTCTCGCGGCTCTCGAAGTCGAGCTTCGTCCCCTCGAGCCCCGGCGGCTCCTCCCCCTCCCCCTTCAGGAACTTCTCGAGGTCCTCGTCCCCCCTGCCGAACTGGCGGACCTTGATGAAGAAGAAGCCGCGCTGGTCGAACTCGCGCCCTTCCTCCATCTCCGGCCGCGGCTCCCGGTCGGAGAACATCACCATGTCCATGAAGAAGGGGATCGAGATGGCGCCGAGCGGGTGGTAGCCGGCCGGGAGCTCGTCGTAGGGGAGGACCGCGCGCGTCCTCTCCGCCCGCTTGACCGGGTCCTTGAACCCCGCCTCGATCTCCTTGCCCTGCTTGTAACCCCACCAGCCGAGCGCGACGACCGCGGCCATGACGAGCCCCACCAGGACCGCGCAGCCGCAGCCGACCCAGACCCAGGGCGAGGTGCCGGCGCGCTCTTCCCCCATACCTCTACATACGCTCCGGCACGGGCACGCCTATCAGCTCGGGAGGATCGGGTGGTCAAGCAAAAGGGCCGCCCGCGCGCGGCGGGCGGCCCGAGACGAATCGACCGAGCGTCAGACTACTTGCAGGTCTTGTTCGCGCCCCCCCTGCAGGAGTTCGAGCAGCACTCGCTGTTGCTCGAGCAGGTCGCGCCGAGCGGCTTGCAGACCGGGCCGCCGCCGCCGAGGAGGAAGTCCAGCGCCGCCTTGGCCTGCACCAGCCCGTAGCCGAAGTTGGTGTCGCGGCCGGCCGCGCCGAGGTCCTGGGCGGTGGCGTTCATGGCGTCGCGGACCTGCTGGTTGGTCCAGCCGGTGTTGTGGCTCCAGATGAGGGCCGCCACGCCCGAGACGTGCGGCGTCGCCATCGAGGTGCCGTTCCACGCCTCGTAGCCGGAGGCGCCGGAGGTGAACTGGCTGACGACGGTGCTCCCCGCCCCCGACTGCGCCAGGGCGGCGGCGCCGTCGGCGCAGCTCAGGGTGATCGCCGGGATGGTGCTCGTGCCCTCGAGCGTGCCGGCGAAGACGGCACAGGTCGAGTCGCTCGTGACGTTGTTGTAGACGGCCGCCGCCACGCCGCCCGAGCTCTGCACGTTCGCCACTTTCTGGGCGAAGCTGTTCGTGCCGCGCTGGCAGAGGACGACCTTGCCCGAGTAGTTGGCGTTGGTCGCCGTGCACTGGTCGCCGGTGGTGCCGAAGAGCGCGCCGTTCGTGCCGTTGGTGCGGGCGGCGCCGTCGATGCGGCCCCCGCTGTAGGTGGTGCTGCCGGCGGCCAGGGTGTTGGTCTCCAGCCAGGGAACGGTCGAGAGGACGCCCACGCCGGGGGCCGCGATCTCGACGTCGGAGTTGCGCTGCGAGAAGGCGCCGAGCGCCTTGTTCGAGTCGATGGCGGCGACCGAGACGACCGAGCCGTAGCCGGCCGGGTAGGAGACGGTCGTGTTGCCGGCGTTGCCGGCGGCGGCGATCGACAGCACGCCGGCGCTGTTGGCGTTGTTGAAGGCGGTCTCCTCGGTGCGGCTCTTGAACGTGCCGCCGAGGCTCATGCTGACGACGTTCGACCCCGCCTGCCGGCATTTGTCGAGCGCGGCGACCAGGCTCGAGGAGTAGGTCCAGGCGCAGTCGTCGCCGAAGACCTTGACGATGTGGAGGTTGATCTTGCCCCCCGGCAGGACGCCGAGGACGCCGGTCGTGTTGGTGAGCGCCGCGACCGTCCCCGCGACGTGCGTGCCGTGGCCGCAGAGGTCGGTGAACGGATCGCCCGTGCCGGAGTCGGAGGAGGCGGTGACGCCGGTGTTCTGCAGGTCCTCGTGGTTGGCGTAGTAGCCGGAGTCGATGATGCAGACCTTGCGGTTGGCGGCCGAGCCGTCGCTCACCAGGTTCGCCTGCACCATCGGGATGCCGTAGGGGACGGTCTCCGCCGTCGGGTACCGCCGGACGTCGTCCTCGATGTACTCGATCGCCGGGTGGTTGCGCAGGCCGTTGAGGGCCTGGGCCGGGATGCGGGCCGCGGCGGCGTTGTGCTCCCGCAGCTCGAGGACGATCTCGGCCTTCGCGGCGCCGAGGGCGGCGCGGCCGTTCGCCGCGTCGCGGAACTTGACGATGTAGCGCCCGTCGCCCTGAGCGGAGAGCGCCGCCGGCGCGAGGAGTCCGGCGAGCGCGAGAGCGAGGGTCCAGCGCGTGAGAGTCCTACCTTTCATCCGAGAGTCTCCAATACGGTCGAGACGGACAAGGAAACACGGCCGCGCGAGCACACCCCGCGCCGGCCCTCCCAGGAAGATCGGTGACTGTCAAGGTACCGCGAGCGTCAAACCGGGGCAGGAACCGGCATTGCAATTGAGTGACTTCGATTTCGAGCGGCGCATTGTAGGCCCAAACCGCGGCGAACGCAAGCCCGGCAGCCGATCGCCTACATCCGCTCGGGCACCGGGATGCCCAGGACCTCGATCAGCGCCTCCAGCCCGCGGCGGAAGACCTGCACCGCCGCGAGGCGGGTGGCGCGCAGCGCCGGGTCCGGCTCCTGGAGGATCGGGTGCTTGTGGTAGGCGGCGTTGAAGCGCTGCGCCAGCTCCAGGGCGTGGCGGGCGATGAGCGACAGCTCCAGCGCCTCGGCGCCCTTCTCGACGATCTCGCCGCTCTGCGCCACCGCCAGCACCAGGTCCCAGAGGTCGTCGCTCCAGGGCTCCTCGGGGAGCGCCGCCGCCGCCTCGCGCGTCACCTCGTCGGCCAGCCCCTCCTCGCGCAGCCGCCGCCGGATGTTGCCGGCGCGCACCAGCGAGTACTGGAGGTACGGCCCCGACTCCCCTTCGAAGGAGAGCGCCTCGTCGAAGTCGAAGGCGATCACCCGGTTGGTCGTCGCCTTGACCATGAAGAAGCGCAGGGCCGCGGTGGCGATCTGCCGCGCCAGCGGGCCGAGCGCGGCAACCGGCAGCTCGCGGTTGCGCACCGCGATCTCCTCGCGGCTCTTGGCCTCGAGCTGGTCGAGGAGGTCGTCGGCCTTGACGCCGATCCCCTTGCGCCCCGACATCTCGAGGGTCTTCTCCTCGTCGCCCGCCTCGAGGTAGCCGAGCTGCCGCGCCGTCGCCGGCGACAGCGCCACCATCTCGTAGGCGTAGTGGACCGAGCGCTCCGCCTCCTCCCGGTGGCCGAGCGCCGCGAGCCCGGCGCGGACGATCTTCTGCAGGTAGCTCTGCCGCGCGTCGATGACGTTGATCACCCGCTCCGCGCCGCCGAACGCCGGGTGGTCGCCGGTCCCCTCGGGGGCGGTCTCCCAAACCCCCTCCTCCTGCCAGAAGGCGTAGCAGAAGTCGCGCCCCAGGAGGCCGAACTTCCAGAGCTGGTAGGCGATGTCCTTGCCGACGTAGGTCACCGTGCCGTCGGAGCGGATGATGACCTTGTCGGGGTCCTCGAGGCCGGCGAACTCCTCGGCCTGGGCGAGCGGCATCATCCAGCAGCCGGCGTTCTTGCCCGCCTTCTCCAGGCGCACGGCGCCACTCTCCTTGAGGCGCTCGAAGGCGCTGGAGAAGAAGTTGAGGCCCAGGATGTCGCTCTCCCGGGTGAGCAGGTCGTAGCCGATGTCGAGCCGGCGCATGGTGGCGAGGTGGCGGTGGACGACCCGCCGCGCCACCAGCCTGCCCATCGCGGCGCGCTCGCCGCGGTCGAGCTCCAGCTCGTGCAGGGTCTCGCGGCGCAGGCGCAGCCGCTCCTTGTCCTCCTCGTACCAGCGGCCGACCTCGCTGTAGAGGTCCCAGCAGTAGTAGTCGAAGGGCTCGGGGATGGCCGCGACGTCGGCGAGGGACAGGCGCCGGACGTCCAGGAAACCGACCACCACGTCGCCGAGCTGGACGCCGGTGTCGTCGATGTAGTTCTGGACCTCGACGGGGTAGCCCAGGCTGCGCATGGCGCGGGCGAGGACGTCGCCGAGCACGGCGTTGCGCAGGTGCCCGATGTGCGCCGCCTTGTTCGGATTGATAGCCGTGTGCTCGACGATCGCTTTGCCGCTGCCGGACGCGCGCAGGGACGCCTCGTCGCGCAGCCATCCCGCGGCGACTCGCGTCCGGTCGAGGACGAAATTGATGTAGCCGCTGGCGGCCGGCTCGATGCG
>DATLOC010000060.1:0-119618 GCA_035536455.1 Thermoanaerobaculia bacterium | reverse complement strand
GGTCGATGAGGATGCTCACGCGGCCGCTCCCCGGGCCGCCGCCACGGCCTTGGCCGCCGCGTCGTCGAGCGAGTCGGCGGTCTCGAACCGTGCCTCGCGGAGGAGCACACCCGCCTCGGCGGCGTTCGTGCCCACGATCCGCACGACCATCGGCACGTCACGAGTCTGCTGGGCGCGCGCCTCGATCAGGCCGCGGGCCACCTCGTCGCCGCGGGTGATGCCACCGAAGATGTTGACGAGGATCGCGTTGACCTTCGGGTCGCTCAGGATGAGGCGCATCGCCGCCGCGACCTTTTCGGCGCGGGCGCCACCACCGATGTCCAGGAAGTTCGCCGGTTCGCCACCGGCTCGCTTGACGAGATCCATCGTCGCCATCGCGAGACCAGCGCCGTTGACCATGCAGCCGATCGTGCCGTCGAGCTTGATGTAGTTGAGGCCGTACTTGCCGGCCTCGACCTCCATCGGGTTCTCCTCGCCGAGGTCGCGCAGGGCGGCGACGTCCGGGCGGCGGAAGAGGGCGTTGTCGTCGAAGTTCATCTTGGCGTCGAGCGCCAGGACGGAGCCGTCGGCGGTGATGAGGAGCGGGTTGACCTCGGCGAGCGAGGCGTCGGTCGCGAGGTAGGCGGCGACCAAGCCTTCGAGGAGCTTCGCCGCCTCGCGCGCCGTCTTGCCGCCGAGCTTGAGCCCCTTCACGATCGACCGCCCCTGGAACGGCAGCAGGCCGAGGTGGGGATCGACAGGCTCGCGCAGGATGGCCGAGGGGTCGTGCGCCGCCACCTCCTCGATGTCCATGCCGCCGGACGCCGAGGCCATGACGATCGGCTTGGCGAGCCGGCGGTCGAGGGTGACCGAGACGTAGAGCTCCGAGGCGATGGCGAGGGCTTCCTCGACCAGAACCTTGCGGACGATCTGCCCCTCGGGGCCGGTCTGCGGCGTGACGAGCTGCATGCCGAGGATCTGCCGCGCCTTCTCGCGCGCCTCCTCAGGCGAATTGGCGAGCTTGACCCCGCCCCCCTTGCCGCGCCCGCCGGCGTGGATCTGCGCCTTGACGACGCAGCGCCCGCCCACCTCCTCGCAGATCCGCGCCGCCTCATCGGCGTCCTCCGTCACCCGCCCGCGCGGCGTCGCCACCCCGAAGCGGCGCAGGATCTCCTTCGCCTGGTACTCGTGGATCTTCAAGATTCCCTCCGCGGACGGGCTGGATTCGAGAGGCGCCCCGGAGCCGCGCGAGGGCGCGCGGGGACGCGGCGCTGGAGCATATCAGGGCTCGGAGCTCACTCCTCCGGCAGCCGCAGCACCAGCACCGTCTGGTCGTCCTCGCGCGGCGCGTTGCGGGTGTGGCGGCGGACGTCGGCGAGGACGGCGTCGCGCAGGCTCTCGACGTCCTTGCCGTGGTGGCGGGCGAGGCTCTCTTCCAGGCGGTCGAAGCCGAAGGGCTCGGTGCTTCCTCCGGCCGCGCCTCGACCAGGCCGTCGCTGAACATGAAGAGGACGTCGCCGGCGCGGAGCTTGACGGTCCGCGGCTCGATCGCCAGCAGACCGCGCACGCCGAGCGGGTAGGAGGTGGACTCCAGGGCGAGCACCCGGCCGTCGCGGCTCACGACGTACGGGTAGAGGTGGCCGGCGCTGGCGTAGACCAGCTCGCGGCGCACCGGGTCGAGGAGGACGTAGCAGAGGGTGGCCAGGAGGCGCTTGCGCGCCGTCTGGAAGACCATGCGGTTGAGGGTCGCGAAGACCGGGCGGACCTCCGGGTCGAAGGTCACCTGCACCGCCAGGGCCGACTTCGCCATCGACATCACCAGGCCGCTCGAGACGCCGTGCCCGGCGACGTCGCCGACCGCCACCGCCAGCCGCCCGTCCTCCAGCGCCAGCACGTCGTAGAAGTCGCCGCCCACCTCGCTCGCCGGCAGGTAGGCGTGGGCGATGTCCACGCCGTTGAGGCGCGGCGGCAGGTCCGGCAGGATCGAGCTCTGGATGCCGCGCGCGGTCTCCAGCTCCACCCGCTGGCGCTCGCGCTCGGCGATCCGCCGCACGTGCGGCGGCACGTCGTCGTAGCGGTACTCGAACTCCCGCTCACTGCCGAGGTGACGGATCGAGAGGAGGAGAGGCAGCGCGCCGGCGAGCAGCGGCAGGCACCCCTGGAGCTGGAGCGAGCGGTCCGCGGCGAGGAGGAGCGGCAGCCCGCTGAGCAGCACCTGGGCGACGAAGGCCGCGATCAGCACGCCCAGGAGGTCGTAGGCGAGGAAGAGGGCGACCAGGGCCGCCGTCGCCAGCGCCGTCGTCGCCAGCCCCCAGCCTTGCGAGAAGAGCGGCAGCGCCGGCGAGCCGAAGAGGAAGAGGGTGGAGAGGAGCGTGGCGAGCGCGCCGGCGACGACTCCGAGCCGCCGCGTCAGCAGCGGCACCAGGGTCAGGCGCCCGACGAGCTCGCCGTAGAGCACGAAGACGAAGCAGAAGAGCAGCAGCGCCACCCCCGGCCAGGAGGCGCTCGGCCACCAGGGCCCGAGCTGATGCGAGAGCACCGGCCAGTGGCCCCAGCGGGAGGTGGCGAGGCCGAGGGCCACGGCGCCGCCCGCCAGGGCGAGCCCCGCGGCCGTCCCCACCAGCGCCGAGCGGGCGATCGTCGCGTTCGCCCAGTCGCGGCGGAACAGGGCGTCGAAAGCGGCGAGCTTCGCGCCCCGGCGCTCGCGGCAGAGCGCCTCCCCCACCGACCAGGCGAGCAGGCAGACCAGCGACAGCGAGAGGAAGAAGAGCAGGCCCATAACTGCTGCCCAGACCCAGGTGTTCTGCGGGCGGGTGAGCGGGCCGAACTGACCCTCTTGCGCGGCGGTGCGCGCGGTGGCCAGGATGAGGAGCAGGCTCGCGCCCCAAACGGCGGCCATGATCTGCACGCCGCGCTTCACTCCCACCTCGCCCGCGTGGTAGCGGCGGACGAACAGAACGCCGACAACCGGCAGCACGACGAACACCGCCAGAATGCTCAGCGTGCTGCGCAGGAGCGCCGGCTGGACCGCCGCCGCGAGGCGCGCCCGCTGCGGGTCGTCGTAGCGGAACTGGAAGCCGGTCAGGCGGTCGCCGCCGAAGCCGACCTCGATGCCGTAAGGGATCTGCTCCCCGAGCGCCAGGTCGCGCTCGACGTAGCGCAGCGTCGTGTCGGTGCGCGCCTGGAGCTGCGCGGTGCGCACCTCGGGCTCGCGGAAGCGCGCCAGGTCGAAGCCCTGCTCGGCCAGGAAGGCGTCGGCGCGCTGCCGCGCCGCCGCCGGGTCGATCCGCCGGCCCCTCGCCTCGGGCGGCAGGCGCAGCATCAGGTCGAGCAGCTCGCCGCCGAGCCCGACGCGTGCCATGAGGTCCACTCCTCCGGGCGCGCCTCGGGGGCGTAGATGAGGACGCGCCAGTAGAGCAGCGCCCGCCCGAGCGTGCTCCGCAGCAGGCGCTCGCGGTCGGCGCCGCCGGCGAGGGCGAGGTGCAGCCGCCGCTCGAGCGGGACGTTCGAGCCGAGCTGGGCGACGACGTACGGCTCCTCGACCTGCGGGCCGAGGTCGTTCATCCGCTCGAGCGCGATCGCCACCGCCTCCTGCTTGGTGACCTCCCAGCGCTGCGGCACGAAGGGGAAGGCGCGCGGGAAGCCCCAGACGGCGAAGCCGGCCCCAACGAGGCCCAGGCAGGTCCAGACGATCAGCGGTTTGGCGTTGCGCATGGCGGAGAGGGGGCGGCGGGCTTGGTACGCAACCGCGGCGCCGGGGTTGCGGTGCCCGGAGGCTCAGCTCTCGGGGAGGGAAGCGACCAGACCGCGCACCGCCTCGGCCGAGCGGTCGAGCGCGGTGCGCTCCTCCGCGGTCAGCTCGAGCTCGATCACCTGCTCGACGCCGCCCTGCCCGAGCTTGACCGGCACGCCGACGAAGAGGTCGTTTAAGCCGTACTCGCCCTGCAGGAGGACGGCGCAGGGGAGGATCTTCTTCTTGTCGTGGAGGACCGCGGCGACCATCTCGTAGGATGCCGCCGCCGGCGCGTAGTAGGCCGAGCCGGTCTTATAGTAGTTGACGATCTCGATGCCGCCGTCGCGGGTGCGCTGGTTGATCGCCTCGATGCGCTCGGCCGGCAGGAGCTGCGGCAGCGGCACGCCGTTGACCGTGGCGTAGCGCGGCAGCGGCACCATGGTGTCGCCGTGGCCGCCGAGGACGAAGGCGTCCACGTCCTCGACCGACACCCCCAGCTCGGCGGCGATGAAGTAGCGCATGCGCGCCGCGTCGAGGACGCCGGCCATGCCGAAGACGCGCTCGCGCGGGAAGCCGGAGACCCGCCGCGCCACCTCGCACATGGCGTCGAGCGGGTTGGTGACCATGATGAGGATGGTGTCGGGCGAGTGGCGCACCAGCTGCTCGATGACCTGCCGGGTGATGCCGGCGTTGGTGCGCAGCAGGTCGTCGCGGCTCATGCCGGGCTTGCGCGCGATGCCGGCGGTGACGACGCAGACGTCGGAGCCGGCGGTCGGGGCGTAGTCGGAGCCTCCCTCGATGCGGGCGTTGAAGCCGAGCACCGGCGCCGACTCCATCATGTCGAGCGCCTTGCCGGCGGCGAGGTCGCCGGCCACGTCCACCATAACGACGTCGGCGAGGTCGGCCTCGGCGATCCGCTGCGCGGCGGTGGCGCCGACGTTGCCGGCGCCGACGACGGTGACTTTGTGACGCATGGGAAGGTCTCCCGAGGTCGGGGTTCTAGAGGTTTTCCAGGATCGCCGCGGCGAACTCGGAGGTCTTGAGCAGCGTCGCCCCGGTCATCTGCCGCTCGAGGTCGTAGGTCACCCGCTTCTGCAGGATGGTCCGCCCCAGCGCCCCCTCGACCGCCTCGCCCGCCTCGCGCCAGCCCAGCCAGCGGAGCAGCATGACGCCCGAGAGGATGAGCGAGCCGGGGTTCACCTTGTCCTGGCCGGCGTACTTCGGGGCGGTGCCGTGGGTGGCCTCGAAGACGGCGATGCCGTCCCCCTCGTTGCTCCCCGGTGCCATGCCGAGGCCGCCGACCTGCGCGGCGAGGGCGTCGGAGAGGTAGTCGCCGTTGAGGTTCGTGGTGGCGATGACGTCGTACTCGTCGGGGCGGAGGAGGACCTGCTGGAACATCGAGTCGGCGATGCGGTCCTTGACGACGACGCGGTGGGGCGCCGCGGCGCCGGCGGGCAGGGCGTCGAGGTCAGCCTCGGCGACGACTAGGTCGCCGTACTCGCGCGCCGCCTCGTAGCCCCAGTCCTTGAAGGCCCCCTCGGTGAACTTCATGATGTTGCCCTTGTGCACCAGGGTAACGGTCTTGCGCCGGCACTCGACGGCGTGCTGCAGGGCCTTGCGCACCAGGCGCTTGCTGCCCGTCTCCGAGATCGGCTTGATGCCGATGCCGCTGTCGGGCCGCACGCTTTTCCCCATCCCGCCGAGGAACTCGATCAGGCGCGCCGCCTCCGGCGAGCCCGCCGGCCACTCGATGCCGGCGTAGACGTCCTCGGTGTTCTCGCGGAAGATCACCATGTCCACCTTCTCGGGCTCGCGCACCGGTGACGGCACGCCCGGGTAGTAGCGCACCGGGCGCAGGCAGGCGTAGAGGTCGAGCCGCTGGCGGAGGGTGACGTTGAGGCTGCGGATGCCGCCGCCGACCGGCGTCGTCAGCGGCCCCTTGATGGCGACGCGCCAGCGCTCGATCGCCGCCAGCGTCTCGTCGGGGAGCCAGGAGCCGGTCAGCCGGTGGGCCTTCTCGCCGGCCAGGATCTCGGTCCAGGCGATGGAGCGCGAGCCGCCGTAGCAGCGCGCCACGGCGCCGTCGAGGACGAGCTTGGTGGCGCGCCAGATGTCGGGGCCGGTGCCGTCCCCTTCGATGAACGCCACGATGGGGCGCGCCGGCACCTCCAGGCGCGCCTCCTCCGGGTGCCAGCGGATCTCCTCCCCGTCGGCGGGCGGCACCCCGTGCTGTGCTGCGCTCTCCAAGCCTCTCCTCCGCGATGTGAAGTGATCGGCCGCCGGACGGCGGGCCGAAAGCCGCCGCACGCTATCATGAGGTGTGGATTGGGACCCTCTCGTCGCCGCCGCGCGGGCGGCGCGCGCCAACGCCTACGCCCCCTACAGCCGCTTCCCCGTCGGCGCCGCGGTGCTGATGGAGGACGGCTCGATTCACGCCTCGGGCAACGTCGAGAACTGCATCCCGGCGCTGGCGATCTGCGCCGAGCGGCTGGCGATCGCGCGCGCCGCGGCGGCCGGGCTGCGACGGCCGCAGGCGCTCGCTGTGGTCACCCACACCGACCCGCCGGCCCGCCCTTGCGGCCTCTGCCGCCAGACGCTGGTGGAGTTCGCCGACGACCTGCCGATCCTGGTCTGCAACGAGGCCGGCAAGTGCGAAGAGGTCCGCCTCACGGACCTCTTCCCTCAGCCCTTCACTCCCCGCGATCTGCCGGCGTAGCGGCGGGAAGCAGCGCCGCCGCGAGGTCGGCCGGCGCGGCGTAGCGCGCTTCGGCGTCGATCCCCGCCAGGTCGGCGGGGCGCGGAAAGCCCCAGGTGACGAGCGCGAAGCGGGCGCCGGCGGCGCGGGCGGTGGCGGCGTCGATGGCGGAGTCGCCGACGAGCAAGATAGCGGCGGGCGCTGCGCCGAAGCGGCCGGCGAGGCGAAGGAGCCCGGCCGGGTCGGGCTTGCGGCTCGGCAGGCTGTCCCCGCCCAGCACCTCCGCGAAGTGCGCGAGCAGGCCGAGGCCGTCGAGCACCGCGCGCGAGAGATCTTCGGGCTTGTTGGTGAGGACCGCCAGCGGGTAGCGCGCCGCGAGGCGCGCCAGCGTCTCGGGGATGCCGTCGTAAGGCCGTGTCGTGTCGAGGAGCACGGCCCGGTAGTGCTCCAGGTAGCGGGTGAAGACCTCCTCGAAGCGTTCGAGCGGCACCTCCCCGCGCAGCGCCTTCTCGACCAGCCGCCGCGCCCCCTCCCCCACCATCCCAACGATCTCGGCGAGCGCCAGCGGCGCCAGCCCCAGCTCCTCGCGCATCCGGTTCACCGCCGTCGCCAGGTCGCGGCGGGAGTCGATGAGGGTGCCGTCGAGGTCGAAGACGAGGGCGGCGGGAGGGGTCATGGGCGGTCGCGGAGGCTATCAGGCGAGGGGTCCGCCGGCGTCCCCGGGAGAGGACGAATCCGGCCCGATCCCGACCCCGGGGGAAGGGCGCAACTCCCTGGCTTCACTCCGTTTAGGTCTTCTGGCAGCCATCTTGCGCTACCCCTCCCTGCCGGCGGGTCGAGCACCGCCGGGAAAGGAGTAGTCGTCATGACCAAGTTCCGACGCGCGGCGAGGCTGATCCCGGCTTGCGGGCTCGCCCTCGCCCTGATGGTTCCCGCCGCCGGGTACGCCGCCCCGAGCCCTGACGCGGCCTCCTACGTCCAGCACGACAAAGGGGGCGGCAAGGGAAACGGCAAGGGCAAGGCGCACGGCAAGCACAAGGCGAAGGCGAAGAAGGAGAAGAAGCACAAGCAGGAGCAGCGGGTGGACGCCCAGCGACAGTTCGAGCGCCAGCAGAGGCTGGAGCGGCAGCGCCGAATCGACACCGCGTGGGAGCGGCGGGAGGCCGAGCGGCACCGGGCCTTGAACCAGCGCCAGCGCTGGCCGCAGAGCGGCAACCTCGCCGACCGTCCGGGCCGCGGCATCGTCAATGTCCAGGGCGAGGTGACGGCCGAGGGCATCCGCTGCGCCGCGGTGCGCGGCGACGACGGGCGCCTCTACACTCTGGTCGGCGACCCGGCGCTGCGGCTCCGTCCGGGCGACGACGTCTGGATCCAGGGCCGGGTGGTCCAGAGCTCCGCCTGCCGCCAGGGGACGACCCTGCAGATTCACCAGCTCCGCGACCTCGACCGCGACGGCCGCTGGGAGGACGACCGCTGGGACGACGATCGGGACGGCGACTGGGAGCGGCGTGACCGGCTCGACCGCATCCTCGGCGGCGACCGTCTCGACGACCGCTGGCGCGCCGATCGCGGCGAGCTGGTCAACCTGCGCGGGCGGATCGCCACCACCGGCGGCTGCCCGGTGCTGCGCGGCGACGACGGCCGTACCTACGAGCTGGCCGGCAACCTGCGCGGCTTCGGCCGCGGCGACTCCGTGCACGTCATCGGGGTCTTCGAAGGCGGCTCGCGCTGCGGCGCGGGCCCGAGCGTGCGGGTGGGCGAGATCGACCGCCGATAGCGCCGGAATCGCGGGCTAGGCGCGGCTGTCCCAGAGCGGCTCGGGGACGCCGCGCCGCAGGTTCTCGAAGCGCGCCATGACGAACAGGGTGTCGGAGAGGCGGTTGAGGTAGCGCACCGCCCAGGCACCGACCGGCTCCTCGCGCGCCAGCGTGACGAGGAGCCGCTCGGCGCGCCGGCAGACGGTGCGGGCGACGTGCAGCTGCGCGGCGCCCGGCGCGCCGCCCGGCAGGATGAAGTTGGCGAGCGGCGGCAGCTCCTCGGAGAGGCGGTCCATCAGCTCCTCCAGCGCGACAACGTGCCGCTCCTCGACCACCGGCACCGGCATCCGCGCCTTGTCCTCTTCCAGCACGCAAAGGTCGGATCCCAGGTGGAAGAGCTCGTTCTGGATGCGGCCGAGCGGCGCCGCCAGCTCCTCGACCACCCCGACCGCCAGCGCCACCCCGATCTGCGACGACAGCTCGTCCACCGTCCCGTAGGCGGCGATCCGCACCGCGTCCTTCGGCACCCGCTGCCCGCCGCCGAGGGCGGTCGTGCCGTCGTCGCCGGTGCGGGTGTAGACCTTAGTGATCCGCGGCATGCGTCCTCCCTCGCGTCGCGACCTTAGCCTATGCTCGCCGCCATGCTCGCGCTTCTCCTCGGCGCCGCGTTGGCGCAGTCTCCCGCCGCGCCGGCGCCGCCGGTCGCGGCCATCGCCGACGCCTACGTCGAGCGCTACTTCGACACCTATCCGAGCCAGGCGACGGCGGCCGGGCGGCACGACCTCGACACGCGGCTCGAAGACCTCTCCCCCGAGCGGCTGAGGGCCTGGGTCGCCTTCAACCGCGAGACCGCCGCGCGGCTGCGCGCGCTGCCGGCGGGCCTGGCGCTCGACGACCGGCTCGACGCCGAGCTCCTGCTGGCGCAGGCCGAGCGCGAGGTGCACGAGCTGGCGGTGCGCCGCCGCCCCGAGCGCGATCCGCTCTGGTGGACCGGCCTGGCCGGCAACGTCACGGTCTTCCTGCTGGTGCGCGACGACCTGCCGGAAGCGGAGCGCCTGGAGCGGGCGGCGGCGCGCGCGACGCACCTGCCGCGGCTCTCGATGCAGGCGCGGCTGGCGCTCGCCGGCACCGCCTTGGCGGAGATCGCGCCCGAGCACTGCCGGCTCGCCGCCGGCCAGGCGCGCGCCAGCGCCGCCTTCTACCGCGAGGGATTCGCCTCGCTCGCCGCCGGCCAGGCCGCGCCGCTGGCGCGGCGGCTCCGCGTCGCCGCGACCGCCGCCAGCCTGGGGCTCGACGCCTGGGCCGAGTCCCTCGACGCCTTGGCGACCCGTGCAACCGGCTCGCCGCGCCTGGGAGACGACTACGCGGCGACCTTCCGCCTCGGCACCGGCGTCGAGACGCCCCCGGACGAGCTGCTGCGCGAGGCCGAGGAGGCGCTCCGCGCCAAGCGCGCCGAGGCGGCCGCATATGGCCGCGAAGTGTGGCCGCAGCTCTTGCCCGGCGAGGCGCGGCCGGCCGGCGACGCCGCCCTCCTCGCCGGCCTCTTCGCGCGCGTGGCGGAGGACCGGGCGAAGAGCGTCGAGGAGTTCATCGCCGACTACCGCGACCTGGTGGCCAAGGCCGAGGCCTTCGCCCGGCAGCGCGCGATCGTCACCCTCCCCGACCCGCTGACGCTGCACATCGACCGCTCGCCGGCCTTCTTCCTCGGCCAGAGCGTCGGCGGCGTCTACCCGGCCGGGCCGTACCAGCCCGAGGCGAAGACGCTCTTCTTCCTGCCGGCGCCGCCGGCGAACGCGACGCCCGCCGAGCGCGACGCCTTCTTCCGCGACTTCAACCACCATTTCAACGTCATGATCACGCCGCACGAGATGGTGCCGGGGCACTACCTCCAGCTCAAGTGGGCGGCGCGCCATCCGCGGAAGCTGCGGGCGCTCTTCCCGGACGGCGTCTACGTCGAGGGCTGGGGCACCTTCTGCGAGCGGCTGCTGCTCGACCTCGGCTGGGGCGGGCCGCTCGACCGGCTGGCGCACTTGAAGAAGCAGCTCGAGAACATCGCCCGCACGGTGGTGGACGTGCGCGTCCACACCCGCGGCATGACCCGCGACGAGGTCCTCGCCTACGTGCGGGGCGAGGCGCTGCAGGACGAGCAGTTCGCCGCCAACATGTGGACCCGCGCCATCACCAGCTCGCCGCAGATCACTACCTACTTCCTCGGCTACCGCGAGGTGCAGGGGCTCTACGACGACGTCCGCCGCGCCCGCGGGCCCGCCTTCCGGCTGCGCGACTTCATGGACGGAATGATGGCGCTCGGCCCGGTGCCGGTGCGCCACTACCGGGCGCGCCTGCTGCCCGCGCCCTAGCTTCTCAGTCCACCGTCTGCTGCTGCACGATGGCGCCGTCGTCGAGGCGGATGGCGGAGAGGGCGCGGCCCCAGGCGGCGCCGCTGTCGAGGCAGACGACGCCGTTCTCGCGGTAGAGGCCGAGCGCAGCCCAGTGGCCGAAGACGACGGTGTTGCCGCGGCCGGCGCTGCGGCGGGGGCGCTCGAACCAGGGGGCGCAGCCTTCCGGCGCCTCGTTCGGGGCGCCGCTGAAATCCGGGCACATCCGCCCGTTCGCGGTCAGCGTGCGCAGGCGGGCGAAGCCGGCGAGCGCGGCGCGGGCGCGGGCGATGCCGCCGAGACCTTCGTCCCAGCGCTCCGCGACCTTGCGGTCGGCGCGCAGGAGCGCGTCGCCGTTCTTCCCCTGGAGCACCGCCTCGGTGTCGCGCGCCAGCCGCTCGGCCTGGGCGAGGGTCCAAGCCGGGAAGAGGCCGGCGTGGACCAGCGTCCAGTCGCCGTCGCGGTGGAAGAGCGGCCGCGCCAGGAGCCAGGCCAGGAGGTCGTCGCCGTCGCGCGCCGCGAGGACCGCGTCGAGGGTGTCGCGCCGCCGCGGCTCGACGAGGCCGCGGGCGCGCGCCAGGAGGTGGAGGTCGTGGTTGCCGAGGACGGTGACCAGCTTGTCTCCGAGGCCGGCGGCCCAGCGCAGCACCTCGAGCGAGCCCGGCCCGCGGTTGACCAGGTCCCCGACCATCCAGAGGCGGTCGCGCCGGCGCTCGTAGCGGATGCGGTCGAGGAGGCGCGAGAGGGTGGCGAAGCAGCCGTGGACGTCGCCGATCACCCAGGTCGCCATCGGGCGGAACCTCGCAGAGCCGGCGGCGGTTTGCAAGGAGGGTGCGTTAACCTACGCGGTCCGATGTCACGTCCCGGCCGCTTCCTTGCCGCCTCTCTGGCGCTGGCCCTCGCCGCGCCCGCGGCTTGGGCGCAGGGGAGCGGCACGCTGACCGCCGTCTTCGACCCCGGCGCGCGGGCGCTCATCTTCCTCTGGAAGGACGGCCCCGCGATCGACGAGCTGCGGCTCATCGTGCCGGCGCGGCTGGCCGAGCGCCTCCACGCCGCCGCCTTCCCAAGCGGCTGGTACCTGAGCCGCGAGGCCGGCTCGCTCACCCTGCGCGGCCCGGCGACACCGCCGCCGGCGCGCTTCCGGCTGGAGCTGGCGGAAGGGAAAGTGCCGCGGGAGCTGGCGGTCGAGGTGCGCGGCGACGACCGGCCGGTCTTCTACGCCGACGACCTGCCGGTGGGAGCCGCGCCGCGTCCGGCGGCGAGCCTGGACGGGTTGCTCCGCCTGCCGCCGGCGGCGGCACCCGGCGAGACGATCCTCGTCCAGGTGCTCGACCCGGAGAGGACACCGCCGGCGGGGCGCTGGACGATCGCCGGCGCGGACGCCGTGCCGTTCGACCCGCGGGTCTCGACCTGGGACCCGGCGCGGGCGCGGCGGGTGGAGCTGGAGCTGGCAGAGACCGTCGCGGCGCACCCCGGGCGGACCGAGCTGGCGCGGCTGGCGGCGGCGCTGGCGGCCGAGGAGCCGGCGCGGCGGCGCGCACGCTACCTGGTGCGGGCGCTGTCGGCCGCCGACCTCGACCTCAGCGCCGGGATCGAGGAGGAGGAGTTCACCGTCGAGGAGCTGCCGGTCGAGGGTGAGGAGGCTGCGGAGCCGATAGAGGAGCCGCCGTCGCTGGAGGCGGAGATCGGGATGGGCGCGGAGCCGGCGGCGCCCGAGCGCGGGCCCGCGGCCGCCTACGCGGTCGCCGTCGCCGATCCCGAGCCGTTCGGCCTGGCCGGCGAGGCCGAGGTCTTCACCGTCTCGCGGCGCGACGGCGGGGAGCTGCTCGCCGACGTCGGGCTCGGCGAGGAAGGAGTGCGGCTCTACGAGGTCGCCGCCGCCGACTCGGCCGACCTGCCGCCGCGCATCGTCGCCGTCGCGCCGTCCTCCGGCGGCGAGACCGGCGAGCCCGCGGGACCGTTCCTCGCGGTCGTACCGGCCGCGGAGTCCGCGAGCCTCGCCTTCGAGGTCGCCGCCGTCGAGCCGCTGCCGCCCTCGCCGCCGGCGGAGCTGCTAGCGACCCTCCTGACCGCCGAGCTGCCGGCCGACCTCGCGCCGGAGGTGCCGCTCCTGGTGACCTACACGGACTCGACCGGCGAGGTGACCGTCGAGGCGACGGCCGGAATTCAGGTGGCAAGGAGAGGGAAGGGCCAGCCGCGGCTCGACGGCGCGGCCGCGACCGGCGACGGCGTCTGCGTCTGCGGCCGGTTCCCTGGAGCGCTCGCCTGGCGCGGGCTCACCCTTGACGGCACGCCGGCCTTCCCACTCGCCGCGTCCGGGCAGGCCGCATGGCTACCACTCCCGCCGGACCTCGCCCCCGGCCGCCACACCGTCGCCGCGCTGCCGGCGGCGGGCTTTCCCCGCGGCGAAGAGGTCGCATTCGAGGTGATCGCGGACCTGCCCGCGGACCCGGAGGCAGCCTTCCCACCCGAAAGCTGTTCGTGCCTCGAGGCCGCTCCATGAGCGCAGCTCCCGAGATCTACGACGCCCTGGTCATCGGCGGCGGCCCCGCCGGCGCCACCGCCGCGCTCGCCCTGCGCCGCGAAGGGCTCACGGCGCTGGTCGTCGACCGCGCCACGTTCCCTCACTTCCACATCGGCGAATCGTTCCTGCCGCGCAACATGGAACTGATTCGCGAGCTCGGGCTCGAGGAGCGGCTGGCGGCGATCCCCCACGTCCCCAAGTTCGGCGCCGAGTTCGGCATGGGCGACGGCAGCGAGTCGAATTGCATCGTCTTCGACCAGGGGCTGGCGCAGGGGGAGGTCAGCGCCGTCAACATCGAGCGCGCCCCCTTCGACGCCATGCTGCTCGGCGCGGCGCGCGACGCCGGCGCCGAGGTGGTCGAAGGGGTGGCCGTGCGGTCGGTGCTGCGGCTCGCCGACGGCGACGTGGCCGTCGCGCTCGACGACGGCCGCACGGTCAGCGGCCGCTGGCTGATCGACGCCAGCGGCCAGGGGACGGTCGTCGGGCGCCACCTCCAGACGCGGCGGGTGCTGCCGCGGCCGAAGAACGTGGCCTACTTCGGGCACTTCTCCGGTGTCTGGCGGAAGCCCGGGGTCGAGGGCGGCTACATCGTCATCGTGATGTGCAACGAGGGGTGGTTCTGGCTCATCCCGCTCGACGCGGAGCGCACCAGCATCGGCCTGGTGATCGACGCCGACGCCGCGCGCTCGACCGGCGTACCCGCCAACCAGATGCTCGCCTGGGCGATCCGCCGCACGCCGCTGCTCGCCGAGCGCACCGCCGGCGCCGTTTTCCCCGCCGCCAACGCCGTCGCCGCCGACTTCAGCTACCGCTGTGAGCCCTACGCCGGCCCCGGCTACTTCCTGGCCGGCGACGCCGCCACCTTCGTCGATCCGATCTTCTCGACCGGCGTCTGCCTCGGCATGCTGAGCGCCGCCGAGGCGGCGCGCGGCATCGCCGCAATCTCGCGCGGCACGGCGCCGGCCGAGGCGGTGCGCCGCCGCTACGTCCGCTTCGTGCGCGACAGCTCCGCGCCCTTCTTCCGCATGGTCCACCTCTACTACGACCCCGCCTTCCGCGACATCTTCCTCGACGCCTGCGGGCCGCTGGCGGTGCACCGGGCGATCATCTCGGTGCTCGCCGGCCACGTCTTCCCGCGCCCGATCGCCGCCGTGCGCTGGCGCCTGCTGCTGCTCGACCTCATCGTGGCGTTCCACCGGCGGGTGGCGATCACGCGGCGGCGGCCGGGGTTCTCGCTGCTCACCGCGAGCGCGTCATCCTGATCGCGGCGGAGGACCTCGCGCCGTTCTTCGCCGGTCATTTCCCGGCGCGGCCGGTGCTGCCGGGGGTGGCGCAGCTCGCGCTCGTCGAGGCGGCGCTGTCGCTTCGAGAAGGCAGGGCGGTGCGCCTCGCGGCGTTGCGCGGGGTGCGCTTCCGGCGGGCGGTGGCGCCGGGCCAGGAGCCCGAAGTGCGGCTCGCGGCGGTCGGTGGCGACGAAGTGCGGTTCGAGCTGCGGCTGGGTGAGGAGCGGGTGAGCGACGGCACGGCGCGGATCGAGGAGATCGGGGCGGCGGCAGCGCAGGGCGCGCTCGATCAGGGCTCGGCGATTGGTTCGTCGCCTGAAGATTTTCCGGCCGTCGATGAGCTGGTCCCCCACCGCCCGCCGGCGCTTTTCCTGCGCCGGCTCCTGGCGCGCGACGGCGGCCGGCTCGCCGCCTTCGCCGCAGTGCCCCGCGACTCGCCGTTCGTCCGCGACGATCGCGCGCCGGCGCTGCTCACCGTCGAGATGGCGGCGCAGGCGGCCGCCGCGCTGGCGGCGTTGGGCGGACCGGGCGGGCCGCCAGGTCTCGGCTATCTCGTCGGGGTGCGCGAGGCCGCCTTCCCGCAGCCATGGCTCGCCGCGGAAGCCCTGTACGCGGTCACCGTCCACCCCGCCGGCGGCGCGCGCGCTCTCGCGGTCTACGACTGGCGGGTCGAAGCCGGCGGCGTCCTCCACGGCGCCGGCACGCTCAGCGCTTTCCTCACCTGAGCTTCCGGAACAGGAACCACTGGTGCGGCCGCTCGCGGATCGCAGCCTCCAGCTCGGCGGCGTAGCGCGCGAGCGCCTGCCGCAGATCGGCCTCGCGGTCGGCGGTGCGCGCCACCTCGATCGGCGGCCGCACACGCGCCCGGTAGCGCAGGCGCCCCTCGCGCAGGGTGAAGACCGGCACCATCGGCACGCCGGCGGCGCGCGCCAGCGCCGCGGGGCCGACCGGGAAAGGGAACGGCCGGCCGAAGAGCGGCACCTCGAGCGTGCGGCCGCCGGCGCGCGGGCGGTCGCCCTGGAGAGCGACGATGTCGCCGGCGCGGACGGCGTCGAGCAGCACGGCGCCGAGCTGCGGGTCGTCGTCCGCGAAATGGGTGACGTGGAGCCCCGGCGCCTCCGCTTCGAGGAGCGCGCGGACGAAGCGGTCGGCGTCGGGGTCGGGCTCGGCCTCGCGCACCAGGTGGACGCGGCGGCGGTCGCGCGTCGCCGGCGCCATCGAGCCGCTCTCCCACGGGCCGACGTGCGCCGACAGCAGCAGGAACCCCGCTTCCGTGGCGAGCGCCGCGCGCCAGGTCTCCTCGCCGTCGAGCGCCGATACCGCTTCCTTCCCCTCCGTCAGCCGCTCGTAGCGCTCCGCAAGGCACCAGGAGAACTCGTGGATCGTGCGGTAGATGCGCGCCTGCCGTCGCCAGAAGCCGCACGGGCCGAGCACCGGCTCGAGGTTGGCGGCGATGGCGGCGCGGATGCGGCGCAGGGTGAGCCAGAAGAAGGCGGTGAAGACGTGCATGCCGAGGCCGAGGAGCGGCTCCGGGATGATCGTCACGCCGAAGCGGGCGGCGCGGTACCAGAAGACACCGGTGACGTGGAAGCGCCCGAGGAGGCGCCGCGCGCGGCCGGTCTCGGGCGCGTGCGGCGGGCGCTCGGGGAGGGTGCGCGCGCTCACGGCGGCGTCGCTCCCTCACGCCGGCGCGGGGCCAGCGCGCCGAGGGCCGGCAGGACGGTGAGCGTGGCGAGGAGGCAAGCTACCACTCCGACCGCCACGATCAACCCGGCGTTGCGCAGCCCCGGCACCCGCGAGGAGGCAAGGCTGCCGAAGCCGATGCCGGTGGTGACGACCGTCAGCGTCATCGCCAGCCCCAGCTCGCGCGCCGCACCCGCCACGCCCTGCGGGTGCACGCGCGCCGTGTGCAGGGCGTGGACGCCGAGGTCGATGCCGGTGCCGAAGAGGACGGGGAGGGTGGCGATGCACAGCAGGTCGATCGGCCGGCCGGCCGCGCCCCAAAGCCCGAAGGTCCAGAGGCAGCCGAGGGCGAGCGGCAGGGCGGAGAGCGCCGACGGGCCCGCCCGGCCGCGGAAGGAGACGAGGACGACCGCGGCGACGAGCAGCAGCGCCACCGCGCTCGAGCGGCGGAGGTCGGCGAGGGCGAGGTGGCGCAGCTCCTCCCCCACCCGCGGCGCCGAGGCGAAGGCGATCCCCGGCCCGAGCGGCGCCAGCGCCCGCAGCACCGCGACGCGGGCGGCGCGCTCGCCGCCGAGCGGCAGGCGGAGGTTGACCGCCACCGCGGCGCCGCCTCCCGGCGCCGGCGCGCGTACCAGCTCGCGCACCCAATCGGGCCACACCGTCGGCGGCGGGGCGCCGGGGTCCTCGCCGCGCGCCAGCGCGTGCAAGGCGCCAAGGCCGGGGGCGAAGGCGCGCGGGTTCAAGCCGGCGGCGGCCAGCTCGCGCTCGAGGTCGCCGGCGGCGCGGGCGAGCGGCAGCCCGGCGAGCCGGTGGAGGCGGGCGTCGCGCGCCGCGCCGGCCGCCAGCCAGTCGGAGGGCGAGGAGACCTCCGCCGCCGGCCCGAGCGCCCGCCGCAGCGCGCCCTTCACGCGCGCGGCGCGCGCCAGCGCTTCGCCGAGGTCTTTGCCGCGCACCACGACGGTCGCGGTGTCGAGCCCGAGCCCGAAGCGCTCGACGAGCAGCCGCTCGACCGCCAGCGCCGGGTGGTCGGCGGGGCGGAGGGCGCGCAGGTCGGCGTCGAAGTCGAGGCGCGAGAGCCCGGCGGCGGCCGCGATGGACAGCGCCAGCGCCGCCGCCAGCACGGCGCGCGGGCGGCGCGCGGCGAGGCCCACCAGCGCGTCCACCGCCGGCTGCGCGCGGGTGCGCCACAGCCCGGGACGGCGGTTGCTCACCCCGCGCCGGTAAGGCGCGTTCCGATCAAACCGGTGTCGGAGCACTAGCGCCCCCGCGCCGAGGGTGGCGGTGGTGACCAGCGTCGCCAGCACCCCGGCGGTCAGCACGATCCCCATCTCGCGCAACGGCCGGAAGTGCGAGAGCGCCAGCGCCGCCAGCGCCACGGCGGTGGTGAGCGCCGAGGAGACGATCCCGGGCCGCGCCTCGGCGAAGGCGCGCGCGAGCGCCGCGGCCGGCGCGGCGCCGGCCAGGCGCGCGGTCTGGAAGCGGGCCCCGCCGTGGACCCCGTACTCGACACCGAGCCCGACCAGGGCGGCGGTGAAGCCGACGCCGACGCCGGTGAGCGCGCCCACCGCGAGCGCCGCGAAGGCGCCGGTCCAGACGACGCCCGCGGTCACCGCGAGGAGGATGGCGCCGGGCACCATCACCCCTTCGAACCCAACCAGCAGCACCAGCGCGACACCGAGGACCGAGCCCGAGAGCGTGCGCGAGAGGTCGGCGCGCAGGATCGCCTCGTCCTGCGCCGCGTAGAGCGGTCCGCCACCGGCGTCGACGCGGAGCGGCACCCCCAGCTCGCGGCGGACGCGCGCCGCGGCGGCGGCGGTCGCGGCGGCGAGGGCGCGGCCGCCCTCCGGGTCGATCTCCGCCCGCGCCGGCGTCAGCACCACCAGCGCCGCGTCCCGACCCGGCGCCAGGAAGGCGCCGGAGAGCGGGTCGAGCGGCAGGGTGGCGTGCGCCGACTCCAGGAGCCCGTCGGCGAAGCCCAGCGGATCGGCGGCGAGGAGCGGCGCCGCGGCGCCGCCGGCCGGGGTGGTGAGTAGGCGCCGCAGCTCCGCCGCGCGGGCGCGGATCGCCGCCGGCTCGAGCCGACGCCCCAGCTCAGCGGCGGGCAGGTCGGTGAGGAGCGTCGCCCGCGGCGCCACGTGGCCGAGGAAGAAGGCCTGGTCCTCCTCGGTCAAGCCGGAGCGCGCCGACGCCACCTCGGGGCTCGCGGCAAGCAGCTCGGCGAGGCGGTCGGCCGCGGTGATTAATGTCCCCGCGTCCACACTGTCACTGCCGGCGCGGACCACCACGAACACCTTCTCGAAACCGCCGAAGGTCTTGAGGAAGGCGCGGTAGTCGGCCGCCGCCGGAGCGTCGTGCGGCAGGAGGGCGGCCAAGTCGGTCTCGATCCGCAGCCGCGTCGTCGCCACCGCCAGCGCGGCGACGGTGACGGCGAGGCCGCCGGCCAGCACCCACCCCGGCCGGCGGGCGATCCACGGTGCGAGGGACATTCCGACAGGCTACGCCGAGGCGCCGGCGTCGACCACCAGCGCCTGGCCGGTGATCGCGGCGGCGCGGTCGGAGAGGAGGAAGCAGACGGCGCCGGCCACCGCGGCGGGGGTGGTGCCCCCCGGCAGGCACTCGCCGGAGCGGAGGAGCGCCACCGCTTCGGGCGGCACGCCGGCCGTCATCTCGGTCGCCACGAAGCCCGGCACCACGGCGTTGACCCGGATGTTGCGCCGCCCGACCTCGCGCGCCAGGGCGCGGGTGAGGCCCAGCACGCCGGCCTTGGCGGCGGCGTAGGCGGTCTGTCCGGCGACGCCCCGCAGCGCCGAGAGCGAAGAGACGTTGACGATCGCGCCGTGCCGGCGCACCACCATGCCGCGCAGCGCTGCCCGGCAGCAGCGGAAGAGGCCGGAGAGGTTGGCGTCGAGCACCGCCTCCCAGTCCGCGTCGGAGGTCAGGGCGAGGAGCCCCTCGCGCCGCTCGCCGGCGTTGTTGACCAGCCCGTCGAGCGGCCCGAGCGACCCCTCCACCTCGCGCACCAGCTCGTCCGGGCGGTCGTGGTCGGCGAAGTCAAGGTGGAAGGCGCGGGCGCGGCCGGCGGCGGCCGCCTCCACCTCCCGCGCCGCCTCTTCTTGCGCCCGCCAGGTGAACGCCACGCTCCGCCCCTCGGCCACCAGCGCCTCGACGATCGCCCGCCCGATGCCGCGGCTGCCGCCGGTCACCAGCACGGCGCCGCCGCCCGCGGGAAGGTCCGGCGTCACCGCCGCCCCCGGAAGCGGGCGCGGGTGACGGCGCCGGCGATGCGCAGCGAGTCGAGCAGCGGCCGGTAGTGGCTGGAGGTGCGGCCGTCGGCGAAGCCCAGGCGGACCGGCACGCACTCGACGCGGAAGCCGCACCGCGCCGCCCGCACCACGACGGCGCTCTCGGCCTCGAAGCGCCCTTCGGGGAAGCCCACCGTCTCGACCAGCCGGCGCGAGTAGTAGCGGAAGCCGGTCTGGATGTCGCAGAGCGTCTGGCCGGCGGCGAAGGAGATGGCGCGCGAGGAGAGCCGGTTGCTCGCCCGCCGCAGCGTGCTCATCTCGCCGAACAGGTGGTCGCGCACGCCGAGCACCAGGTCGGCGCCGCCGCCCGCCGCCGCCAGGAGCTTGGGGATCTCCTCCGGCAGGTGCTGGCCGTCGGCGTCGAGGGTGACGACACCGCCGCATCCCTCGGCGAAGAGGGTGCGGAAGGCGAGGGCGAGGGCCGCCCCTTTGCCGCGGTTCTCGGGCTGCACGAGCACCCGCGCGCCTGCGGCGCGTGCTACCTCGGCGGTGGCGTCGGCCGAGCCGTCGTCCACCACCAGCACGTCGGGGACGACCGCGCGGGTGCCGCGCACCACCTCCCCGAGGCTGGGCGCGGCGTTGTAGGCCGGTATTGCGGCGGCCACCCGGGTGTCGGCAAGCACGGCTAGGGCGGAGTCTACTTGGAGGCGAGCAACAGCCAGGCGGTGGCGCCGCCGGCGGCGAGGCTGGTGACCAGGGTGAGGCCGGGCGCCGGGAGCGGCGCACCGTTGGCCGGCGAGACGCCGAGCGCGGGGTCGGGCGCGAAGCCGGCCGGCGCCGCCATCGGCGCGCCGGCCGCCGCCAGCACCGCCGCGGCGAGGAAGCCGCCGCCGTGCTCGCCGGTCACCGCCTTGGGCGCCACCAGCGGCGGTAGCGGCGCCTCGCCCCAGGCGGCGCGGAGGGTGCGCGCTTCCAGGCGGTCGGCGCCGCGCGCCCCCGAGGCGCCGGAGACGATCCGCTCGATCTCGGAGACGGCAACGCCGGCGCGCGCGAGGAACCGTCCGAGAGAGCGCGCGAGCCCCGCCTCCCCCTCGCCCCAGCCGTGCGGCGGCGCGCTGGGGTCGAAGGCGCTCCCCCAGCCGGCGACCTTGGCGAGCGGCCGGGCGCCGCGCCGCGCCGCATCCTCCTCCCGCTCCAGCACCAACACCGTCGCGCCCTCGGCGGCGAGGTAGCCGTTGCGCCGCCGGTCGAGCGGGCGGGCCCGCTCCTCGCCGTCGCCGTTGGCGCGCGCCAGCGCGCCAAAGCGGTCGAGCACGGCGTGGAGCAGCGGCGTCATCTCCTCGACAACGCCGACCAACGCCCGGCGCACCCGGCCCGCGGCGACCTCGGCGGCGCCGCGGCCGACGGCGAGGAGCGCCCCGGCCTCGCGCTGCGCGATGGTGACGTTGGGGCCCCGCGCGCGGCAGGCGATCCCCACCTGCGCCGCCGCGGCGTTGGCCACCGACTCGGTGAAGAGGAAGGGCGAGACGCTCTCGGGGCTGTCGAGGAAGAGCTGCTTGAGCATGCCCTCGGTGTAGGAGGAGGGGCCGAAGGTGGTGGCGAGGACGACGGCGGTCGCGCCATCGTCGTCTGTGTTCGCCGCGCCCGCTTCGGCGAGCGCCATCCGCGCCGCCGCCACCGCGAGCTTGGAGGGCGGGCTCATCCGCCGCGCCTCGGCCGGCGCGAGCCAGGGCGTGAGCGCCACGCCGCGCGCCAGGCAGGCAAGGCGGGCGCTCCCCGGCCGGTGGTAACCGGCGGCGCGATCGACCTCGGACAGGGGCGGCACGCCGGCGGCAAGCGCCGCGGCGAGGCCCGCGCCGCCGGCGCCGCAGGCCCCGACGGTGCCTAGCCCGGTGACGACGACTCCGCCGCCCGGCGCCATCAGCCCGTCCAGCTCGCGAAGACCAGCGCCGCGTTCGAGCCGCCGAAGGCGAGGTTGGTCGAGACCGCCGCCTCGGCGGCGAGCCGCCGCGGCTCGCCGGTCACCAGGTCCACCGGCAGCTCGGGGTCGAGCGCGCCGTCGAGCGGCACCGGGTGGACCTCGCCGCGCGCCAGGCAGAGGACGGTCGCCACCGCCTCGATGGCGCCGGCGGTCCCCAACAGGTGCCCGAGGAGCCCCTTGGTGGCGGCGAGCGGCAAGCGCGCCGCGCGCTCGCCGAAGACCCGCCGCAGGGCGCGGTACTCGGCGACGTCGTTGTGCGGCGTGCCGGTGCCGTGGGCGTTGACGAAGTCGATCCGCTCCGGCGGCAGGCCGGCGTCGGCGAGGGCGGCGGCGAGCGCCGCGGCGGCGCCGCTCCCCTCCGGCTCCGGGGCGGTCATGTGGTGGGCGTCGCAGGAGGCGCCGGCGCCGCGCACCTCGGCGAGCGGCACGGCGCCGCGCCCGAGCGCCGCGGCGAGCGACTCGAGCACCAGCACCGCCGCCCCCTCGCCGAGCGACATCCCCTCGCGCCCGGCCCGGAAGGGCCGGCAGGGGCCTTCGTCGACGGCGCGCAGCGAGTTGAAGCCGGCGTAGGTGAGCTGGCAGAGGGAGTCGGAGCCGCCGGCCAGCGCCAGCTCGACCTCGCCGGCGCGCACCGCGTCGAAAGCGGCCGCAATGGCGAGCGCCGCCGAGGCGCAGGCCGAGGAGATGGTCTGCACCGGGCCGGTGACGCCGAGCCGGCGGGCCACGGCGTCGCCGGGTCCGTTGACCTCCTGCGACGTCAGGACCCCGATCGCCGCGGCGCGGCGCTCGGCGAGGAAGCGGGCGAAGAAGCGCTCGGTCTCCAGCATGCCGCCGGTCGAGCTGCCGAACCAGAGGCCGGCGTCGAGCGCGTCGAATGGCGGTGCGAGCCCCGCCTGGGCCACCGCCTCGAGGGCGGCGGCGAGGGCGAAGCGGTCGGCGACGCTCTCGCGGCTGCCGTTCGCGGCCGCGACAGGGGGCGGCGGCACCTGCGCGGCGAGGTGGGTGCGGTGGCGGCTGTGGTCGAAGACGTCGAAGGGTCCGAGGCGGGTCTCGCCGGAGCGCAGGCCGCGCCAGAGAGCCTCCACCCCCCAGCCGTAGCCGGAGACCGCGCCGAGGCCGGTGACGACGACGCGCCGGGGGGGCGCGTCCGCGAAGCGATCGTCCAAGCGGGCTCCCGGCGGCTAGTTCGAGGTCGGAGCGGTGCGACCGGCGATGAAGCGCGACAAGCTGGTGACCGAGGAGAAGACCTCCTGGCCCAGCTCCTGGCTCTTGATCTTGATCCCGAACTCCCGCTCCAGCGCCACGACCAGCTCGAGGGCGTCCACTGAATCGAGCCCCAGCCCGTCGCCGAAGAGCGGGGCGTGCTCGTCGATCATCTCGGGGGTCATCCCGTCCAGGTTGAGGCTCTCGACGATGAGGCGCTTGACGCGGGACTGGATGGCTGCGGCTGGCGACATGGCATCGACTCCAAAGGACCGCGCGCACCCTCCGCCCCGCGGGCGCGCGGGGCCGCCGCTCCGCTGGACTGCCCGACCTCGGTGGTGCGCCGGAGCCGCCATCCTAGCCGTTCCCGCGCGGGCCGGGCAAGCGCCGAGCGCCGGCCCGCGCCGCAGAGCGAGTGCTACGATGCCGCGGCCCTGAAGCCGAAGAGCTCCCCCTCGCAGGACCCGATCCTCGCCGCGTTCGCGCGGATGGCGCGCGACCCCTCCCGGCCGCTCGTGCTCTCGCCGCGGCGCACCGCGACCGCGGGCGAGGTGGACGCCCTGGCGCGGGCGGCCGGGGCACGCCTCACCGAGCGCGCGGCGGCGCTGCCGGAGGGCGCGCTCGTCGGCCTCGCGGCCGCCAACGGCCCCGGCTTCCTCGCCTCGCTCCTGGCGCTGCGGCGGGCGGGGCTCGCGGCACTCCTCTTCGATCCCCAGACCCCCGCGGCCGAGCGGCAGCGCACGGCGCGCGCGCTCGGGGCGCGGGCGCTCCTCGACTGCCGCACCGGCTGGCCGGCGGGCGCCGACGACTGGACGCTGGCCGAGGTCGCCGACCCCGCGCCGGCGCCGGCCGAGCTGCCGGGGATCGCCGTCGTCAAGCTCACCTCCGGCTCGACCGGGGCCCCGCGCGGCATCGCCACGCCCGCCGCGGCGCTGGTCGCCGACGACGCGGCTCTCGCCGCGACGATGGGGATCGGCCCCGACGACCGCCTCCTCGCCGCCATCCCGCTGTCGCACTCCTACGGCCTCTCCAGCCTGGCGCTGCCAGCCCTGATGCGCGGCACGCCGCTGGTGCTCGCCGACGCCGGCGACCCGTTCGGCCCCTTCGCCGCCGCCGCGGCGGCCGGGGCGACCGTCTTCCCCACCGTCCCGGCCTACCTGAGCGCCCTCCTCGCGGTGTCGCAGCCGCCCGCCTGGCCGCGCAGCCTGCGCCTGGTCGTCAGCGCCGGCGCGCCGCTGCCGCCGGCCACCGCCGCCCGCTTCCGCGCCACCTTCGGTCTGCCAGTCCACGTCTTCTACGGCGCCAGCGAGTGCGGCGGCATCTGCTACGACCGCGAGGGCGGCGCCGGCGAGCGCGGCACGGTGGGCGCGCCGGTGGACGGCGTGCGGGTGGAGCTGGCGCCGCTCGACGAGAACGGCGGCGCGGCCGGCCGCGGCGTCGTGCGGGTGGAGTCGGCGGCGGTGGCGGCGGGCTACCTGCCGGAGCCGGACCCGCGCCTCGGCGGCGGCCGCTTCACCACCGGCGACCTCGCCGCCTGGGACGGCGGCGAGCTGCGGCTCCTCGGCCGGGTGGACGACCTGATCAACATCAAGGGCAAGAAGGTGGACCCGCGCGAGGTCGAAGGCGTGCTGGCGCTCTTGGCGGGGGTCGACGAAGTGGCGGTCGTCGGCCTGCCGCTCGCCGGCGCCGAGCCGGTGCTGCGCGCCGTCGTCGCCTGCCGCGCCGGCCTCGCCGCCGAGGAGGTCCTCGCCTGGTGCCGCGCCCACCTGGCGCCGCACAAGGTGCCGCGCAGCCTGGTGCTGGTGCCCGCGCTGCCGCGCACCGAACGCGGCAAGCTGGACCGAGCGGCCCTGCTGGCTCCCGAGGGGGCGTTGCGGTGACGAACGGGCGGTGGAGACCGCCGGCGCTGGTTGCCGGGTCGCTCGCAATGCACGGCGCGGCGGCAGTTGCTTTGATGACAGCGCCGCACTATTGGCCCTGGCTTCTCGGCGCCGCGCTCGCCGACCACCTCGCCGTGGCCCAGGCCTGCCTGCGCCCGCGCAGCGGTCTCCTCGGACCGAACCTCACCCGGCTCCCGGAGGCTGCGGCGGCGCGGGGCGAGGTGGCCCTCACTTTCGACGACGGGCCGGACCCGGAGGTCACGCCGCGCGTCCTCGACCTCCTCGCCGCGCGCGGCGCGCGCGCCAGCTTCTTCTGCGTCGGCCGGCGGGTGGAGGCGCACCCGCAGGTCGCCGCCGCGGTCGCCGCGGCCGGGCATCGGCTCGAGAACCACACCCACACCCACCCCGCCCACTTCGCCTTCCGCGGCCCGCGCGTCATGGAGCGGGAAATCGCCGGCGCGCAGGAGGCCATCGGCGGCGCCTGCGGCCGGGCGCCGGTCCTCTTCCGGCCGCCGGCCGGTTTCCGCGCCCCCTGGACCGACCTCGTCCTCCACCGCTCGGGCCTCGCCCTCGCCACCTGGACCCGGCGCGGCTTCGATGCCGTGGCGCGCGACCCGCGGCAGGTGGCGGAGCGCCTCGTGCGCGGCCTCGCCGCCGGCGACGTCCTCCTCCTCCACGACGGCGGCGGCGCCCGCGACCGCAACGGCCGCCCGGTTGTGCTAGAGGCGCTGCCGCGCCTGCTCGACGCGCTCGCGGCGCGCGGCCTGCACGCCGTGTCGCTGCCGTCGCCGTCCGAGGCCGCCGCGGCGTGAGCGCGGCCGAGGGGTCGGCGGCGCCGGCCGCCGCCGCCGAGCCGCCGCCGCGGCGGGACCGCCCCGGCCGCGCCTTCGCCGAGCTCGTCTACCGCCTGCGCACTGAGGGCGGCTCGCCGGCCCGCCAGGCCTGGGCGGTCGCCGCCGGCGTCTTCATCGGCTGCCTGCCGCTCTACGGCCTCCACCTCGCCCTCTGCCTGGCCGCCGGACGCCTCCTCGGCTTGAACCGCATGAAGGCCTACCTGGCGGCGCAGCTCAACAACCCGTTCACCGCGCCCTTCCTGATCGCGGCCGAGATCGGCGTCGGCCGGCTCCTGCGCAGCGGCAGCCTCGCCGGCTTGGCGCCGGCGCGGCTCACCGAGCGCGGCGTGGCGGGCGTCGGGCTCGACTTGGCGCTGGGCAGCCTGGCGGTGGGGACGGTGCTCGGCGCGGCGCTCGGCGCGGCGACCTGGCTGACGCTCCGCGGCCGCCGGCGTCCGGCCGCGGTCGAGGCGCTGATCGAGGCGGCGGCGCGGCCCTACCTCGCGGCCGGGATCTTCCACTGGGAGTTCGTGCGCGGGAAGCTGCGCCACGACCCCGTCTACCTCGACCTCCTGCGGCGAGGTGCCCTGCCGGATGGCGGACGCCTGCTCGACCTCGGCTGCGGCCGGGGGATCCTGTTCGCGCTCGTCGTCGCGGCGCGGGCGGCGGCGCACGGCGAGCTGCCGGCGGGCTGGCCGAGCCCGCCCTTGAACACAGCGCTGCACGGGATCGAGGGCCGGCCGCGCATCGCCGCGGCGGCCGCGGCGGCGCTCGCCGGCGCGGCGACGATCGAGGTGGCGGACCTGACGGCCGCGCCGCTGCCGCCCGCCCGCACCGTGCTGCTCCTCGACGTCCTCCACTACCTGCCCGCCGCCGCGCAGGAGCGCCTGCTGGCGCGCGCCGCGGCGTGCCTCGAGCCGGGAGGGGTGCTCCTCGTACGCGAGGCCGACGCCGCCGGCGGCGCCCGCTTCCTCGCCACTCGCGCCGCCGAGCGCCTCTGCGCCCTGGCGCGCGGCCACCTGCGCCAGCAATTCCGCTACCGCACCGGCGAGGCGTGGCGCGCCCTGCTCGCCGCGCAGGGGCTGGCGGTCGCGCCAGCCGCCCCGCTCTCGGCGGGCACGCCCTACGCGAACGTCCTCCTGGAGGCGCGGAAAGCCGGAGCGGGCGCGGCGAGCTAGTCGGCTAGTCCCGCTGCAGCCGGAACTCGAAGGTGCGGCTCTCGGTCTTGCCGCCCTTCGTCTTGTCGAGGACGACCGTCAGCTCGTCCTTCTTGCGCCGGTAGGTGAGGCGGGCGGAGCCTTCGCCGTCCGGGCCCTCGAAGGCCGCCTCGCGGACCTCGTCGCTGACTTCGAGACGGACGAGTGGGAAGCGGAGGACGTCCGGCCGCGCGTCGGCGAGGCCCGCATTGAACTGCCGGAGCAGCAGCACCGGGCCCTTGCGGTCCACTTCGATCGCCATCATCTCGTAGAAGACCGGCTGCCCCTCGCGCACCAGGGCGAAGGTGCCGGTCATCGTCTCGCCGAGCGGCGCGTGCCAGATCTCTTCGCCCGGCATGCCGTCCACGGTGGTGGCCCAACGCCCGGCCAGCCACTGGAGGTCGGCCAGGGTGTGCGGCTCCGCGGCGCCGGCCGGCAGGACGGCTGCCGCCAGCAGCAGGAACAGCGCCGCGGCGCGGCGGCCCGTCGTCGTCATCACGCGTCTCCTTCCGGCAGTCCCAGGGTCACTTTCAGCTCGTCCGGGCGCAGGTGGCGGCGCGCGGCCGCCTCGACCGCCGGGCGGTCCAGCTCCGCGAAGCGCGCGGCCCGCCACGCGGCGTCCTCCAGCGGCAGCCCGTAGTGCTCGGCCTCGGTCATCAGGTCGGCCCACTGCCGCGCGGTCTCGCGGCGGAAGGGCTCGCGTCCGAGCAGGTAGGCCCGCGCCTCCTCGAGCTCGCTCTCCTCGATCCCGTTGTCGACCAGCCGGCGTAGCTCCTCGGCGACCCCCTGTTCGGCCTGGGCGGCGTGGGCCGGCGCGGTGCCGACGTAGGCCACCAGCCGTCCCGGGTCGAGGCCGGCGCCGGCGACGACCTGGGCGTGGGCGCTATAGGCCAGCCCTTCGCGCTCGCGGATGCGTGTTGGGATGCGGCCGGTGAGCCCGGAGCCCGAGCCGAGCACCACGGCCAGCAGCTCCAGCGCTGCGTAGTCCGGGTGCCGGCGTGGCACGGTCAGGTGACCCATGTAGAGGTGCGCCTGCTCCTCCGCCTCGACCTCCACCACCCGGCGCGGAGCGGCGCGGCCGTCCGGCGGCGGCGGCTCCGGCCAGGGCGGGGAGGCGGCGGGCAGGTCGGCGAAGAGCTCGCGCGCCCGCCGCTCGACGGCGTCGCAGTCCAGCCGCCCGGCGACGGTCAGCACCACGCGCCCACCCAGGGCGTGGCGGTGGAAGACCGAGAGGTCGGCGGGGGTGAGCGCGAGGAGGCTCGCGGCGTCCCCCTGCACCGGGCGGCTGCGCGGGTGCGGAGCGTAGAGCTGCTCGTTGAAACCCCAGGCGGTCCTGACCTCCGGCTGGTCGGCCAGGCTCTCCAGCTCGGCCGCCGCCTGCCGCGCCAGCCAGACGGTGCGGTCCTCGGGGAACGAGGGCTCGAGCAGCAGCTCCGCCGCCCACTCCAGGGCCAGCTCCCAATCCTGCGCCAGGGCGTCGATCGCCACCCCGTGCAGCTCGAAGCCGCCGAAGCTCGCCACGATCATGCCGCGCGCCTCGGCCTCGTCGGCGATCCGCCGCCAGTCGCGCCGGCGGGTGCCCTCGGCGAGCATCCGGCCGGTGATCAGCGCCTGGCCGGGGACCGTCTCGACACGCGCCCCCGACCGCACCCAGACCCGCACCGCCACGACCGGCGCCCCCTCGACGCGCTTCACCCGCAGGCCCAGCCGCTCGGCGGCGTGGCGCGCGGGGGCGGGCGCCCGCTCCGTCTCGGCGGCGACGACTCCGGCCGCCGCCCGCTCGTCCCTCGCCCGGCCGCCGCTCACGCCGCCGACCTCGGGAGCGACCAGCCGAGGACGCCGCCGCGCTCGGGGCGGAGGTAGCGGTCGGCGACGTCGAGGAGCCGCTCGGGGCCGACCGCGTTCAGCCGCTCCAGCTCGCGCTCGAGGTGCTCGAGGTCGAAGAGGGCGAGCGCGAAGCCGGCGGCCAGTGCTTGCTGGTGCACCCGCTCGTGGCCGAAGACCCAGTCGGCGAGCGCCACCTGCTTGGCTCGCGCCAGCTCCTCGGCGCCGGGCGGCTCGCCGGCGAGGAGGGCGAGCTGGCGCAGCAGCTCGGCCTCCACCACCGCTGGCTCGGCGCCGGGCACGACCTCGGCGCCCAGGGTGACCTGCCCCGGCCCCTGGTTCTCCGACAGGTCGGCCGAGACCCAGACGCAGAGCTGCCCTTCGTCGACCAGCGCGCGCTGGAGGCGGCTGGTGCGGCCGGAGCCGAGGAGGGAGACGAGGAGGCGGAGCGGCGCGTGGTCGGGGTGGCCGCCGGGCGGCGCGGGCAGCGAGACGAGGAGGCGCGGCACCTCGCCCTTCCGCCGCTCCAGCCGGTCGAGCGCCGCCGGGTAGGCGGGCTCGGTCGCCGGCGTGCGGCCGTGGCCGCCGGCGGGGAGGCCGCCGAGGGCGCGCTCGACCGTGCCCAACGCGTCCGGGCCGAGGTCGCCGGCCACCACCAGCACGGCGTTGTCGGGCCGGTAGTAGCGGGCGTGGAAGGCCGCCAGCTCCTCGCGGCCGATCGCGCCCAGCTCGTCGGCCGTCCCCAGCACCGGGCGGCCGTAGGGGTGGCCGCCGAAGAGCCGCGGTTGCACCGCCATCTCCAGCGCGTCCCAGGGCTCGCTGTCGTACATGGCGATCTCTTCGAGGATCACCTGCCGCTCGCTCGCCACCTCGTCGGGGTCGAGCAGCAGGGCGGCCATGCGGTCGGCCTCGATCGCCAGCGCCTCGCCCCAGCGGTCGGCGGCGAAGTTGAAGTAGTAGGCGGTGGCGTCGTGGCTGGTGAAGGCGTTGTTGGCGCCGCCCAGGGCCTGGGTGCGGCGGTCGATCTCGCCCGGGCCGTAGCGCGGGCTGCCCTTGAACATCATGTGCTCGAGGAAGTGGGCGGTGCCTCCCCGCCCCGGCGCCTCGTCGCGGGTGCCGGCGCGGTACCAGAGGGCGGTGGTGACGAGCGGCGCCTGCCGGTTCTCGAGCAGGCAGACGGTCAGCCCGTTGTCCAGCCGCTCGACGGCGATGTGCCCGGGGAGGCCGTGGAGGACTTCCAGCTCGGCGGCCGGCGCGGCGGCGCGCCTCATCCGCCCTCCCGCGCCAGCCGCACCTCGATCCGCTCCCGCTCGCGCTCGGCGCCGCCGGTGACCTCGACCGCGATCTCGCGGCTGCGGAAGCCCGGGGCGGCGAGGGTCACGCGGTGGCGGCCGGGGCTGAGCTCGAGCCAGGAGTCCGGCCGCCCCATCCGCCCAGCGTACTGGGCGGCCGTCCCCACCGGGCTGCCGTCCACCAGCACCTGCGCCGTCTCGGGCTGAACGCGGAAGCCGACCGCCTCCCGCACCCGATACGACTGGAGGTCCGCGGTCTCCACCTGCTCGGTCGGCATCGCCTCGAGGCGCGCGACGACCGGCGTGGTCCCCGCGCCCGCGGCGGTGACGCCGATCTTCAGCTCGCGCATCCCCGGCTTGCGCAGCTTGATCAGGTGCTCGCCGGGCCCCGGGAGCTGATAGGTGGGCTTCCCCTTGAGGCCGCTGTACGCCTGCGCCTGGCCGATCACCGTGCCGTTGACCAGCACGTAAGCGTCGGGAGGGGTGACGCGGAAGGCCAGCTCGATGCCGGTCTGTATGCGCCGGTCGGCGGTGCCGAACCCAGAGTCGCGGCGGGCCGGCTCCGCGGGTTCCTCGGCAGGTGCGGCGTCGCGGGCGGACGCCTCGGCCGAAACGCTCGGCGCCGGCTCCCGGATCGCCGGCGGCGCCGGGACGACCGCGGGGACCGGGCCGGGCGGTGCCTGGCCGGCGCGGCTCGGCGGGGGCTGGTCGCGCCGGGCGGTGTCTTCGGGAACGACTGGCTGGGTAGGAGGACGCTGTGCGACGGGCTCGCCAATCCTCGGATCGGGCGGGACGGCCGACGAAGGAGGCTGCCCCGGCGAGGCGGCGCTGGGAGCACCGCTCTCGGCGGGGAACGCCTCGGTCCCGGCCGGCGGCGCCGTCTGCCCGGCCGCGGACGGAAGCGCATCGGTAGAAGCCGCGGCGTCGGCCGCGAGCTGTCGATCCGGCCCCTGCCACTTCCGCCAGACCAGCCATGCCCCACCCAGCAAAAACGCCAGCATCACCACCGCGGCCAAGCCGAGCACGAGCCCGGTGCGGCCCGGCTTGGGCACCGCGACGGGGGCGGCCGGCGCTGCCGGCACCGGCGCTGCGGGCTTCACGGTCGCCGTCGCCGGCCGTGCCAGCCCGGTGGAGTACCCGGGCAGCACCTTTGTCGGGATCAGCCGCTCGGTGTTGCCGGCCGCCGGGCCTGCCAGCGTCTCGTCGGGCAGCTCGCGCTCGATCGCCGCCAGCTCCTCGGCCACCTGCGCCGCGCTCTGCACGCGCTCCGCCGGGTCCTTGGCGAGCATGCCGGCGAGCAGGGTCTCGACCCGCGGCGGCAGGTCGCCGCGCAGGGCCGAGATCGGCGGCGGGTCGACGTTGAGGATCTGGTAGACGAGCGTCGTGATCGTGTCGCCGTCGAACGGGCGCTTCCCTGAGAGCAGCTCGTAGAGCACGACGCCGAGCGAGAAGATGTCGCTGCGGCCGTCCAGCTCCTCGCCGCGGATCTGCTCGGGCGAGAGGTACTGCGGGCTGCCCATGACCGAGCCGGCGATCGTCAGCTCGGTCGACTGTCCGGTGACCTTGGCGATGCCGAAGTCGGTCACCTTGACCCGGCCGTGGGCGTCGAGCAGGACGTTGCTCGGCTTGATGTCGCGGTGGACGATGCCGTGGCGGTGGGCGAACTCGAGCGCCTCGGCGGTCTCGCGCACGATGCGCAGAACCTCGTAGAGCGAGAGCGCCGAGGACTCCAGGCGCGCCGCCAGGTCCTGCCCCTCGACGAACTCGAAGGCGAGGTAGAGCATGCCCTCGACCTCGCCGGCGTCGAAGAGGGTGACGACGTGCGGGTGGAGGAGGCGCCCGGCGGCGCGCGCCTCGCGCAGCAGGCGCCGCTTCCGCTCCTCGACGTCCTGCTCGCGGCCCGCGAGCCGCACCGTCTTGATCGCCAGCTTGCGCTCGATGTGCGGGTCCTCGGCGAGGTAGACCTCGCCCATCGCTCCCGCGCCCAGGAAGCCGACGATCCGGTAGCGGCCGACCGCGCCGCCGAGCTCCAGCGTGTTCATGTCTGCGATTGCACTCCGAAGGTGGCAGGGATCATAGCGGATCGTCCCGATCGCCCTCCTGCCCCTGGAGGCCCTCGAGGGTGTAGGGATGGACCTCCTGGCGGGGGTACCAGTGGCGGCTGTGCTCGGCGAAGCGGCCCAGCTCGTCGTGCCAGCGGAAGTGCGACGCCACCATGGACTTACCGTCCAGGCGGATCCAGTTGCAGGTGTTCTTCTCGCGCTCGCCGGCGCGCCCGCGGCCCGAGGTCGTGGTGCCGGAGTGGAGGATGACGACCGGCGGCCGCCCCTTGGGGTAGAACTCCTCGGAGTTGCCGATGTAGGCCTGGTGGAGGTGGCCGGAGAGGATCAGGTCCACCCCGGCGCTCGAGAAGAGGTCGATCGCCTCGTAGGCGTTGGCGCACACCCGCTGGGTGCCGAAGTTGGGGGGCGGGATGAGGTGGTGATGGGCGACGACCACCTTGAAGATCGTCTCCGGCGTCGCCGACAGCAGTTCCCCCACCTCCAGGAGGCGCGCCGGCGTGATCCGCCCCTCCTTCCAGGTCCAGTTGTAGGCGGTGTTGATGCCGACGATCAACATCTCGTCGTCGCGGAAGATCGGCTCGAGCTCGGGGGCGAAGTGGCGCCGGTAGGCGCCGAAGGGGTCGAGAGCCCGCTCCCAGACGCGGTAGAGCGGCACGTCGTGGTTGCCGGGGACGACGAGGGTGGGGACCGGGATGCGGTCCACGAACTCGCGCGCCTGCCGGAACTGCTCGGGGCGCGCCCGCTGGGTCAGGTCGCCGGAGAGGACGACGACGTCCGGCGTGTGGGCGGCGATGAACTCGTGCACCCCCTGGGCCATGCGGGGCCGGTGCGGCGGCCCGAAGTGGACGTCGGAGATGTGGAAGATGGTGCGCAAGGCGGGACGAAGGGGTCGCGCGGGCGTCGCCGCCCGCCGCGGGCCGCCCGCCTCACCGCCTGCGAGGGAACCGCGTCAGAAGAGCCGCTCGGCCACCGCGTCTTTGACCGCGTCGGCGACCTGCGCGGTCGCCAGGGCCGAGAGCCCGCCGATGATAGCAGGGCCGCGGCTGTAGGCCAGGAGGAAACCCCCGGCCGCCGCCGCCAGCAGGGCGGGCAGCGGGTAGCTGCGCACCAGCCGCTCCCAGTCGAACCCCTCGGGGAGGAGCTCGTCGAGCACCTCGTCGACCATCGATCGCTGCTCTACGCTCGCCATGGCAGGTCTCCCGGGGGCGGCCCGCCGGGTCGGTCCCCGGCCGCCCCGCCTCACGCGTGGGTCAGTCGGCGTCTTCCTCGTCGCGGCCGCGGCGGACCACGAGCCCGACCAGGAAGCCGGCGGCGGCGGCGAGCAGCACCGCTTTGCCGGGGTTGTCGCGCACGAAGGTGTTGACCTGGCCGCCGACGTCGTTGGCCTGAACCCGCACCTTGTCGTAACCGAGGCGGAGGTTCTCGGCCGCGTCGTTGTAGCGCTCGCGCGCCACCTCGGCGCCGCGGCGCACCTCTTCGCTCACCTTGCGGAACTTGTCGCGGGCGGTCAGCACGTCGCCGTCGGCGCGTCCGGCCGCCGTTTCGGCACCCGTGACGCCGGCGGTGCCGCCGCCCAGGGTGTCGGTGTCTCCAAATGTCTCTGGCATGTTCGAGCCTCCAATCTGGTTCTTCGGGATGTCCGGGACGGCCCGTCGTCCGGGCCGTGCCCGCAAGGGGTAGCATGATCCGTGCCTCGCGGTGCGTCGAGTTGCCGGGCCGCGCAGGCGCCGGGTACAATGCCCGGTCTCCTGTCTCGTGGGGCAGTAGCTCAGCTGGGAGAGCACCACGTTCGCAACGTGGGGGTCGAGGGTTCGAATCCCTTCTGCTCCACCACTTTCCCCTCGCCGGCTGCAGTGGGTTGTAAGAGCCTGAAAATTAAGGCTGGTTCGGGGGTTCGAAGTCCTTCTGCGCCGAACGTCACACCGGATGGGAAGATGAGCGCCTGCAGGCGGCGCTTCTGGTCGGTGGTGGCGTCCCGCCACAGGCGCGAAGTGTGTGTCAGCACGTGCCTTGCGAAGCCGAGGGTGGCTTCCAGGTCGAGGTCCTCGAGCTGCGCGTCGTGGAGTTCCAACTGCGCGAGCGTTTCGGCTTCGTCGAGGGCGGCGAGCTCGCGGTCGTAGAAGTCGCGGTCGATCGCCCGCTCGTAGACGTAGGCCTCCATCAGCCGGTGCCGGCGCGTGGCGAGCTCGGTGATGCGGCGGCGTGCGGCCGCGGCGGTGCGGTCGCCGCCTTCGCGCAGCGTGCGCCAGAGCTCGACGAGCGAGGCCTCCACCAGGCGCAGCATCGCCGGCGCCAGCTCGACGCGAGCGAGCAGCTCGCCGAAGTCCTCCTCGAGGCGGTCGGCGCGCACGTTCACCGCCCTGCAGCCACTCTTCCAGCAGTGGTAGTAGCGGTAGCGGCCCCCGCGCCGGCCGCGCGACCAGGAGGCTGTCAGCGGCCGGCCGCAACCCTCGCAGCGGACGAAGCCGCGCAGCGGAAAGTCGGGGTGCTGGTGCTGATACGGCTTGTCGCGGCCGGTGCCGCCGAGCCGCACCTGGACGCGGGCGAAGGTGCCGGCGTCGACGATCGCCTGGTGCTGGCCGTCGACGTCGATCCCCCACACCGCCGACCGGACGCGGCCGGCGTAGAACGGGTTGCGGAGCATGCGGACGAAGTCGGTGTAGCGGACGACGCCGCCCCGCGGCGACCGCAGGCCAAGGTCGTGGACCTGGCGGAGGACCTTCGCCGGCGGCGCGCCACCCGCCACCAGGTGGAACGCGGAGCGCAGGAGATCGGCCCGCGCGGGGTCGGGGACGATCGCCTTCTCGCCCTCGGCGGTGCGGCCGTTGAGGTAGCCGGTCGGTGCGAGCCAAGGCCAGCGGCCGCGCGCCACCGTCTCGCGCATGCCGGCGGTGACCTTGTCGCGGCGGATCTCGTTGTCGAGCTGGTTGAAGACGGCGAAGACGCCCTCGATCGCGCGGCCGGCGGCGGTGTCGTCGAGCGGCTGCGTGGCGGCGCGGAGGCGGGCGCCGCACTTCAAGAGGAGCTGCCGGAGCGACTGGTGGACGAACTGGTCGCGCGCCCACCGGCTCGTGTCGTAGACGACCACCGCCTCGACGCGGCCGCGGGCGCCGCGGAGGTCGGCGAGGAGCTTGCGCAGCTCGGTCCGGTCGGCCGTGCGCGCCGACTCGCCCTCCTCCCGATACACCCGCTCGACGAGCAGTCCCTCGCGGGCGCAGTAGTCGCGGCAGGCTCTCTCCTGGACGTCGAGCGAGAGGTTGGAAACCTGCTCCTCGGTGGAGACGCGGGTGTAGATGAAGGCGCGCGGCATCAGCCCCCGCCCCATTCCCGCCACATCCGGGCCATGTACTCGGCGAGCTCGCGCCGCTCATTCAATGTTAGCCGACGGCCAGTCGGGGAGGTCCCGTCATTATCCCAACGCTCGGTGTCGCCCGATTCCATTACAGCGTCGTACCCGCCTACAGCGTCGTACCAGCGGCAGATTATCCAGCTGCCATCCGAGCGTCGCGCGATACCGATCATTCGCTCTTTGGCGTACTGTCGCCGCCCACTCGTCTCGAAAATCAGCTGATCGGGCTCGCTTTTCATCGGACGGAAGGCTCCGGCGCGGCGGGTTCCGGATCTGGCTTCTTGGGGCGCATGTCGAAAAGCAACCGCGCGAGCTCCCAGGCCGCTTCGGCGGCCGTTGCGACCTGGTCGTCCGACAGCCCGGCGGCGTCGGGGCCCAGGATCTCGCGGGAGCGGTCGACGGAGAGCATATCGCGGCGGTGCCGGCGGCTCCCGGCCTACTTCGCGCTCCGCTTCTTCACCGCGGCCGGCTTCTTGGCCGCCTTGGGCTTCGGCTTCGCTTTCTTCTTGGCCTGCGCCGCGGCGGCGGTGCGGCGGATCCGGGCGGCGTCGACGCCGTGCCGCTTCGCCGCGGCGAGTAGGCGATCGGGCTTCGACTTGTCGTACGGCGCGGCCGTCGTATCCCGAATGACCGCCAGGTCGACGAGGAGGCGGGCGAGTTCCGCTTCGGTGAGCTTCGGGATCTCGCGGCTGGCCGCCGCGCTCCACCGCTCCCCGTATCCCTTCTGCTCGCGCTTCCACCCCCACATCTCGACGATGCGCTTGCGGTTCTCGCTCCAAATTTCTTCGAAGACGGCCAGGGCGATGAAGACCAGGTCCTCGCGGCGGAGCGCGGTGACTTTCGCGCGGACCGCCTCGTGGATCTGCCGCCGCACCGACCGCTCGAGCTTGGCCTTTCTCTCTGCGGCGGCCGCCTGCTGCCGCCAGGTGTCTGGGGGGCGGGAGGTCGTGAAGCCTTGGCACAGCTTCACCCATCGAACGTGCCCGACGTTGTCGCCGGCGACGACGAGCGACGGCTTTGCGCCCTTGTCGCCGGCCTTGGCCTTCTCCACCTCGTACTCGCCCATGAGGTTCGTGTTCCGGTCTTTGACGATCCGTGGCTCCTCGCCGTAACCGTTGGGGCCTCGCAGCAGGATGACGCTTCCGTGCTCCGCCGCGAGCTCGTCGGCGCGCCGCGCCAGGTGACGCTGCAGCTTGTCGCTCCAGCACTGGTCGTTCAGGCAGCGATCGCCGCCCTCGAAAAGGCCTGGATGCTGGGAGCTGCGAGTGGGGCAGCCTGCGCAGGCGCCAGCCTTCGGGACTAGCGTCGCGTCGTCGAGCGCCCAAGGGGCGAGCTTCAACTCGTGCGTGAGATCGGCCACTCGGCGCTGCAGGTCGTCGAGCGTGAGATTGGGTTGCCTGGTCAGGTATTCGTTCTGCCGGAGAAAGGCGGCCTGGACGTCGGGCTCGAGGCGCGCGATGAGCTCGAGGTGTGCCGCGGACCACGTCGAGACCGCGCTCTTCGGATCCTGCGAGTGCTTTCGCCAGGACGGAGCGAGTTTCGTCAGCCGGGCGCGCCGGGCCACCCAGCCCAGCGATTTTCCGAGCCGCTTGGCGACGGCGCGGTAGTCGGTGCCCTCGATGGCGAGGAGCGCGGCGACGCCGCGGGCTTCCTCGAGCGGGTGCAGGTCCTCGCGCTGCAGGTTCTCGGTGACGGTGAGCTCGAGGGCCTCCTGGTCGGTGAGGTCGGTGCGGACGATCGCCGGGATGTCGGCGAGCTTGGCCAGCTTCGTGGCGCGCCAGCGGCGCTCGCCGGCGATGATCTGGTGGGTGACGCCGTTCACGGTTTGAACCGGACGCACCAGGATGGGCTGCAGCACGCCCTTGGCGGCGATCGAGGCGGCGAGGCTGACGAGCTCGGGGTCGTTCTCGCGGAAGATCCGCGGGTTCGCCGGGCTGGGCGCGATCTTGGCGACGGGGAGCTGCTGGACGGTGGTCATCGGGATCTCCCCCTCTAGGAGCTGGTGAACCACTTCGGAACTCGTGGCGGTGGATGGCGCGCGTCGAGGAGCTTTCGACACGCCTTGGAACAGGCGAAGATGTGATCCGTGCGGCGGGGCAGTTCGTTCGTGGGGATAATGTCCCGGCACGTCCAGCCGCGAGGCATCGCGTGGTGAGAGCGCCAGCGCACGGAGACGGTTTCAGAGTTGCCGCACGCAGTGCAGTAGTAAGTGATATCCACGCGACCGACGAGCGGAGGCTCAATGCGCCGATTCCGTTCGTCCCCGCAACCCTGGGGCTCGGTCACTTCGCTCTCCTTTTGTTCACCGGCCGGCCACCCTTGCGGAGGCCGCCGTGGGTTTCGAGGTGCTTGGCGCGGAGCTCGGGGTTGAGGGTGCCTGCGGCGAGGAGCTCGCGGATGTGGGTGGCGACGGTGCCGTGGGAGACGCCGAGCTTGGGGGCGATCTCGCGGGTGCTGAGGGGGCGGCGGTCGCGGGTGCCGTGCCAGTAGCCGGCGAGCTCGAGCGGGTTGACGGCCTTCGGCGGCTGGCCCCAGGTGCCGGCGGCGCGGGCGGCGGCCTGGCGGCGGCCGAGGTGGACGGCTTCGGAGTGGAGGCGCTCGGCGAAGGCAACGCCGAGGTGGCTGAGGGCGATCCAGTCGGGGCGCTGGGTCGGGTTGGTGGTGTCGAACGGCTCCTCGAGCGCGAGGACCTCGACGTGGCGCTCGAGCAGCTCGCCGCCAAAGTAGACCAGGTGGCGCAGGTCGCGGAAGAGGTTGGGGAGCGAGGGGCAGACGACGACGTCGACGCCGCCCTTGCGCACCGCGGCGGTGAGGCCGACCAGGCCGGGGCGGCGGCCGATCAGGGTGCGCACCTCGTCCCAGTGCTCGCCGGCGACGCGCCAGCCGCGCGCGGCCGCGGCGGCGCGGACCTGCACCTGCCGCTCGGCCAGGGCGCCGGCGGGGTCGACGGCGCTGGCGCGGGCGTAGAGGAGGGCGGTCAGGCTCACCGCAGCGCCCCCTTCGGCGGCTGCGCGAGGCGGTCCTTCCGCCAGTAGCGGAAGACGATCTGCCGGATCCCTTCCGGGCCCGTGCCGTTGAACAGGCACCGCTCGACACCCCATAGACGCCACTCCTCGATCCAGGCGAGGAGCTCGGCCGAGGCCTCCGCGTCGAGCAGGATGCTGGCGACGCGCTCCGCGGTCTGCACCCGGATCCGCACCCGGCCGTCGCCTTCGAGCGCGAGGTCGGTCCCGCGCAGCGCGGCGATCTCGGGCGAGGAAAGCCGCGCGGCGTAGAGCACCAACACGGCGCGGTCGCGACGGCCCACGACGACGCCGGCGCGGACCTTGCCGGCGTCGATCTTGCGGGCCAGCTCGCGGAGGTGCTCGCGGTTCGTCAAGCGGCCACGCGCCTCCCGTCGATCTCGACGACGTTGGTGATGCGCTTCGCGTCGTACACGAGCGGGCCGCCCGGGCGCTCCTGGAGCACCGTCACCTCGAGCTCGCCGGCGGCGCTGAGCTCGTACTGGGTCCAGGACGGCGGGACGTTGCGGTGGCGCTTGGTGCCGCTCGGCTTTTCGGTCGCCACCATGGTGATCCCGCCGTCGCCGGCGACGGCGTAGAGGAGCGTCGGGCTGGTGCTGCGGTGGGTGTCCTGGCCGAGCCAGGAGACGCAGCCGAGGCGGCCGCCGGCGCCGCGGAAGTAGGCGCGGTGGTACTCCGTCGCCTTGGGCGGCGGGAGGCCGGGCACGAGCCCGGCGAAGCGGCGCAGCGGGCTGCCCGGGGCGAGGATCGACGGCGTCGAGCCGTCCGTCGCCATCCACGCGAGGTGCAGCCGCGCAGCCTCGACGAGCTCCGGCGGGGCGACGTAGCCCGCCACCGCCGCGATCGCCACCGAGTCGGCGCACGGATACTTCGACCAGGGGATCAGACCGCCCAGGAGGATGGCGAGGATCGGCTCGGTCTGGTTGCGCAGCTTGTAGCCGCTCGCGCTGCGCAGGCCGGCGGTGGCGAGGGACAGCGCCAGGTCGGTGCGGTCGGAGCGGGCGCCGTCGCCGCGCATGCCTTGCTTCACGACCTGGACGATGCAGGGCACGTTCTCCGCCACCCACTCGTTGAGCCAGCGCTCGAGCTCCTGCGCCGCCTGGACGGCCAAGCCGTTGTCGTCGAGCTCGGCGTACTTGAGGAGCGCGGCGCGCGCGGAGAGGACCGACTCGACGGTGACGCCGCCGTACTCGCGGCTAAGCAGCTCGTGGGCGCCCCAGTAGACGGTCTCCTGGAAGAACGCCCACGCACGCCACCAGGCGCGCAGCTTGCGGAACGCCGCGCGGTCGCCGCGCAGGCCGGCGAGGTGGAGGCGCACCGAGTTCTGCGCCAGCGGGATGTTGTTGGAGCCTTGGTGGCGCGTTCGATCGGCCCACGTCGTCGCGAAGTTCGGGGCGACGGGCGCCAGGCTTTTCCGGTGCGGGATGTCGACGCCGGCGAAGGCGACCTTGATCTCCGCCCAGGTGTTCAGGTCGCGGTTCGAGTCGCCGGGGTAGGTGTAGCTGTAGGCGCGCCAGTCCTCGATGCGGCCGCGCAGCAGGTCCTGGGCCGCCAGGAAGTTCGGCTGGATGAGGCCGGTCGCGTCGTCGGCCGACCCGCGGATGAGGCCGGCGAGCTGCGCCGGAATGGGTCCGCCGTGGCGGCCTCTGGCGACTGGGGGCGCTGGCTTCGGCTTGGCCATGCTCGGCTCCTCTAGAACGGGTCCGGCCCCCGCGGCGCGGGGCGCGCCAGCAGGAACTTGCTCAGGTCGCCGCGGAAGCCCATCTCCACCGTGCCGGGCTTGCCGTTGCGCACCTTGGCCACGATCACCTCGACGAGGCCCCGCAGGCCCTCTTCGACGGGCTCGTAGACCTCCGGGCGGTGGACGAACTGGACGACGTCGGCGTGCTGCTCGATCGCCCCGCTCTCGCGGAGATCGGACAGCTGCGGCCGGTGATCGCCGCCGCGGTGGGCTGCTTGGCGCGAGAGCTGCGACAGCAGGATGATCGGGATCTCCAGCTCCTTGGCCAGGGCCTTCAGGCGCCGCGTGATCCCGTCGATCTCGAGGTTGCGGTTCTCGTAGCGCCGGCGGTCGTCGCCGCGGATCAGCTGCAGGTAGTCGACGACCAGGAGCTCGAGCCCGCGCTCGGCGCGCGCCTGGTGCGCCCTGGCGCAGATCTCGACGACCGACGAGCCCGGGGAATCGTCGATCCACAGGGGTGCCTCGTTGAGTGCCCGCAGGGTCGCCAGAACGCGGATCCACTGCCCGCGTGAGAGGTTGCCGTCGCGGATCTGATCGAGCGCCACTTCGGCCAGGTTGGCCACCGCGCGCACCGCCAGCTCGTCGAGGGTCATCTCGAGCGAGATCACCCCCGCCGGCCGCTTCCGCTCGAGCGCCGTGTTGAGCGCGAGCTGGAAGCCGTAGATCGTCTTGCCCATGCTCGTGCGACCGCCCACGACGATCAGGTTTCCGCCGACGAGGCCGTTCGTGTGAGCGTCCACCGCGGGAAACCCGCTCGGGGCGCCGCGGAGGACCGCGGCACCGGTGCCGTCCTCCATTTGCTCGACGAGCCGGTGCACCGCCGCGGCGATCGGCTGCGCGCGTCTCGCGATCGCGCCGCCGGCGAGCTCAACGAGCCCGGACTGCTGGCGACCCACCAGCTCCAGGGTCGGCGTGTCGCCCTGCAGCGCGCCGCGCGCCGACTCGCCGGCGAGCTGGATCAGCCGCCGGCGGACGGCGCGGTCCTTCACGATGTCGGCGTAGGCCTCGACGCGGCCGAGGTCGGGCAGGTCGACGTCGAGCCGCGCGAGGTAGGCGGCGCCGCCGGCGGCGGTCCACTGGTCGCGCAGCTCGAGGCGCGCCTGGATGGTGCGGACGTCGACCGGCGACCCCTCGTCGGCCAGGTCCTGCATGGCGCGGAAGAGGTGCTGGTGGCGCTCGAGGTAGAAGTCGTCGGCGTGGAGGCGGCCCGCGACGGTGGGCAGCACGCGCGGATCCAGGAGCACCGCGGCCAGCACGGCGCGCTCGCTCTCCTCCGAGTGCGGGAGCGCCTGAGCCGCGCCGAGCTCGGCCCACGCGTCGCCGTTGTTGCCGCGGCGCTTACTCACCGCGGCGCCTCCGAGCGCTCGAGCCTGGTGTCGGGCCCGGTGAAGTGCACGACGGCGCCGCTCAGGAGTCGCGAGACCAGCGCCGGCGGAAAGGGCGCCGGGCCGTGCTTCGGCTGCAGCGCCGTCGGCCCGAGGTTCGAGGTGACGAGCGTCGGCCGCCGCTCCCCCTGGCGGCCGCCGAGGAGGATCAGCATCTGCTCGGCGCCCCAGTTCGTGAGGCGCACGAAGGGCTCGTCGACGACCAGGACCTCGACGCGCAGGAGCTGGCCCATCAGCACCCGCTCGCGGCGGTCGAACTCCTCCTGCAGCTTCACCAGGACGAGCGGGCCGTACACGAAGCGCACGCCGCGGCCGCGGCGGATCTGCTCGCCCAGCAGCACCGCGGCGGCGGTGCTCTTGCCGTTGCCGGTGGCGCCCCACGCGTAGCCCATCACCGCGTCGTCGGGCCAGGGCTCGAGCTTCCGCGGCCACGTCCGGCCGAACTTGGCTTCCCACGCCGCCCTGTCGGGCGAGCGGCGGAGCTCGGCGGGGACGCCGGCCTCGCGCAGCCGATCGTCGAGGGTCGGGCGCGCGGCGATGACGCGGCAGCCGTGGCAGAGCAGGTCCTCCGGCGGCGGCGAGCCGTCGAGCGCGACCTGGGGATCGTCGCAGCCGCGGCAGCGCCACTCGGTGGCGCCGGCGAGGCGCTGTTCAATCCTCGCGAGAGAGTCGTTCAAGCTCTGCAACCTGGTCTCTCCGCTCGTCGTCGGCGCCGGCGGTCAAGCCGGGCGCGGTGAGGCCGCCGCCGCCGTTGGTGGCGAGGCGCTGCATGCAGGCGAGGAGGTAGGGGACGTTGGTGAGGTGGCCGCGGTCCTGCTTGGCGACCTCCCGGAGCTTGGCCGCGACGCGGTCGACGTCGCGCAGGCCCTCGGTGAGGAGCATGTTCAGGATCGTCGGGGTGAGGGGCTCGACCTGGTGCTCGCGGTAGACGGCTTGGAGGGCCGCCACGCCGGCCTGGCTGGCGTTGAGCGGGCCCTTCTGCCCCCTGCCGCCCTCCCCACCCTCTCGCGGCCCCTGGGCCGCTGGAGGGGGAGCAGGTAGAACCTGCTCCCCCTCCGGTTGGGTGCGGGGTATTAGTTCAGGTGAAGGGGAAGGTACACAGAGTGCAACTTTGCGGTGTTCTGCGGTGTTCTGCGGTGTTTCCGGCTGATCTGCGGCGTTTTCCTGCTCTGCCTGCTCGACCGGCTGTGTTCCGCGGTGTTCCGCGGCGCTCTGCGCTGAACTGCGGTGTTCTGCGCCGTCCTGCGGTGTTTGGTGCAGCATGTACCACTCGAGGTGCTCCACCGGGGTCCACGGCCGCCGCTCGATCACCTCGAGCCGCTTCTTGACGTGCGGGATGTAGCTCTGGTGGCGGAACCAGGACTCGAGGTTGAAGACGGCGATGTACGGCCGCCCGCCGTGGCTGTAGCGAAGGATGAGCTTCGCGGCCGCCAGGCGGTTCAGCGCCTCGTCGATGACCGCCGTGGTCGTCGCCAGCGCCTGCGCGACCTTGGTGCGCACGTCGTGGGCAGAGCCCTGGAAGATTCCCCAGTCGTCGAAGGCGGTAAGGAGCCAGGGCCAGAGGCAGACGGCGATCGCGGCGGTGAGGTCGAGGCCCTGGCCGTCCGGGCCGCTGGCCACCAGCTCGAGCTTCTCGTCGCTGCCGATCCCGGAGGAGATGGAGCGCTTGCGGCTCATGCGTCCTCCGAGGCGCCGAGGGCGCGTAGGGCTTTCGCGAGCGTGGGGAGGGGGTTGAAGGGACAGGCTGGATCGGCCCAAAACGTTGCGCGGCGGGTGTCGCTGAGCCCGCTGAGCAGGGTGCCGGCATGCCAGAGGTCGAGGAGCTCGAGGCGGTAGCGCTCCGCGGCCGCTTCGAGACTCCACTCCGGGTCGCGCAGGTCGCCGAGGCGCGTCCAAAGCCCAGCGCTGGGCGCGAGGGGGTGCTGGGCGCCGGGCGTGACGTCGATCGTCGTTCCTGGCCCCTCTGGCGCGGCGCCGTAGACCGTTTTGAACGTGAGCCTGGCAAGGTCCGTGCGCTGTGGTGCCGGCGGGGTGGCGCCAGCCGCAGCGGCACCGTCCTGCAGGCGCCAGAGCCAGGAGCGGGTTTCGTGGCCGTCCTCTTCGCCGATGTGGGCCTGCTCCTCGATCCGCACGCCGGCGGCGCGGAGGCCGCGGAGGCGGCGATCGCCGGCGGAGCCGCCGGCCCAGGGCTCGCGGAGGACCCACGTGGGCACCCAGCCGCCCTCTGGTGCCAGGTGCCGGCCGACCGGGAAGCGGTAGCCGGTCTCGCGGGTCTTCCGGAGGAGGTTGTAGACCCGCGCGGCCGAGCCGTGGATCACCTTGTCGTTCGGCAGTGTGGCCTCGTCTTCGAGCGCGAAGGGTTGGACCTGCTGGTAGAAGGAGACGCCGGGGCCGTGCGTCGGGGTGCCGGCCGGGGTGGGGGTCTCGTCGACCATTCGCTAGGCCAGGTGAACGCGGGACGCAGCGACCGAGCAGGGCGTCCCGTGCGCGATCCCGTAGCGCATCAGGTAGCAAATCGTCTCGACGATCATGAGAAAGAAGCCCTCGGCGTTGCAGGGGACGCAGAGGTCGAAACCCCCGAGCGACTGCGCCAGCCCCTCGTCGCTGATCGCCTTGCGGCAGCGCACGCAGCGCGCCGGATCACTCACAGAGCCCCTCCGCGCGCGCCGCGAGCTCGGCGCGGCCGAGGACCTCGCCGACGAGCACCCGCCGTGGCCACACGCGGCGCCACGGCCGCCGCTCGAGGAGCCGACCGGCCACCTCGAGCACCGCGATCTCCGCCGCCACGCCCATCATCCGCAGCGCGACGTACCGCGCCAGCGTCCCGCCGCGGCGGAAGAACGCGCGCCCCTCCGGAAGTGGGGGGGGGGGGGGTAGGCTCATTCGCTGCGGCAGTCACGGCTTCGCGCGCCACTGCGCGACGATCGCGTCGAAGCACCGGTCGAGCGCGATCGCGCGCGCGCGGCGGCCGGCGCCGGCGATGGCGATCACGCGGGTGAAGAGCTCTGTCGTCTCCTGCAGGCGTTCGACGTCGAGGCACTCCGCCGGCGGGCCGGGTGGCGGCGGGCACGGGCAGGCGCTGCAGTCGGGCGGCGGTGGCGGTGGCGGTGGCGGTGGCGGTGGCGGCGTGCAGGAGCCGGCCGGCTGGTCGATCGCGCAGGTGGCGCACGTCTCGCCGGGGTCGACCCTGCCGTCGCCGCAGCGTGCCGGCGGTGGGTGTGGCGGCAGCGGCGGGGCGCCGCACCAGGGGACGCCCGCGGGCACCGCGTCGACCCGATACCAGGCGGGCCACCCTCCGCAGAGGGCGGACTTCGCGTCGTAGTTGCCCGGGGCACAGATCAGGTCGCGGCTCAGCCACCAGGTGTGGCTCGACCAGTTGGCCGGCGTCACGACGTCGAGGGGAAGGTCCTCGCGGCCGCCGGCCTTCAGGCTGAACCAGCAGCTCCGGTAGGGGCTGGTACAGCGGCCCGTCGTGACGGCGAAGTCGTAGAGCTCTTCCTCGGTCGGCTCGCCGTTCCGGCCGGCGCCGGCGAGAGAGATCTCGCCGCACGTGCCGTTGTAGGCGGCGGTCAGCGCGGCGGTGTTCGCGGGGTAGAACAACTCGGCCGCCTGCCCGATCGGGCAACAGCCGGTCCAGGCGTTGACGTCCCCGCCGAAGTAGCGCGCAGCGAAGGCCGCCTTATCGAAGGGGCCGGTCCCGGTCGGCCCGAAGGGGCGGGCCGAGGTGTTGAGCGGGAAGCACTTCGTACTGCCCCTCTGCGAGCCTGTCCAGCACGACTGGGCTCCCCGCGGCGGGACGAAACCAACGCCTGGCGCACCGGCCGCTCGCACGCGAGGCCGGCCCGGGGCCCACAGCGGATCCCATCGGTAGCCAGGCGCGCGCGGGTTCCAGAGCTGCTCCGGGGCGCCGTTCTCGTGCAGCCACTGCCGGTGAAAGCAGCGCTCGAGCCGCTCGCCCTCGATCGCGTAGGCGGCCGGGCATTCCGCCGTGGCCGGATCGGAGAGCGCCGCTTCGGCGACGGCGGCCGCATCGGCGGTTGCCCAGCCTGCGTCGTCGTACGCCGGCGCCGGCGGCGCGGAGGCGCAGCCGGCGCCGGCGATCGCGAGGGCGGCGAGGAGGGCGAGAAGGGGGCGATGCTTCACGGCGACACCTCCTGGTGGGGCTCGGGGACGTTGAACCAGCTGTCGACCACCGCCGGCGGCTGGCCGAGGATCCTGGCGATCGACTTGCGACGTCGCGCCGTGGGTCGCGCAAGCCCGGCCTCCCAACAAGCGACCGACTGCTGCGACACTCCAAGGCGGCGGCCGAGCCCCTCCTGAGACAGGCGCTTCTCGATGCGCGCCCAGGCGTGGGGATGTAGCGTCGTCGTCGTCGGCGGCCGCCGCGGTGAGCGCTTCTTGCGCGTGAACCAGGCGTCGACGTCGTCGACCGGCAGCCCGAAGGCGGCAGCCAAGGCGCGCACGGCGCGGCCGCCGCGGTGCGGAACGTGCCGGCCCTGCTCGTAGTGGCAGAGCCGCCGATGGTCGACGCGGCCGGCTTCCGTGGCGGCTGTCGCCGCCGAGAGGTCGATCAGCCGCCACCCGCGCGCCAATCGCGCCACCCGCTGCGGGTGATCCTCGCGCCGCGGCGCCGGCGCAGCCTTGCCGGCGAGCCAGGCCTCGAACACCCGCGAGCGGCCGCGGCGGTCAGCCACTGGCGGTCCCCTGTTCAGGCCGTGAACGTGTGGGCTCTAGCGGGATCTCTGGTCGCTGTAGGTTGTCGAATGGCGCCCACCCGGCTGCGCAGCAGGCGAGGTGAAACGCTGCGTGGAGAGTGGAGCCGAACTCGCCGGCTCGGCTCAACAGAACCTCGACACTGCCGTCCAGTCGCCGCCGCACCCGGTAGTAGCCTGAGCCGGTTTGGGCCATCTAGTTCGTCTGCAGCCGCACGAGCTCGCGGCAGGCGATCGACCAGGCCTCGAGGACCTGGCCGAGGGGTTGGGCGCCGGGGACCTCGAGGAGGGCTTGGATCGCCCGGCGGCGGGCCGCGCGCGGGATCTCGACCTGCGGCAGCCGCTCGCGCCAGGCGACGATCGCCAGCACCCAGTAGGAGACGTCGAGGAAGGCCTGCGCGCGCTTCGCGTCGAGCAGCTCGCGCACCGCGGCGGGCAGGCTGGCGACGGTGACGCCGGCGAGCCGCGCGGTGGCGAGGTGGTGGGTGAGCTGCGCGAGCCAGCGGTCCGCCTCTACCGCGAAGATCGGCGCGACGGCGCTGGGAGAAGGCCCCGCCGGAGGGGCAAAAGGAGAACCACCAACCGGGCCCTCCGGCGGGATGCGCAACGCGCGCAAGCGATCGCCCGATTGGCTCTCCAACCCTGTGGTGCGCAGCTCGTAAACCTCCGCGCGGCCGGCCTCTGGTGCGGCGGCCGCGCTCAAAGGGACGATCGCTTCGTCGGCAACCGGCCCGTGGAACACCCTGTCGTCACATCAGCACTGCTTCCGGCCGGGCCCGGGCTTGGCGGCGGGGTGGGGTCCGCGGCCGTGCTCGGTGCGGCCAGAGGCAGCGCTGGTGGGACGCGAGGTGAAGTAGTTCGCCACCGACCGCACCACCGGGCAAAGCGGGAACCCGCCGCCGCGGATGGTGTAGGTCGCTGGGGCCTTCGACTCGTAGCTCGGCATGGGGCTCACTCCTCTCCGATCGCGGGGATCCACCAGCACCACTGGCCGCGGCTCTTGAGCTGCAGGCCGCCGTCGCTGTCGCGGATGGCCGTGGCGCCGAGGGCTTCGGCGCGATCGCAGATGTCGGCGTGCGTGAGGCCGGTGAGCGGCCGCCAGGTGCCGGCGATGCGGACGTGGTACGTCACCGCGCCATCGCCTGCTCTGCCTGACTGCTGTCCGGGAAGAGCTGCCAGGTGTTGGCGCGCTGGACGGACGCGTGCGGCCCGTACCATCTCCACCGGTGGCCGGCGCTGCAGCGGAACTCGGAGTAGTGCTCGCCGCTACCGACCGGCGTGAACGGCATGCCGCACGGCACGTCGCCGATCGGCGGGAGGGCGCCGCAGACGACCGGCCCCGGCGGCTGCGGGCCACCGCTGCCGCGGCGTAGGCGCCGCTGCTGCAGGTAGGCGGCCAGGAGCTCGCGGCGGCGCGGCCAGTAGTGGGTGATGAGCCGCGCGACGTCGCGGCAGAGGAGGCCCGCGGAGAAGCCGAGGGCGAGGCCCGTGGCCAGGTCGAAGAGCTTCATGGGTGGGCTCCGTAGCGGGCGGGCAGGCCCGCGGCCGCCGCTGGCGGCGCATAGATCTCCAGCTCGAGCTCATCGCAAGGGCAGACCGGCTGGAAGTTGCTGGTGTACCAGGCGAAGAGGTCGTCGCGGGTCGCGAGCCAGATGCCCTCAGCGTTGCGCGCGAAGGCCGGCCAGCGCGCCGCTCGCGCGCCGCCGGCGGCGACGTCGAGCTTCACGTCCGCGGGTTCGACCCCCACGCACGAGGCGAAGAGGTTGATGTTGATCAGCCACACCGTGGGCGCGTCGAGCTTGTGGAAGACGCCGAGCAGCTGGAGCACGAGCTCCTGGCACTCGCTGGTCTCGGCGGGGGTCGTCACCCGAGCTCCTTCTCGTCAACGCCAGCGCCGACCAAGGAGCTCCTCGACCTGGGTGGCGGCACCCAGTCGACAGCCGGTATTTCGCCGTTCGTCCAGCGCTCGATGCGTGCCGCAAGCGCAAGGCTCACGGGATCCCGCCCGGCGATGACGTTCGACAGGTGGCCGGGAGTGACTTCGAGCCGACCCGCCGCCTGCCACAACTTGAGGGCGGCAACCTCGAAGATGTACCGGCGGAGGCGGAAGCGGGCAGGTACAGCGCTCGCTTGCAACGCCCCGTTCTGTTCCGTTGGCATGGACAGAGACTACTGGCGGTTCCAACGTACTGTCAAGGGGTTTCCGGCGAAATCTACGTAGATAGACCGTTTGCTATAGGCTGGCGCCCTTTGGGTACGCCAACTAAACTTGGTGACGTGACCGCCCTAGAGGGGCTCGGCGAGGCACTTGCTCGTCTTCGGAAAAGACGCAGGCTCAGTCAGCCGCAAGCGGAAGCTGCGACCGGGATCGACGACGGCAACATAAGCCGCTACGAGACCAGTGCTACCGCTCCAGCGATACCTACTTTGGAGCGGCTGCTGGATGGCTACAAGGCCAGCCTTCGCGAGCTGGCGGAAATCCTCGAGGAAGTGCAGTCTGGCGGAAGCTCCGACTCCCCTAGAACACTCGGCTTTGAGGACGAAGAGATGGAGCGCATGCTGGAAACGGCAGTGCGCACGGAACTCGCCGCGCAACTTCCGGCGGCGCTCGACGCGGAGCTAGCGAAGAGGCACGACGCGCCCACTGCCGAGCCCCGGCGCCGCGGAAACGGCGGCGGAGGCTAACCGCCTAGTTGGGCGGTGCGAGGGTAGCGCGTGGATGAGGCGGGCGGCTTCGCGCAAAAGGATAATCGAGGGCTCTGCCGCGGCCGGCTCAAGTATCTTGACGGCCAGCGATTCGCGGCTGCACCGGAGCGCCCTGAGCAGTGGGCGGATCTCCAGAAGCACGCGGCGGAGCGCCGCGCGGTCGAGCAGCTCGGCGTGGGCAACGGCCAGGTCCAAGCCCGCGAGCGCAGCTTCCTGAATCAGCCCGGCTTCTGCGCACCGAAGGCGCACGGTTTCGAGCTCGGCGGCCGCCTCCGCATGGGCGCCTTCGGCAGCGAGAATTCTGCCGAGGAGCCAAGAAACCTTGAGGCGGTAGTGCGCTCCCCCGCCCGCAAAAACCGGCAGGGCCATCCGGTACCAGCGGTGCGCGCGCTTCGCCTCGCCGGCGTCGACCAGCGCCCAGAGGAGCGGCTGGAGCGCGAAGCGGAGCAGATCTCGCTCGGGTGTGCCCGCGAGTGCATTGGCGGTGGTGAAGAGGAGGGGAATGGCGCGCTCGGGTTCACCCTGCTCAACGTAGCAGATCCCGCACTGGATGACGGCTGCTCGGCGGCCCCAGTGATCCCCGGCGCGCTCGTAAAGGATGGCCGACCGCCCGACGGCGGCATGCGCCGCTGGCCACTGGCGCCGCGCACTGTACAGAGCGGCCCGGAAGGACTCGATGCGCGCCAGCGCTGCTGCGTCGCCAGGGACAAGGCGCGCCGCGGCAACGAAGAGCCGCGCGGCCTCGGACCATCGGCCGAACCGTCGGCGGGCATTCCCGAGATCTGCGGAAGCACGCGACAGAAGCGGCGGTTCCCCGACGCGCTGCGCAATAGCGAAGGCACACTCGCTTTGCAGCGCGCTTTCCTCAGGGTCCTCGTAGCGCAGCGCCCACGACGATGCGAGCAGCGCCGCGCAGTACTCGGGCCGGGCCAGGCGCGGGGAGTTGCGCGCGAGAAGAACGCGCGCGGGCGTGCGGGTGTCGAAAAGAGAATCCAGGGCGGCGCCGGTGTTCAGGGAAGCGCTCACTCGATTGGTCTCGACGTCGCCCTGGACCATACCACAAAGCCCGTTACTTACGGAATGCTAGGAGCACGGGCGCGGTGCCCCGAAAGGATCGGTGCAGCCGCCGTTGGCCTCGTAGACACTTGCCGGCCCGCCCGGCTCAGGGCGCGGGGACTTCTCCGCCTGCATCCCCACGAACAGCAGCATGCTCCATAGCCCCAGGAAGATCAGCATCCGACGCATGGTGGTGAGCCTCTCTTTGGCGGGTCCGGAGGCGCCCGGTGCGAGCACGCGGCCCGCTGGAACTGAAGTGTCGCACGGTAGGAACAGACCGAGCGTGCCAAAGTGGTTGCTTCTCATCTGTGCACTTGGAACGGCTGCTGGCTGCGGCGGGGAACCGAAGCAAGCCGGGGGAGCCGAGGCAGAGGCCCCGCCGGGTGCAAGCGCGGCGGCCGCAGCACCCGGACCTGAGAAGGGGCTGCCGCTCGCGCAGCTTCCCGCGGCAGCTGCCCCGGCGCCAAGAGCCGTTGGCTTCGAGGATCAGATGCGTTCTTGGTACCACGATGTCTACGCGCCGCATGCTCGGCGAGTTGCGCAAGCTCTTCAGCGGGCGGTCGAGCAGCCCTTCGGGCACGACCGGGCCATCTGCAACGAACTGCTGGTCGCTGTTTTCGACGCAAGGCAGGGCATCTCGACACCCCCAGATCCCCACGTCGCGGATGCAGTCGGGGGCCTGCTGAGAACTTCAGAACACATGGGCGGTGCGTGCCTTCGTCGGGAACTCGGGGGCCTTATAAGCGCAGTTGCGATCTCGGCTGGTGCAGACCTGGTAGACACAATTACCGCGGAGAGGTATGGAGTCTCCGGCGCGCGAAAGTATTTCGAGCTCGACGAGATGGCCGTGGAAGGAGCCTCTGCGGAAGCCGACAAGCTCACCGACCCTTCCTATATCCTTGGTTCGCCACCACGGGCGCCAAGCCGCCGGCCGCCGGTGGCGCGGTCGCTACCTCCGCCCATTAGCCTCGAGGTGCCGCACCCGGCGGCGGGAACATCAGGCCGGCTGCCGGATTTGCGAATGGTCGCTGTCTCGTCCAAAGCGACCGACACCACCAACTTCGGTACCCGCTACGCCTGGCAGCTTGTCGTCGCCAACGCCGAGGCCGTGCCTGTGACCTTCAACGTGGAAATCGAATGGCTCGACGGACGGGGCATCGTAGTGAGCACTGACTACGGAACGCGGCTCAGTTTGGGGCCTGGAATGCAAGGAACCTTCACCGGCGAGGCAATGATTCCGAGCTCCGTTGTCGCGCAAGTGGTTAGCGTCAGGGCGAACGTCAAACCCAGGTAGCTCGAATGCCGCGCTTGGCCCCCGAAGAACGAGCAGTCCTCCTCGACGCCGCCCGCGCCGGCTTCGGCGATCGCCCCTTGATCGTCGACCTCCTCTGCTCGATCGGCGAGGAGATCGGCCTCGAGGGCGCGCTAGAGGTCCTCGAGAAAGCGGAGCAGGACCTGATCGACCTCACCCTCGAAGACTGGCAGCTCTAGGCCCGGCGCTTCGGGCGCCGCCGCGGCCGCGCCTTGGCGGCCGCCGGCGCCTTTCGCGCCGCGCGCTTCCGGCGCGGGCGCCGCGGCGGCGCCGCCGTGGCCACCCGCGCCTGCTTGGTGACGTTGTAGCCGACGGTGCTCAGGTGGCCGCCGCCGAGGCCGGCCATCATCCACACCGGAAGCTGCTCGGAGTCGCCGCCGGTGGTGACGGCCCAGGCGATGACGAAAAGGCACATCGCCACGCCGGCGTTCACGGCGGTGGCGAGGCGATCGGCCCACTTCCAGCGCTTCGCCAGCTGGGTGATGAAGGGCGACAGCACCGTGGCGACGATCGCCCCCAGCACGGTCTGCAGGTTGATCTCGACTTCCATGGCGGTTCCTCTCGGCTACGGCACGCCCGCGGCGAAGACGAAGCGCTGCGGGTCGATCCCGGAAGGGATCAGCAGGAGCTTCGCCTGCCGCAGCCACGGCGGCTTCGCGTTCTTCGGCACCATGCTGATCGGTGAGTAGTAGTGCATGACATCGGTGCCGAAGGGGGCGTGCCAGCGCGGCGCCGCCATGAGCTCGCGGGCGCAGGCGGTGGCCTTGTCGAGGTTGTTCTCGGCCCAGCCGACCATGTCGCCGGCGTAGCCCTTCAGGGCGGCCTCGAAGAGGGCTTCGTGGTCGCCGACCAGGGCGGCGAACTGGTTGAAGTAGGAGAACTGCTTCCTCGACAGGACGACCGCCTCGTAGAAGTTGCCGTAGCGGCCGGTGAGGACGCGGTTGCGGATGGTCCAGCCGATCGGCAGCCACTCGTGCGGCTGGTCGCTCTCGCTGCGGATCGTCAGGCCGAGCCAGTCGGCTTCGGTGCGCTTCATGCCGCCCACCGTCAGAACCTCATGGAGAGGAGGCCGAAGATCTCCCAGGCACGCTTGGGCCTGGGCTCCTCGCCGGTCTCCTCGTCGCCGGCGACCAAGCCGCCGAGCTCGGTCCAGTTGAAGTCGCCGGCGAACGCCGGCCCGAGGAAGATGCGGGGGATCTTGCTGTCCTCGCCGCGGTTGGCGAAGAGCTCGAGGAGCAGCGCCAATCCCATCTTGTCTTCGCCCACCAGGGCGTCGACGGTGAGGAAGCGCTGCGGCATCAGCTTGCTCTGCTTGCGCATGATGGAGAAGGCGCCGGCGGGCTCGCAGGAGCCCTCGCGGCTGCAGAGCAAGGCCGCGGACATCCGCGACGGGAGATCGGGATCCTCCGCCGCGGCCGCGGGCGCCGTTTCGGTCACCAGCGCCGCCGGCTTCGCCCACTCGGGGCCGAGCCGCCATTCGTTGAGCGGGAGGATGGAGCCGCGGAAGGCGCGGACCGTGGGGGGCTCCTCGGCGGCCAGCGGGACGGCGAGGAGGAGCAGCAGGGCGAGGAAGTGGGGCATGAGTTTCATTCGGGTGTCTCCATGGGAGGTTGGCGTTGCTGGTCTTCGTTCACGGTGCGCGTTGCTTCGAGGGAGGCCACCCGGCCCCGCAGCCTGCCGGCCTGCTCCTCGAGCTCCTTGAGGCGTGCGTTGCAGTCGGTCACATGCTGGTTGAGCTTCGCGATCTCGTTATCCCGCAGCGAGAGGGTTGCAAGAGCGTGCGCGACCTCGTCCTTCGCGTGCCCCAGATCCGCGCGCGCCTGGTTGATGGTGGAGTCGGCGATCGCCAACTGGTGGCGGGCCTCGGAGAGCTCGAGGGTCTTACCCGCGATCAGTTGCGCCTTGGCGATTGCATCTTCCGCCGCCTTCTGCGCGATATCCATGAGGTCGTGGGCGCGCCTGCTGTAGGTCTCGGCTTCGGTGCGGGCGGCCTCTGCACCTGCCTGGGCGGCCGTCGCCTTCGCAGCCAGCGCGCTGTGCTTGCGGTTCACAAGAGCCGCGGCGGCGCCGCTCCCCACCAGAGCCACCACGACCGTCACGAGCGCCCAAAGCCAGACCGGCATCCCTTCAGGCGTCATGGTCGTTCTTCCGCGGGGCGGCCGCGATCAGGAGCCGGCGGAGCCCGACGAGCACCAGCGCCCAGCCCAGGCACCTCGTGGCCATCGCCCAGGTCGGGATCTGCGCCAGCGAGGCTCTCAAGAGATCGATCCCCACCGTGATCGAGAAGCCGAGCGCGACGGGCGGCACGTGCCGCGCCCGCGTTGAATGGCGGTAGAGATAGAGCGTGAACACGACGGTGCCGAGCAGGAACGCACCCAGCACCCACATGAGGACGGTCAACACCGCCACGAGAAGCTCAGTCATTGCCGTCAGGCCCTCCGGCAGATCAGGTAGGCCTCGGCCCAGGCCGGGGTGCCGCCGGTGGGGTGGGCGGCGGAGAGGAGGGCGACGACGTCGCCGCGGCGGATGTCGGTGAGCTCGTGGAAGCCGTCGCCGGCGACGAGCTCGTCGGGCGCGGCGTCGAAGGGGAACTGCGGCCGCTGGTCGTCGGTGGCGAAGCTGGTGTAGACGGTGGCGCCGTTGATCTCGAGGTCGAGCACCGTCTCGTCGCTGGCGCCGCCGCCGTTGTCGGAGAGGCGGGCGACGATCCGCTCGAGCGCCAGGTGCTCGTGCTCGACGAGGGCGCTCACGATCTCGCCGGCGGCGCCGGGGAGATCGCCGCGGAGGTGGAGGACGACGGTGTCGTCGGCGTAGGTGCGGAGGTCTTTGACCTCGGTCACCACGCCGGCCGCGGTGGTGATCTCGGCCCAGGGGCCGAGGGCGGTGAGCTCCGGCGGGACGTCGTCGGTGGTCACCTCGAGGAGACCCGAGGCGAGCTGCCAGAGGAGGTTGACCGCGTCGTCCTCCAGGGGGACCGACTGCCGCGTGGACCAGTAGCGCCAGGTGCCGCCCCCGAGTGCCTGGCCGGGGTGAACCAGGGCCTCGAGGGCGGCACCGGCCTCGACCAGGTGGCGGTCGTAGAGGGTGGTGCCGGAGAGGTCGGCGGCGGCGATCTCCGAGCCCGTCGCGTTGTAGACGACCTTGACGTAGCGCAGGAAGACCTCGCCCGCGGGCACCGCGGGCTTCACAGGCGCCACGGCCTTCAGGCCCTTGGTCACCACCACCCCGGTGGCTCCAAGGCTCAGGACGGCCTCGTAGGCCTCTCCGGCGGCCAATGCAGCGGCCGCCCCGTCCTGTTGGTTCAGGGTGTGGTCGGTGGCCACCTTCCCGCGGATGCGGCCGCGGTGTTCCCAGGTGGCCGCGGCGACGTGCACTTCGTCGTCGGCCGGGCCCGAGACGGTGACGGCGCCGCCGCGGATCAGGCCGAAGCGGGCGGGGTCGCCGACGCCGGTGAGGATCCCGCGCTGGTGGAAGGTCAGGGCCGCCGGGACGGCGCGGGCGTGCTCGAGCTCGATCGTCGAGAGCGCCCACCGCCAGCCGGCGACCGAGGCGTTGGACGGCGGCCGCATCTTCAGCTCGAGCGTGCGGATGCCGCCGGCGAGGATGTTGGGAATGTGGAGCGCGGCGTAGGCGCCGATCGGGGTCCAGTCGGTCAGGAGGTTCTGCTGCGTCGGGGCGCCGGTGGCGTCCTGGCCGGTGAGCCGGACGCGGGCCCAGAGCTCGTCTTGCGGCGGGAAGCCGGCCGAGACGTACTTGCCCGCGATGGTCGGGTGCTCGACCTGGATCACCAGGAGGGCGTCGGTGACGTCCTGACCGGTCGCGTTGCGGACGGCGAGCTCGACGACGTCGGAGTCCTGGCCGGCCTCGAGACCGGGGACGACGAGGTCCTCGAGGGGGGTGAGGTCGGCGTTGAGGATCTCGAGCACGGCGCGGTCTCAGGCGATCAGGAAGAGGCAGGTTGGCTTGACGCCGAGGACGGGATGAACCGCGATCGCCGGGGCGGCGGTTGGGTCGGCGCCGACGTCCTGGAGGGGGCCGCGCCGTACCTCCGAGAGATCGGTGTAGAGGCAGCCTTCCGCGCCCGAGCGAGAGACGTTGTGGCTGATCGGCGTCGAGCCGCCCAGATCCCAGCCGCCGTCCGAGGGCCACACGACGCTGGACTCGCCTTCGTCGTCGAGGGCGTGGAGGGTTGCGGCGGGGGCGCCGGCGGTGACGAACGCCAGGGCCTGGGTGGTGCCAGGCCTCGGGATGCCGACGCCGGCGAGCGCGAAGTCGTCGGCCGGCGGGTCGAGGATGGTCTCGGTGGTGCTGGTGGCGGGGAAGACCTCGAGCTCTCGCGGCGCGCGGACGATGACGTCCTTCACCACCGCTGTCGGGTCGTCAGGATCCTCCTCGATCCGAAACCGCAGCGGAACGCGGCAGTAGAAGGCCTCCGGGGTCAACCAAGCGCCGAAACGTTCCGGGTCCAGGACCGGCTCGACCCAATTCTTGCCGGGCGGGTAGGCCTCCGCGCCGCGCTGGAGCTCCTGGAATTTGACGTGCGGGAAAAGCGACCAGGGGTCTCCAAACAATTGCCACGTATACTGAAAGACTTGGCCTCCTTCAAGATCAGGGAAGAGGTCGGCGGAAAGACGAAACCACCAAACCTCTGCACCATCGGCGATTGCCGCGAACATCTCCCCGAGCACCTTCCCGTTGAACTCGTGAATCGTGTTGGTCGCTAGGTTCCAGGTGTAGATGTCGCCGGAGACGATGTCGTGCCCCACCAACGCTCCCGCGGCCGGATCGACTGCGCTCGCGGGACTGCCCCAGGTTCCTACGGCCAAGCCATCTCGGGTCTGCTGCGTACCGCAGTCACCGACGAGGTAGTCGGAGAGCCACGCGCCATCGGCGCCGTAGAGTGCTGCCGTGATCAGCGTGTCGTCGGGAGCGGGGTGGGCCAGGAACCCGAGGTACACCGGCACGCTGGCGGTGACACCGTAAGCGCGATCGCGGCGCCGGCGGAGGGTGGTGGCGGCCATCAGAAGGCCGCTCCGGGGTTGTCGTAGGCGATCGGTGCGTTGCGCACCAGCTCGGCGCCGGCGGCGACGAGGACGTCGAGCGTCACCTGCTCGGAGCTGATGAGCTCCTGGCCGGTGATCTCGACGTCGGGGTTGACGTCGATCGTGCCCGGGCGCAGGAACTCGAAGCGGGTCTCTTCTTTGAAGCCGCGGCCGTGGACCTGTACCTGCAGCGCGGCGCCGGCGGGCAGGTCGGGCGGGTCGAGACGCTCCACCCACAGCACGGCGGCGGCGCCGCGCTGGGAGAGGAGGGCCACGCCGGTGGTACCGGTCGCGGGCGAGAAGCACGGCTGGCGGGGGTGCTGGAAGGTCTCGCCCTCGCCGCGGTTGTCGGCGCAGCCGCGCTGCACGCACTCGCCGTCCAGGCGCTGGACTTGGGTGGTGCCGTCTTCGTTGCGGCCGACGACGCGGACGGTGACGAGGTCGGCGGTGGCGCGCTCGCGCCGGCGGAGCACTTCGTGGATCCCCTCGACGGCGCGTTCGGCGCCGGTGCGGATCGGCATCAGAGGGGCTGCTCCAGGTCGTAGCGGCCGATGACGGCTGTGCGCGGCGCCAGGTCCCAGGTCTCGTGCACCTTGGCGATGAGGCAGCGGTCGGCGATACCGTGGCGCGGGTCGATGACGAGCACCGTGTCGCCGCGGCGGGCGTTGGTGCGGAGGCGCCTGACCGCGTGCTTGAAGGCGAGCTCGCGCCGGCGCTTGCGCTGGAGGAGGGCGGAGGCCTCGTCGAGCGACTGGACGTACTCGGAGGTGAAGACCTGGCGGCGGAACCCGAACCAGTCCTCGAGGACCGGGTCGTCGACGACCAGCTCGATCGGCTGCTGGACCAGGCGCGTCCAGACTGAGCCCTTGTAGCGGGGCATCGGGAGGCGGCCGGGAATGATCCGGGCCAGGCGCGGCTGGTCGCTCGAGTAGGTGACCTCCTCGTAGGCGCTCTCCGAGAGCTGGTTGAACTGCTTGATCTCGGTCTGGGTCAGGCCGAAGCGCTGCTGGTCGTAATTCGAGTGGTAGTCGCCGTAGTCGTAGCTGCCCGCCACCTGGTGGGGCGAGGTGTAGGTGTAGACGGCCTGGGTGGTCCCGGCCAGGCGGCCGTCCTTGGTGAGGAGGTCGGTGACCTGGCGCTCCGAGAACTGGCGCCAGCCGGCGACGAGCTCCTTTTGCCCGGCGCCGCTCGCCAGGACGTACCAGGGGTTGCCGCTGACCGGGGTGCGCGGGGAGACCCAGCCGAAGCTCTTCTGGGTCTCGGTGACGACCGCGCCCTGGGGGCCGTAGGTGAAGGTGTCGACGTCGCGCTGCTTGAGGCCGAACTCCTCGAGCGTCAGGAACGCGCCGGCCTGCTGGAAGGGGAAGTAGCTCTCGTCGTCATCGGCGACGCCGGCGTTGACCACGTTGAAGGTGGCGCTGTCGGTCTCCTTCACCGCCATCGTCTTGCGGTACCAGGCGAAGGTGTCGGCGGTGGCGGTGTGGAGGGTGCCGTTCACGTCGTGAACGGGCGTGCGGCGGCGCTCGCCGGTCTGGACGAAGGCCTCGAGCGGCCAGGCGACGAAGGCGCCGCCGCCGGTGATATAGGCGATCGCGAAGTAGTAGCCGCCGACCGGGCCGTCGGAGTCGCCGCCGCTGCGGAGCTTCGCCGCCGGCGGGTTGTACCAGCCCCACTCTCGGGTGACCTGGAAGACGTCGAGGCCGCCGCGGCGGGAGCGCTGGTCCTCGACGATCTGCACCGTGCGGAGCTGCTCGCCCTCGGCCGGGGGGAAGAGCTCGCTGATCGAGCCGTCCGCGTTCTGGCGCTGCACGGCGCGCTCGATCAGCTTCAGGGCCTTGAGCTCGGTGCGGGTCACCTCGACCTCGAGGCCGTGCTCGTCGACGAAGACGGCGCCGGTGGCGCGGATGATCCAGCGCGAGGCGACGTCGCGCGGTGGCGCCGGCTCGAGCTCCAGGATGTCGTCGAGGGTCCAGACGTGGTCGGGGGCCTCGGGCGGGAGCTTCAGCCGCGGCACGTAGGAGGCGAAGGTGTCGTCGGTGCGGAACTCGTACGCCCAGCCCTCCGGCTCGCCCCACGCGGCCGCGAAGCTGAAGAGCGGCGTGTTGCCGGTGAAGAGCGGGCGGTTGTAGGGGGCGCCGGGCACCAGGTCCACCTGCGTGATCCCGGCGCCGGCGAGGACGCTTGCCAGGATCTCGTCGCGGCGCAGGCCCGCGTCCGGCGGCACCTCGTCGCAGGTCTCGTGGCGGTCGAACAGCACGGCCTGGTCGCCGCAGCGGATCCGGAGGACGGGCTCATGCCCATCGGCCTGGTCCGCGGTGACGACGTAGCCCTTGAGCCGCAGCTCCTCGCGGAAGTTGTCGGGGCGGCCGCTGCCGGTCCAGATCTCGACCGGGGTGCGCGTCCAGGTGCGGATGGTGCGCAGGATCGAGTAGCTGTGGCCGGCCAGGCCGAACGAGGCGGTGCGCGGGACGGCGTCGATCGACTCCTCCAGCTCGAGCGGGCCGACCAGGTCCTCCTCGGGGATCCACTCGCCGGCGAGCTTGACCTTCCAGCCGTAGTGGATCGAGGGCCCGTCGACGGACTCGACGACGTCGCGCGAGACGGTGCCGACGAGCGTGGGGAGCTGCGCGCCGCCGGCGAAGAACCCGGGCTCGACGAAGCCGGGCTCCACGAACCCGCCCGCCGGCTCGACGAAGCCGGTGAGCGTGGCCGCGGGCGCGTCGCTGCCGGCGACGGTGCCGCGCAGGTAGACGGTGGCTCCGATCAACCCGGGGCTCCCCCCTACTCCCCCGCCAGGTCGCGGTTGGCGCCCGTCCGGACGCGGAACCACTGGACGTGGCAGACGGCGGTGTCGCGGGTGAAGTAGAAGACCTTGATGGGGTCGTTCGACAGCGTCGTGCTGCCGGACGCGGGCTCGCGGAAGAGGTAGCAGTCCCTCGACCAGTAGGCCCGCACCACGCGCGTCGAGTCGGTGTAGCGGAGCTGGATGCAGTAGGAGCCGCCGGTCCAGGTGGCGGTCGTCGCGGGGAAGACGCCTCCCCAGAGGCCGGAGGCGGTCGAGAAGTCGAAGCTCGTGGCGTCGTTGAAGGAGAGCGAGCCCTGGCTCGCGTAGGTGTAGACGACGTTGGTCGGGGAGGCGAGCGTCCCGCCGTCGAGGATCCCAATCCCGCAGGCGGACCCCGTGCCGGCGTAGAAGTGGACCTTCGCGGTGACGGTGAGGTCGACGTTCCCGGAGCTCGGCGGGTCTACCGCGCGGCCGCGCGCCTCGTCGCCCGTCGCCTCGCCCACGATCGTCGCCCCGTCCATCTCGACGGTCTCGGTCGCCGTGTCCTGGTTGAACCACTCCCAGGTGAGGGCCGCGGTGTTGCCTTCCCAGGCTTCGCACACGGCGCAGGAGGCGGGCTCGCGGTCGGGGTGGTACTGATCGCCCTCCGGCCCGCCACCTCCGCCGCCGGCGGTCGTCTCGTCGTCCGCGCAGTCCCAACCTCCGCCGGCGTTGGCCTTGGGGATCTCTCCGGAGCTGCAGGCCGTGCCGAGGTTCTCCACGAGGAGCTGGTCGGCGGCGTCTTCGGCGTGCGACGCGGCATGGGCGGTGGGCGTGCGCGCGTTGGAGAGGCGCGTATCGTTGGCCTGGGGGACCAGGTTGGCGGCGACCTCGCCATCGGTGGCGAGCTCGACGATCCCGGTGCCGGTGGTGGTGGCGGCGGGGAGGCGCGCGGCCGCGAAGACGCCGGAGTTGGTGTCCGCGGCCACGTGGGTGTGGGGCAGGGGCGTCTGCGGGTCGGCCAGGAGGCCCGAGAGGCCGGCGAGGTTGGGCTCGTCGCTGCCGCCGTTCTGGTGGCTCGCCGCGTGGGGATCCGGCGCGCCGCCACCACCGCCGGCGGCGCCGCAGACGATCGTGCCGCCGGCGCCCGACTTCAGGTAGCAGTCGAGGGCGAGGTCCGTCCCGAAGTCCTCGGCGCGGGCGCCGCAGAGGCCGAGGATGTTGTCGAGCAGGCGGTCCTCGGAGACCGGGACGCTCCACGGCCCGACGACGGAGGGGTACTGCGCCGTGGTGAAGGTCACCGGGCAGACCTGCGCCGCGGCGGGTGCCGCGAGCAACACGAGCAGGAGGCAGGCGGTGGCGGTGGCGCGCATCACATCTCCTCGAGCACGAGCCGGCGCGGCTCGCGGAGCGGGTCGGTGTGGCGGCGCTCGCTCTCGCCGCCGGTCAGGACCTGGAAGATCGGGACGACGCGGACCACGACCTGCGCCCCGGCCGACGGCGCCGTGCCGAGCTTCCAGCGGATGCCGTTCTCCTCGAACCAGACCTCGCCGGCGGCCGGCTCGCCCGCGTTGTAGTTGGCGGTCGTCTTGTCGAGGAGCGTCAGCGGCGCTGTCTCCAGGCCGACGAGGACCTGCGTGGCGAAGTGATCGGCCGTCAGCCCGTCCGGCGGCACGAGGCTGTGGTACCCCACCCGCCAGAGCGGCTTCAGCAGGAAGTCGGTTCGCGCGCCGTCGCCGTAGTAGCCGAGGAAGAAGTGCTTCCAGAGACAGAGGCTGTGGGGGCCGGGGAAGGCCAGGCGATCGCGCACGGCATCCGCAGCCCCACCGAGGTGGGCATAGTCGAGCGTGAAGGTGTGGCGGGCGGCGATCGCCGGGTAGGCGGCACCGCCGGACCAGGCGCGCTGCTCGCGCATTTGGCCGGACGCGGCCTGGTGGTTGGCCTTCAGCTCGGTCTCCCGCACCTCCCATTCGCCGGCTGCGCGGATCACGTAACCGTCAAACGTGGCCGGAGCGATGGTGCCCTTGGTGATCGGGGGGTTCAATCGAACTCTCCCCGCGCGAGGGCCTCGACGATCTCGTCGGCCAGCGCGGCCGCCTCGCCGCCCGGGAAGAGGCGCTGCAGGTCGTTGGCGGCGCGCAGGAGCTGCTCGACGGTGGCCTTTCCCGACTGAACCAGCCGCACCAGCTTCGCGAGCTGCTGCGCAAGCCCGATGTAGCTGCCGCTCAGGCGCTCGACGATCTGGTCGATGGTCAGCTCGTCGCGGAGCAGCTGCACCCGCAGCTCGGTCAGGAGGTTGATCACCTCGCGGCTGCGGGGCAGGAAGGGCCCGAGGGCGTCGTAGAGCTTGAGGAGGTCGCCGGTTAGGAAGGTCACCGCGTCGCGGATCGGCACGTCCTCGCCGTCGATGCGCGTGGTGAAGGTGAGCTGCGCGACCTGGATCTGGAGCTTTTCGACGTCGGCCGCGGCCTGCTCGACCGGAGTGCGGATGCCGGTCTGGAGCTCCGTCTTCACACCGGCGGCGCTGGCCGCGACCTGCTGCGCCATCCGCTGCGACGAGGCGCGGACCAAGCCCTCTGCGGCCTCAGCGGCCGCGGCGACTGACCCGAGCTCATTCTTCGCCGACGACGTCGCGCTGCGGGTTTTCTCGGGCAGGCGGTCTACGATGGAAGTGCTGGCCTGTGCAGCCTCGGTGACTTCGCCGAGCACCTTCTTGAGGAGCTCGCTGCCGTCGAGGAGGCCGTTGCGGTGCTCCTCAACCTCCCGCGCGGCTGCGGTCACCTGGTGGCTTGCTTCGACGACGGTGACCACCTCGCTGCGGACCGCAGAGATGGACTGCCGATAGGCGGCGAGCGGCGCGGGATCCACCGCCGCCTGCACCTCAGGCTTGAGGAGGGTGACCTCCTGACGGGCGCTCTTCAGCCTGGCGAGAACCGGGTCGAGTGACTCCGCCGTAGCTGCGAGCTCGGCGCGCAAGCCGGCGAGATAGCCGAACCCCGGCATCGCAGGACTAGCCCTCGAGCTCCTGCTTGAGTGTCCCGACTTTGCGCAGGACCTCGGCCAGCTTGACGTCGACGAGGGCGAGTTCCGCGAGGATCGGCTCCGCGAAACGAACCGCCGCGAGGTTACCGACCGCGGTGACCAGGCCTCCAACCGTGATGGAGAGCGCGGCCACTCGCTCGTCGATGACGGCGATCGACTGCGTGGCCCCTTCGACCGCCCCCCGCAGCTCCTCGACCGCGCCAGTCGCTTCCACCGCCTCGACGTCGAGGTCGCCGAACCCGCTCGCACCTTCCTTCGCACCCTTGCCCGCGGTCTTGACGGCCGTGCCCGCCTCGGTCGCCTTGCGGCCGGCCTCGACGAAGCTCGTGGCCGCATCGCCCGCGGCGTCGCCGGCGGCAGTGACGCCGGCCGCGGCACCCTGCGCCTCTTCGCCCGCTTGCTTCGCGCTGGCGGCGAAGAGGTTGACGTCCTCGCCCGTGCGGCGGATCACGTCGCCGGTGTGATCGGCCGCTTCACCCACTTCGACGATGCGGCCGCCGATCCGATCAACATCCTCCCCGCTCGCCTCGGCGGCCTCGCCGACCTCGAGGACCTCGCCCGTCAGCCGGCGGACGATCTGCCCCGTGCCCTGGGCAGCGGTCCCCAGTTGCTGCGTGGCCTGCGCCCCACCGGCGAGGCCGGAAGCTGCGTCTGTGGCGGCCACGCCGAGGTCACGCGTGGCGCCGGCGAACGGGGTGACGCTGGCGCCAGCGACCTCCATCGCAGCGACGAAAAGGTCGGCTCCGGTGGCGGCCTCCGCCAGCCACTGCGGGACCTTGATGCCGAATTCGCGGAACCCCTCGAGGAGCTTCTTGATCTCCTCTTGCAGGCGGGCGAAGGCCTCGGGGTTCTCGAACTTCAGCTTCTTGGGGTCGACCAGCTCGAGGACGCCGCGCAGCTCCTCCTGCTGCTTCTTGAGTTCGGCGACGGTGAGCTTGCTGCTGCCGAGAATTTTCTCGAGCAGCGCGTCGGTACGCTTTGCCAGCTCCTCGGTGGCGCTACTCACCACCCCCAGCTTGTCGGCGATCTTCTGGAGTTCGGCCGGGGCCTGGGCACCGAGGGCGGCGTAGGCATCGAGGGCGGCTTGGATCGGCTCCTTGAACAGCGCCGAGAGCTGCTCGGTGTTGAGGTTGGGGTTGAGCTTCTGGGTGGCCTCGATCGTCTTGAGAAGCTCGGCGGTCTGCTTCGCGAGCTCGCGCGCGGAAGCGCCGGCGGAAGCCGCCAGGCGCTCGAGGCCCTGGGCGGTGCGCTCGGCTTCGGTCGTGGCGATGCCGAGGCCCCGGGCGGCTTCCGCGAGCTGCGGGTTGAGGTCCCTTCCGAGCAGAGCGCCGAACTCGGCCAGCCCGGAGAGGGCATCGCGCAGGCGCTCGACCTGCTCAGGTGATAGCGCACCGCCGCGGCGGACCTCTTCGACCAGGGCGAGGACGCGGCGCTGCGCTTCCTCGAAGGCCGCCACCGAGCCGAGGACGCTCTCGTTGTAGGCGGTCTGTTCGCCACGCTGGACCGCCTGCGTGCGGCCGAGCTCTTCGACCCGGCGGCGCTGCTCCTCGAGGCTGAGGTTGGTGGGGTCAATCCCCTCGCTGCGGAGAATGCGCTGGAGGTTGGCCAGCTCCTCCGCGCCCTGGCCGACGCCGAGGAGCGCGCCGCGGAGATCGCCACTTTTCAAGCGCTCGATCGCCACGCTCAGGTCGTCGACCCCCTGCGCCAGCGACTCGACTCCCTGGTTCAGCGGCGGGAGGATCGGGTGGATGTCGAACGCGTCTTCGGCGCCGCCCAGCGCAACCGAGAGCTGGTTGAGCTTCGCCTCCAGCTTGTCGATGGCGGTGAAGGCGACTGCCACGCCGGCGGCGATCGCGCCCCAGCGGAGGGCGAAGTTCGCCAGCCGCGGGTTGACCTGCTTCATGATGTCGTCCAGGGAGTTGATGCGCTGGACGTTGCCGCCGATCGCCTCGGCCCCCTCGTCGACCTCGCGCTTGACGTCCTGCTGGGCGCGGCGGAACTTCGCCAGCTCCTGCACCGCGCCGTTGTATTCGGTCTGCAGCCGCTCGAGCTCGGCGACCTGGTCGCCGGTGACGGTAGCGCCGGCGGCCTTCGCTTCACGCAGGGCTTCTGCGTAGTCCTCGACGGCCACCCGGGCTTCCACCACGGCAGTCCGCGCTTCAGTGGAGCGGTTCTTGACCTCGGAGCTGGCCTCGGCGACCGCCTGGCGCGCGCGGCCCGCGGCGGCGACGATCGGGTCGGCCAGGCCCGCGCCGACCGATTGGAGCTCGTCGAGAAGCGAGTCGAAGGTGGAGAGCTCCTTGACCGCGCCGCGGACGCTTTCAGGCACCCGCTCGCCGAACTTCTCCCAGGCGGCGGTGGCCTTGTCGACGGCCGCCTTCTGCTGCTCCAGCCCCTCGGCGGCGGCCAGCTCCTCCAGGGCGCCGGCGAATTCCTCGAGGTCGGCCTTCGCCGGGCCGAAGGCCTCGCCGGACTCGGACGCGAAGCGCTTGAATTCGGCGAGGAGGCCACCGAGCGGGGCCTGGGCGTCGCCGGCGGCGGCGCCCAGGTCGCGGACGTCGGAGGCGGTTTCCTCAAAGGCGGCCGCGTCGCCTTCGCGGTCGACGGTCAGCTTGGCGCTGACCTTGGGCTCGAGGATCGACACCGGAGGGCCCCGCGCTAGGCGGTCGGGGTCCAGTTCCGGGTGGTGATCGCCTCGACCTGGATGGGCGGATCGCCGGCGTCGTTGGTCTCGGCGGCGAGCGTGACCTCCTCCTCGATCGTGCCCGCCTCGCTGGCCGGGCGGCTGCCTTCCGTGATGCCGACCGTGTCGTAGGTGTGGACGATCGACTCCCGGAAGGCTCCGGTCCCGAGCTGGCGGCCCAGGAAGGCGAGCTGCAGCTCGAAGCGGTCGTGCCGCTCCTGGAGGTCGGCGAGGACCCGGTTGGCGAAGGCGCGGGTGAGCTTGATGGTCGGCGCCAGCTCGCCCTGCTGGAGCTGGCCGAAGGCGTACTTGCTGGTGTTGCCGCGGTCGGCCTCGAGCTCGTTGACGATCGCCCAGGAGCCGGAGCGCATGGGCCGGGTGACCCAGGCCCCGGCGCCGAGCGCGCGCGTCCGCGCCTCCCAGTGGGCGGAGGTGAACCGCTGCGCGCCGGTGATGGCGGAGATCGCCGGCGCCGCCCAGCCGGGCACGTCGAACGTCCAGGTGTCGCCGACGTCGATGTCGGCGTGGTCGGCGGCCAGGCCCGGGAAGATGATCTCGAGCGGGTCTTTGTTCTCGTCGAAGATGCCGAGATCGAGACCCGCCTGGTCCTGGAGGTTCTGCCACAGCGCCAGGCCCGTCTCGGGGTCGTAGATGACGTTGACGGCGGCGCCCGGGAAGGCGGGGACGCCGTTCGTCTGGTGCACCTTGAACTGCACGGCGCCGGCGACCTGGGTGACGCGCACGTGGATCTTCCCGGAGGCCGGGGTCTTGAGGATGCCGCGCAGGTGCGGGCCCTTCGTGTAGGTGCCGGTGTTGGCGACATCGGCCACGGCGGCGCCCATGCGGGTGCCGTGGGAGACGGCGCCCTTCAGGCGCACGGGGATCTCGACGTTGTCGCCGATCTCGGCGCTCATCTCGCCGAAGCGCACGCCGTAGATCCAGCCGCGCTCGACGGGGGGCTTGTCGAGGAGGCCCCAGAACGACGTGGGGTCGAGCGTGACGTCGGGGACGAAGGTGTACTTGTAGACGGCTGGCGGGCCCGCTTCGAGCGTCACCTTCGTCACGGCGCGCAGGAAGTGCTCGTAGAACTCCAGGAGGTGGGCGGCCTGGAGGGGGTGGCCGAAGTCCAGCTCGCCGCCCTTGGGGCCAGGCAGGCCGCGTTGAACGAATCCGCCGGGGTTGACCTGCCCGGACTCGCTCTCCTCGCCGACGAGCTCGCCGTCGAGGGGGAGGTTGGGCCGGTAGGCGATGAGGCCGCCCACGCCCGGGACGTTGAACTCCTGCTCGAGCCCGAGGGCGATGCCGACTGCGGCGCCGGTCGCTGGTTTCATGTCGGTCTCCTTCGCCGCCTACTTGCTCTTCCGGCGGGCGGGCTTGGGCTTCGCGGGGGTGGCGGTGGCGGTCAGCGGCGCGGGGGCGCTCTCCGGCGGCACCGGCGCCTGCGTGGGGGCCGGTGGGGGCGGTGGCGGAGGCGGCTCCTCGTCGGTCAGCGGGTGGGGCGCCTTGGCGATGCGGCGGGTCGCCGGGTCGAGGACGACGACGATCTCGGGCTCCGCCTCGGGCGGCGCGTCTGGCGGCCGGTAGAGGGCCGTGGTGACCTTCTCCGCGGCGATCAGCTTGCCGAGGGTAGTCGGGGCCAGGCCGAGGTCCTCGGCCGCCTGGGCGCGCGGGACGGCACGGTGGTAGCCGCCGAGGCTGGGGTGCGTGAGGTCGGCCGCGTCGGCGGCGGGGACGAGGCGCACCTGGCCCGCCGCGAAGCGGAGGGCGCGGCCGCGGCTTCGGAGGCGCGCGACGACCTCGTCGCCGAGGTGGCCGGGGTAGTAGACGAGGACGTCGGCGGGCTTCTCGGGCTCGCTCATTCGACCTTCTCCTGTAGGGCCTTGTCGATGTCGGACGAGAAGGCCACGGTGATGACGGTGGGGATGAGTCCGGAGGGATAGCGCCGGCCCTCGAAGGCGATGGCGCGCACCCGCGTGACCGCCTCGGCGATGCAGACGTTCTCGGCGTTGTAGAGCTCGCCGCCGGGCAAGGCGAAGATCACGCGCTCGATCTGCGCCTCGAGGCGGGCGCGCAGCCAGTCGCCGGTCTCGGCGTTTTGCGAGAACGGCTTGGTGAGGAGGACCAGGTCGATGGCGGTGATCTGCACTTCCCGGCCGCCCGATTCCTGGGGGCCCGGCTCGCGGCCGCGGATGCAGACGGCCAGCGTGGGGCTGACCAGCGTTTCGATCTCGAGGAGCGCCGCGAGCTCGGCGGCGCGGATCTCACCCCCGCTCCCGACGATGACCGCCTGCAGGACGAGATCGCCCTGGAGCCGCAGAAGGAGCGCGTCGGCGATCGCGCCGGCGACGCACGGCGGGAGCGAGGGAAAGGGTTCAGGCGGCACGCGCGGCCCCATCGCCGAAGAGGTAGGTGGTGATCATCTCGACGCTGTCGTCGACGTCGGTGGGCTCGAGGAAGATGAAGGGGAAAGCCTGGACGAGGCGGGTGCGGCCGCGCTCGTCGGTGACTTCGCCACCGTCCTGGAGGATCCGCGCCGCCGGGACGCCACCGGCGCCGAGCTGGGTGGTGCCGACCTCGATCGATTCCGGGGTGGAATCGAGGAGGCCGATCGCGTGGAGAAGGTCGCCGCGGCTGCGGATGAGGCGCGGGCCGGCGCCGTGGCCGTAGTGCTTGCGGATCTTGATGGTGACCGGGTGGAGCTCCGGCCAGTTGGCGCCGCGGCCCTCCTCGCGGATGTTGCGCTGGAAGATCGACGTCCAGTCCGCCGCGATCGCGGCGAGGAGGGGCGAGAGGTCGCCGCGAAAGCGCTCGCCGCGCTGCTCGAGCGCTTCCGCGGCGGTAGCGACGCCGTCGACGGTGAGGTGGAACTGCACCCTACATGTCCTCCAGGTTGGCCAGGGTGAGGCGCGCCTGGTCGGCGGTGTGGGTGGTGAGGATGCCGGGTCGCGAGACGTCGACGGCGGGGCTGGTCGCAAAGCCTAGCGACGCGCCGCCGCGGCCGACGAGACGGAAGTGGGCGAGCGCCTGGTCGTGGTCGGCGAGCAGGCGCGGATTGACCTGGTCGTGGCTCTCGGTGAGCTTGTAGAGCGCCACCGAGGCGACGAGATCCTTCATCAGGGTGGGTGTGTCGGCCGGAAGAGATGGAAGGAACTCCCCGTAGGCGGGCAAGAGGATCGAGGCGGCGAGCTCCTCGGCCGAGGCGATGGCCTGCTCGACGGCAGCCTCCTCCCCGCTCCCGGCGAGGCCGAGCACACGGGCTTCTCCGCCCTTTCGGGCGTAGAGCTCGGCGACCTCGAGGAAGCGGGGCATGCGCTACGCTCCGCTGCTGGTCCTGGGATGGCGGCTGCTCTTGCGCACCCGGGCCTGCCGCGCCGGCCGCGGGCTGCTCGGCGGCGGGGCCTGCTGCTTGGAGATTTGGGCCTCTGCGAGCGCGGCGTCGTTCTCCTGGATCCGCTCGGCCTTGAGCAGGGACGTCAGCTTCCCGCCGACCTGCGCCATGTCCTCCTCGGGCACTTGCTTGACGAGCAGGTGCGGATCCTGCTCGATCTCCAGCGGCACCTCGGCGAGATAGGTGGGCGCGCGGGTGAACTCGAGGAGGATGCGGTCGTCGCCTTCGCCGACCCACACCCGCCGCGAGCCGGTGCCATCGCTGCGCGTCTGCGCGACTTGCGGCGTGACGACGACCTCGTAGACCGTCGTGCCGCTTGGCTCTTTCTTTTGCTTCGCCATGGGGCTCTCCTTTTAGGCCGCCGGCCGGACCTGGATCGCCGAGTGCGGGTAGCCCGGCTTGACGCCGTGGATGCCCTTCATGCCGACGGCGACGTAGGCGTTGTTGTAGCGGGAGTTCTCGAAGGCATCGAGCTCGGGGTCCTGGTCGAGGACGAGGAACGCCGGCCGCGGCCCGCCCGGCTCGGAGAGGACGAACTCCATGTAGTTCTCCTGGCCGGCGGAGGGCTTGGCGTCGACGAGGAGGGTGAACGACCCGCGCAGCTCGTTTTCCTCGTCGCCGATCTTGCTCTTCGTGCGCACCTTGTCGAGGGCCGAGAACTGGCCGTCGTTGTGGGTGATGGCGAGGACGCTCTTGGTGATCTCGGCGGCGTCGAGGACCTCGGCCTGGATGGTGAGGTTGCGCAGGAAGCGGGCCTTCACCTCGTGGAGAAGGTCCTGCATCTCGAACTCGGTGGGGCGGGCGGGATCGTCGAAGGGGAAGTCGATGATGTTGTCGTACGTCCCCTTGTTGGCGGGGTGCGGGTGGGCGTCGGACCAGAAGTTCTGGCCGTCGTAGGCAAGCGGGTTGAGGCGGAAGACCTCCATGATCTGGCGGGTCTGGAGGCGCTTGAAGGCGGGGCCGAGCTTGGGGACCAGCCGCGAGAGAACCGCCACGGTGTTGGGGCGGCCGATGTTGACCCGGTTGTACGGCAGATCGGCCGTGTAGCCCATCAGCGGGACGGTGAACTCGATGCGGTCGATGCCCTCGACGGTGATGCCCTCGTCCTCCCAGCGGTAGGCCTCCGGGAAGAAGAAGTCTTCGTCGAGCCGCACCGGGTTCTCCCGGTCCTGGCGGTTGTCGATGACGAAGGCGAGCGACGCGATGAGGGCGTCGAGCGCCTCCTGCTTGTCGTAGACGTTGAAGGCGAGGGTGCGGAACCGCCGCAGGTCCCGCTTGAGGATGTCGATCGTCATGGCCGTTCTCCTCTAGGGCCCCGCTTAGGCGATGCCCCGGCGGGAGATGTCGATGAACCACCCACCGGCGGGAGCCGGACGGGTGAAGTGGCCGGCGATGATGCCGTTGACGCTCGGCTGGCCGACGCCGGGGGCGACGGCGGTGACGGTGTTGTCGTCGACGAGGTAGGCGGGGTCCTGCACCTTCGGCGTAGCGGCGCCCGTGACGGCGTAGGCGAACTCTCCGGTCTGGTCGTACTTGACGACGCGCTCGGAAGTTCTGCCGGTGAGGACGCCGTCGGCGCCGAGTGTGTTGTCGAGGTGAGCGAGGCCGGTCAGCGAGTCGAACTCGTTCTCGACGACGACGCCAAGGGGCTTCACGCCGGCGGCGTCGACGCCGGGGATGGCGAGGCCGGTGGCGGCCTCGCGGACGAGGTAGGCGCCGACCCAGAAGACCTTGCCCGCGTCGGCGGGAGCGACGTTGAGCTTGCGCTCGTGGACCTTGTGCTGGCGGACGATGGACTTAGCGAGGGGCGGCATGGTCGATGTCTCCTATCTCGCGGCCGCGCTCAGTTGACGGAGGGGGTTGCGGCGCGGCGCAACACCGGGTACTTGCGCTGCAGCTCGAGCGCGCGCTCGTCGCTGATGCCGTTGGAGGCGTCGAACGCCCGCTCCTCGGCGGTGCGGTGGTCGCGCGCCAGCGCAGCGCCGTCTTCGGTCTCGAGGCCGGCGAGCTCGCCAGCGCCCAAGGCCTTGAACTCCGGGGCGGCCTGGAGGGCCGAGAGCACCACCTGGTAGGCGTTACGCTCGACGGTCTCCTCCTTCCCGCCGGCGGTGACGGCGAACTTCAGGGTCAGCGGGGTGTCGGCCGCCTTGAGCTCGATGAGGAGCTCGCGGAGGCCGGTCTTCAGCATTGCCGGGGTGAGCCGGCTGCCGAGGGCGGTGAGGTCGCGCTGGACCTCGGCCGCCACCCGCTCGCGCCGGGCGGCGAGCCGCTCGACGCGAGCGGCCTTCGTCTCGTCGGCGAGTGCGGTGCGCTCGGCCTGCATTGCCGCGAGCTCCAGCGCCGCCGGGTTGGCTGGCGGGACGGGCGGCGGCGGGGCCGCCGGAGGGTCTTGCGTGACACCCCCGTCGTCGGCTGGCTTCTTGGGATCCTTCATGACGTCCTCCTGTGCCGCCTCTTCGGCGGCGAGCTGAGTGGGCGGCGCGGGGGCGCCGGCGTTGACGACGTAGCGCTTGCGTTCGAGACGGACGGGCGGCAGGCCCCAGATCGCCGGCGCCTTGGCACCGAGGAGGGCCATGCCTTCGAAGTACCAGCCGCCGGTCGCGGGGTGGTGCATCGTGACTTCGCCGCTTTGGCGAAACCAGCGGCGCGATCGGATGCCTTCGACCGCCTCTCCGCTCAGGTCGACCCAGCGCGCCATGAAGATGTCGCCATCGAGCCAGACCCGCTCGCACCAGGCGTGCGCCGGGCCGCCCCAGGCGTGGTCGAAGTTCATCGTGGCGACCTGAATCCCGAGGTCGTACGAAGCGATCATCTCTTCGAGGTTGTCCAGCCGGAGCTCGTGCCCGTGCGTGAGGCTCAGGTCCTGCGGCCGCATGACCGCGCACTCGAGGACGAAAACGCCGCCGCCTTCTGCTTCCTGCAGGCGAAGGTGGGTGCTCTTCTCCTGCGGCGGGGCGGCCCAGAAGACTTCCGCCACGCTGGGCGCCTGCACGATGAGCGAGCGTGCGGAGGTCAGCACTGTTTTAGGCCGCCATCCGGTTCGAGACGAGCGCGGCGAAGTCGAGGTCGCCGGCGAGGCCGAGGAGGACCCCGAGCGAGCGGAACAGGTGTTCGAGGGCGACGATCAGGTCGGGCGAGCCGGAGCGGCGCGCCTCGTCGAGGATGTCGGCGGCTCGATCTTCGACCTCGCTGGCGGCGCTGGCCAGATCGGGCACGCCGCGGAAGCCCGGATCCGGCAGCGCCTGGACTCCGTCCGCCAGCGGCCAGTGGCCGACCGGCTCGGCGCCGGTCAGGCCGCGGCGGCGCGCCTCCGGCGCGTTGATGGTTCCCATGAGACACCGGCAGTTGTGACCGGCGGGGCACCCCCAGGTGTGCCAGATCGGGTGACCGGTGGCGGCGATGTAGCCGTGCATCACGCGGTGGTTGTGGAGGGGGCGTGCGCGCACGCGGTCGTCGCCGAGGGTCCAGAAGACCAGGTAGGGGATCAGGGCGTGGATCCGCGGGTTGCCGACCGTCTGGCGCCAGCGAACGACGCCGGCGGCCTGGCGGACGTTGTTGCTGTAGACGAGCTCGGCGTGGTGGCGGGACGTGGGGGTGACGCCGTGCCGCTCGTAGACCTCCGCGAGCTCGCTGACGAACTCGCCGCGGGCCATGCCGGTGGCGATCGCGCGCTCGACCAGGAGGTGGATGTCGGCCAGGAGGGCGGCGTCGGTCACACCGGCGACCGTGAAGGCGAGCCGGCGGTTCGCGTCCTGCAGCTCGCGGAAGACGTCCTTGGGGATGCGCAGCAGCGTGGACCAGAACTCGACGGCGGTCTCCGGCGAGCGGGCCTGGGTGAAGTCGCCGGGAGAGGCGAGCTTGAGGGCCTCGAGGCCGACGTCGTCGCGCAGGTGCGCGAGTGACCAGCCCATGCCGTGGGTCTGGGCGGTCTCGATCGCGGCGGCGTGCGCGAGGGCCTCGGGGCCGTCGACCAAGCGGCGGAAGCCGCGGCCGGCGGTGAAGTCGCCGGCGTCCCACAAGCGGAGGACCTCGGCCTGGTGCTGGGTGTAGTAGGCGAAGGTATCGGGCAGGAAGGACTCGACGACGGTGTCGAAGTCTGCGGACTGGCCTTCGAGCGCGGCGCCGATCTCCTCGAGCTCCTCGGCGGAGAGGTGGAGCCGCGCGTGCTGAGCCGCTGCAGCGGCCGCGGCGGCGCGCTCCGGCGGCACGGGAGGAAGCGGGGGCGGAACCACCACCGCCTTGGCCGGTGGCGGCGTCGGGCGGGCGGCCGCCGCGGCGGCGGCGGGGTCGATCAGCCGGTTCACCTCGTCGTCGTCGAGCGACGGGAAGGCGGCGAGGCAGGCCTGCTTGGCGGAGTCGGCGGGGATCTCGCCGGTGGCCACTCCCTTGACGATCTCGACGAGCGAGGAGATCTGGGCGCCGTTGAGCGCCGTGTTCTGCACGGCGTCGACGCCGGCCGCGGCCCCTTTGATTTCCGGCGCCTCGGGGTCGTCATCGTTCTCCGGCGCGAGCTCGACGACGGGCTCGACATGCTCGACCACTTTCTCCCCGTCGCGCGGGACCGGGACCTGGGTGGTCATGTAGAGGTACGACTCAGGCACCGGTTTCTTCAGCGCGAGGACCTTGTCGATCCCCTCGATGCGGAGACGGCGGTCTTCGGCATCGATCGCCGCGATCCAGAGCTTGGGGGCGGGGGCGTCGGGGCCCCAGTTCAACCAGACGAACCAGCGAATGAGGGTGTCCGAGATGTGGGTCTCACCCCGGTGGGCGTCGGTGCGCCCCTTTTCTTCTCGGCCCTCGTTCGTGGATTCCGCCTTGGCGAAGGAGCCCGGCCCCTTCCCGGCGCCGGAGCTGTCGATCTCGCCGAGGCAGACGCGCGCTTCGCCGCGCGTGCAGGCCTCGGCGAAGCTCTCGTAGCTGGCGTCGCCGCTGCGCTTGGCCTCGAGGAGGTCGATCGCCAAGTTGTCGGGGATCGTGGCGCCGAACTCCTGCTGGAAAGCCCTGATGGCTTCGAGCAGGATCTGCTGCTTTTCGAGGTTCGCCGTCTCGTTGTTGGGGTCGTGGCGATACTTCCCGATCGGCAGGGGGCTGGCCCACCGCTCGACGAAGACGGCCCAGTACTTCCAGCCGTGCTTCTTGAGGAACCAGTACCAGTAGGCCTTGTCGAGAAGCGGTTCGCCCCAGTTGCCATCCTTCCGGCGGAACCGGAAGTGGAGGAACTTCATCGGCGGCGCCGGGACCGGCTCCGCCGCGCGCTGGCGGATGTAGATCTGCCCGCGCTCGCCTTGACGAAACGCGAACCGCCACATCGGCCGGGTGAGGATGTCCACCGGAACGATCGCGCCGGCGAGCGGGCCGCGCTCCGCGCGCTCCCAGACGATCTCGTCGAAGGCGTCGCCACGCGGGATGCCGCCGAGCTGGTGCTCGATGTTGTCGCCCCAGGCCGGGATGGCGGAGAGCGCGGTTTGCACGTCGCGGGCGATCTCCTCGGCCAGCGGCGTGCTGTCGGCCGGGACGATGAACCGCGGCAGGGAGGTGACCCGCTCGACGCGCTTGTCGACGAACGCGGCGAGATCGGCGTCGGTGCGGAGCATCTCCTCGTAGAGCTCGCCGACGCGGTGCTTCCAGTCCGAGCGCTCGCGCAGGATGGGTGAGGGGTGGAGCTCCTCGCGAAAGACGCCTGGGCCAAAGGCCGAGGCGCGGAAGAAGTTCTCGGCCAGGTCCTCGGACGCCATCTCGCGCCCGAGCCAGGGCTCGAGGCGCTTGACGGCGACGGTCTGGGGGCTGGCCATCCGGGGCTTTGCCTTACGCGCAGGTCCCCGACCCGGCCGCGACTTCCCAGGCGGTCCCGTTGCACCAGCACAGCGCGCCAGGCGCCGTCGAATCCGTGTACCGCTTGCCGATGCGGTTGCAGGCCGGCGCGGTGGCGCGTGAGGTCTCGATGTGGGCGCCGGTGTCGTCCACGGCGTCGAGCACGAGGTCGCCGGTTCCGCCGGTGACTGTCGCCTGCGTCGTCCACCACTGCTCGATGAAGGTCGCCTGCACAAAGAGGTCGCCGTTCCCGGCCTTTTCGATGGCGGTCCCGCCCGTGTTGCTGTTCGTCGTGAAGGTGCCGCCGCGCACGTAGCCAGGGCCGGAGGAGCTGAAGACAAGCCCCTTGGTCGTGCCCACTCCGGCCTCCGCGATCACGGTGACGTAGTCGAGGTTCAGCCGGTCGCCGAAGGTATTGACGAATCGGATCGCCGCGACGTTCGCGTCGTTGGTCTCGACGGTTACGTTCGTGAGGGATACGTGGCCGCCACCAGGAGCCGAGGCGACCGCGCCGCATTCGGATGAACAGCCCATGCCCGTGGCGTCCACCAGGAAGCCGACCAGGTTGGACGAGCCCAGTCGCAGGTAGTCGCCGGTATGGCCGCCGCTAATGATGCAGGGCTGCTCGTCGCCGGTCCGGTCGGACGAGCGGGTGGAGCCGCGGCAGGTGACGGTCACCCACTCCGGGATGGTGACTGCGCCGGTCTCCTGGTAGCGGCAGGGTGACGCGAAAATCACCCACTGGGTGTTGAGGCCGCGCTGCACGCCGGCGGGGATCGCCGCCATCGCCGTCATCGCGTCGGAGAAGTCGGAGAAATCCCCCACGCCTGGCGTGCAGTCGAGAGTCCTCACCCGCGTCAACGCCGCCGGCCCACATGGCTGGAATTCCAGCTTGCCGGACGAGGACTCCCAGGTGGCGCATTCCTCGTCGGTCGGCGTGCCGAGAACTGAGGTGCGGAGGAGATTTCTGAGAGGCGGAGGGATCCGCGCCTGCGCGTTCGCGATCGCCGCTGGGGCCAGTACGGAAAACAGCGCCGCCAAGGCGAGAAGCCGATAGGGCTTGCGGGGCTCGGTCATTTCAGAAGGCCTCCATGAACACGTTGGAGTCGCGGCGGATCCCGGTGGATTTAAAGGTGACGACGGGGGCGACGAGCGAACCGAAGTCGTTGGTCAGGCAGCGGAGGAAGAGGCAGCGGAACGCGTCGATGTCGTGGTCGTCGATCTTGCGGAACGTGCGCTGGCCGGTGACCGTCTGCGAGTAGGTGTGCTGCTGCAGGAAGCTGAGGAGCTCCGGGTCGTTCGGCAGGTCCCACTGGTGGGCCTCGAGCGCGCGGACCAGGAGCTGGGTGCCCTGCTCCTTGTAGGAGACCGAGTAGGGCTGGCCCGTCTGCGGGTCGTTCATCGGCTCGCCGTCGTCGGGGTTGATGGCGGGGAGCTGGCGATTGAAGACGTAACCGGACAGCCGCTCGCGGAAGGCGTGGCTGTCGTTTCCGCCCTGGAGGAGGTCGTAGAGGGCCTTGCCCACGCCGGTCCCGTCGATCCCCCAGCCGCGCGAGGGGCGCAGTAGCTCGTCGAGGGCCCAGATGACGTCGCGCTGCTCGTACCAGCCGAAGCCGCGGAGGTGGAGACGAAGGACCGTCGCGTGGCGTCGACCGACGAACCGGTCGACGACGATGGAGGTGACCGAGGTCGAGCCGACGTCGATGCCGCCGACCAGGTCACCCTCGAGCGGCCGCACGATGGCGCGCAGCAGATCGGTGATCGTTTCGTACCGTTCACGGTCTGAACGGCTGGCCCAGCCCATCAGGTCGACGGCCGTCGAGAAGGTCTTGAGAAGCGGCTGCCCGGCGCCGGCGATCTCGCCCTCGCTCTCGCCGTCGGGGAGGTTCGCCAGGGTCACGTCGTCGTAGGTGCGGTCCGGGGAGACGAGCTCGTAGGCGGGGTTCTGGCGCCGCGCCAGGGCGTCGAGCGAGCGGGCGTGCGTGTCCCAGCGGAGGATGACGTTGAGGTAGTCGTCGACGTGCCGCAGGTTCGACTCGAGGAGGCGCCAGGGGAAGACCGAGTACTCGGGATCCCCGGGGAGGCCGAGCACGTTGTGGATGTAGCCGGGCTCATCGGGGCCGCCGTAGAGCTCGATGAGCTCTTCGCGGCGCTCCTCTGTCCAGAAGGGCGGCGGCATGATCGTCTTCGGCCAGTGGAAGCGCAGAAACATCCGCTTGCCGCCGTCGCGAACGGCCTGGCGAGTGGCATCGGGGACGCCGCCCTTGGAGCCGTAGAGCAGCATCTCGATCACCCACGCGGTCGTGGGCGTGGCCGGGATCGCGAGCTCCGAGGGCATGCCGCTGTCGGCCAGACGCTGGAAGCGGCTAAGTCGGATGCCGGTCGGCACCGAGTAGAGGCGGATCTCGCACTTGGGCTTCGCCGCCCGGAAGAACTCCGACCAGGCGCGCTCCTGCTCCACCTTGGCGGACTCGTCGTGCATGGCGAGGCCGCCGACGTGGATGGCGCGATACGCGCGCCCGTCGTGGCCGGCGGGGCGGAGCAGGATGCGGAGGCCGTTGACCGCCGTGATGCGGCGGTAGGGCTTGCTCGTGCGGTTGACGATCAGCTTCCGGATGTAGGGGTTCCGCGCCTGCTGGAGCTCCATCAGCTCCCAGAGCTCGTCGAGGTCGCCGTCGAGGGCCGAGCCGATCAGGACCGAGCCGCGGCAGGCGCCGACGACCGACCAGAGGGCGAGGCAGGTGAGCTCCCGGCTCTTGCCGACTTCGGCGCCGTCCTGATGAACGACGTGGCCGCGGTAGCGCAGGCTGGGCTTCTGGTAGTCGAAGAACTGCCACAGGCCGCCGCCGTCCTCGGGGCCCTCGACGAGGTTGCACTCGCCCCACAGCACGGGGTCGGTGGCGATGAGGAAGCGCTGCAGCCGGTCCATGGTGACCGGCTGGCCGTCGAGCTTCGCCTCGCCGCGTGAGACGGCCTCCCAGGACCAGCCCTGCGACGCGAGGAGGGCGTCGATCAGGTCGGGGAGGTCGGGGTGGAGCACTTCGACGGCTTGCATTCCGCCGGGCCCCCCTAGCCTTGATCCTTGGGAGCGCCGAGGCCGCGGCGCATGGCGGTGATCCAGGCGAACTGGCCGATCTGGTCGAGGGCGTCGCTTGCGGCCTTTTCGCCGCGGGCCATCGGGGTGATCACCTGCTGGCGCCCGGTCAGGCCGAGCTGCTCCATCAGTTTCAGCGCGAGGGCGGCGCCGGGGCGCTCGACGGTGCGGTAGCCGATGATTTCTGCCGTGTCGCCGACCTTGCCGACGATGGGCTCCTCGTCGGTGAGACCGAAGCGCGCAAGCGTTTCGAGCTCGGCTTCGGTGATCACGTAGCCGGCGGCCAGGGCCATCGCGGCGAGCTCCTGGAGGCCGCTGAGGTCGCCGTCGCGGATCGCGGCCAGGTACTTCACCCGGACGTCGTCTCGGCCGAGCGTGACGAGGCAGTGGGCGAGCCCGCCGCCGCGATCCTCGACCGCCTTCTTGATCTCGCACTTCCGCCAGCCCTTGACGGGGTCTTCGCCCTCGTCGTCGGCGCCACCGCTGCCCTGATCGACGAGGCAGTTGGACGGCTTGCAGGCCGGGAGGACTTGCGAGGTGGCGGTGGCGGCGTACTTCCCCGTCTTCAACGCGGCGGTGCGGCGCTGGGCCTGCTCCTTCTCCGAGAGCGGCTTGCCCTTCGGGCGGCCCGGGCGGCGGGCGCGCGGCGGCTGAGGGTCGAGCTCTTCGCTCACCGCGCTTCCCCTCGAGGAGACAAAATGGCTGGCATGCGGGCCATCGTTCAGAGAGAGGAGACGGGCGAAACCGCTGTAGGGCAAGGCGGCGCCGGCGGGGTGGAAGAGCTAAATGCATGTGGCGTCGATGGTTTCGGCGCCGGTGAGGGGGTCGAAATTCGTAACGGCAGCCGTTACGAATTTCGGCTGGACGACTGGAGCGGCTACTTAAGGGCGGTGCGGGGGCGCGCGCCAGGCACGATCGAGCGCTACCGCTTCCTGGTGGGGCAGCTCCTCGCCGAGCTCGACGTCCCCGGCGATGTGACCCGGGCGACGATCGAGCGGCACCTCCAGCGGCTGTACCTGACCGGGCGGGGACCCTCGGCTCGGCGCGTGGCGCTCGTCGCGATCCGGTCCTACTGCGAGTGGCTCACCGGCCATGGGGTGCTCGAGGCGAACCCCGCCGCGGCGCTCCGCGGGCCGCGGGCCTACCGGCGCGAGAAGCCGCACCTCAGCGTCGGCGAGGTGCGGAAGCTGGTGTGGGGCGAGCAGCGCGCCGGGCTGCCGCGCGAGCTGCTGGAGCTTCGAAACCGCGTGCTGCTCGGCGTGACCTACGTCGCCGGTCTGCGGGCCTCAGAGCCCGGAGGGTTGCGCGTGGAGGGGCTCCTGTGGGACGAGCGGCGGGAGACCTTCAGCGTGCTCGTCGAGGGCCGAAAGGGCGCTGGGTGCGACGTGCGGCTGAGGCTGAACCGCAGCGTGTCTAGGCTGGTCGGCGCCTACCTGCCGCTGCGGGAGCGGATCATGCCCGGCGTGCCCTGGCTGTTCCCGGTGATGAAGCGGGTGCAACCGATGTCGAGGGCCACGGTCGAGGAGGTCTTCAAGCGTCGGCTGGGCGAGGCAGGGATCGAGCGACGGGGGCGGCGGTTGAGCGTCCACTGCCTGCGGCATTCGATCTGCACCCACCTGCTCGAGGCGGGCTGGCCGATCAAGGCCGTGCAGGCCCACATGGGCCACGCCAGCCTGGAGACGACGGGGGAGTACCTGCACACCGCCGACGAGAAGATCGCGCGAGCGTTCGACAAGCGGGATCCGCTTCACGAGCGCCGCCGCATGCCGGAGGTGCGCGGTGGGTTGGACCTGCTGATGAAGGAGCTCGGGGAGCGGCTCGGGCCGGCCAGCCAGTAGGGGGGGCGGGGCCCCCCGGTCCCCCCCCTGCCCCCCACCGGTCAACAGAACTCATGTTCTGCTACCTCCTCTTCTCTGGCGTCCTCCTCCGCCGCCGTAGGCGGCCGGCGTAGCCGTAAGTAACGGTCAACGCCGCACTTCACCGCAGTGCGGCGTTGTGCGGTTCTGTTCGCCCTACCCGTCTCCGGCCCTCTCTCGCCAGCGCCCCTAGCTGTGGAACGGAATGGGTTTCGTTCCAGCCGGCGCGGTCGCCGCTCGACGGTGCCGACGTTTACGCTGGTGCCAGGGTGGCACGTGAGGGGGCGATAACCTGCCAAAGAAACGCACGGCCAGGCCGTGTTACAGCTTCACCGAATAGCACCGAAACATTGACTTGACCCGGCAGACCCTGCTATATAGCACCGCTAATGTTCAGTAGCGGTGCTATTGACGCGGCGGTAGGCGCCGAGGCTGGGGCTTGGGCGGTAGGTCCTCGCCCAGCTCGCCGCGGCGGCGATCGCCGAGCTCGAGGCGGGCCGCGGCCGCGCGCGACCGGCGCCTCGAAATCCTCCGACCCCACCCCCCCTCCCCGGCCTTCGGAACCCCTCTCTCGCGGACAGGGGTTCCGGGGGAACGGAACGAAACAGGAGACCACCATGTCGAGCAACAAGGGCAAGACTCTGCCGACCGAGCCGCTACCGCGTGAGGAGATGCGAGCGCTGATCAGCGCGCCGTCGCGCCGCGCACTCTCGGGCGTTCGCAACCGGGCGCTGATCGCGGTGCTGTCCGGTGCCGGCCTCCGGGTTCAGGAAGCTCTCGACCTGATGCCCCACGACGTCGACCTCAAGACCGGGGAGGTCCGTGTCCGCCAGGGCAAGGGGAAGAAGGCGCGCGTCGTGGGGCTCGACCGGGAAGGGACCGAGATTGTTGGCCGTTGGCTCGAGTGCCGGCGCCGCCTGGGTCTCACCGGCCGCCAGCCGCTCTTCTGCACCATCTCCGCCGGCCGTGTCCACAAGCGCGGCCGCCCCCTCCTCCAGCGCGATGTCCGCTCCGCGTTACAGCGGTACAAGAAGCGCGCGGGGATCGAGCGGCGTGTTCATCCGCATGGACTTCGAGCGACGCACGGCGTGGAGCTGCTCGAGGCGGGCTTCGACCTCCGAGACATCCAGCAGCAGTTTGGTCACTCTCGTCTCAGCACGACGGCGGGCTATATCGACCGGATTGCGCCGCGCGACAGGGTGCAGCGCGTCCACGATCGCCGGCGGGGCCTGCTCGGCCAGCCAATGCCAGCTGATGCCGGCGACGACGAGCCGTGAGCTGAAGGCCCACCGTCAGAACCGTGGCCGGCCGAGCGCCTGCCGGCCCGCGACGCGACCTTCTTGCGCGAGCCGCGAGTGGTTTTTTAGGCTGGCGGTTGGGCGCCTAAGCTTCGCGCCTTCGCCTGCCAGTCGTGCCAGTTGATCCCGGCATCGTTCGCCGCGTCGCTCAGCAGGCCCCACGGCGGGCAGATGCTCGTCTTCGTCGACACCAGTTCGGCCAGCACAGCGCAGGACCAGCAGCGGTAATCCGAGAACCAGCGGCCGTCATAGAGGCCGGTGGCGAAGTCGCAGCGCTCGCCCGCGCTGATCGTCGCTCCGCACTCGCAGCACTTGTGTTCCTTGCGGGCGGTGACGGACTCCTCGCGCCCCAAAAGGCAGCAGTCGTCGTCGTTCTCGTAGTAGCCGGCGCAGGGCATCAGCCGACCGTCCGAAACGAGATAATGGGCCGCTCGGTCATGACCGGACCTCGAGAACAAGTACCCCGCCGGCGAGCGGCCTGGTGACAGAGACCACGCCCGGGATCGCCCTGACTGCATCCTCGTCTCGTCGCTCCCAGCGCAGCCAATCCGGATCACGACGGCAGCGACGGCAGAGGGGTCCATCCTGATCTACAGCCACGATGCAGGCGCGGCAGACGCGGCGGGCGCAGGTGGCGCAACGGGAGCGCCGCCGGACCCGTCTCGCGCACTCTCCGCAGTTGGTCACACGACCCACCGATCCACTTGCGTGGCGCCGAGCCTGACGGCTGCCGCCCGCTTCCCTGCTGTCAGGTCAAAGTGCTGGTGCCGCCGGCCGCGGTCTTGGATCCACTCCTCGCGGAGCCCGAGGCGCTTGGCGAACGTCACGAGCTCGCGCGTCCCTTCCTCACCCGGCAGGTCGCTCCACATGTGGCAGGAACCTGTGTTGCGGAAGCACCGCGGCGTGCCGGCCTTGGTGAACGGCGTCGTATCGAAGAGCGCGTCGACGAAGATCATCGACGGCGCTGGCCCTCGTAGCTGGCCGTGTTGGGTGCTGGGCCGTGCTCCAGCCGCGTCCCAGGCAGGCCCTCGAGGTGGAGCTCCTTTCGGCCGAAGCTCTTCACCCGGAATCGCCCGCCCTTGATTTCGAGGACTTCGCCAACCTCGAACACTGGCCAGTTCTTCGCGACGGCCTCTGCCAGTTCTGCTTGGTTGCGCACGGGTCGAAGCTCTCCGGTGTTGGGGTCTTGCATCCGTTTCTCCTCTCGGGGTGAGTTGAGCGCCGATCACCCTTCTGGCGGCGGCGCTTGCTTGACGGACTGAAACTTCTCGACCGGGACGCCTGTAGCCCGCGAGGCGAGCCGGTTTGCGTAGCGGCCGAGCGCGTCGACCCAATCGCTATAGAGCTGCCCGCTCGTCCCGCCGTCTTCCTCGAGAGTGTCGAGGCGTATCGTCGCGATCTTGATCGCCCCTTCCATGCTGTCGGTCGGAGCGAGGTAGGCGATCACCTGGCCACCATCGGTGCGGATAGCGACCCGCAGGCCGACGTCGGCCAAACCAGGGGGTAGAGGAGATGGCGCGCTTTTGGTTCGGGGCGGTTTCATGCCTCGCCTGGCTGCAGCTGCAGGCCGCCCAGGCCAAGGAGGTCCTGGGCGATCGCTGCAGCGTCATGCAGCCAGGCGAAGATGCTTCTAGGGGGGTTCGAAGTGGACCTGATCAGGTCCACCATTCCTCGCTTCGCTCGGTCTGTTGGCGCCGAAGGGCTTCGGTCGTCGCGCGCTCGCCTGCGGCTCGCGCGCTCTGGAGCGAATCCCTAGCACGGGGGACCGGCGCTCGCTACGCTCGCGCCTGGCGGAGCGAATCCGTCGGGCTCACGATGCTGATGATGGCGATCGGCACTTCCTGCCCATCGGCGAGCACGGCCCGCACGAGGAGCGACGAGTCCCCTTCGCCCGCGAGGCGCAGGCGCGCGCGGAAGCCGCTGTGCCCAGCGCCGGCTGCCGCCGGAAGGGCGCCGGCGACGTCGGGGCGAGGCAGGGCGGCGAAGGTGCGATGGACGACACGGCCCTCCAGCAGCATCTCGATGCGATCCACCGCGGCCTGCCGGCCGAGGGCCCAGCCGGCCACCTCGAAGGCGCTGCGCCCGCACCGCTGCCCCGGCCGCGGCACGTCCACCGAGGCGCCCCACAAGAGCCTACCGCTCCGCTCCAGCACAACGACATCGGCGATCTCGACCAGTGGTGGGGCGAGGTCGCCAGCCGCTTCCGCGGACAGTTCCTCGAGGGCATGGCGCTGCCGGCCGAGGGCGGCGAAGAGCTCGCTGGCGAGACCCGCCAGCCGCGGTCGCGCGCTCGTCTCGAAGTCCGCGCCACCCCCGTCGCTCGGCGCGTCGGCCGCCCGCCGTTCGAGCAGGGCGAGGCGGCCGGCGCTCGCCGACAGCCGGTAGCGACCGACAGCCGTGAGCTCCGCCACCAGCCGCCCGACGGCCGGGTATTCCGGATGGCAGTCGTCGAAAGCGACCAGGGCGCCGGCGACCAGCCAGGGTTCGAAGGAGGCGAAGTCTCGCCGGACGTTCTCCTCGTCGTGCAGCCCGTCGATGAACAGTAGCCCCACCGGCCGCCGCCAGTCCACCTCGTAGGACCGCTGACACAAGATCTCGACCGCGGACGCGAGGTCGGCGGCCGCGAGGTTGCGCTCGAGAGCCTGCAGCGTCGGGCCGCGCCGGATCACCTCGCCCCACGACAGCTCTCCCATGTGTGGATCGATGGCGACCACCCGGATCCCCGCGCCGGTCGCGCGCACCATCGCGGCGAGGGCCACCGTCGAGCGGCCGCAGTAGCTGCCGATCTCCACGATGGCGGCCGGCTCGGGCGCCGCCAGGGCGAGCAGCGCCGCCTGCATGAGCAGGGTGGCCTCGGGCTCGCCCAGGAAGCCCTCGATCCGCTCGAGCCGAACGAGGATTGACGCGACGAGCTCACTCGCCCCGAGCGCCACCGCTGGCTCGTCGAGCTGGTCTGGGACATCGGTCATGCCGCGAGCCGAGCCTATCGGTCGTTCCTGGCGGGCGCCAGCGGCGCGAATCCCTATCCCGTGCGGACGCCTTTTACTAGCAGCCAGAGCCCGAACGCCAGCTCGAACAGCAGGATCGGGGCGAGGGCCAGCGCGAGCAACGCCTTCGCGACGGAGGGCAGCGTCTGGACGGTGGCGAAGGTGGAGGTGACGAACGTCGGGAACAGCATGCGGGTCAGCGCGAAGAGTGCAGCGAGGGCTGAGCCTACGAGGCCGAGGAGGGCGAACGGCCTGGGGACGTAGCGCGACCTGGCCAATAGGTACATGTACGTCGTCGACCCGAGGCCGAAGAAGAGCAGGAGGGTCATGTACCCGGACTCTCGGGCGCTGATGACCACATGCGCCAGCGCCTGGAGCTGACGCAGTTCGAAGGGCTGGAGGGGCTCGGCACCGCTCAGAAGGTAGAGGACGACGAAGCCGGTCACTGCGATGGCGCTGCCCACCGCGACCTCCACGAGCCGCCAAAACGCCGCGATGCGGGCGAGGCCCCGGTGCACGGGCGCGAGCAGCTCGTAGAGCGCCAGGTTGAGGACGATGACGGCGACACCCGCGAGTAGGTCGGACACGATGGCAAGGCGAAAGAGCTGCGCGTGCGCCGCGATGTTGCTCGCCGTGCGCGCGGCATCACCGGTGACGATCAGCGCCGGGCGCACGTAGAACTCCGGGAAGACCGAGGTCACATACTGGATGACGTAGGCCGCGCCGGCGATCTTCGCGGCTTGCCGGGGAGAGTAGGCTCCGGCCTCCGTCGGCATGTCACCGGCTCTTTGCCGCGAACCAGGTGGCGTAGACCTGCTGGGTATCGAGGTACTCGCGCACCGCGGCGATCTTGCCGTCGCGGAGCGTCATCACGAAGTGATACTCCTGGTCGTAGCGGCGGCCGTCGCGGAGGGTGCCGTGGCCTTCGACTTCGACGGCTACCTTGTCGCCCTCGGCGAGTAGGCCCTTCACGGCGAGGGTGTCGAGGGCGCCGGGGATGTCGTTGGCGCTGATGCGGGCGAAGAGCTCCGCCGCGAGCTCCTTGTTGGCGTCGGTGGCCATGCGTTCCCTCCCGGCGTGGATCTTAGCGGTCGAGCGCGAAGAAGCCGCCCTCGTTGATGCGAAACCCGCGATGGGCGTCGCGCGGGTCGAGGTGGACGACGCGGTCCAGGCGCTCCCACTGCGCGTTGCCGCACTGTCGGGGCCACCAGCCTCCCTTCCAGTGCATGAAGTGGAGGTACGGAAACTCGATGCCGGCGTCTTTGTCGTTGGTGAGGGTGCCCCGAGACCAGCACCACTCGCGCGGGAAGGAGAAGGTGCCGTCGCGCCAGGGGATGATCGGCGACAACGGGGTGTTGAAGCTCTCGCGGGCATGGACCCGGAAGCGATCGCCGAAGACCTCCGGCGCGGGCTCGTCGAGGTGCATGTACTCCTCCGCCACGACCTTCTCCCGCCACCCCGGCACGGCCTCAGCGAGGGCCCGCGCCGCCGGCATGTTGCGCATCAGCGCGAGGTGGCCCGAGACGTGGACGGCGTTGAAGCTGATCAGGTCGTGCGCGAGCGCCTCGCCGGTGAGGAACGTGCCCAGGTCGCCGTAGACGACGTCGACGTCGCTCCAGCCCAGGTAGTCGTAGCCGCGCGCGAGGTCGTCGAAGAGCAGCGCGAAGGAGAGGCGCAGGTCGCAGACCTTGTACGGCCGGCGCAGCGGCACGTGGAACCCGAGCCGCGCCTCGGCTCGTCGCTCCAGCTCCGCCAGCGTCGTCGGATGGTAGCGGACGTTCGGACACCAGTTCGCCGGCGGCGGGCAGTCGGTGAGGAAGAGCCAATCCACGGCAGGGTTCCACCGGCAGGTCTCGAGGAACAGGTCGATCCACTCCGGCCAGGCGCCGAAGTAGGGGATGAAGAGGAGGATGCGGGGTCGGGACGCCGGCGGCTCAGCCATCGGACACCAGCGCGCGGAAGACGGCCAGCCAGGGTGCCGTGGTCGCTTCCAGGCTGAACCGGGCCTCGGCGGCGGCGCGCCCGCTCGCCGCGAGCCGCGCGTACAGCCCGGGGTCGTCGAGGCTCTCGATCGCCGCCACCCAGGCCTCCACCCCCGACGCCGGCGGAATGGCGAGCCCCCCCATGCCCGCATGCTCCTGCATGCCCCCGATGGCGGTGGCGACGACCGGGATGCCGTTGGCGAAGGCCTCGATGGCGACGCGACCGAAGGGCTCCTCCCAGCGCGAGGGCACGCAGAGGATGCGCGTCTGGGCGTAGATCTCGGCCACCTTCTCCCGCGGCGGCAGCACCGTGACGTTGGGCAGGTCGGCGAAGCTCGGCTCCCGCGGCAACGGATACGGCCCCCACCCCTGGGAGTCGAGCGACCTCTGCCACAGCTCCTCGTCCCAGGCGCCGTCGGACCGGCGCAGGACGGACCAGCCGGGGACCACGGCGAAGGCGCGCCGCGGCAGGCTCATCGCCAGCGCGCGGAAGAGCGACCCGCCCTTCTCTTCGATCGGGTTGAACATGGTGATGAAACGCCGGTCGGCGGTCGCGGCCGCCGTCACCCGCGCCAGGTCGATGCTCGGCGGGATGACGTGGGCGTCGCGGTCCCAGGTGGCCCGGACGTGGGCGGCCACGAACCGGGAGGCGACGACGATGGCGGTCGGCGCCAGCGGCGAGCCGAGGCGCAGATCGAGGCCGAGCGGAACGCTGGCGATGCGGAAGAGGGTCGGGACCCTCGCCTCGTTGGCCACCCGCAGGGCGACGTCGGCCCAGACGAGCTGCGTGAAGACGACGTCGGGCGCGAAGCGCTCGATCGCTTCGGCGATCGCGCGCTGCCGTCGCTCGTGCGCCGTGCCGCGCAGGCGGACGCCGTCGTACCGCCGCTCCTCGCCGCTGCCATCGCTGTAACGCTCGTCGGTGAGCACCAGGACCTCGGCGCCATGCTGGGCCGCCAGGTGTCGCAGCAGAGTGTGCGCCGAGAGCTCGCTGCCGGACATCGCCCCGGGGGCGTAGGTGCCGCACACGTACAGGAGCCTCATCGGCCGATCAGCGGCTGGCTTCATTGCGTCGGACGGCTACGGCCCCCCTGCATGTCCTCGGGTCGCTCGGGCCGATCGATCTCCGGCAACCCGTCCGTGACCGGGGAGGACAGCAGCCTCTGCTCCTGCCCCTTGATGGCGACGAGGGTGAGGCGGTCCTTCCAGACCACCGTGCTGTCGCCCGCGGCGGCGTGCGGCCAGTTCGGATAGTGATACTCGTAGGGATTCATGCATTCGTAAACCGAAGTGAAGCCGACATGACGCAGCAGATTGCACAGCGACGCGCGGGTGAGCTTGAACGACCGCGGGTTGTCGAGCGAGTACCAGAGAGACGCGAGCTTCTGCTCGGGCGTCGCGTCGTCGTCGTGCTCCTTGCTGTAGGCGCCCCAGTAGGTCTTGTCCTTCCAGGCAAAGGAGGCGTCGTCGCTGAGGCTGATGTGGGTGTCGATGATGGCGACCCTGGTACAGACGCGCGAGAGGCTCTCGACGAAGTCCATCGCGTCCGGGGTATCGAGGTGATAGAGGATGCCCAGGCACAGCACGACGTCGAAGCGGCCGTGGCGTTGGACGTCGAGGTGGCGGACGTCTTCCAGCGCCAGCTCCAGCCGATCGAGCGACAGCATCTCCTTGGCGAACCGGGCCTTGGCGAGGTTCGTCTCGCGGCCTTCGATGGCCAGCACCTGGGCCCCGTGCAGCGCGAACTCGATGCCGTAGTGCCCCTCGAGGCAGGCCAGGTCCAGCACGCGCAGCGCGTCGAGGGGCTTGCCGGTGACGTCCGCGGCGATCTGCACGAAGCGCCGCAGCTTCGAGTCCGTCTGCGGGACGTCGAACGTGTAGACGCCCTCGCCGAGGTGGATGCAGTGGGCCGTCCAGGGCCCGTAGCGGGCCATGAACTCGCGCTTCTTTTCGCGAATCTCGTCCGCTGTCACGACACTCTCCTCAGCATGGTGCCGACTATAGCCGTGCGGCCCGGCCGCCCCTTGCGCCTCGCCGCGGGACCGCGGCCCCGCGTGGTATCTTCGGTCTACCTCAAGGAACTCGTCGCGTGGTCCAGCTCGAAATCCTCGACGTCCGGCGTGCGTCGCAGGATGACCGCCTCGAGGGGTTCTCGATCGACCGACCCCGGGGCGGCGGCGTGTCGGAGGCGCCCTACCTCACGATCGAGGGTTGGGTCGTCGGGCGCGCCAGCCAGGCGATCGCGGTCGAGGCGCTGTACCGGGGGCGGACGATCTGCTGGGCCGCGGTGCACGTCGAGCGGCACGACGTCGCCGCGGCGCTGGCCGGCGTCGAGGGGGCGCTGGCGAGCGGCTTCCGGCTGCCCCTCACCCTGTCGGCCTTCGACGATGCCGAGATCGAGGTGGTCGTCGTCCTCCGCGATCGCTCGCGGGTGCCGCTGGCGACAATCGCGACGCGCGGCCGCTGGCGGGAGTGCCGGGGGACCGGACAGCCGCCGCTGGTCTCGGTCGTCATCCCCTGCTTCGGGCAGGCGCGCTTCGTCGGTGAGGCGATCGAGAGCGCGCTAGCCCAGACCCACCCGCTGATCGAAGTCGTGGTCGTCGACGACGGCTCGCCGGACAACGTGACCGAGGTGGCGGGCCGCTACCCCGGCGTGCGCTGCGTGCGCCAGGACAACGGCGGTCTTTCGGCGGCCCGCAACACCGGCATCCGCTGCAGCAACGGCGAGCTGCTGGTGTTCCTCGATGCCGACGACCGCCTGCTGCCGGACGCCGTGGCGGCGGGCCTGCGCTGCCTCGACGGCACACCGCAGGCGGCTTTCGCAGTCGGGCACTTCCGTTTGATCGCCGCCGATGCGTCGCCCCTGGGGGGCCATGCGCAGCCGGCCCCGGAGGGCGAGACCTACACCGCCTTCCTCGAGGGCAACCCGATCAGCGTGCCGTGCGTGGTCCTCTTCCGGCGGTCGCTCTTCGAGGCCGTGGGCTGCTTCGACCCGCGCGTCGACTGCGTCGCCGACTACGAGATCTACCTGCGCACGGCGCGCAACTTCCCGCTGGCCTGGCACGACACGATGGTGGCCGAGTACCGCCGTCACGGGGCCAACATGAGCGGCGACCCCTGGCGCATGCTGGTCGGGATCCGCCGCGTGCTGGACCTGCAGCGGCCTTTCCTGGGCGGCTCGGCGAGCCGGCGCCAAGCCTGGCGACAGGGCCGCCGGTACTGGGACCGCCTGTACGGCAAGGAGATCGCCGAACGGGCCGTCGCCAGGCTCCGAGGCGGCCGCCCGGCCGGCGCGCTGGCCGACCTCGGCCGCTTGCTGCGCTACCACCCCGGCGATCTGCTGCCCCTGTGGAGAGGAGCGTTGCGTGATCGCGGATGACACGCGAACGGCGACCGTCCCGGAAAGGCCCGCGGCCGTGCCGGGAAGGTCGAAGCTGGCGCGGGTCTGCCTCTTCTCGCACTCGTCCGAGCTCGCCGGGGCGGAGAGGATCCTCCTCGATCTGGTCAGCGGCCTGGTGGCGGAACACGGGGTCGCCTGCACGGTCGTGCTTCCGGGAGCCGGGCCGCTCGAGGCGCGACTGACGGCGGTGGGCGCGGATGTGCTGGAGATCCCCTATGGGTGGTGGGCCGACTTCACGCCGGTGGCCCCGAAAGAGGCGCGGCGCCGGCTGCTGGCCGGGTTCAACGTCCTGGCGGAGGCGCTGCCGCGCCTGGCCGCCGCCGCGCCCGACGCCATCCTCACCTCGACCCTGACCATCCCCTGGGGCGCGATGGCCGCCGCCCTGCTCGGGCGCCCCCACCTCTGGTACGTCACCGAGTTCGGGGAGCTCGACCATGACCTCCACTTCTTTCTTCCCCTGCCGCAGGTGCTCGACATCGTAGCCAGCTCCTCGCAGCGAGTGCTCACGGTCAGCGAGATCGTGCGCCGCAGGCTCTTCTCCGACCTCGACGACGAGCGCTGCCGCACGCTCTACTGCGCCATCGAGACGCCCTCCCCGACGGCCGAGCCGCCGGCGCCGACCTTTCGGCGACGGAAGAGCGCCAAGGTAGGGGTCTTCGGCTTCCTCACCCCCACCAAGGGGCAGGAGCTGGCGTTGGCCGCGGTGTCGCGTCTGGTCGGCCAAGGGCGCGACGTGGAGCTGCTGCTCGCCGGCAGGGACCGTGGCGGGCAGGCGGACAGGCTGGCCGCGCTCGCCGCCGAGCTTGGCATCGGCGATCGCGTCCTGCTGCCGGGATTCGTCGACTCCGTTCCGGCGATCACCTCCTGCGACGTGGTGCTGCTCGCGGCCAAGCACGAGGCTTTCGGTCGGGTGGCGGTTGAAGCGCTGCTGCTCGAACGGCCGATCGTCTTCCCCGCCTCGGGCGGCTACCTGGATTACCTGGAGGACGGAGTGCATGGGCTGGCCTACCCCGCGGGTGACGCCGTGGCGGCGGCCGACCGCATGAGTCGGCTGCTCGACGATTCAAGGCTGGCGCGACGCCTCGCCCGCCAGGGCGCTGAAATGGCCCGCCAACGCTTCGTGGACAACGGCTTCGTCGCCGCCGCCCACGAGCATCTTTCGCAAGCCCTGACGTCACCGCCCTCGCCGCCGTTCGGCCTGCTCGTCCAGCTGCTCGGCGAGCTCGCGGCGGCGGCGGCGGAGCGGCTGACGGAGATCCGCGAGCAAAGGGAGCAGGGAGCCGGCGTCCGCGAGGAGCTGAGCCGGGCGACGCAGGCCCTGGCCGAAGCGCACCAAGAGCTCCGGCGCTTGCATCGCGCCCATGCCGAAACCCACACCATGGCAGCGGAGCTGCACGGGGTCTGCGCCGCGCTCCGCAAAGAGCTCGCCCGCGTCCATCGGGAATACCAGCTGCTCTGGCTGGATCGCGAAAAGCTGCTCGAGGGTTCCTGACGTCAGATCCTGGTAGGTGTCGCCGCAGCGGGCCCTCGATCGGACTGGGCGAAGAGAACGGTCTCGCTCTCGAAGATCGTCGCGTTCCCCAGGTAGAAGTGGTATCCGAGATCCAGGGAGGCCAGGTAGTCGGGAATCTCCGCGAAGTCCTGGAGGCGATGATAGAGCGAAATCGCCAGGTCCGGGCGTTGCTGGCGGAGTGTCCACTCCGCTCCTCGGAGCGCCTCGAGCTCCGCCCCTTCGATGTCCATCTTGAGGAAGTCGACGCCGAGGGACTCCTCCCTGACGAGGTCATCGATCGAGAGGGTCTCGACCTCCTGCAGGAAGGCCCCGGACGGCTCCGGGATCACCCGGGTCGCGGGGCCATGGTCCGCGAAGTACATCCTCTCGCCGGTGCGGCTCCAGGCTGCTCGCCGCAGGATCCGGACTCGTTCGCCGAGCGCGGGGTTCAACTCGAGATTGCGCTCGAAGATCTCGAGGTTCTGCGGCAGGAACTCAAAAGAGATGACCTGGCCGGACGACCCGACCAGGTCCGAGAAGCTCATCGCGGTATCTCCCCAGCAGCCACCGAGGTCGAGAACCGTATCCCCCTCCTGCACCGCGATGCGTCTCCCGGGGACACGATGCGCGTATTGCTCCGCGAAAAAGATGTTGTAAACCGCTAGTGGAGTCGACTGCAACCTGATCGGTATTCCGACGCCACTCAGGTCCAGGTACTGCAAGAGAATCTCTTTCGCGGGAACCCTCGCAACGAGCCCGGGCACATCCTCGGCGAGGTCCTCCAGGGCTTCGATCCGAGCATGGTAGTCAGCGGTGGGAAAGGGCAGACGCACCCGCTCGTGACCGAGCATCCGGTAGGCGAAGAGCTTCACCAGGAGGTCGCGGGACTGGGCATCCTCGAGCAGATCGTAGGTCCGCTCCAGGCCCGGAAGGATCGATTCCACGTGGTTCAGGAAGACCGCCGAACGTGAAGCGACGTCCTGCACGTAGGCGTATCCGAGCTCCGCGAGCCGGGCCTCGTCGACTTCGTCCGGAACCGAGCGCTCGGGACGAGGAAGGGCCCGCCGGGCTTCCCAGTTGTCCCGATAGGAGTTCCCGAGACATTCTCCGACTTGCCTCAGGAGTGAGAAGGCAAAGGAGGTCATCGGTCGATTTCCACTTCGATGGCGCGCCAGCGGCCCTGGTTGAAGCGCAGCACGCTCAGGGCGCAGCGGGTGGCGTGGCCGAAGAGGATCGCCAGCCAGATGTCGAGCGGGTCGAGCCGGCCCATCTGCTGGATCACGAAGCAGATGCCGAGCGGGACGACGACCTGCGAGACGATCGAGATGTAGAGCGGGCTCTTGGTGTCGCCGGTGCCCTGGAGGCCGCCGGTATAGGTGAGGGCGACGGCGATGAGGAGGCCCGAGACGCTGAGGACGCGCAGGAGCTGCACACCGATGCCGACGACGACGGGCTCGTTCATGCCGAAGATCGCCAGCAGCTGCTCGGGGAAGAAGAAGAAGAACACGCCGACGGAGGCGGCGCCGAGCAGGCCGAACTGCGCCGCGATGTGCACGGCCTGGGCGGCGCGGTCCGGCTTGCCGGCGCCGAGGTTCTGGCCGGCGACCGCGGCCGCGGCGCCCATCAGCCCCACCGACGTCCAGGTGATGAGCGAGAAGAGCTGAGTGTACGAGACCGCGAAGGCCGCCTGCGCCGCCGCGCTCTGCGCCAGCGACCCGATGAAGGCGAGGAGCAGCACGCCGCCGATGTTCATGGCGATGCCCTGGATGCCGGTCGGCAGCCCGAAGCGGAAGAGCGCCTTGATGATCGCCCAGTCCGGGCGGAGAGCGGGGCCGCGCGGGAAGGCGACGACCCAGCCGCCGGTCCAGAGCTTCACCAGCGCGTAGACGGCGACCAGACCGGACGCGATCGCCGTCCCCATCGCCGCGCCGGCGGTGCCGAACGCGGGGATCGGGCCCAGCCCGCGGATCAGCACCACGTTGAGCACCAGGTTCAGCACCGTCATGGTGACGCCGAGGACCATCGGGGTCCGCGCGTCGCCGGTGGAGCGCAGGGCGCCGCTCAGCATGAAGTAGACCAGCATGCCGCTGCTGAAGACGAACATGATGCGCAGGAACGGCAGCGCCTCCGCCTGCACCGCGGGCGCGGCGTTCACCAGATCGAGCAGCCATGGTGACAGGAAGTAACCGATCGGGGCCATGATGCCGAGCGAGATCCCGATGGCGGTCAGGAACGCCTGGTAGACGGTGCGGTTGACCTTGTCTTCGTCGCCGGCCCCGGCGAACCGGGCCACGAGCACGCTCATCCCGGTGAACAGCGACGAGATGAAGATGATGACGATGAGGAAAATCTGCCAGGCGACGCCGATCGCCGCGTTGGCCGTGAAGCCGACGAGGTTCCCCACCAGCACGTGATCGACGATGCCCTGGAGCCCGCCGACGATGTTGGTCAGCATCGTCGGCCAGGCGATCTTCCACACCGCGGGGCGCAGCGGGCCCTCGACGATCGAGCGGTCGTAGCGCCGCTTCTCCGGCGGCGCCGCCGGAACGGGCAGCTCGCCGACGGCCGAGGGCGCAGGCGCGACGGGCGCGGAGAAGTCCGTCATGCGGGCGGCGGGGCTTTCTTCCTCAGCACCGCGTCCAGGCTCCACGGCCCCGGGCCGGCGGAGGAAATGTAGAGAAAGATGAAGCAGAAGAGCGCCGCGGGGATGCCCTGGTTGATGACGGGCCAGAAGCCCCCCGGGGAGTGGAACTGGAAGTACGCCACCGCCATCTCGCCGCTCAGGATGAACGCGACGGGCCGCGTGAAGAGCCCGACGAGCAGCAAGGCGCCGCCGACGACCTCGAGGAGGGCGCCGATCCCCATCTGCGACAGCAACGGCACGGTCCCGCCGTCGGGGATCCCCGCCGGGAAGGCGAAGAGCTTCATCGTGCCCGACGGAATGAAGATGAACGCAGCCGCGATGCGGAGCACGCTGAGGAGCTGCGGGGCCCAACTGATCCACTTCGCGGCGATGTTCGATGTAGCCATGTGGCGAGTCCTCCGGGAATGACGGCGGTCGTGATTCTTCCATGACGACGGCTCCTCGAACCCGCCTGTTAAAATTTCTTCAGCAGTGAACTACGACATCCCACCCCCTGCTGGCTGGGAGGACTTCGAGGACCTCTGCCGGGACCTCTGGGCGCTTCTCTGGGACGACCCCGACACTCGCAAGCACGGTCGGCGCGGCCAGCCGCAAGCAGGGGTCGACGTCTACGGCCGGCCGCAGCGCGGCTCCAAGTGGAAGGGCGTCCAGTGCAAGCTCAAGAGCCAGCTCGCGGGCACGCAGTTGACGCGCGTCGAGATCCTCGCGGAGGTCAAGAAGGCTCGTAAGTTCAAGCCCGCGCTGGCGGGCTTCACCCTCGCCACTACCGCACCGCGCGATGTCGGCGTCGAGGCGATCGTCCGTGAAGTCACTGTTGAGCAGCTTGGAGCGAACTCCTTTCCGGTCAGCGTCTTCTTCTGGGACGACATCCTCGACAGACTCAAAGGTCACGAGGGTCTCCTGCGCAGGCACTATGAGCACTGGCGGGGCATGGCGAAGGGGCCGCGCATCGCGATCGCCAAGCTCCCCGCTACCGGCGAGACGTTCGTCGCCCGCGAGGAGGAGCTCGCCCGGCTCGACGCCGCGTGGGCGGGCGGCACGAATGTCATCAGCTTCGTCGCCTTGGGCGGGGCTGGCAAGTCGGCGCTGATTAACCGCTGGCTCGGCCGGCTGCAGGAGGACGGCTGGCGGGGAGCAGAGCGGGTCCTCGGGTGGTCCTTCTACAGCCAGGGCACCGACGCGACCGGGGCCTCGAGCGAAGCGTTTACCGAGTACGCCCTCGACTGGCTGGGCTACAAGGGCGAGGCCATCACCTCGCCGTGGAAGAAGGGTGAAGTACTGGCGGGACTCGTCCGCGAGGCGCGGACTCTGTTGGTGCTCGACGGGCTCGAGCCGCTCCAGCACCCGCCCGGCGCACAGACGGGGCGGATCAAGGATCCGGCGGTCGCGGCCCTAGTACGGGAGCTGGCGGCAGACAACCCTGGGCTCTGCCTCATTACGACCCGCCTACGGGTGGCCGATATCGCGGGGCGGCCGGGAGCGGTGGCCGTGGACTTGGAGAGGCTGCCGGCGGCGGCCGGGGCGGAACTACTGCGCCGACTCGGCGTGAACGGTTCGGAGAAAGAACTCCAAGCGGCGTCGGAGGAACGTCACGGTCACGGCTTAGCCCTGACCCTCCTCGGCACCTACCTGCGCGAGGTCCTCGAGGGCGACGTCCGCCGGCGTCTGGAAGCCGCGGTGCTCGACGCGGCGATTGAGGGCGGCGAGCACGCCGAGAACGTCATGACTTCCTATGAGCGCTGGTTCGGTCCGGGCCCTGAGATCAAGGTGCTCCACCTGCTAGGGCTCTTCGACCGTCTGGCGGAGCCCAAGGCGCTCGCGACGCTGCGGGCGGAGCCGGAGATTTCGGAGCTTACGGAGGGGATCGGCGCGGGAAAGGAGAGGGCATGGAGTCTTGCTCTCGCTCGCCTGCGCCAGGCGCGGTTGGTGACGGCAGCCGAGAACGGTGACACCCGGGACGCAGGCGCCCTCGACGCTCATCCTCTCGTGCGTGAGCACTTCGGAGCGCGACTGCGGGAATCCGCGCCGGAGGCGTGGCGGGCAGGAAACGAGCGGCTCTACGAACACTACCGGCGAGTGGCGCCCGAGCGACCGGGGACACTCGAGGAGATGCTGCGTCTCTACGCCGCGGTGGTCCACGGCTGTCGAGCGGGGCGGATACAGGAGGCCTTCGACGAGGTGTACTGGCGGCGGATCCGGCAGGGAAACGAGGCTCTCAACATAAAGAAGCTCGGCGCCTTCGGTGCCGAGCTGACGGCACTCACCGCCTTTTTCGATCGGCCTTGGGATCGGCCCTCCGCGCAGCTCAGCGCGGCGAAACAGGCGTGGCTCTTGAACGCGGCCGGCTTCGTCCTGCGCGCCCTGGGACGGCTCCCGGAAGCGGTCCAGCCGATGCGGGCGGGGTTGGACGCCCTCATCGTCAAGGAGGATTGGAAGGAGGCCGCCGCTTCCGCCAGCAATCTCAGCGAGTTGACCCTGACGCTGGGCGACGTGGCCGGCGCCGTGGCGGCCGGTGAGGAGAGCGTCGAGCTGGCCGACCGCAGCGGCAACATGTCCCAGCGGACCATCACGCGGACAGCGCTGGCCGATGCCCTGCACCAGGCGGGCCGGTGGGAGGAGAGTGCGACGGCCTTCCGCGAGGCCGAGGCGATACAGGTGAAGATGCAGCCGGTGTATCCGCGGCTCTATTCGGTCCAGGGTTATCAGTACTGCGATCTGCTGCTCGGCCGGGCGGAGCCGGAGGACGGCTCAGGGCTGGAGGGGGCTGGAACGCCGTACCGGAAAGCGTGTGAGAAGGTGCGGGAGCGAGCCATCGAGCTGGTGAGGCTAGGACAACAGTTTCTAGGCCGCGGCCTAGGGCTTCTCGACACTGCCTTGGGTCACCTCTGTCTCGGTCGCGCTTGCCTCGGCCTAGCGCTGACGGCGTCCGCCGCGCGAGACTTCCGTCCGGCCGCGGAGCACCTCGACCGGGCCGTCGACGGCCTGCGGCAGGCAGCCCAGGAAGACGATCTCCCCCGCGGCCCCCTCGCCCGCGCCGCCCTCCGCCGCCTGGCCTCCGACTTCCCCGCCGCCGCGGCCGACCTGCGCGAGGTCCAGGAGATTGCCGAGCGCGGCTCGATGCGCCTCCACGAGGCCGACGCCCACCTGGAATGGACTCGCCTCCACCTCGCGACCGGCGACCCCGCCGCCGCCCGCCCTCACCTCGATCGCGCCGCCGAGCTCGTGCGCGCCTGCGGCTACGGCCGCCGCGAGCGGGAGGTCGCCTGGCTCGAGCGCCGCCTTGCCGAGTCGCCGGCTCAAACTGGCGTTTCGTGAGTTTTGCACCCCCGAGGGCCGGGGATGCACGGGAAAGCGCCTGGTACAAGCGTCCCAGAGGAGTTTATGCACCCTTTTGGCCTGGAGATGCACCTTCGGAGCCTCCCGTACGGGCTCCCCGAGGGCCTCAAGGCCTCCCCGGCAGGGGTTGAAGGCCGCTCCCACGGCAAAATGGTGCATCCGAGGCGAGAAATGGTGCATTTCTCTCGCCGGTACGCTTGTCCCAACGCCGGGGATGCACTCCCCCAGCGTTTTCCCGTGCATTTTTCTTGTCTGGACGCTTGCCCCTGGCTCCGTACCGCTTGCCCAAAGGCCGCGGACAGCCTCCCCAGCGTCAAGGGGGTGCATCCCCGCGGTCGGGGGGTGCATCCCGCTCCCCGGTACGCTTGCCCCAACACCGAGGGTGCACTCCCCGGGCGTTTTCCCGTGCATCCCGCCTGTCGGGGCGCTCGCCCCCGACGCCGTCCCGCATGTCCGAAGGCCGCGGACAGTCTCCCCACCTTCCGGGGAGTGCATCCCCGTCGCCGGGGCGTTTGAACTTCAGCCCGGGTCGTGCACCCCGGTCACGTAGCTCAATCCCCCGGCTGATAGGTTAGATTTCCAAAGCGTGGAGATCACGATCCAAGTCCCCGACTCCCTCGCAGATCGGCTGCGAGCCTCCTGGCAGGACCTTCCACGCCATGCGCTGGAGGCCCTGGCCGCCGATGCCTATCGGCAGGGCTTGCTGACGGCGGCAGAGGTGCAGGAGGTTCTCGGCATCGCCTCCCGGTACGAGCTGGACGGTTTCCTCAAGCAGGCGGGGGCCTTCCTCCAGTACACCGCCCAGGACCTCGAGGAGGACGTTCGGAGCTTCCTCGAGAAGCCTGGCGGGTGATCGCCGTCTCCGACACCTCACCGCTCAGCTACCTCGCTCTGATCGGCGAGGCCGATCTCCTCCCCGCCTTATTCGACCAGGTCTGGATCCCTCCAGCGGTCGCAAGCGAGCTCACGCACCCGGGCACTCCGCAGGCGGTGACGTCTTGGCTCGAAGCCCGGCCCGCATGGCTCCGCTTCGCCGAGGCGCCGGACACCGGCACACTGCCAGTGACTCCCCGCCTCCATCGCGGCGAACAGGAAGTCATCGCCCTCGGGATGGCACTCAAGCCCGACTCCGTCTTGCTGGACGATCGAGCCGCCCGCAACGTGGCACGTGATCTCGGCCTGCCACTGATGGGGATCTTGGCCATCCTCGCGGTGGGCGCACGGAGCGGTCATGTCGACCTGCCGGCCGCACTTGCCCGGCTCGCGAGGACGAACTTCCGCGCCTCGCCAGAGCTGCTCCGGCGGCTGCTCCCTTGAGGCTTACCGGCGTACAGCGCGCTCAGCCCCCGCCGCCCAAGTCCTATGGCCTCTACGGCCTCGGGGTTCTGCGAGCCTTGTCCTCGAGCCGTCCTCGATGACAGCATGGGACGATGCACTGGAGGCTGGCACTGGGCGTGGCGTTGGCCGGCAGCCTGGCGATGGCGTGCGCCGGCGAGCAGCGGGCCGACGACGAGCAGCAACCCCCCGACGCGCAGTTGGTCGCGGAGCAGCGGCCCGCCGGCGACCCGCCGCCCGCTGGCGAGCAGCCGGCCGCCGGCGAGCAGCCGCCCCCCGGCGAGCGGCGGACGGGCGAGCAGCCTGCCGGCGGGCCCCCGTGGCTGGCGAACCCGGGCTGTGAGCTGCAGACGACGTCGATTTACTACACCGGCATCCTCACCAGCATGACCACCGGCGAGGCGAGCTGCAGCCGCCAGATCCTCGTCTGCGGCGACACGATCCGCACCGACAAGACGTACAACACGAAGCAAGGCGAGAAGTGCCCCTTGGCGGAGGGGAGGGGGACGTCGATCGCCTACCGCGAGGATGGCGGCGCGGTCTGCTGCGACGAGTGGGTGAAGGCGAAGCAGTCGAAGACCCCGTGCGATCCCCTCGCCGACGCCGACTGCGACGGCATCCCCAACGACGACGATGTGGACACGCTGACCGCCCCAGCGCCCAGCCCGGGCTGAGGGTCACGCGCCTCCTGAGCGGTTATGGACCGCCCCCACCGCCCGGTGCCGTGACCACGTAGCCCAATCCCCTCTCGGCGGCCAGCGCCTGCAGCCGCGCCAAGTCGCCGGTCGTCAGCTCGTCGAGCGCCTGCCGCTGCACCGCGAGCTCCTCGTCGAGCATCGCCTTGACCTCCAGCATGCCTTGGGTGGGCGGGCCGGGGTGGTCGTTGGAGCCCCAGTTCAGCCAGGCGTAGCGGGAGTGGAGCTGCGCGCCGCCGTCGCGGCCGGCGAGGATGTCGTAGGTCACCTCGGCGGTCGGGTTGTGCAGCTTCCCTTCGATCGCCGTGAGCTTCGTGATGACCTGCTTGCCAAGCTCGACCAAGTCGGCGTTGCGCGCGTCGCCGGCGAGGAGCGCGGCGCGGGCCTCGAGCTGGCCGCGCACGCTGCGGATGGTCTCGACCCGGCGGGCGATCTCGGCCATCCGCTCCCGCAGGCCGAGCAGGAAGGCGAGCTGCGCCTCGCGGTCGGCGGCGGAGACGCCAAGCCGCGGGTCGGGCTCGACGCGCAGCGGCTGCTCGAGCGTCGCGCCGTCGGCGGTCAGGCGCACGGTGTAGCTCCCCGGCAGCGCCTGCGGTCCGTCGTGCGGGTCGCCGGTGTCGACCATCGCCTTGGGGATGTAGGGCGCTCCTTCGAGCGCCAGGTCCCAGACCGCGCGGTGGATTCCGGGCTCGGCCGAGAGCGCCGGCTCGAGCTTGGAGTAGGGGTTCCAGTCGGGGTGGTCGGGGCCGATCGGCGGCGTCTCGACCTCGCTGGTGAGCGTCCGGACGACCGCGCCGCCGGCGTCGAGGACTTCCAGCTTGAGCGGCGCCTTCGGCTTCTCCTTGAGCCAGTAGGTGACGACGGCGCCGGCCGGCGGGTTCGAGGCGCCGCCGGCGTCGCTGCCGAAGGGCGCCGCGGCGACGCGCCAGGCCGTCGCCGGGTGCGGCGGGAAGAGGTGGACGGCGCCTTTGGCGACGGCGTCGGTCCACTCGCGCACCGGCGTCAGGTCGTCGAGGACCCAGATCGAGCGGCCGGTGGTGCCGACGACGAGGTCGTCGCCCTTGACGACCAGGTCGTGGACCGCCACCGTCGGCAGGTTGAGCTTGAGCGGCTGCCAGCTCGCGCCGCCGTCGCGCGACACGGCGACGCCGCGCTCGGTGCCCAGGTAGAGCATGCCGCGGCGCGCAGTGTCCTCGCGCACGACGTGGAGGTAGACGGCGGGGTCGAGCCCGCGCGTCAGCGGGCGCCAGGTCGCGCCGTAGTCGGTGGTCACCCAGAGGTAGGGGCGGGAATCGTCGAGGCGGTGGTTGTCGGCGACGACGTAGGCGGTGCCGGGGTCCCAGCGCGACGCTTCGATCCCCGCCACCGTCGCCCACTCGGGCAGCCCCGGCGGCGTCACCTTGGTCCAGTTGGCGCCGCCGTCGCGGCTGACGTGCACCAGGCCGTCGTCGCTCCCCGCCCAGAGGAGGCCCTTCGCGAGCGGCGACTCGGCGAGGGCGAAGATCGTGTCGTAGAACTCGACGCCGGTGATGTCGCCGGTGATCGGGCCGCCGGACCACTGCTGCTTCTCGGGGTCGTCGCGCGTCAGGTCGGGGCTGATCGCCTGCCAGTGCTGGCCGCCGTCGGTGGTGCGGAACAGGACGTTGCCGGCGTGGTAGACGGTCTTCGGGTCGTGCGGCGAGACGAGGATCGGCGCCGTCCACTGGAAGCGGTAGCGGAGGTCGGCGGCGGGGCGGCCGCTGCCGTTGTCGGGGTAGATGCCGACCGCCGGCGCGATGCCGGTGCGCTCGTCGTAGCGCGAGATGAAGCCGAGGTACTCGCCGGCCCACACCACCTGCGGGTCGGAGGGATCGGCCGCGACGTGCCCCGCCTCGCCGCCGCCGACGCCGTGCCAGTCGGAGACCAGCACGCCGCCGCCGTGCAGGCTGTTGCTCGGCCCCGACACCGTCCCCCAGTCCTGCACCGCGCCGAGGACCCGGTACGGCACCCGCGTGTCGGTGGCGATGTGGTAGAGCTGGGCGATCGGGATCGGCGGCACGAACCAGGTCTCGCCGCCGTCGCTCGACAGCGAAACCCCGGCGTCGCTGCCGGTGATCATCCGCCGCGGCTCGAGCGGGTCGATCCAGACGTCGTGGAAGTCCCAGCCGCCCCCCTTGACCGCGCGCACCTGGGCGCCGCCGTCCACGGTCTTGAGCATCGACACCTCGGGGAACCAGACGACGTCGGGGTTCTTCGGATCGACGGTCAGGCAGGTGTAGTACCAGGCGCGCTGGCGCAGGCCGCGCGAGGCGTTGGCCAGCGTCCAGCTCTCGCCGCCGTCGTCGGAGCGGAAGAGGCCGCCGTTCTCGGCCTCGATGAGGGCGTAGACGCGCCGCGGGTCGGAGGGCGCGACGCGTACGCCGACCTTGCCCCAGATCCCCTCCGGCAGGCCGCTGCCGGTGAGCCGCTTCCACCTGTCGCCGCCGTCGCGCGAGGCCCAGAGGCCGCTGCCGGGGCCGCCGCTCTCCAGCTTCCAGGGGTAGCGGCGGGTCTGCCAGAAGCCGGCGAAGACGGTGCGCGGGTTCGTGGGGTCGAGGGTGACGTCGGAGGCGCCGGTCTTCTCGTCGACGAAGAGGACGTTGCGCCAGCTGGCGCCGCCGTCGGTGGTGCGGAAGACGCCGCGCTGGCGCCCGGGGCCGAAGGGGCTGCCGAGGACCGCCGCGAAGGCGACGTCGGCGTCGCGCGGATCGACGGCCATCGTGCCGATCTGCCCGTCGAGCGCCAGCACCTTGCGCCAGCTCTTGCCGCGGTCGGTCGACTTGTAGATGCCGTCGCCCTTGCCGACGTTGCCGCGGATGTTGGCCTCGCCGGCGCCGGCGTAGACGACGTTGGGGTCGGAGGGCGCGACGGCGATCGAGCCCATCGACGACACCGGCTGGTCGTCGAAGACCGGCTGCCAGGCATAGCCGCCGTTGGTCGAGCGCCAGACGCCGCCGGCGGCGGTCGCCGCGAACCAGGTCGAGGGGTCACCGGGCACGCCCGCCACGCGCGACACGCGGCCGCCGATCGCCGGCCCCAGGAGGCGGTACTCGAGGCCGTGGAGCGGGCCTTTCTCCTGCTCGGGCTCCTTCTCGGCGGCTAGCGCCGGCGGCGGCGGCTCGGCGAGTGCGGCGGCGGCGAAGCAGACGGCGAGGGCGAGCAGCGTCGAGACGCGGCGGAAACTGGTCATCGCGGGGGGTCCTCCGGCCGGCAAGCATTCCATAGCCGGGCGTGCCGCGTCAGCGCCAACGGCGCGTGGGCCTGTCGTCCGGATCCCAGCGGCAGCGCGCGAGGTCCACGCGGCCGCGGGCGTCGAAGGCGACGCCCTCCTCTTCGAGCAGGTGGCGCTGCAGGCCCGCCGTCCAGCCGCCGCTCGAGCGCGGGCTCACCTCGCCGCGGGCGTTGATCACCCGCTGCCAGGGGACGTCGGCGCCGCCGGGGAGGGCGTGGAGGGCGTAGCCGACCTGGCGGGCGTGGCCGGCGATCCCCGCCAACGCCGCGATCTGGCCGTAGGTCGCCGCGCGGCCCTCGGGGACCTGGCGGATGACGGCGTAGATGCGGGCGTAGCGGTCGGAAGCTGTCGGCACGGGACCGCGAAGCAACGGGGCGCGCCACTGGTCGCGACGCGCCCCGCGCTTTTTCTCGATCGCGGCTACGGAGGGAACGGCCCGCGGAAGGAGGTCTCGCGGACCGAAGCGCTCCACTTCTCGGCGCTCGTCGCCAGGTTCACGGCGCGGAGGGACGTCGCCTGCTCGACGAGCTTGCCCTCCTTGAGCATGACGTGGGCCGGGGCCGTGTGGTACAGCGTCTTGCCCACGACCAGGAACGGCGCCGCCGACGCCATCGCCGGCACCGAGCCGAGCCGGGCGCCGCTGGCGCGCTCGTACACTGTCCAGCGGTGCATGGAGAGGGTGAACTGGGCCGACTTGACCGGCTCGCTGATCAGGTAGTGGCGCCCGTCGGCGGAGAGGAACTGCCGCCCGGCACCCGTCTCCGCACGCAGCTCTTCGAGGCTGGCGCGCTTGAGCGTCGGGGACGTCCCGGTCACGACCGACGGCTCGGCCTGCATGCGCATCGAGGACGCCGTCAGGTCGAAGACCGCCGCGCCGGTGACGACGGCGACGGCAGCTCCCGGCGCCTCCCCTTCATTGACGGCGGGGAGATAGCCCTGCGCCGGCGCCTTGCCGGCCGCGGCCACGGACTCCCAGCGCACGACGAGCCCGGAGGCTTCGCGCGCGGCCTGGACGTGGAACGAGCCGGCGGAAGTGTCTACGACGGAGGCGGAGACGCCGGCCGGGAGCGCCATGCGCACGTTGTCGCGGGCGGCGCCGTTGCGCGCGTCGAGGACGACGAGGTCGAGGGCGTTGCCGCGGCCCTCGGCCTGCGCGACGAGCCCGTCGTCGGCGAGCGCCAACGGCTTGGCCCCGAGGTCGCTGTGCCAGCGCACCTTGCCGGTGGCGAGCTCGACCGCGTCGATGCCGCCGCCGGGCCGCATGACGTAGGCGAGGCCGTGCCTCGGGGACACCACCACGCCCTCGAGCAGCGCGACGGCGCCCTCGGGGATCGCCGCGCGCAACGACTTGGCCTGAGCCAGCGCGACGCCCGGCAGGAGCAGGATTGCGAGGAGGGACAGGAGGACGAATGAAGGGACACACCGGGACCTGAACGGCCGGCGTGGCCACCGCTTGGCTTGGTTCACGTGGACTCCTTGCTTCTTGGCCAGCGCGCTCCCGCTGTGTCGTCGCCGTCGCGGCGTTCATGGTAATCTCCACGGGCTTCAAAGTGCAAGGGAGAGGCCCTCCGCCCGTCTCGGGTGGCGCGCACTCGGGGGGTCGATCAGGGGCCTCTGGTTCGCCAGCGTCGCGCCGCGTTCGACAGTCGCCGTTGCCTTTCGTAGACGATGCCCGCGAGGGCGTCATGCACAAGAAAGGAAACGGCACATGCTGAGGAGTACCTCGCGCTTCGAGTTCCCGGGCGGCCGCCTGCGGGCGGCCACCGGTTTGTGCGCTCTCTTCGCCGTCACGGTGGCGCTGGCGCTGCCCATCGCCGCCTACGGCCAACCCCCGATCGACCCGGGCACGAAGTGGAAGGCGCAGGGCCCCGGCCCGGCGGTGGACGGGCAGATCGAGAACGTGCCTCCGAACAACCCCATCACGGGGGCCATCCACACCGTCCTCGCCCACCCCACCAATGCCAACATTCTCTACATCGGCTCCGTCAACGGCGGCGTCTGGAAGACGACGAACGCCCAGTCGCTCACCCCGAGCTGGACGGCGCTGACCGACACGCTGGCGACCTCGGCGATCGGCGCCATGGCGTTCGACACCACGGACGCGACGTCGAACACGATCTGGGCCGGCGTCGGCAGATACAGCTCGTTCGGCCGCCTCGGCGGCAACCGGGTCGGGCTGTACAAGACGACGAACGGAGGCTCGAGCTGGACGTCGGTCACCGGCGGCGGCGTCCTGCTGGGCAAGAACATCTCCGGCGTCGTCGCGCAGGGCAACACGATCGTCATCTCCGTCAACCAGGCCGACGTCAACGCGATCCCGAACCTGGGGATCTGGCGCAGCACCGACGGCGGCGCCACCTTCACCCAGATCTCTAACGGCAACGGCACGCTGACGGGCCTGCCGGGCGGGGTCACGTACGACCTGGTGGTCGATTCCACCAACCCGGCGCGGCTCTTCACCAGCGTCACCTTCGCCACCCTCGTCGGCGGGACGAACGGGGTCTACCGCAGCCTCGACACCGGCGCCACCTGGGCCAAGGTCAGCAACGCGGCGATGGACGCCGTGCTCACCAACGCGGCGAGCAACACCGAGTTCGCGGTGGGCTTGAACAACAACGTCTACTGCGCGATCGTCAACCCCGGACGCCTGGCGGGGCTCTTCCGCTCCGGCGACGGCGGCACCACCTGGACCGAGATGGACCGCCCGCGGACCGGCCCCAACAACGTCGGCATCCATCCCGGCGCGCAGGGCTCGATCCACATGTCGATCCTCGCCGACCGCACCAACCACAACCTGGTCTACCTCGGCGGCGACCGGCAGCCGTTCACCCTCGAGGAAGGGCTGCCCTTCCCGCCGCAGTTCCCCAACTCGATCGGCGCCAACAACTTCTCCGGCCGCTTGTTCCGCTGCGACGCCTCGCTGGCGTCCGGCAGCCAGTGCACGCCGCTCACCCACACCGGCACCGCCTCGAACAGCTCGCCGCACGCCGACTCGCGGGAGATGACCTTCGACGCCGCGGGCCACATCGTCGAGACCGACGACGGCGGCGTTTACCGGCGCACCAGCCCGGCCACCAACGCCGGCGATTGGTTCTCGGTCATCGGCGACCTGCAGGTGACGGAGGTGCACGACAACTCCTACGACACCCTGGCCGACATCGCCTTCGTCGGCACGCAGGACAACGACGACCCGCACCAGGACAAGAAGAACAAGCCGGAGTGGTTCGTGCTGCTCTCCGGCGACGGCGGCGACACTGCAGTCGACAACCAGACCCTCGCGCCCGGCCAGTCGATCCGTTACGACAGCGCCCAGGGGCTGCAGGCGTTCGTCCGCACGTTCTGGAACCACGCCAACGATCTGCTGGGGTTCGTCTTCCCGAACCTCGCCCCGCTCGACGGCGCGCCGCGATGCTCGGGCCAGTTCGTGACCCCGGTGGAGATCAACGCCATCCAGCCGACGCGTCTGATCTTCGGCTGCGCCAACGGCACCTACGAGACCTTCGACCAGGGGGACACGATCCGGCGCATCTCGACTGTGGTGATCAACGGCAGCGGCGTCGAGCCGGTCTCCTACGGCGGGGTCGGAAACCCCGACCTGCTGGTGGTGGGCTCCGGCGACCGCGTCTTCATCCGCACGGCCGCGCACCCGGCGCCGCTGACGCAGAACGCCACCTACCCCGGCACCGGCACGGGCCGGACGGTGCGCGACACCGTCATCGACCCGGACAACGCCAACGCGTTCTACCTCACCAACCTTACCCAGGTCTTCCAGACGCTCGACGGCGGCCTGACCTGGACCGACGTCTCGGGCAACATCCAGTCCTTCGCGCCGATCGCCCTGCGCGGGATCGCGTACGTCCCGCGCACCACCAACGACGCCCTGGTGGTGAGCACGTTCAACGGCATCTACGTGGCGTACCAGAGCACCAACTTCACGGTCTGGGCGCCCCTCGGGACCGGCATGCCGAACGTGCCGATCTTCGACCTGGCCTACGACGCAGTGCACCACGTGCTGGTGGCCGGCACCCTCGGCCGCGGCGCTTGGTCGCTGAACGTGGGCGCCGACTAACCCTCGGCCGGGCTTTCTTCTCGCGCCCCCGGGGAGCCCTCCCCGGGGGCGTTTTTTTCATGGCGTCGGCGCGCGCGTCGCGGCGGCCGGCCGCTCGCCGCCGCCAATGAGGAGGCGGGCCGCCGCGCCGGCGCCCTCGACGCGCAGCGGCACGGTGGCGCCGGAGCGCGGGTCCCAGGCGGCGTAGCCCCCCGCGGCCTCGCCGCGGAAGCGCAGGCGCGGCTCGAGGCCGCCGAGCGAGATCCCCAGGAGCCGCCCCTGCGGCTCGCCCTGCCAGACGAAGGCGACGTCCTCGACGCCGCGCGCGAAGCGGAAGCGGACGACGGTGAAGTGGCGGTCCTCGCGGCGCGCCGTCCCCAACACCTCCGCGCCGCGGGCGGCGCCGTGGCGCTCGGCGAAGGCCGCGAGCCGTTCGGCCCACACCGCGCTCAGCCGCTCCAGGGTGACGTCGGCGCCCTCGCCGTAGAGGCGGTGCAGCGGCGCGGCGTCGCCCGCCAGCAGGGCGGGCACCGCTTCCTCCAGCCGGCGGCCGCGCTCGGCGCCGAGCGCCCGGTCGGCCGCGTCCTGCGGCGGGGTCGAGAGGAGACGCGCAAAGGCCGGCGGGTCGAGCGGCTCGAGCACGAGGGCGTCGGCCTCGGCGGTGGCGCGCAGGCGGCCGCCCTCCGCCAGTGCCCAGTCGCCGGCCAGCGCGGCGAGGCGCGCGGGGTCGGCCGGCACGACGTTGGGAACCTCGGGGTAGGGCCGCCCCGCCGCCAGCCGGAAGCCGATGCGGCCGAGGAGCTGCTGGATGTACGGGTTGCCGGCGGCGACGTTGGTCTGGAGGAAGACGACGATCCCGGCGTCCGGCACCAGCGCCAGGTCGGCGAAGAAGACGCCGTTGCCGCCGTTGTGGGTGACGACGCGGAAGCCCTCGACCTCCTGCACCACCCAGCCGTAACCGTAGAAGCTGTCGCCCCCCTGCTCCTCGGCAACGTGCGGCGTCCAGAGCAGCTCGCGCGAGGCGGCCGAGAGGACGCGCCCGGCGAGCAGCGCCTCGGCCCAGCGCAGCATGTCGTAGGCCGTGGTGTGGATGCCGCCGTTGGCGCGCAGCACCCAGAACGGGCCGTCCTCGGCGAGCGGGCGGTCGAGGGTCGTCCCCCACTTCTCCGCCCCCTCGTAGCCCTGCGCCATCCGCCCGTCGCCCCAGCCGGCGAGCACGTACCCGGTCTCGTAGAGCCCGTGCGGCAGAAAGAGCCGCTCGCGCACGAAGCGCTCGTACGAGCCGCCGCTCAGGCGCTCGACGATCGCGCCGAGCAGGCTGTAGCCGGCGTTCGAGTACTCGTAGCCGCCGCCGGGCGGGAAGGCGAGCGGCTGGGCGAGGATGCGCCGCACGAACTCATCGCGCAGGATCGGGTCCCAGTCGCCTTCGCCCTCGAGGTCCACGATGCCCGAGGAGTGGGTGAGGAGCTGGTGGAGGGTGATGGCGCGCTTGTCCTCCGGCACGCCGTCGAAGTGGGCGGTGAGCGGGTCGGCCACCTTGAGGCGGCCCTCCTCGGCGAGCGAGAGGATGGCGGCGGCGGTGAACTGCTTGGTGATCGAGCCGATGTCGGAGACCGTCCCCGGGCCCCAGGCGATCTCGCGCTCCCGGTCCGCCAGCCCGTACCCCTCGGCCAGCAGCGGCGTGCCGTTGCGCGCCACCAGGACGACGCCGGCGAACCCGAGCTTGGCCAGCCGCCCGAGATACTCCCGCGTCTCGGCGACGAACGCGGCGTCGCCCGCCGCGGGCGCCGGCGGCGGCGCCGCGCAGGCCGGGACGGCGAGGAGCAGGAAGGTAAGGGAGAGCAGGATCGCCAGCGGCGAACGGTGGGACTCGGGCACAGTCGGCCTCCTCGGTCGAAAGGTTAGGCGGTTGCCGAGAAGTACGCTGTCGAGCCGCGCAGGTTACTTCGGCTCGTCCCCGGTCACGAATCCTTGCGCACGGACGAAGGCTTCCACCTCGTCGACGAAGCGCTCCGCGCTGGCCACCGCGCGCTTGGCCTCCTCCGCGGTGATGGCGGGGAAGATGGAGTAGTCGCCGTTCTGCCGCTCGTCCTTGAGCTCGCGGAGGATCGACGCCAGCTCCTCGGGGAGCCGGCCCGGCTTGACGAAGCGCAGGCCGAAGAGGCTCTTGAGCCCTTCGTGGGAACGCGGCTCGTCCCCTTCGACGAGGAGCGCCGCCTCGGCGGCGTGGAAGGCGGCGTAGTAGGCGGGCGAGACGGCGTCGGCGGGATAGCCCCCGGCGAGCACGTGCCGCGCCACCGCCAGCTTCTGCCGCGCTCTGGCGAAAGCCGCCCTTATGCGCTCTGCGATCTCGTCGCTGGCCAAAGGACCTTTTCGTCGCGCGCGTAGTTGCGCCAGAAGGGCATGGAGGATCGGCGGAGCTCTGCGAAGCGCTCCACGTCCACGATCTTGGTAGAGAGGTCGACGTTGCGATCGAGCTCGAACCGCGTCGCCACCCGGTGAATGGCGCTACGCGCCTCCCCGCTGGCATTGCGCAGCACCACCATGAAGTCGTAGTCCGATCGCCAGCGCCCCTCGCCGCGCGCGCGGCTACCGAACAGCGCCACCTGCACCAGCTCTTCCCCCAGCCGTGCGGCCAAGGCCTCGGCGAACTCATGGGCGACATCGTCGGCGATCGCGGCGTTCATCGCGCACGAGTTTACCGCCGACTACCCGCACCCTCGGAAAATGCATCCAACGGCTGATCTATGATCGATGGCATTGTGCTCAAGAGAATGCTCCTGGCCTCGATCCTGATGATCGGCGCCAGCGGCTGTGCGGAGGAACCGGCGCCGGCGGCGGCGAAAGCTCCCCCCGGTCCACTGCAGTCAGAGGCAGCGCCGGCTCCCGCGCCTTCGGCGCCAACGACCGCCGACGAGAGCTGGCGACGCCTGGCGGAGGCGCAAGGCGCGGAGCTCGAGCGTCTGCGGGCAGAGAACGTGGAGCTCCGCGGGCGTTTGGCCGCCGCCGAGGTCGGGCGGCAGGCGGCCGCCGCCGCCGCGGACGAGCAGCTCCGCCAGCGCATCCTGAGGGTCACACCCGTGGCACCGGCCCCTGCGGCCCCGGCCGCCCCCGTACCGCGCGCGATCGTCTCCGCCTACGTCGGTCCGGACGCGGTACCGATGGGCGACACCATCTTGGTCACGGGCAGGCTCTGGAACTCAGGCGGGGCGGCCGCGCAGGTGGCCCTCACGATCGAGCTGGTCGAAAACGGCCGCACCGTCGACACGGCCGTGCAGATCGTCCCCATCGGAGCCCGCATCGAGGCGGCCTATACGCAAGTCTTCCGCCACGCCGCGCGCGAGGGGCGGTTCTACACGGCGCGCGTCGCGATGAGCTATTGATCGTGCTGATCGTCCTCTGGAAATGACGCCGGACGGCCCGTCACCGGGATTGCGCACCGATCTCCGAGATGGCGCGACAATCTCCGTGACGGGACGGCGATCTCCGAGATGAGGCGCTCGGCTCCGAGATCGGCCGTCAGGCGCGCCGCGCGGTGGGTCCGCTCCGACCTGCTACCCTCGGCCGCATGAGCGCGCTGCCGGATCCCGCCACGCCGCCGCTCGTCGTCTGCGGCATCGCCGGCAGCTTGCGGCGGAGGTCGTACAACAGCGCGCTGCTGCGGGCGGCGCAGGAGCTGGCGCCGGCGAGGATGGAGATCCGGGTCTTCGACCGCCTGGCCGAGATTCCGCTTTTCAACGAGGACGTGGAGGCCGAGGGCGATCCCGAGCCGGTGCAGGCGTTGAAGCGCGCGATCGGCGAGGCCGACGCCCTGCTCGTCGCCACGCCCGAGTACAACCACGGCGTGCCCGGCGTGCTCAAGAACGCCATCGACTGGGCGTCGCGCCCGGCGCGCGGCTCGGTGCTGGCCGGCAAGCCGGCGGCGATCTTCGGCGCCAGCCCCGCCGTCACCGGCACGGCGCGCGCGCAGACGCAGCTCCGCCAGGCCTTCGTCTTCACCCAGACCCCGGCCGTGCTGCAGCCGGAGATCCTGGTCTACCGGGCGCACGAGAAGTTCGACGCCGAAGGCCGCCTGACCGACGAGAAGACCCGGGAGTTCGTCGGCCGGCTGCTCCGGGAGCTCGCGGATTGGACGCGGCGGCTGCGCCGGGATCCCTAGCGGGCCGGGCGTCCCCCGCGGCCGGGCACCCGGCTTGCACGCCCCAAGCGGCTAGACAGGCGGCGGGGCGGGGTGGTTGCGCCGGCGTCGCCGGGAACCAACCCTTACAGAGGAGGCACCGATGCACAGCTCACGACGTCCCCATCTGTTCCTCGCCGGTCTCGCCGTCCTGCTGCTCGCCGGCGCCCTGACGCCGGCGGCCGCGCTGCCGGCGCCCTCGAAGACCGCCCCCGACCAGACGCTGGCCGAGCGCGACGCCGACCTCGCGACCGTCGCCGGCGTCCTCGAGCAGGAGGAGGTCATGGCGGTCCTCGCCGCGCAGGGCTTCACCCGCGAGGAGGCCAATTTGCGATTGGCCCAGCTCGCCCCCGAGGAGCTCGGAGCGCTCGCCAACCAGGTCGAGCAGCTCCAGGCCGCCGGGCAGGTGCCCTACTGGATCTGGATCCTCGTCGCAGTCCTCATCGTCGTGGCAATCGTCGCGGTCGCTTAAGGAGGAAGCTCGATGCACAGCTCACGGCTCCGTCCCCTGATCCTCGCCGGTCTCGCGCTCCTGCTGCTCGCCGGCGCTCTTACGCCGGCCGCCGCGCTCCCGGTCCCTTCGAAAACCGCGCCCGACCAGACGTTGGCCGAGCGTGACGCCGACCTCGCGTCTCTCGCCACCGTCCTCGACCAGGAGGAGGTCGCGGCGGCGCTCGCCGCCCAGGGCTTCACCCGCGAGGAGGCCAACCTGCGGCTGGCCCAGCTCGCCCCGGAGGAGCTCGCCGCGCTGGCTTCCCAGGTCGAGCAGCTCCAGGCCGCCGGGCAGTGGCCGTGGTGGATCTGGATCATCGTGGCGGGCGTCATCGTGCTGGCGATCGTCTCGCTCTAGCGGACCGGTGCGCCTCACTTCTGCGACGGCGCTCCTGCTGGCCGCGCTCGCGGCCGGCGGGTGCGCCGTCCTGCCCCCCCGCTCGCAGCGCCCGGGCACCGACGCCCGGGTGCTGCCCGGCGTGCCGGTGCAGAGCTTCGGCGTCGAGAGCTGCGGCGCCGGCAGCCTCAAGGTCGTCCTCGGTTACTACGGCGACCCGGCGACCTTCGAGGAGCTGGAGGCGGCGCTGCCGCGCGGGCGCAACGACGGCGTGTTGACGCTCGACCTGGTGCTGGAGGCGCGCCGCCGCGGCTACGCCGCCCGCATGGTGGAAGGCAGCGCCGAGCTGGTGAAGAGCGAGCTGCTGGCGGGGCGGCCGGCCATCCTGATGCTCAAGGTGCTCGAAGCCCCCGGCGTCGCCCGCGACTACTATCACTACATCGTCGCCGACGGCATCGCGCCGGGCCAGGACCTGGTGCGGGTGCAGTTCGGCGACGAGACGCCTCGCTGGACCACCTTCGAAAAGCTCGACAAGGCCTGGCGGCCGACCAAGCACACCACGCTCCTCATCGCCCCCGCCGACGAGACCGCCGGCGCGACCGACACGCCGGCCGACCGGATGGTGCGCTACGCGGTGGCGCTGGAGGAGGCGGGGCGGGTCGAGGAGGCGGTGGCGCTCTACCGCAAGCTCCTCGACGAGGCGCCTTCGGCGCTGGTGTGGACCAACCTGGGCAACGCCGAGGCCGGCCGCAAGCAGCCGGCGTTGGCCGAAGCCGCATACCGCCAGGCGCTGGCGCTCGACCCGGCGAGCGGCGACGCCCTCAACAACCTCGCCTGGCTGCTGCTCGAGCAGCACGACGGACGGGAGGCCGAGGCCGAGGAGCTGGCGCGGCGCGCCCTTGGCGCCGCCGGCGCCGACCGCCACCTGCCGCTCGACACCCTGGCGCGCGCCCTCCAGGCCCAGGGGCGCTGCACCGACGCCGCTGCCGCCTTCGCCGAGGCCGCGGCCGCGGCGCCGGCCGGCGGCGAGCGGGAGCGCCTGACCCTCGCGGCGGCCGAGGCCGAGCGCGCTTGTAGCGGCGGCGGCTAGGAGCCCGGCGGCTCGGGAGTCTTCGGCGGCGGCGCGCCCTCCGCCTCGCCGGTCATCGGCACGAAGCGCACCGGCGCGACCTCCTCGCGCACGATGCCTTTCGGGGTCTTCGTCAGCACCACCAGCTCCTGCCACCAGCGGCCAATCGGCAGCACCATCTTGCCGCCCATCTTCAACTGGTCGAGGAGCGGCTGCGGCACGTCGGTGGGGGCGGCGGTCAAGAGGACGGCGTCGAAGGGCGCGGCCTCGGGCCAGCCGCGGTAGCCGTCGCCGATCCGCACCTGGACGTTGCCGTAGCCGAGCTCGCCCAGGGTCTTCCGCGCCCGCTCCCCCAGCTCCGGCACGATCTCGATCGAGTAGACCTCGCGTACCAGGCGCGACAGGACGGCGGCCTGGTAGCCGGAGCCGGTGCCGATCTCCAGCACTCTGGAGCCGGGCTTCAGGTCCAGCAGCGAGGTCATCAAGGCGACGATGTAGGGCTGCGAGATCGTTTGCCCGGCGCCGATCGGCAGCGGGTGGTCGCCGTAGGCCGCGGGCCGCTCCGCCTCCGGCACGAAGAGGTGGCGCGGCACCTCCGCGAGCACCGCCAGCAGGCGCGCGTCGGTGATGCCCCGCCCGCGGATCTGCTCCTCGACCATCCGCCGCCGGGCCACCGCGCTCGGGTCGCCGTTTGACGCCATCGCACACCCCGCTCCCACCGCCAGGAGGGCGGCCAGGACGCCGGCCGTCCGGCGCGCCCGCCGCCTAGCGGCGGGGCCGATGCACATCGCGCACCTTGCCCCGCATCGGCGACAACACCACCGGGATGACGCTCCGCTTCTCCAGGCCGTCGGCGGTCTTGGTGATGACCAGCAGGTCCTGGAAAAACTCCCCGACCGGCGCCACCATCTTGCCGCCGACGCGGAGCTGGTCGAGGAGCGGCTGCGGGATGTGCGGCGGCGCGGCGGAGAGGAGGATGGCGTCGTAGGGCGCCCACGCCGGCCACCCCAGGTAGCCGTCCCCCACCCGCACCTCGACGTTGCGGTAGCCGAGCTCGCCGAGCCGGCGGATCGCCTGCTGCGCCACGCCGGCGTCGATCTCGATCGAGTAGACCTGACGCGCGACGCGCGACAGGACGGCGGCGTGGTAGCCCGAGCCGGTCCCCACCTCCAGCACCTTGTCGTTGCGGTCGAGGTCGAGAAGCTGGGTCATCATCGCCACGATGTAGGGCTGGTAGATGCTCCGCCCGGCGCCCACCGCCAGCGCCTCGTCGGCGTAGGCCTGCTCCTGGAGCGGCCGCGGCGCGAAGAGGTGGCGCGGCACCTGCTCCATGGCGCGCAGCACGTCCGGCTGCACGATGCCGCGCGAGCGGATCTGCTGCTCGACCATCTCGCGGCGCGAGCGCGCGAAGGGGTCGGCGGCCGCCGCCGGGGCGCCGGCAAAGAGGAGGGCGGCGAGGGCCAGGCACGCTACGCGCTTCACGGCGCCCCCTGGCGCGCGAACGCCACCGCGCCGTCCACCAGCACGAGATCGACCGGCACGCGGGGGATCTCCGCCGCCGGCACCTGCATCGGGTCGGCGCCGAAGACGACGAGGTCGGCCCGCTTGCCCACGGCGAGCGACCCCACCTCCCCGTCGAGGAAGAGCGAGTAGGCGGCGTCGAGCGTGAAGCCGCGCAGCGCCTCCTCGCGGGTCAGCCGCTCGGCGGGGAGCCAGCCGTCGGCCGGCCGCCCCTGGAGGTCCTGGCGGGTGACGGCGGCGTAGAGCCCGAGCAGCGGGTCGGCGGCCTCGACCGGGAAGTCGCTCCCCAGCGCCAGCCGGCCGCCGGCGTCGAGCACCTTCCGCCAGGCGTAGGCGCCGGCCAAGCGCACGGGCCCGACGCGCGCCTCGGCCCAAGGCATGTCGGAGGTGGCGTGCGTCGGCTGCACCGAGGCGAGGACCCCCAGCCGCGCCAGCCGCTCGATGTCCTGCAGGCGCAGCACCTGCGCGTGCTCGAGCCGCAGCCGCGCCTCGGGGCGGGCGCCGCCGGCGGCGCGCTCGAGGGCGTCGAGCGCCACCAGCGCGCCGCGGTCGCCGATCGCGTGCACCCCGACCTGGAAGCCGTGGTGGAGGGCGCGGCGCGTAACCTCCTCGAGGCGCTCGCCCGGGGTCACCAGGAGCCCGAGGTTGGCGGGGTCGTCGGCGTAGGGCTCGACGAGCGCCGCGCCGCGGCTCCCGAGCGCGCCGTCGGCGTAGAGCTTGACGCCGCGCACCTGGAGCCGCGCCTCGGGGTCCAGCTCCGGCCCGCGCTCGAACCAGCGCGCGAGGAGGGCCTCGTCGTCGGTCAGGAAGAGCGCGGCGCGCAGCGGCAGGCGCCCCTCGCGGCGGAGGCCGGCGTAGGCCTCGTAGACCGGCTGCCCCACCCCCATGTCGGTGACCGTGGTGAGCCCGCGCTCCAGGCAGTGGCGGGCGGCCGCCGCGAGCGCGTCGGCGAGCTCCGCCGCCGACGGCACCGGCAGGCGCCCGGCGGCGAGGTCCATCGCGTTGTCGATCAGCACCCCGGTCGCCTGGCCGGCGGCGTCGCGCAGGATGCGCCCGCCCGCCGGGTCGGCGGTGGCGGCGCCGATCCCCAGGAGCTCGAGCGCGCGCGCGTTCAGGAGGGCGGCGTGGCCGTCGACGCGGGTCAGCCAGACCGGGTGGTCGGGGACCGCGGCCGAGAGCACGGCGTGGTTCGGGAAGTCCCTTTCGGGCCAGAGGTTCTGGTCCCAGCCGCGGCCGCGCACCCAGCCGCCGGCCGGGATCGCGACCGCCGCCGCGCGCACCCGCCGCACCACCTCCTCGTAGGTCGGAACGCCGGCGAGGTCCACCTGCGCCAGGCGGGCGCCGAGACCGGCGAGGTGGGAGTGGGCGTCGATCAGCCCGGGGGTCACGGCCCGCCCCGCCAGGTCGACGACGCGGGTCGCCGGTCCGCGCAGCGGTGCCGCGCCGGCGTCCGGCCCCAGGTAGGCGATCCGCCCGCCGCGCACCGCCAGGCTCCCCTCGACCCGGCCCGGCGGCTCGACGGGGTAGAAGACGCCGTGTTCCAAGATGAGGTCGGCGCCGTCCTCGGCGGTGGCGGCGGCGGCCCCGGCGAGCCCCATCGCGCACAGCATAACTATTGATTTCACGGCGTTTCCGCGGCGGACGAACGGCATCGTGGTGGGCTCAAGGTGCAAAGGATAAGCCATCCGGAGACGCGTGGCACCGCTGCTACACTCGCTCCGTGCCCGCCCCGGAGCTCGCGCCGCTCGACGAGATGGTGGACCGCCTCGAACGGGTGGTCGAGGGCTCGCCCGCCGACTCCACGGAGCTGGCCTGGGTCGAGGCGGTGCGCCACCTCGAGAGCAACGGCAAGCGCCGCCGCGACACCTTCGAGCGGCGCGAGCGCACGGTCTTCGTGCGGGTGCGCGAGCGCGGCCGGACCGGGCTCCACCGCACCGGCGCCGCCGGCCTCTCCGACCTCGACGCGGCGGTGCGGCAGGCGCTGGCGCACGCGCGGATGACGCCGGCCGCGGCGGCTGCGGGCAACGGCGCCGCGCCCCAGCCGGCGAGCGCGGCGGAGCCGGCGGGCCCGGCGATCATCCCCGTCGGCACGTCGCCGCTCTTCGACCCCGAGCTCGCCCGCCTCGCCGGCCCCTGGGCGCGCGACCGCGTGCACCGGCTGGTGGGGAAAGGGGAGCTGGCCTGGCTCGCCTGGATGGAGGGGCGGGTGGCGGTCGTCGGCAGCGGCGGCCTGCGCCGCGCCGCGCGCGCCACCGCGGCGACCCTGCAGGTGAGCTGCGGCCGCGGCCCCGGCACCGGCTCGGCGCACGCCGCGGCCCGCTCGCTCGCCGGCCTCGACCTGCCGCGGGTCTTCGCGCGGGCCCGCGAGCGGCACGCCCCCTGGCAGGCGGCGGCGCCGCCGGCGGGGACGCCGCCCCTCCTCCTCTCCCAGGAGGCGGTGGCGCGCCTCCTCGACCTGCTCTGCCAGCTCACTCTCTCGACGCTCTCCTTCCACGAAGGGCGGGCGGCGCTGCGCGGGCGGCTGGGGACGCAGGTCTTCCACCCCGCGATCACGCTGCGCGACGACCCGCTCGATCCGCGCGCCCTCCCCTTCCCCTTCGACATCGCCGGCACGCCGGCGGCGCCGGTCGAGCTGATCGCCCGCGGCGTGGCGCGCACCCCGGCGGTCGACGCGCCGCTCGGGCGCGAGCTCGGGCTGCCGGTCACGCCGCACGCCGTCTCGCACGACGAGGCGCGCCCCGACCACCTCGCCCTCGCCCCCGGCACCGCTGGCTGGGAGGAGCTGGCGCGCGCCGCCGAAGGCGGGCTCTGGGTCGGAGCGCTCGATCCGCTGGAGAGCTTCGACCCCATGCAGCTCCGCTTCCGCGCCACCGCCTGCGGCGTCCGCCGGCTCGACGGCGACCGCCTCGGCGATCCGCTCCCCGACCTGGTCTGGGAGGACAGCCTTTTCGAGGTCCTGTCGCGGGTGCGGGCGGTGGGGAGCGAGCCGGTCACCATGGCTCGCGACGTCCTCGGCGGCACCACCGCGCCCATGCTGGTGGTCGAGCCCGCCGCGCCACTGCGCACCAAAAGTTAACCGCATCGCCGCATTTCGATTAGTCATCCCGGCCGGCCTGCTTTAGAATCATGGAAGCGTTTCCGCTTCAGGCAAGGAGGCTGGCGTGACAGACCGCCACTTCAATCTTCTCGTGCGGTCCAACTTGCGCGCGGCGGCCGAGCACGTCCGCCGCGGCCACATCGGTCGATGGCGGCACTGCGCCGACCCGCTCTGCCGCGACGCGCAGAACTTCGTGCCGCCGCTCGAGGCGCTGCAGGCGCTGGCGGCGGGGCACCCGTCCCTCCTCGCCGGCGCCGCCTTCGCCCGCTTGCAGGCCCTCGAGAGCGACTCGGCGCCCAACTAGTCCCCTAGCGCTGGCTAGCGCTGGCTAGCGCTGGAAGGCGTAGGAGACCTTCAGGAACACCTGCCGGTTCGCCGGCTCCAGCCGGTCGCCGTCGAGCAAGGTCCGGTTGTCGCCGTAGCCCACGAACAGCACCGTCTGCCAGTTGAGCTTGTAGGCGAAGAGCGCCGAGCCGGAGAAGTCGCCGCTGCGCTCGGCCACCGGGAAGCTGAAGAGCGCCGGGTCGTTCTCGGTCTCCACCCACTGGCCGATCAGACGCAGGTAGGCGCGCGCCGTGAAGGTGTAGGTGGCGCGCAGGCGCCCGACGTCGGCGGTGAAGAGCCGCCCCTGCCGGCCGTCCGCGCCGCGCACGTCGAGCCAGCGGCGGTCGCCGTTGAGACGCAGCTCCAGGTGGTCGGTGGCGTTGACCGTCACCCGCAGGGACGCCGTGCCGCCGTCGCCGAGGCGCGAGTGCAGGAAGTCGATCTCCTCGCCGACGTTGCCGAAGAGCGAGACGAAGCTGACCCGCCGCGACGGGCTGGCGTCGATCTGGAAGTGGAACTGCTCGCGCTCGAAGGTTTGGGTGCCGCTCGCCACCTCGTCGAAGGCGTAGCGGAAGCGCATGAAGGAGTTCCAGCGGCCGTCGATCCCCACCCCCGGCGAGAGCTGGCTGTTGAGCAGTGCGCCGTCGTGGTCCTCGGTGTAGGTGGCGATGAGGAAGGTGCGCACGCGGCGGAGGAAGCCGGTGGGCCGAAAGGTGTAGCCCGCCTCGCCGAAGCCGGTGCGGTAGCCGACCTGCGGCCGGAAGCCGTTGTCGGCGCGGTACTCGTCGTCGACGTCGGTGTAATCGACGAACCAGTCGATGGTGCTCGTCGAGTGCGACCACCAGAGGTCGGTGGCGTAGCCCGACAGGCGCCGGCCGTCCCACTCGGCGGCGAGGTCGGGGCGCTCGGGGGTCTGGCTCTCGGCGAGCAGGAACTGCCCGCTGACCGTGTCGCTGGCGTTGGGCTGCCAGCGGAAGTCGGGGCCGTAGACCCGGTTGCTGCCGCCCCCGTCGATCTCGCGCGCGGTGGCGAGGAAGCTCAGGTAGGAGTCCCCGATGTCGTGGCGCACGCGGGCCACGCCTACCAGCGACTCGAAGTCCTGGAGCGCGAAGCTCGACTCTTGCCGCCCGGGGATGATCACCAGGCCGCCGCCGCGGTCCTCGGCGACCAGCGCCGTGTAGGCGGTGTCGCCCCACTTCCCCGTCGCCCGCGCCCCCCAGCGCGGGGCGGTGATCGAGCGCGTGTGGACGGCGCGGAAGTTGGTCGAGAAGAGGTCGATGCCTTCGAGGAAGAAGGGGCGCTTCTCGGGGAAGAAGAGGGCGAAGCGCTCGTTGGCGGCAATCTGCGCCGCGTCGGACTCGACCTGCGAGAAGTCGGGGTTGAGAGTGGCGTCGAGCGCCAGGTCGGGGTCGGGGATCCATTTGACGTCGAGCCCCGGCTCGGCCTCGGCGTCCCCGTCTTCGAGCGGCGTGCCGAGCCCCGCCTCCGGCAGCGAGAGCTGGCTGGCGGCGAGGAAGGGCGCCGCCACCACGTGGCCGCCGCGCGGCAGCCCCTCGAGACCGGTCAGGTCGTTGCGGCGGCAGATGAAGCAGTTGCCGCCGCGCGGCAGCTTGGCCGAGAACATCTGGTAGCGGAAGTCGCGCGGCCAGTTGCGGTAGAGCAGGATCCCCCAGGTCTGCGGGTCGGCGTCGCCGTCGTAGCGCAGCGACGAGAACGGGATGCGCAGCTCGAGGATCCACCCCTTGTCGGTGATGCTCGCCTCCGAGTCCCAGAAGAAGTCGGGCGAGCTGTCCTCGCCGGCGGCGTCGTTGGTCAGCGCGTCGTACTGGATGCCGCGCGGGTTGGCGAGGAACATCTGCGCCGACTTGCGGTCGTTGCGGGTGTCGATGATGACGCCGCCGTAGTCGGTGGTGCTGGGGACGTTGTCGCGCTCGGCGTAGGGGGCGCGGATCTTCCCCGGCTCGGGGTCGGCGAACTCGAAGGCGGCGTAGAAGAAGCGGTCGTCGTAGGCCAGCCAGCCGACGTGCGGCACCTTCGGCTCGACGCTGTCGCCGGGATTGGTCTCGAACCAGGTGTCCACCCGCGAGGCGCCCTCCCAGCCGGGGTCGCCGAGCTTGCCGTCCACCACGATCTCGCCGGCGGCGCGCCGGATGGTGAGCGGCGGGCTGCCGGAGGCGTCGGCCGGCGGCGGCGCGTCCTGGGCCAGGACGGCGGCGGTGGAGAGAGAGGCGAGGAGGGCGAAGGCGAGGGGACGGCGCCGGGCACACCCGATCTCAGGCGACATGCCCCTTACAGACGAAGGGAAAGACGAAAAGTTTGCCCCCCGGGCCCCTGCTAAGCTCTCGCGCGCTCATGCCCCCGACCGAGGTCTGCGTCACCTACCCCGACTGGCTGCCGGCGGCGGTCGACTGGGAGCGCCGCTACGCCGGCGACGAGGAGCGGATGCGGCTGGCGGTGGCGCTGTCGCGCGAGAACGTGCTGCGCGGCACCGGCGGCCCGTTCGGAGCGGCGGTCTTCGAGCGCGCCAGCGGCGCGCTGGTGGCGGCGGGGGTCAACAGCGTCGTGCGCCTCGGCAACTGCACGCTGCACGGCGAGATGGTAGCGCTGATGATGGCGCAACGGCGGGTGGGCTCCTACACGCTCGGCGGCCCCGGGATGCCGGAGCACGAGCTGGTGAGCTCCTGTGACCCCTGCGCGATGTGCCTGGGCGCGACGCTCTGGAGCGGCGTCAAGCGGCTGGTCTGCGGCGCCCACCGCGACGACGCCTCGCGCCTCTCCTTCGAGGAGGGGCCGGTCTTCCTGGAGTCCTACGAGTACCTCGCCGAGCGCGGCGTCGAGATCGTGCGCGGCGTGCTGCGCGCCGAGGCGTGCGAGGTGCTGGAGCTCTACCGCAGCGGCGGCGGACCGATCTACAACGGCTGAGGCGGCGGGGGCTCGGAAGGAGGAGCGGGTGCGGGGGTCTCGGCGGCCGGCTTGCCCTCGTCGCCGAGCTCGAGGGTCACTACTTCGCCGGACTCGCTGACGACCTCGATCGTGACGGGGCCCTCCTCGGCCGGCTCGGCGGCTTCGGCGCTCTCCTCGGCGGCGGGGGCCGGCGCGTCTTCGACGGGCTCTTCGCCCGCCTCCACGCTCTCTTCTTCCTCTTCCTCTTCGTCCCAGCTCTCCTCCAGCTCCGCCGGCTGAAAAACGACCACCGGCGCCGGCGCGGGCGCCAGCACCTGCAGCTCGACGCCCGCCGGCGTCGGGCCGCCCTCCGAGGCCGCGGGCTCGACCTCCAGCGGCGCGGAGGCGCCGCCGAGGTCGGCCACCGCCAGGTAGCCCACCTCCGACTCGCCGAGCACCTCTTCGACCGCCGCGTGGGCGGCCAGCCAGTCGCCGCGGTCCGGCGGCGGGACGTACGGCGTCGTAGCCGTCCATTCACCGTGGAGATGGTCGGCGAGCCAGACCGCCTCGAGCAAGGCCTCGACCGCCGGCGGCGCCGCGGCGATGCGCTCCGACTGCGCGATCCAGCGCCGGAGCTCGCCGGCGAGCCGCCGGTCGCCGCGCGCCGCGGCGCGGGCACCGAGCGGCTCGAGGGCGGCGGCGAAGGCGCGCCGCGCCGCCTGCACCGCGGCGAGGCGCTCG
>DATLOC010000059.1:0-109633 GCA_035536455.1 Thermoanaerobaculia bacterium | reverse complement strand
CGAACGCGCGCTCGCGGCCGCGGCCCATCTGCCGCGCAATCTGGCCGACCACCTGGGCGATGGCCCCGACGCCAATCCCCAGAAACAGCACCGACCAGACCGGTGAGTAGACGAAGCCGCCCAGCCAGGTGCCGGCGATCGTCGGCACGCCGCCAATCAGGCCAAGCGTGACGAGCCTGCGGATCGTCGTTCTCCCCTGCTCCCGCGCCAGCGGCGCGACGATGGCCAATCCCTCGGTCGTGTTGTGCAGCGTGAAGCCGACGATGAGCAGCGTGCCGAGCGCGGCTTCGCCGAGGGCGAACGCCGAGCCGATGGCCAGCCCCTCGCCGAAGTTGTGCAGGCCGATGCCGATGGCGAGGAGCAGCGCCGTCACCCACCCCGCCTCGGCCAGCCCCTTCCGCCGGCGCGACAGCCAGCCGCCCAGGGCTTCGAGCGCGAGATAGGCCGCCGCGGCGCCGAAGACCAGAAGCGCCACCCCCTGGAAGCTCCCCGGCAGCTCGCCCGCCGCCTCGAGCCCCTCGTGCAGGGTGTCGACGAGAAGGAAGAGCAGGAGGCCCAGCGTCAGCGCCAGCAGGAAGTCGAGGGCGCGGGGCGAGAGCCGGTGGGCGAGCGGGTACCAGAGGAGGCCCAGCGCCACCGGGATGATCCCGACGTAGAGACCGATCAGGGCGAAGAGCCCGAAGGTGCGCCAGCCGGGCCGCGGGGTCTCGAGCGCCACCGCGACCTCGTGGTCGAAGGTGATCCCGGTCGCGGTGACCAGGCGAACGACGTGCGTCTCGCCGTGCACCCAGGGGTAGGGGATGCGCAGCCGCGTGCGGTCGAGGTGGCCGAGCGGTCCGGTCGGGTCCTGCTCGAAGGCCCAGTAGGCGTCGTCCACCTGCACCTGCGCGATCGTCGAGGGGTCGGGGCCGTCGTTGAGGACCGAGACGACGAGCTCGTTGGGCAGGAGCTCGACGCGCTGGATTTGGAGGATCTCGACCGGCGGCGCGTCGCCGCGCAGGGTCTCGCTCGGCCGCGAGCGGACGATCCAGACGAGGAGCGCGGCAAGGACGACGAGCGGCAGCAGCGCGAGGAGGAGGGAGCGCCCGGCGTCAGGCTTCACCGGTCCCCCCTTGGGCGTCGAAGAACCCCATCCAGCCGAGCTCGGCGAACTCGCTCTGGTGAGCGTGGAACATGAACTGGCCGGGGTAGCGGAAGGTGGTCTCGAGGATCGCCCGCTCGCCCTGGCAGAGCATCAGCGTGTCGGTCACCTCCTGCGTCTCGAGCGAGGTGCCGGTGCGGTAGACCTTGAAGAACATGCCGTGCAGGTGGAAGCTGTTGATCGGGTCGAGCTCGGTGATGTTGACGACGTAGATCCGCACCAGGCGGCCGACCTCGACCGCGATCGGCGCGTGCATGTGGAAGTGCGCCACCGTGTTGACGGCGTAGACCTCGTTCTCGCCGTCGAAGTTGGTGTCGAAGGCGTTCATCACCATGATCAGCTCGTCGGCGGGCGGACGCGGCGTCTTGGGATCGACGATGAAGGCGCCGTAGAGGCCCTTCAAGATGTGGCGCTTCAGCGGCACCGCGTGGCAGTGGTAAAGGTGGACGCCGAAGGGCTCGGCGTCGAACTCGTAGAGGAAGCTGTCGCCGGGCGCCACCTGCTGATCGGGGAGCGACCCGTCCATCGCCGGGTGATGCCAGCCGTGGAAGTGCAGGGTGTGGGGGTGCGAGCCCTGGTTGAGGAAGCGGATGCGGATCCGGTCCCCCTCGGTGGCGCGGATCGTCGGGCCCGGCACCTGGCCGTTCAGCGTCCAGGCCGGGAAGAAGACTCCGGGGGCGATCTCGACCTCGCGATCGACGGCGAAGATGTCGTACTCGCGCAGGAGCGACCCGTCGGGCCGGGGCGTCGCGCGGTAGTAGCGGGCTCGCTCCGCCTCCGGCAGGTGCGAGAAGTTCCAGGAGCGCAGGAAGAGGGCGGGGTCGAAGGCGTCCGTCGAGACCCGGCCGACGACCCCCATCGCGTGGGCCATCGCGTGCGCGGCGTGGCCGTGCTCGGCCGCCTCCCGCGGGCGGGGCGTTGCCGCGGCGGCGAGGCCGGCTCCCACGCCGCTTGCCCCCGCCAGGTAGAGAAGGGCGCGGCGCGAGAGAGGGGTTTGCATGGTCCAGGACCTGATTTCGAGTCGTCAAAAAGGATAGGCAGATGACACCGAAAAGTCAAACCGCGGGCCTCGGCGGTCCTCGGGATAGGCTCCCAGCGTGCCCACCAGCACGGTCGAGGACTACCTCAAGCGCATCCTGCTCGAGGAGCACCGGCAGCCCGGCGCGCTGGTGCCGATGGGGCAGATCGCGGCCAGTCTCGGCGTCACTCCGGGGACGGTGACGGCGATGGTCAAGGCCCTGGCCGACAGCGGCCTGTTGAGCTACGAACCCTACAGCGGCGTGCGGCTCACCCCGGCCGGCCGCGAGCTCGCCACCCACGTCCTGCGCCGCCACCGGCTGATCGAGCTCTTCCTGGTGCAGGTCGTCGGGCTCGACTGGAGCGAGGTGCACGGCGAGGCCGAGCAGCTCGAGCACGCCGTCTCCGAGCGGGTCATCGAGCGCATCGACGAGCTGCTCGGCCACCCCGCCGTGGACCCCCACGGCGACCCGATCCCCAGCCCCGCCGGCCACGTCCACGAGCGGGACCTGCCGAACCTCCTGCTCTGCCCGCTCGGAGAGCCCGTCCGGGTGGCGCGGGTGGGGGACCAGAGCGCCGAGTTCCTGCGCCTGGTCGAGCGCAGCGGCCTGGTGCCGGGGAGCGTCCTCAGCGTCGAGTCCCGCGACGAGACGGCGGAGACCGTACATCTCCGGCTCGCCGACGGCCGGGACGTGAGCCTCGGCTGGCGCGCCGCCGCGAAGATCCTCGTCCAGTCGCCCGGCCCGAACGAGACCTGACCCGAGAAAGGGGACTCCCATGCTCGCCAACGCACCCGTCTACGCCTCGCTGCCGACCACCGACCTCACCCGCTCCCGCGGCTTCTACGAGCACACCCTGGGCCTGAAGGCCGACCCCGAAGAGGAGGAAGGCGCGCTGACCTTCCGCGCCGGCGGCGGGACGGTGCTCCTCGTCTACCAGCGCCCGCCCTCGCGCGCCGAGCACACCGTCGCCTTCTTCGTCGTCGACGACTTCGACCGCACCTTCGCCGGCCTGCGCGAGCGCGGCGTCGTCTTCGAGGAGTACGACATGCCCGAGCTCAAGACCGAAGACGGCGTCGCCCGGCGCTCGGACGGCAAGCGCATCGCCTGGTTCAAAGACCCCGACGGCAACATTCTCGGGCTCTTCGAGAAGTAGAGAGGCCATGCCGCTCGACGGCGTTTCCGCCCTCGCCCTCCTCCTCCTCGGCGCCTTCGTCGTCGAACGCGTCGTCTCCGCGATCCTCTTCGTGCTGCCCAGCTTCGGCGTGCTCCCGGACCCGGCGCAGGTCGAGGACGCCGCGGCGCGGGCGGCGGTCGAGAGGAAGTACACCTACTGGCGCTTCTTCCTCTCCGGAGTGCTGGTGGCGCTGATCCTCTGGCAGTGGAAATCGCTGCGCATCCTCGCCCTCTTCAGCCAGCTCACGGACGCCGTGCCGGGCTGGCTCGACCCCGCCGTCACCTGGGTGGTGCTCATGGGCGGGGCGGAGCGCATCGGGGCCTTCGTCAGGCTGCCCGCAGGCGGCGGCGCGGCGGAGAAGCGGGAGGAGCAGCCGATCGAGGTCCGCGGCAGGCTGACGCTGGACGACGGGCGCGAGACGAAGTAGCGGGCGATGTCCCGGCTCGACATCAGCATCCGCGGGCTGCGGGTCGAGGAGAGCTCGCGGCGGCAGAGGGGGCAGCGCCTGGTCGGGGCCTTCGCGCTGCTCGTCGTCGCGGCGCTCGCGACCGGCTATTCGCGCGGCCGGATGGCGCCGATCGCGGCGCTGGGGACGGTCGCCGACTTCGGCCTGCGGCCGGTCGGCGAGCAGAGCCCGCCGCAGACGCTCGAGGTGCGCAACGCCGGCCGCGGCGAGCTGCGCCTCGGCCGGGTGGGGATCGAAGGCGACAGCGCAGCGGCCTTCTTCCTTCCCGAAGAGAGCTGCAGCCACGCCGTGCTGGCGGCCGGGGGGAGGTGCGACATCACGGTCGCCTTCCTGCCGCGGGCCGCGGGGCCGAGCGGCGCGACGCTGACCGTCGAGGACAACTCGGCCGACAGCCCGCACAGCGTGGCGCTCACCGGCGCGGGGACCGGCGAGGTGGTCCACCCCCCGGAGCCCCACGCCGACCCGGGCGTCGAGCCCGCCATGGTCGCTCTCAGCGCCGACGTCCGCACGACGGCGGCCGGGGAAGTGAGCGTCACCAACCGCGGCGACGCGCCACTCAATCTGCTGGAGGTGTCGTTCAGCGGCGACCGCGGCGACTTCGAGGTGGATCAGTCGGGGTGCGCCGCCGCCGGCCCGCTCGGTGCGGGTGAGCGCTGCAAGCTCGTCGTGCGCTTCACGCCGCGGCGCGCGGGCACGCAGTCCGCCAAGCTGATGATCGCTCACGACACCCGCGACACCCGCGACGGGCCGCTGATCGTGTCGCTGGAAGGCCAGGGGATCGGGCCGCAGGAGGGCTACTGCTGCATCGCCGGCCAAGTGCTGGCGCTGGACGTGGTGACCTGCACCAGGCGTCAGGGCCAGTTCGCACTGCAGGCGGCGGACCTCGAGGGCCGCTGCGAGCGGCTCGACCCGATCCTGCCGCGGGCGCCCGAAGGGCTCACGCCCGGCGTGCCGTCCGCGGACCATCCCCAGGACCTGTCCGCCTGCGGCGGCGTGTTGTTGCAGTGGGGGCCCGTGGCCGATTCGAGCCAGCCGGTCGAATACCTGGTGACGCTGGAGAACGGGCGCGGCAAGAGCGAAGATCACTTGCCGACCGACTGGGGCACGATGATCGAGCGCGAGGTCGTGCCAGGGGTGCGGCGCGACGTCTCCCCGGAGCTTGCCTCGATCCTCGACCCGAAGCCAGGCGACTCGCGAGCCATCGTCGCACCACCGCTGATCGACCGGGCTGCCCGCCTGAGGGCCCGGATCAGGTCGACGCGAGACCGTGTGATCCACGGCGTGGACGAGCGCCCCGACGATCCCATCTCGTTCCCGCATTTTCGCTGGCGGGTGAGCGCGCGCGACGCAGCGGACAACGAGGGCCCTGCCGCGGAGTGGGTGTACTTCCGCTGCGTGCTGCCGCCGGGATGAGCGTGCGCAAGCTCTCGCTGCTGGCGGGCGTCGGCGCGCCGGCGCCGGTGCCGGCCGACGTGACGGCGGCGCTCGGCAGGGTCGAGATCGTCGCGGCGCTCGGCGAGCGCGGCTCCTTCCGGCTCACCTTCCGCCTCGACCGCGGCTCGACGCTGCCGGCGCGCTTCCTGCCGGAGTCCGGCGACCTCGTGCGCGTCGTCCTGCTGACCGAAGAGTGCGGCGAGCAGGTGGTGGCGATGGATGGTGTCGCGGTCACCCACGCGGTGGCGTCCGGGGCCGAGGACGGCGAGCTGGTCGTCGGCGGCGAGGACCTGACGCTCCTGATGGACCTGCGCGACGGCAGCGGGCGCCCATTCCCCGGCATGACCGTCGCGGCGCGCGTCGCGGTGATCCTCGCCGGCTACTCGGTCTTCGGCGTGACGGCCGCGGTCGTGCCGCCGCCGATCGCGGACGTGCCCGACGCGTCCGAGCCCGTCCTCCAGCACGGCACGGACTACGCCTACCTGCAGGCCCTCGCCCGGGGTGTCGGCTACCGGTTCACTCTCGACCCGGGGCCGGCGCCCGGCGCCTCGGTTGCGCACTGGGGACCCGAGCCGCGCGGCGACCGCTCCGAGCCGGCGCTCCTCGTGCGCTTCGGGCGGCGCAGCAACGTCGAGACGCTCGAGCTGCGCTTCGACGCCATGGGGCGCGTGGCGCCGCAGGCCGTGATCCTCGACCCCGCGACGAAGGTCGCGATCCCGATCCCCGTGCCGGACATCGCGGCCCTGGCGCCGCCGCTCGGGGTGGTGGTGCCGCCGGCCCACCGGCAGCGGCGCCTGCCCGGGGCGGCGAAGCTCACCGCACTGCAGACGGCCGCCTCGCAGCTCGCCGAGGCTGCCCGTTCGGCGGAGGCGACGACGGGGCTGGGCACGCTCAAGATCGTGCAGGGCCAGCGGCGGCTGCGCCCCGGCCAGATCGTCGAGGTCCGCGGCGCCGCCGATCCCTTCGACGGGCTCTACGCCGTCCGCCGCGTGCGCGACACGCTGACGGCGCGCAGCCATCACCAGGAGTTCGAGCTCGTGCGCGCCGGCCTCGGCGCCGCGGGCGGGGGGAAGCCATGAGCGCAGAGCCGCCCTACTTCGGCAAGTACCGCGGGACCGTCGTCAACACGCTCGATCCGCTGCGGCTGGCGCGGCTGCAGGCCGTCGTGCCCGACGTGGCGGGGGCCGTGCCCACCACCTGGGCGATGCCGTCCGTCCCCTACGCCGGCCCCGGCGCCGGCATCGTCGCGCTCCCCCCCGTCGGCGCTGGCGTCTGGATCGAGTTCGAGCAGGGCGATCCCGACTACCCGATCTGGAGCGGCTGCTGGTGGGGCGCGACGTCCGAGCTCCCCGCCGTCGTCCAGGCCGGCCCGCCGGGCAGCGGCCAGATCGCCCTCGTGACGCCAGGCGGCCACGCTTTGGTGATCTCCGACGTCCCTGGTCCGGGAGGCGGCATCAGTCTGCAGACGCCAGCCGGCGCGCGCATCTCCCTCACCGGCACGAGCATCGTCATCGACAACGGGCAAGGCGCCGCGGTCACGCTCAACGGGAACACGGTGCACTTCACCGGGGTGGTGGTGTAGCGGCTGGCACGCTTCCGGCAAAAGGCGTTGCGATCAAGGGAGGAAGAACTCATGGCCAAGACGAAGAACATCCACTCGGTGCCGGCGAAGAGCGGGGCTGGGTGGGACGTGAAGCGGGAGGGCACGGCGACGCCCCTGTCGCACCACCGCACGCAGGCCGAGTCGGAGAAGGCCGCGCGACGGCATGCGCAGCGCGACAAGGTCGAGGCGGTCTTTCACCGGAAGGACGGCACGATCCGCGACAAGGACAGCTCCGGGAACGATCCGAGATCGCGGAAGGACCGGAAGCCGTAACCGGGGAGGGCGCGCAGTCATGGCGGCTACAAGGGCTGCATGGATCCTCGCGAGCTCGGTCTGGCTTGTTCTCGGCTGCGGGCGTGACGTCCCGCCGGCGCCACAGGAATCCCAGGAGAAGAGCGCGCCGATGACCGGCCCGGTCAACGGCCCGGCGGGCCAGCTGTACGTCGACGACGGCGGCGCCGGCGGACTGCCGGTGGTGTTCGTCCACTCGTACGCCGGCAGCGGCGCGCACTGGGCGGCCCAGCTCGCGCACCTGCGGCCCACGCGGCAGGCGGTGGCGTTCGACTTCGGCGGGCACGGCCGATCGGAGGCGCCCGCCGCCGGCGACTACGCGGTCGAGTCGCTCGCCGCGGACATCGCCGCCGTGGTCGACGCCCTGGGTCTCGGGCGGTTCGTCCTCGTCGGGCACAGCATGGGCGGCGCGGCCGCTCATCCAGGCGATCTTCGACTACGACCCGACGCCCGCCTTGAAGGCGTACCCGGGGCCCAAGCTGGTGGACACCTCACACGGCTAGTCGCCGGGCGCGCTGCACAACCTCGCGCCTGAGGTCCCGCGTCAGGTCGTCACGGCACTAGCCACTGGCCGCAGCTCGACAAGCCCGAGGAGATCAACCGGATCTGGACGAGTTCCTCGCGACCGTGAAATGAGGCCGGCCGCAGAGAGCCGAATCACTCCTCCGGCGTTCGTGCCGCGACGACGGCGAGGACGGTCGCGGCGCCGGCCTGTTTGAGCGCCGCGGCGGCGGCGTCGAGGGTGGCGCCGGTGGTGGCGACGTCGTCGACGAGCAAGACGGTGCGGCCGCGGAGCGCGGCCTGCGCCGTACGCCGCGGGACGAAGGCGCGGCGGAGGTTGGCGAGACGGTCGGCGCGCGGGAGTGCGGTCTGGGGCGAGGTGGCGCGGCGGCGGCGGAGGAGGGGGCGGTAGGGGAGGCCTAGGCGGGCGGCGAGGGGGCGGGCGATGCGCTCGGCCTGGTTGTAGCCGCGGGCGAGGCGGCGGCGCCAGTGGAGGGGGACGGGGGTGACGACCGCGCCGGGCGCCACCGCGGCGGCGAGCTCGGGGCCGAGCGCGGCGGCGAGGGCCGCGGCGAGTTGGTCGCCCAGGTAGTCGAGGCGCCCGAACTTGAGGCCGCGCACGACGGCGTCGAGAGGCGGCTCGTAGCTCCAGGCCGCGAGGAGGCGGTCGTAGGCCGGGGGCCGGGCGCGGCAGCGGCCGCAGAGGAAGCCGGCGGGAAGGGCGGCGGCGTCGAGCCGGCGGGCGCAGGCGGCGCAACGCGGCGCGGGGAGCGACACCAGGCGCCCGCGGCAGGGTGCGCAGAGGCCGAGCGGCGCCTGCCGCGGCAACGGCGTCCCGCACCCCGCGCAGCAGGCGGGCAGCAGGAGATGGAGCAGCGGCGCGACGTTCAACGCGGTGGGTTCGTAAGAAGAGGCGGTCATCCCCGTGGGCCGGCCGGAGGCGCGTCCGGCGGCCCGCAGGGATAGACGGAAAACGGGGCGGAGAGCGCGGACACCCCGCTGCTAGACTCCGCCAGCGCCGCCAAGGAGGGCCTTGTGACTCGATCGAGCACCCGAACCCGTACGCTGCTGCCGCTCGCCGCCCTCCTCCTGCTCCTCGCTCCCGGCTCGCTCCACGCGCAGGTGCAGGAGCTCTACACCTTCACCGTCGGCGCGCTGGGCGGCGCCGGCGGCTCGCTCGACGTGGACCGCGGCGACGCCCTCGACAACATCGGCGGGCAGCTCAATCTCGGCCTCGTCACGGAGGAGCGCACGCACCTGATTCTCCGGCTCGGCAAGCTCGGCCTCGACACCGACGAGGGGTTCGGCTCGCTCGACGACGACGCGGAGCTGACCTACGCCACGATCGGCGGCGAGTACCGCTGGCGCGAGACCTACTACACCTCGGGGATCTACCTCGCGCTCGGCGGCTACCGGCTGGAAGGAACGCAGGCCCAGTTCACGGTCGAAGGGGATTTCTTCCGCTTCGTCGAGGAGACCGATACGGCGCCCGGCTTGGTGCTCGGGGTCACCGGCGAGTTCCCGCTCCACCGGCGGGTGGGGATCCTGGTCGAGCTCTCGGGGCACTACGTGGACTTCGAGGACGCCAACGTCTTCGCGATGGGCCACGCCGGCCTCGCGATTCACTTCTAAGGGCGCGCCTCCGGCTCGTCCTCACCGGGCGCCGGCGGCGGCCCGCGCCGCAGCACCCGCCGCTGGCCGGGGTTCAGGAAGTGCCTCTCGATCGGCACCATCCCGACTAGGATGACGAGCAGGACGACGGTGGTGAGGACGGCCTCGCCATAGAGGCCGGCGCCGACGGTGATGCCGAGCGCCGAGACCACCCAGAGGCCGGCGGCGGTGGTGAGGCCGTGGACGGCGCCGCGCGACTGGATGATCGTGCCGGCGCCGAGAAAGCCGATGCCCGAGACGATCTGCGCCGCGATCCGCCCGGGGTCCCAGGCGTTGCTCCCCTGGGCGTAGAGCAGCCCGATCTGCACCGAGACGTGGGTCAGCAGGGTCGACCCCACGGCGATCAGCATGTGGGTGCGCAGCCCCGCCCACTTCCCCACCCACTCCCGTTCCGCGCCGATCGCCCCGGCGAGCAGCGCCGAGAGGCCGACCTTGAGCGCGAGCTGCGGCAGCTCTTCCATCGTCGCCGGGCATTCTAGCCGGGCGCTGGGCCGTGAGATCGTCGGAAGATGAGCTTCCCGCGCCCCTTCCATTCGCTGCGGCCGCACCCCTGGCACGGCCTCGAGCCCGGGCCGGACCCGCCGCGGGTCGTCTACGCCTACGTCGAGATCACGCCCTTCGACCTCGTCAAGTACGAGGTGGACAAGGTGACCGGCTACCTCAAGGTGGACCGGCCGCAGGCGACGTCGTCGCTGCCGCCGACCCTCTACGGCTTCGTGCCGCGCACCTACTGCGGCGCGCGGGTGGGTGCGCTCTCGCCCGGCACCGCGCGCGGCGACGGCGACCCGCTCGACGTCTGCGTCCTCTCCGAGCGGCCGATCGCCCGCGCCGAGGTGCTGCTCGCGGCGCGGGTCATCGGCGGCCTGCAGATGGTCGAGCGCGGCGAGGCCGACGACAAGATCGTCGCGGTGCTCGAGAACGACCCGGTGTGGGCGGGCACAGCCGAGTTGGCCGAGTTGCCGCGCCCGCTCCTCGATCGCCTGGTCCACTACTTCACGACCTACAAGCTCGTCCCCGGCGCGACGCCGAGCGTCGCCGTCGACCGCACCTACGGCCGAGAGCACGCCTACCGAGTCATCGAGGCCTCGATCGCGGACTACGAGGAGGAAGCGGGACGGGGAGGAGAGGAGAAGGCCTAGGCCGCCGGCTTCGCCGCGCCGGCGAGGTGGGCGCGGACTTTGGCGCGCTGGGCGGGGGCGTCCCAGTCGGTGGCGCCGACCCACTTCTCGACGACCTTGCCGTCCACCACGAGGTAGGTCTCCGGGAGCTGCTTGGTGCCGTAGCGGCGCGCCACCTCCCAGTTAGTGTCGTGGAGGACGACGTTGCTCGCCTCGCCCATCAGGCTGCGCACCTTGTCGCGGTCGTCGGCCACCGCCACCAGCACCAGCCCGAAGCCCGGCTCGCCGCTGAGCTCGGCCGCGAGCCGTTGGATCGCCGGGATCTCGGTCAGGCAGGGCGGACACCAGGTTGCCCAGAAGTGGACGAGCGAGACCGGCGCCATGTGCGCGCCCAGAGTCGCCGACCGCCCGGAGGCGTCGAGGAGGAGCCCGGCGGGCGCGGTGTCTCCGCTCCCCCGCGGCCAGAAAAGAGCGCCGAGCGCGCAGACGGCGAGCGCCATGACGGCCAGCCGCGCCTGCCGGCCGAGGGGGGCCCCCGACGGGGCCGGCGCGGGTGTCTCCGGGGCGTCGTCCATGGGCCTTTCTTACAGTACCGCATACGGCATCTGCTATCCTTCTTGTCCAGGAAATCCGCAGCTTGACGTACCCGCAGCTCTCCGTGGCCGACATCGGTCGGTTCTACGACGACGGTTACCTCGTCCTGGAAGGCCTGTTCGCGCGCGACGAGGTCGAGGCGATGGCCGCGGCGGCAGAGCGCGTGCGGGCGGTCGGGCTAGGGCTCGAGGAGGAGCGCGCGGAGGAAAGCGGCGCGGGCGGCGAACAGAAGCTCGAGCACGCCGGCAGCCAGTTCGTCTTCAGCGGAGGAAACGGCTCGCGGCGCCTCTTGCGCGTGGTCTGGGCCGGGGGATGCGAGCCTGAGCTCCTGGCCTGCGGGCGCGACCCGCGGCTGACGGCGGTCGTCGGCCAGCTCTTCGGCGCCGGCCGCGCCGTCCACCTGCTCAACCAGCTCCACGCCAAGTACCCCAACGACGGCCTCGAGTTCGAGCCCCACCAGGACAGCGAGCACCGCCGCTACGGCACGGCCGAGTGGCGCGACGTCGACGGCCGCGGCAGCTACGTGCAGGCGGTGGTGGCGATCGACGACTCGACGCTTGACAACGGGCCGCTCGTCTTCTACCCCGGCAGCGGCCGGCACGGCCACCTCGACCCGGCCGACGTGCGCCGCGACTACGAAAACCGCGAGGGCGTCCCGGCGCTGCTCAAGGCCGGGAGCGCCGCCTTCTTCGGCCCCTACGTCGTGCACCGCAGCGCCGAGAACCGCGGCGGCGCCCCGCGCCGCATCCTGATCAACGGCTTCGCCTGCGCCGGCGCCAACTCGCGCGAGTACTTCGGCTCCGGTACGGGCGTGCCGCTCGATCTTTTCGCGCCAGCCGGCTAGGTGGTCGGCTCCGCGCTCCTCCTCGCGGCGGCCCTCGCGGCGCCGCCGCCGCGCTTGCAGTTCGAGGCGCCGCCGGAGCTGGCGGGCCGGGCCGAGGAGCTCGCGCGCTTGCCGCCGGCGCGCATCGAAAGCGCCATGCGCCTCGTCGGACTCGCCGAGCCGGGGCCGCCGATCCGGGTGCTGCTCGCCGCCGAGGGGTCGCCGGCGGCGCGCTCGGCGCCCTCCTGGGTGGCGGGGTACGCGCTCGGCGCCGCCGGGCCGGTGGTGCTCTTCCCGGCGCGCACGCCGGCCTACCCCGATGGCTCGCTTGAAGAGCTCCTGGGCCACGAGGTGGCGCACGTCCTGATCGACCGCGCCGCCGGCGGGGCGGCGCTGCCGCGCTGGTTCCACGAGGGGCTGGCGACGGTGGCTGGGGGCTCGTGGGGCTTGGCGGACCGCTCGCGCCTGGTGCGGCTGGATCGGGAGCGCGGCGGGCTCGCTAGCCTCGACCGCCGCTTCGCCGGCGGCCCCGCCGAGGTCGCTCGCGCCTACGCCTTCTCGGCCGCCTTCGTCCGGTCGCTGCTGCAGCGCCACGGCCAGGGGGCGCCAGCCGCGGTGCTCGCCGAGGCGGCGCGCGGCCTGCCCTTCGAGGAGGCCTTCGCGCGCGCCACCGGCGAGCCGCTGGCCGCGGCGGAAGCGGCCTTCTGGCGGCGGCACGACCTGCTCAACCGCTGGCTGCCGGTCCTCACCAGCTCGCTGACCCTCTGGCTCGCGATCGCCGCGCTGGCCCTCTGGGCGGCGCGGCGGCGGCGGGCGCGCGCCGCGGCGCTCCTGCGGCAGTGGGAGGAGGAAGAGGAGCGCGCCGCGCCGTTTAACTAGGCTCAGCGCCGGCGCATGACGACCGTGCAGTCGCCGCCGTCGGCGTAGCCCTCGTAGACCCGGAACTCTGCGCCCGTGCGGCGGACGAAGTCGTGGACCGTCCGGCGGCGGTGCCAGTGGAGCCACGGGTCGCCGGCCTCGATGGGCGAGCAGAGGTAGTTGAAGGCGAGCCAGCGGTTGGTGGCGGCCCAGGCCGCGCGCAGCGTGCGGTAGAACTGCCGCGACGGCAGCAGGTTGAGCGACCCCGAGAAGACGATGGCGTCGGCGCCGGCGCGCAGCCGCTCCGGCTGGCGCACGAAGTCGGCCTCGACAATCGTGCAGCGCGGGTAGCGCTGCCGTCGGGCGGCGCGGGCCAGCCAGGGAAGCGCTTCGAGACCGGTGTAGTGGGCGGGCGCGAGATCGCGCGCCAGCAGCAGCCCGAGCAGCTCGGCGCGGCCGCAGCCGGCGTCGAGGACGTGCAGGCCGGCGAGCGGGCAGTGCCGCACGATCGCCTCCAGCCGCACGAACTGGCTGCGCCGGTCGGGGTAGAGGAGCGCCTCGGCGCCCTGGGCGCGGCGCCGATGCGCGTCGTGATAGGGCTGGAGGTAGCCCGGGGCCGGCTCGGCGTGCCCCGCGCGGCTCAAGGCGACGGCGTCGGCTCCCAGCCGCCGCCCAGGGCGCGCATCAGGTCGACCGCCGCGTCGAGCTCGCTGCGCTGGGCGCGGGAGAGCTCGAGCTCGGCGCGGAAGAGGCTGCGCTCGGCGTCGAGCACCTCGAGGTAGGAGGATTCGCCGGCCTCGTAGCGCAGCCCGGCGAGGCGGCGGGCGCGGGTGAGGGCCTCGACCTGCCGCGCCAGCACGGCGCGCTCCTCGGCGCCGGTGCGGCGGGCGACCAAGGCGTCCTCGACCTCGGCGAAGGCGCTCTGCACCGCCTTGGTGTAGGCGGCGAGCGCCTGCCGCTCGCGGGCGCGGGCGGCCTCCACCTGGCGGCGGGTCCGGCCGGCGTTGAAGATCGGCTCGACCAGGCCCAGCGCCGCCTGCCAGACGCCGGTGCCGGAGGCGAAGAGGCTGGCCAGCTCGGCGCTCTCGGTGCCGGCGTAGCCGGTGAGCGAGATCGACGGGAAGTAGGCGGCGCGGGCGGCGCCGATCCGCGCGTTGGCCGCCGCCAGCCGCTGCTCGGCGGCGAGGACGTCCGGCCGCCGCGCCAGGAGGGCCGACGGCAACCCCACCGGCACCGCCGGCGGCGCCACGCCCGAGAGCGCCCCGCCGCGCTCGACGCTGCCGCCGATCCGCCCCAGCAGCACCGCCAGCCGGTCCTCGGTCTGCCGCACCGCGCGCTCCAGCGCCGGCACCGTCGCTTCGGTGGCGGCCAGCTCGGCCTCGGCCTGCGCCAGGTCGAGCTCCGAGATCGTGCCGTGCTCGAAGCGCAGCCGCTGCAGGCGCACCGACTCGCCGCGCGAGCCGAGCGTTTCGCGCACGATCCCGAGCTGGTGGTCGAAGGCGAGGAGGTCGAAGTAGGCGGCCGTCACCTCGGAGACCAGCGCCAGCTCCACGTTGCGCCGCCCCTCTTCGCTCGCCAGCAGCTCGGCGCGCGCCGCCTCGGCGAGACGGCGCAGCCGCCCCCAGAAGTCCAGCTCGTAGGAGATGTTGGCGGCGGCGCGGTAGCGGTCGATCTCGAGCGGGATGACCACCTCGGGCGGCAGGTTCAGCGTCTCTTTCGACAGCCGCGTGCGCGAGCCGCCGACGGTGCCGGTGACCTCCGGGTAGCGGTCGGCGCGGGCGATCCCGGCCAGGGCGCGCGCCTCCTCGACGCGCGCCGCGGCCTCGGCGAGGTCCTGGTTGGCGCCGAGCGCCTCCGTCACCAGGCGGTCGAGCGCCGGGTCGCCGAAGAGGCTCCACCAGCGGTCGGGCAGCGCCGCCTCCGCGGCCTCCGCCGCGGAGTAGGCCTCCGGCAGCGGCAGCTCGGGCCTCGCGTAGTCGGGCCCCAGCGCCGTGCAGGCGGTGAGGGGAAGCGTAAGGAGCGCGGCGAACGCGAAGCGTTGGGCTCGGCTCACGCGGCGCTCCTCTCTTCTTCCCGCTCCTCTTCGACCTCGGGCTCGGACAGCGCCGCCTCTTCGGGCTCCGGGTCGCGGCCCGACACCCAGCGGAAGAAGAGCGGCACGAAGGCGACGCCGAGGAGGGTCGCCGCGAGCATGCCGCCGAAGACGCCCGTGCCCATCGAGCGCCGCGCCGCGGCGCCGGCGCCCGAGGAGAAGGCGAGCGGCAGCACGCCCAGGATGAAGGCGAGCGAGGTCATGACGATCGGCCGGAAGCGCAGGCGCGCCGCCTCGAGCGCCGCCTCCAGGATCGTCTTGCCGCGCTCGCGCTCCTGCGCCGCGAACTCGACGATCAGGATGGCGTTCTTGGCCGCCAGGCCGACCAGCGTCACCAGGCCGATCTGGAAGTAGACGTCGTTCGGCAGGCCGCGCACCCAGACGGCGAGGAGAGCGCCCAAGAAGGCGAACGGCACCGACAGCAGGACCGCCAGCGGTAGCGACCACTTCTCGTACTGCGCGGCGAGGATCAGGAAGGCGAAGACCATGCCGAGGAAGAGCACCTGCGCCGAGGAGCCGCCGATCTTCTTTTCCTCGAGGGCGCTGCCGGTCCAGGCGATGCCGAACTCGGGCGGCAGCTCGCGCGCCGCGATCTCCTCGACGGCGGCGATCGCCTCGGCCGAGCTCCTGCCCGGCGCCGGCGCGCCGAGCAGCTTGATCGAGGGGAAGAGGTTGTAGCGCTCGAGCGTCTCGGCGCCGGCGCCGTATTCGAGGCGGATGAGCGAGCCGAGCTGCACCATGGCGCCGCTGTCGGCGCGCACGTAGAGCTTGGTCAGGTCCTCGGGCCGCGAGCGGAACGGGGCCGCCGCCTGGAGCTGCACGCGGAAGACGCGGCCGCTCTTGTTGAAGTCGTTGACGTAGAGGCTGCCGAAAGCGGCCTGGAGCGTGCTGAAGACCTCGTCGACCGAGACCCCGAGCGCCTTGGCCTTCTCGCGGTCGAGCTTGACGTTGATCTGCGGCGTGTTGGCGCGGAAGAGCGTGCGCACGCCGGCGAAGCGCGGGTCCTGGTTGAGCTTCCCGATGAGCTCCTGCGTCACCTGCGCCAGGCGCGCGGTGTCGGCCTCGCCGCGGCTCTGCACGTAGACCTCGAAGCCGCCGGTCGTGCCGAGCCCTTGGATGGCCGGCGGGTTGAAGGCGAAGACCATCGCCTCGCGGATGCCCGCGGTCTGCATGTAGAAGCGGCCGAGCGTGCTATCGAGGTCGAGGTCTTCGCCGCTGCGCTCGTCCCACTTCTTCAGCATCACGAACATCGTCGACACCGCGCTGTTGCTGCCGCCGCCGACGAAGTCGATGCCGATGATCGACCCCACGTCCTCCACCGCCGGATCGGCGAGCAGGATCTTCTCCATCCGGTCGGTGACGGCGCGGGTGCGCGGCAGCGTCGCCCCGTCGGGCAGCAGCGCGGCGGCGATGAAGTAGCCCTGGTCCTCCGGCGGCACCAGGCTCCCCGGCACCAGGCGGAAGAGCCCGAAGGCGGCGAGGAGCACGAGGAGGAACAGTCCCAGGCCGACGACCGGCCGGCGGAGCAGGAAGCGCACCGCGCCGACGAAGCCGCCGGTGCCCTTGTCGAACCAGCGGTTGAAGAGAGCGAAGGGACCGCGCGGCTCGTGGCGGTGGCGGAGGAGGAGCGCGCAGAGCGCCGGCGTCAGGGTCAGCGCCACCAGCCCCGAGATCGCCACCGACATCGCGACGGTGATCGCGAACTGCCGGTAGAGCTGGCCGGCGAGACCGCCCAGGAAGGCGACCGGCACGAAGACCGAGCAGAGGACCAGGACGATCGCCACCACCGGCCCCGTGACCTGGGTCATCGACTCGAACGCCGCCTCGCGCGCGGTCTTGCCTTCGGTCGCCATGATGCGCTCGGTGTTCTCGAGCACGACGATGGCGTCGTCGACGACGATGCCGATCGCCAGCACCAGGCCGAAGAGGGTGAGGGTGTTGATCGAGAAGCCGAGCGCGAACATGCCGGCGAAGGTGCCGATCAGCGACACCGGCACCGCCACCATCGGGATCAGCGTGGCGCGGAAGCTCTGCAGGAAGAGATAGACGACCGCGAAGACCAGGACCATCGCGATCAGCAGGGTCTTGACCACCTCCTCGATCGACACCTCGACGAAACGCGTGGTGTCGAAGGGGAGCGCGTACTCGACCCCCGCCGGGAAGCGTGTCGCGAGCTCTTCCATCTGCTGCTGGATGCCGTGCGCGGTGGCCAGGGCGTTGGCGCCGGGCTGCAGGAAGACGCCGAGGAAGATCGCCTTCTTGCCGTCGAGGCGGGTCTCGGTGTCGTAGTCGCGGGCGCCGAGCTCGATGCGCGCCACGTCCCCCAGCCGGAGCTGTCTGCCGCTGGGGTCGGAGCGCAGCACGATGTCCGCGAACTGCTCGGGCTCGGCCAGGCGGTCCTCGGCGGTCACCGTGTAGGTCAGCTCGAGGTCGGGGCTCGCCGGCTGCTGGCCCACCTTGCCGACCGCGAACTGCGCGTTCTGCTCGCGCACGGCGCGGGCGACGTCGGCGGTGGTCAGGCCGTACTCGGCGAGGAGGTCGGGCCGCAGCCAGAGGCGCATCGAGTAGTCGCGGCCGCCGAAGATCTGGACGTCGCCGACCCCGGGCACGCGCTTGAGCGGCTCGAGCAGGTTGAGCGAGGTGTAGTTGGAGAGGAAGACCTCGTCCCAGCGGCCGGAGGGCGAGGTCAGGGTGACGATCTGGATGAAGTTCGAGTTCTGCTTCTGCACCGTCACGCCGTTGCGCCGCACCTCCTCGGGGAGGCCCGGCTCGGCGAGCCGCACGCGGTTCGAGACGTTGTTGGCGGCGAGGTCGATGTCGGTGCCGACGGCGAAGGTGACGACCGTCGAGACCAGACCGCTCGAGGTCGAGATCGACTGGATGTACTGCATCCCCTCGACGCCGTTGATCTGCTCCTCGATCGGCGCCGCGACCGTGTTCTGCAGCGCCTCGGCGGTGGCGCCGGGGTAGAAGGCGGTCACCGACACGACCGGCGGCGAGATCTCCGGGTACTGCGCCACGGGGAGGTTGAAGATCGCCGCCAGCCCGGCGAGGACGATGACGATCGAGACGACGGTGGCGAAGATCGGGCGGCGGATGAAGAAGTGGGAGAACATGCGCGCGCTCCTCGCCTAATGCCCCGGGCCGCCGGCCTTGGCGGTCGTGGGGGGGCCCGCCGGCGTCGCGGCGGCGTCCACCACCTGGACCGGCGCGCCCGGCGCCACCTTCAACGCGCCGTCGACGATCACCCGGTCGCCGGCGGCGAGCCCCGACTCGACGATCCAGTCCCTGCCCAGCCAGTCGCCGACGGTGATCGGCCGCGGCGCGGCCTTGCCGTCGGCGCCGACGACGTAGACGAACTTCCCTTCCTGCCCCTGCTGCACCGCGCGCTGCGGCACCAGGATCGCGTTCGGCCGCTCGATGCCGAGCAGGCGCACGCGCACGAACTGGCCGGGGATCAGGTCGCCGGCCGCGTTCGGCAGCTCGGCGCGCAGCTCGACCGAGCCGGTGGCGCTGTCGATCAGCGAGTCGGAGAAGTTGACCCGGCCGTGCTCGGGGTGGACCGAGTCGTCACCGACGACAAGCTCGACTTCGAGCTGATTGGTGGCCGGGCTGACCACCTCCTTCGCGGCCACCGCCCGGCGCAGCTCGGAGAGCACCTGGTCGGAGGCGCTGAAGCGCACCCAGATCGGCTGCACCCGCGAGATGCGGGTCAAGAGGCTCGCCGCCCCCGGACCGACCAGCGACCCTTCCGAGTGTTCGGCGCGGCTGCTGGCGCCGGAGATCGGCGCCGCGACGGTGGTGTAGGAGAGGTCGAGCCGCGCCTGGGCGAGGCGGGCCTGCGCCGACTGCATCGTGGCGCGCGCCTCCTCGGCCGTGGACACCGCGTTGTCGTACTCGCGGCGCGAGACCGCGCGCTCCTCGATCAGCGGCTTCAACCGCGCCACGTCGCGCTCGGCGCGCGAGAGGCGGGCCCTCTCCTCGGCGACGTCGGCCGAGGCGGCCTGCACCTCGGCGCGGTAGGGGCCCGGGTCGATGACGAAGAGGGTCTGCCCCTGGCGCACCGGCCGCCCCTCCTCGTAGCTCCGCCGCAGCAGGATGCCGGAGACGCGGGCGTGCACCTCGACCTCGCGCGAGCCCTCGACGCGGCCGTTGAACTCGTAGGGCACCGCCACCGTGCGCGGCGCCACGGTCACCACCGTGACCTCGGGCGGCGGCGGCGCGCCGCCCGGCGGGGCGCCGGCGGCGGACTTGTCGCCGCAGCCCGCGGCGAGGAGCGCCCCGGCGATCGACAGGAAAGCGGCGGCGCGGGCCGCGGGGAACCGGGATCGGGGCATGGTCATGATCTCCTGGGGGTGCGCCCGGAACGGGCGCGGCGCGCGGCGTAGCCGTAGAGGAAGACGTCCACGGCGCTCTGCACCTTACCCGGCACCGCCTCGGGCGCCAGGTCGATCGGCTCGCCGCAAACGGCCGCGAACGCCACCTCGCTCTTGACCAGGGCGAGGAAGTGGACGGCCGCGGCGTGGGGGTCGTCGAGCGCCAGCCGCCCCGCCTCGGCCTGCGCGGCGAGGTAGGCGGCGAGCCGCCCGCGCACCCGCTCAGGACCGGAGTGGAGGAGGGCGGCGCGCAGCTCGGGGAACTTGGGCCCTTCGGCGGCGCACATGCGCTGCCAGCGCAGGGTCTGCGGATCGAGGAGGTGCGAGAGGAAGGCCTCGCCCAGCCGGCAGAGCGCCTCGTCGAGCGGCTTCGACTCGAAGTCCGGCGCGTCGAGAGGCGCCAGGAGCTGCTCCGAGACCTCTTCGACGATGGCCTCGAAGAGCTTCTCCTTGGAGCCGAAGGTGGCGTAGAGCGTGGCCAGCGACCCGCCCGAGCGGGCCACCACGTCGCCCATGCTGGTGCCCCCGAACCCGCGCTCCAGGAACAGCTCGCAAGCCGCCTCCAGCATCGCCTTCCGGCGCACTTCGCCCCGGTGGTCGGTCCTCGGGTGGGTTGCGGGGGCGGTCGTCATCGGCGTGAAGCTGTAATGTAGGATACATTACAGCCGCACGTCAACCTCACCCCCAGATCGACGCCTTCTTCGCCCACGGGCTGTCCGCGTAACGCTCCCTGAATGCCTGGGTCGTGGCGCCCAGCTCGGCGGGGTCGCCGCTCTTCTTGTAGCGCGCGACGCCGCGCCAGTACTGGCCGGCGGGCGCCGCGTCGGTGTCCGGGTGGTTCTCCAGGACCTCCGCGTAGCGCGCGATCGCGTCGTCCCACTTCCCGCCCGCCCGCGCCACCTGGCCGAGGCCGAGGACGAGCTGGGCGAGGAAGTCGCCGGTCTCGAGGAACCCTTCGATGCGGTGGTGCTCCCGGCCGTCGAGGCCGAGGAGCAGGATGGTGGGCGTCCACTGCGCGTTGAACCGCTCCATCAGCTCCGGTTTCTTGCGGACGTCGATGCGGATGGGGACTAGGTTGTCGCGGATCAGGGCTTCGACGCGCGGGTCGGGATACACCTCGGCTTCCAGCCGAGCGCACCCACTTCAGAGCGGGGCGGCGGTGAAGTCGAGCAGAACGGGCCGTTCGGTCCGCTTCGCCTCCTCCAGCGCCGCGTCTACGTCCTCTCGCCAGTCGAGCATGGGGGCACCTTACCTTTCTCTCGCGAGCGAAGAGGTGCAACCCGGCTGCCACGCTGGAGAACGGCCCCGGAAATTCGGCGGGATGCTCACGGAAGGCTCCCGGCGCCGCCGGGAAAGCTCCCCGGGCGCGGGGGAATGCTCCCGCGCTCGGCCGGAGCGTTTCCGAGCGACCCGGAAATTCGTCCCGCGAGTCCGGGAGCGTTCCCAAGCGGGCCGGGAAAGCTCCCCGGCGGCAAGGGAATGCTCCCGGCGGCCGCGGGAGCGTTCCCGCGGTCCGCGGCGCAATTCCGGGCGAGGTGGCGCGGGCTCCGGCCGACCGCACGAGCCGGCCCGCCGAGCCGACGCGGCCTCCAGCGGACCCTCCGACGACTCCGCGAAGGCCGCACAAAGCTCCTGCGCACGGCCGGAACGCCCTGCGCGACCGCCGGCGAGCTCCGGCAGAGCGCCGGCGCGCTCCCCGCGAAGCCCAGAGCGCTCCGCGAAAGCCGGGGAGAGTTCCGACGCGCTCGCAGAGCATTTCCCGAAGGTCCCGCCCGATTTCCCCGGCCCGCGGGAGTCTTCCCGCCGTCCCCGTCCGCCTTCCGGACGGCGCGGGGAGCTTTCCGGCCCTCTTCCCTTACATTTCCCTGCCCGCCGGGAGAGTTTCCAGGCTCGGCGTCCATTGACCGCTCCCGACGGGGAGAATTTCCAGGAGATTCCCATCCTCTCCTTCCTCGATCGCTACCGCGACCTCGCGCCGCTTCTGCTGCGGGTGTTCGTCGGCTTCGTGCTGATCTACGGGACGGCGACAACGTGTTCAGCGCCGCGCGCATGCTGGAGTTCCGGAATTTCCTAGCGGCCAACGGGTTTCCCTACCCGCTGGCGTGTGCCCACTTGTCGGCGTACGGCCAGTTCGGCATGGGGATCCTCCTGCTGCTCGGGCTGTTCACCCGGCCGGCCGCGGCCGTCGTGGTGGTCAACTTCGTGGTGGCGCTGCTGATGGTGCACGTGGGGCAGCCCTTCAACGCCAACATCGCGCCCCTGGCGATGCTCGTCGGCGGGCTGTTCTTCGTCCTCTACGGCGCCCCGCGCTACTCGCTCGACGCGATTCTGGCGCGGCGGCGGGCGGGTCGTGCGTGGGGAATCACTCGCTAGCGGGAGTAGGCGCCAGCTCACGGATACTGACGCGCCCCCCGTCGGTCACCTCGATCCTCAGCTCATATCCATAGAGGAGGGCCATTCCCAAGAGCGGTCCTGTTTCCGCCGCGAGGATCGACACCCGGCGGATCTGTTGCCCCCACTTCACGTTCGCCTCATGGGTTGCGCAGATGGTCTCGCGCCCATCGGCCAGCAATGCCCGCGTCAGGCTGCGAAAAGGCAGGGCCAGCTCGGAGATCAGCTCCGCGGGCAGTGTGAGCGCGCCGGTATAGCCGGTGTCCACGACGGCCTCGATCTCTCGTTCCTGTCCTGCCGGACCGCGAACTGCGAGGCGCACCACGGCCTCGGGGAGGGAGTTGACCTCGCCGACGATCATTCAGCTTTGCGCGGTGGGCCTGAGACGGGATCCGAGACGGTGCGCATACCGGGAGCCGATCCGTCGCAACCAGATCTGCGCGTCGGGATGCCGCGCGCGGAGGCGGTCGGTGGCGACCAGCTCCTCACGGTCGATGTCGTAGTCGCCGCTCACGATGTCGATGGCGACGAACCTGCCGTGATCATCCGGATCGGCGTGCGGCAGGACACTCTGCTCGTAGATCGCATCGCCCAGCCGGGCGACCTCTTCAGGACGATGGCGAACCCCGGCAGTCGTTGTTGCCATACGTTCTCTTCAGCCTTGTGCGTCCGACTACGAGTTTAGCACTGGGATCCTGCGGGTCGGCTCGGAGTCGGGCGGGAACGCCATTCGCATACCATAGGTGCCGGGTTCTTGGAGGTCTCCGGAAGGGATGACGCAGGACCAGGACCGCGCCACCGCCCGCGACGTCGTCGTCGCCATCGGGGAGAACATGCGCCAGAGCCTCGAGCCGCTGGTCACCAAGACCGTGGCGCCGAGCCTCTACCAGGTGTACCTCCACGCCGGCGACTACGACCACCTGCGCACGCTCTTCGGCGAGATGGAGTCCGAGGCCAAGCGCCTGCTCGACCAGGAGCTGGCGCTCCTCAACCGCGAGGCGCTGCCGCCGGTGGCGCGGCTGCTCTCGACGGTCGGCCTCCGCACCGGCCCCGCGCCGGCGAGCCGCGTGGTGAGCGCCGAGGGGCGCTGGACGGTGCGCTTCCAGGAGGACCCCAACGGCCACCTCACTCCGGGCGAGATCGAGGTCGTCTCGGAGTTCGCGCAGCGCCCGGCGCCCGGCTACGGCTCGGGCAACCCGACGCACCGCATCTCCACCACCCGCCGGCTCGGCGGGCGGATGAGCACCGAGCGGCAGGTGGTCGAGACCGCGGCCGTGGATGCCTACGCGCGGATCACCTACAAGGACGGGGGCGGCCCGCAGACCTTCCTGGTAACCAAGGACGAGATCGTCATCGGCCGCGACGCGCCGGACGTCTGGGTGGACCTCCGCCTCGAGACGATCCCCGACGTCTCGCGCGAGCACGCCCGCATCCGCCGCCTCCCCGAGAGCGGCGCCTTCCGGCTCAAGGACCTCTCGAAGCTCGGCACCACGGTCAACGGCGTCGCCGTGCCGGCCAGTGTCGAGATGGTGGACGGCGAGGTGCGCGACCGCGACCAGTGGGTCGACCTGCCGGAGCGCGCCCGCATCGGCCTCGCCGGGGTGCTCTTCCTCGACTTCGAGCGGATCGCGCCGCGGTGACCGACCTCTACACCGCCCGCCTGGTCTTCCTGGCCGCGCTGCTGGTGCTGACCGGCGTCTTCGTCTGGCTGGCCGCCGCCGACCGGGAGTAGCCGCGTGGCCTCCACCCACTGGACGGCCGCCGCGCTCAGCGATCCCGGGCGCGAGCGCGGCAACAACGAGGACCGCGTCCTCTGCGACCCCGAGCGCGGCATCTTCGCGGTGATCGACGGCGTCGGTGGCGAGTCGGCCGGCGAGATCGCCGCGGAGACGGCGCTGGAGGTGCTGCGCGGCCGCCTCTCCCGCCGCACCACCGACCCGCCGCGCCGCGTGCGCGAGGCGATCGCCCTCGCCAACCGGCAGATCCTCGAGCGCGCCGAGGCCGAGCCGCGGCTGCGCGGCATGTCGTGCGTGCTCACCGTCGCGGTGGTCGAGGACGGGCAGGCCACGGTCGGCCACGTCGGCGACAGCCGCCTCTACCGGCTCCGCCGCGGGGCGCTCGAGAAGCTCACCAGCGACCACTCGCCGGTCGGCGCGCGCGAGGAGCGCGGCGAGCTCTCCGAGGCCGAGGCGATGAGCCACCCGCGGCGCAACGAGATCTTCCGCGACGTGGGCTCCGCGCCCCACCAGCCGGACGACGCCGACTTCATCGAGGTCCTCGAGATGCCGTTCGAGCGCGACGCGGCACTGCTCTTCTGCAGCGACGGCCTCTCCGACTTGGTGCCGGGGGCGGAGATCCAGGCGATCGTCGAGAAGCACGCCGGCGACCCGGCGGCGGCGACGAAGGCGCTGGTGGCGGCGGCGAACGCGGCGGGGGGGCGCGACAACGTGTCGGTGGTGCTGGTCGAGGGGGAGGGGTTCGCCAAGGCCGTCAAAGGCGGCGTGGAGAAGAAGGACGCGACGGCGGGCCGCGCCGCCGACACCGCGCGGCGCGGCGGCGCGCAGGCCGCTCCCAGCGCCTTCGACCGCGCGCGGCGGGCGCTCTCCGGCCGCGGCGCCCGCGCGCTGCTCTGGACGCTCCTCGGCCTCGCCTTGGGGCTGGGGCTGGCCTGGGCGATCGCGCAGCGCTTCGGCGGCCTCGGCTGGGGCGGCGGCGAGGCGGACATCCTGAGCGTCGGCTCCGGCGAGGACGACTACGAGACGATCGGCGCCGCGCTGGCCGACGCGCGGCCGGGCGACACGGTGCAGGTCGCGCCCGGGCTCTATCGCGAGCCGCTCCGCCTGCGCGACGGCGTCGCCCTGGTGAGCCTGGCGCCGCGCGGCGCGGTGCTGCTGCCGGCGGGCGAGGGGCCGGCGCCGGTGGTGACCGCCTTCGGCGTGCGCGGCGCGCGCTTCGCCGGCTTCAAGATCCTCGGCGCGCCGGAGACGCCGCTCGGGGTCGGCCTCCGCCTCGCCGGCTCGGACGTCACCGTCGAGCAGGTCGAGATCACCGGCGCCGGCGTCGCCGCGGTCGACAGCGAAGGCGGCGATCGGTCGACGGTGCGCTACAGCTACCTGCACGGCAACCCGGGCGCCGGCGTTCTGGTGCGCGGCGGTGCCGCGCCGCGCCTCCTCCACAACCTGATCGCCAGAAACGGCGCCGGCCCGCCGCCGCGCGCGGGGGTCGAGGTGCGCGGCGAGGGGCGGCCGCTCCTCTCCGGCAACCGGATCGAAGGCAACGGCGGCCCGCAGGTGCGGCTCGCCGTCGCCGAGGACGCCGACGAGGTCTGGCTCTGGAACACCTTCGGCGGCGCCCGCCGCGCCGCCGCGGTGACGGCGCCGCTGGCGCCGGGCACGCCTTCCACCCCGGAGCCCTGAGATGGCCGGCGTCCTCAACTTCCAGCGCACGGTCGGCCGCTTCGAGGTCAAGGAGTTCCTCGGCCGCGGTGGCCACGCCGACGTCTATCTCGCCTGGGACCCGCGGCGCGGCTCGAACGTGGCGCTCAAGGTGATCCCGCTCGGGCCCTCCGGCGACGCCGAGATGCTGGAGGCCGAGCAGGCCGGCATCCGCATCCAGGCGCGGCTCGCGCAGGTGGCGACGCAGGTGGCGGCGGTCTACGAGTACGGCGAGCTGGAGGGCGCCTTCTACGTCTCGATGGAGTACGTCGAGGGGAGCGACCTGGCGCGCGTCCTGGCGCACGGGGCGCTGTCGGAGGAGCGCGCCCTCCACATCGCCTATCAGCTCTGCCAGATGCTCGAGCAGTGCCACGCCTACACCGCCGAGGTCAGCGGCCGCGAGGTGCACGGCATCGTCCACGGCGACATCAAGCCCGAAAACATTCGCCTGCAGGGCGACGACCGCGTGCGGGTGCTCGACTTCGGCATCGCCAAGCACCTGTCGCAGCAGCGCCGCTACACCCGCAACCTCTTCGGCACGCCGCCCTACACGCCGCCCGAGCGGCTGGAGCGCGGGCTGGTCGATCCGCAGTCCGACCTCTGGGCGGTGGCGGTGGTGCTCTACCTGATGGTCTCGGGCTACCCGCCCTACGCCGGCGGTGACGAGGAGCTGGAGCAGCGCATCCGCGCCGGCGACCCGCCGCGGCCGCTGCCGGCCGGGGTCTCGCCGGGGCTCAAGCAGATCCTCGGCAAGGCGCTGGCGTACACGCCGGCGGGGCGCTACCAGACGGCGTCCGATCTCAAGGCCGACCTCGACGCGCTGCGCGAGGGGCGGCCGCTCGCCGCCGACGCCGTCCCCGACCCGCAGACGACGCGCCGCACGGTGCAGCCGGTAGTGGAGGGGGCGACCCGGCGTACCGACCGCGCCGAGGAAGCGACCGCGGCGGCGGTCGCCGAGCCCACACGCCGCACCGAGCCGCCCACCGGCGCGGCGATGGCCGCGGCCGCGGCCGAGTCGGAGCTGCTCATCGCGCCGCCCCCGGCCGCCGGCGATGCGCCGGTCGCGCCGCGCCGGCGCCGGCGCGTCCTGCGCACGCTCCTCCTCCTTGCCATCGTGGTCTTCGGCTTCGTCCAGGCCTACGTCTGGCGCGAGGCGCGCGAGATCCGCCGCGAGGTGCTGAACAACCCGGACCCCGACCTCTCGGCCCTGGTCGACCGGGTGCGCGAGATCGGCGGGCTGTCGATCCTCGCCGGCCCGGCGCTCGGCGGCGCGCGCAAAGAGCTGCACGACAAGCTGGTCGCCAAAGCCGAGCCGATCCTCGCCGGCTACCACGGCGACAACCCGACGACGCGCGAGGGCGCCTGGCGGCGTGCCGACGACTACCTGCGCGCCGCGGTCGAGCTCGACTGGAGCGACAACCGCAGCCGCGCCCGCATGCTCTACACCAGTGCCCACCTCGACCGCATCGAGGCGCAGTCGCTGCGCGACCAGGGGAAGTCCCGGGAGGCGCTGGAAAAGACGCGGGAGGCGGTCTCCGGCTTCCGCGACGCGGCGCGGCGCGACCCCGACTGGCCCGACCCCTGGCTCGGCCTCGCCCGCGTCTACGCCTACCTCGACTTCGACCTCGACGAGCTGCGCGGCGCGCTCGAGGAGCTGGCCGAGCGCGGCTACCGGCTGGGGCGGCGCGAGCGGGCGATGCTCGCCGACGGCCACCGCATGCGCGCCGCCGAGCTGCTGGCGCGCGCCGGGGCGCTGCGCGGCGAGCCGGGGGAGGTGGACGCCCTGGAAGAGGCGCGCGAGCAGCTCCTCCAGGCCGTGGACCTCTACGACCAGATCCGCGGCTACGCCAACGTGCGCGGCAACCTGGCCGGCGCCGAGCGGCAGCTCCAGGCGATCGAAGACCGCTTGCTGGAGATCAGCTACTGAGTCGGGCGGGAGCGGACCGCCGAGGGGTGCGCCGGTGCCGGTGACCCGCTCGACCGCCGCCGAGCGGCGGGCGCGCGACGCGGACGCCGGCCTGGCCCCGGGCGCGCGCCGCGGCGGCGTGCGCAACCGCGAGGCCGCGCTCCTCCTCGCGTCGGCGGCCGTCGTCCTCTTCGGCCTCGTGCTCGCCTACCTCGCGGCCGCCCGGTCGGTCGCCGACGACGACGCCCGCATCGCCGCCGGCGAGGTCGTCAACCTCAACGCCGTGCGCCGGCCGGAGGACCTCGTCCGCGTCCTCGGCGAGATGGGGGACCGCCCCGAGCGCGCCTTCATCGCGCAGAAGATCTGGGAGCGGATCTCGCGCGGGCGCGTGGACAACGTCGGCGAGCTGGGGCGGCTGCGCGTGCCGGCCGCCGAGATCGAGGACGACCCGCGGCTGACCGGTCTCAACGCGCGCCTGGAGTCGCGGCGCGGGGACCAGACCATCCCACTCCTGACCAGCGACGAGCTGCGCGCCCTCGAAGACCGCCTGGTCGTGCGCACGGCGCGGGAGTTCAAGGGGATCACCTGGCGCTGGGTGGCCTCCGTCCTCGTCGGCTTCGCCATCGTCCACCTCGTCTGGCGCCGCCGCCGCTTGGAGGGCGACGACCTCCTCCTGCCGCTCCTGCTCCTCCTCTCCGGCCTCGGCCTGATGGTCATGCTCGCGGTGCGCGACCCGCTGCGCGACCTCGCTCTCCTCCGCACCTCGGCGCAGGGGATCCTCGCCGGCCTGGCGCTCCTCCTCGGCACGAGCCTGGTGGACTTCGAGCGCTCCCGACTCGCCCGGCTAACCTACACGCCGCTCTTCGCCGCGGTCGGGGTCTCGCTCGTCCTCATCGTCTTCGGCAGCGGCCCGGCGGGCAGCGACGCCAAGGTCAACCTCTTCGGCGTGCAGCCGGTCGAGCTGATCAAGATCCTCTTCGTCCTCTTCCTCGCCGGCTACTTCGTCGAGCGCTGGGAGTTCCTGCGCGAGCTGCGCGAGCGCCGCGCCGGGCTCGCCTGGCTGCCGCGGCGGCTGGCGCCGCCGAAGCTCGAGTACGCGCTGCCGCCGCTCCTGGCCATCGCGATCGTCCTCTTCTTCTTCTTCCTCCAGCGCGACCTCGGGCCGGCGCTCATCCTGGCGCTCCTCTTCCTGATCCTCTACGCCGTGGCGCGCGGCCGCGCCACGCTGGCGGTCGTCGGGGTCGCCGTGCTGGTCGTGGGCTTCTGGGTCGGCTACCGGATCGGCTACCCGCGCAACGTCACCGGCCGCATCGGCATGTGGACCTCGCCTTGGGACAACCCCTTCCGCGGCGGCGACCACCTGGCGCAGTCGCTCTGGAGCTTCGCCGGCGGCGGCATCGCCGGCACCGGTCCGGGGCTGGGGGAGCCCGGGCGCGTGCCGGCGGCGCACACCGACTTCGTGCTCGCCGCGATCGGCGAGGAGCTGGGGTTCTTGGGGCTCCTCGCCGTCTTCGCGCTCTACGCCGTGCTCGTGGCGCGCGGTCTGCTCGCCGCGCGCCGGGCCGGCGGCGGCTACGGCTTCTTCCTGGCGCTCGGGGCGACCCTCCTCCTCGCCGTCCAGGTGGTGCTCATCGCCGGCGGCGTCCTGGGCGTGGTGCCGCTGACCGGCGTCGTCACGCCGTTCCTCTCGGCCGGCAGGAGCGCCATGCTCGCCAACTTCCTGTTGGCGGGGATCCTGATCGCGGTGTCGGCCAAGCGCGGGGAGGTCGGCGTCACCGAGCCCTTCCGCCGGCCGCTGCGCTGGGTGGCCGTGGCGCTGGCCCTGCCGGCCGTCGCCATCGCCGCGCGCGCCGCGCAGGTGCAGCTCGTCCGCAGCGATCAGACCCTGACGCGCGGCGCCCTCGTCCTCCAGGCCGACGGCAACCGCCGCTTCGTCTACAACCCGCGCCTGATGAGCGTCGCCGAGACGCTGCCGCGCGGCGCCATCGTCGACCGCGAGGGCCGCCCCCTCGCCTCGGGCACGACCGCCGCCGACCGCGAGTACCCGCTCGCCGGGCGCACCTTCCACCTCCTCGGCGACCTGCGCAACCGCGTCAACTGGGCGGCGAGCAACACCACCTTCGCCGAGCGCGACGCGGCGGCGCGCCTCCAGGGGTGGGACGACTTCGCCGCCGTCGTCAAGGTCGAGCAGCCGGACGGCTCGACGACGCCCGTCGTGCGCCGCGACTACCGCGAGCTCGTGCCGCTCCTCCGCCACCGGCACAAGCCGCAGGCGGAGGACGTGCAGAGCCTGCTGCGCCGCGACCGCACGCTGCGGCTGTCGATCGACGCACGCCTGCAGACGGCGGCCGGCGACATCCTCGCCCGCCAGGCCGCCCAGGCCGGGCACGGCGCCTCGGCGGTGGTGATCGACGCCCGCAGCGGCGAGCTGCTGGCCGCGGTCTCCTACCCCTGGCCGCGGCGGCTGCCGGTCGAGCCGTCGGACGACCCGATGAGCGGCGTCCTCGACCGCGCCCGCTACGGCATCTACCCGCCGGGCTCGACCTTCAAGATCGTCACCGCGATGGCCGGCCTGCGCAAAGACCCCGCCGTGGCGGGCGTGGTCTTCGAGTGTCTGCCGCTGGGCGGCGGGCGGGTGGGCAGCCGCGTGCGCGGCTGGGGGCGAGCGATCCGCGACGATCCCATCGTCACCAGCCCGCACGGCCGGGTGAACCTCGAGAAGGGGATCCGCCAGTCGTGCAACGCCTACTTCGCGCAGCTCGGCACCTACGAGGTGGGGCCGGAGGCGCTGCTCGAGACGGCGCGCCTGCTGGGGATCTCGGTCGCCAGCCCCAACACGCCCGAGCAGCTCCGGGACGCCCTGCCGCAGGCCTCCTACGGCCAGGGGCAGGTGGTGGCGACGCCGCTGCAGATGGCGCGCGTGGCGGCGGCGGTGGCCAACGGCGGCACGGCGCCCGAGCCGCGCTGGACGGCGGACGAGTCGGTGTCGCCGCGCGGCGATCCGGTCGCGGTCCTGCCGCCGGAGTCGGCGGCGCTGCTGGCCCGCGCCATGCGCTCGGTCGTCACCTCCGGCACCGCCGCCAGCTACCTCGGCGGCATCCAGCCGCCGATAGCGGGCAAGACCGGCACCGCCGAGGTCCAAGGGAAGAAGTCGCACTCCTGGTTCATCGGCTTCGCCCCGTTCGGCGTCGCCAGCCCCGCGGTGCGGACGGTGGCGGTGGCGGTCATCGTCGAGCACGGCGGCTACGGCGGGCGGCTTGCCGCGCCGGCCGCCGGCGAGATCGTGCGCCAGGCCGCGGCGCTCGGCCTCTTCAAGCGGAGCGCGGCCGAGGCGGCGGCGCCGTCGAGCGCGCCGCGGCAGCCGGTCCCGCCATAGGATCGCGGCCATGGGCGACCCCGGAAGCCTGATCGCGCAGCTCCGCCACTGGCTCAAGCCGTGGATTGCCGGCAGCGAGCCGATCGAGGTCCGCCGCGCGGTCCTCGACCAGATCGCCGCCCGCGTCGTGCCCGCCGGCGGCGGCCGCAACCTTTTCCCCTACCGCCGCGTGCGGGTGGACCTCTTCGCCGCGAACGAGGAGGAGCGCGCCGTGCTGGAGGCGCTGGCGCGGGAGGCCTGGGACCTGCCGGCCGAGGCGCGGGCGCGGCTGCTGGCCGCGGGGGCGCGGGTGCCGGACGACTTCACGGTCGAGGTGGCGGTGCGCGAGCGCGAGGGCGCGGCGGAGGGGGAGCCGCGTTACCGGGTGGCCTTCGAGCGCGGGGAGGAGAAGGCGGCTCTCGCGGCGGCGGGCGCGGCGGTGGGGGCGGGGGCCGAGGCGCCGGGCGCGCCGGAGCTGCCGACGGCGCGGCCGGTCCTCGTGCTCACCGTCCAGCAGGGCGCGGCGTCGCAGCCGGTCTACCTGGCCAACGCCGAGCGCGTCCAGATTGGGCGGCTCGCCGAGGTGCTCGACGCCGACGGCCGCGTGCGGCGGCGCAACGACGTCGTCTTCCTCGAAGAGGGGGAGGTCAACCAGACCGTCTCGCGCGAGCACGCCCGCATCACCTGGGACGCCGCCGAGGCGTGCTTCTGGCTGCGCGACGAGGGGAGCGCCTACGGCACCCGCATCTTCCGCGACGGCCGCCCGATCGAGGTCAGCGCCAACGACCGCCGCGGCGTCTGCATCCGCCACGGCGACGAGCTGTACTTCGGGCGGGCGCGGGTGAAGGTGGCGCTGCGCGACGAGTGAGGGGGCGCTCAGCTCCGCAGCAGCTCTTCGAGGTCGAGCGGATCGGTGGAGATGGCTGGCAGGCCGTCCGGCCGACGCGGCCACTCCTCGCGCGGCCGGTCCCAATAGAGCTCGAGGCCGTTCTGGTCCGGGTCGGCCAGGTAGACCGACTCGCTGACCCCGTGGTCCGCCGCCCCCTGGAGCCGGATGCCGGCTGCCAATACCCGCCGCACCGCCGCCGCGAGGTCCGGCCGCGTCGGGTAGCGGATCGCCGCGTGGTAGAGCCCCGTCCGCCCCGGCGGCGGCGGCGACCCTCCGCGGCTCTCCCAGGTGTTCAACGCGATGTGGTGGTGATACCCCCCAGCCGCCACGAACGCCGCCTGCGGCCCGTACCGCATCACCAGCTCGAACCCCAGCACCCCGCAGTAGAACTCGAGCGACCGATCGATGTCCGCCACCTTGAGATGGACGTGGCCGATGTCCGTGCCGGCTGGGACCGTGTAGGGCGGCAGGTCGCGCTCCATGCGGCGCTCAATCTACGCCAAGTGTTTGACAGTGCAAGCCCGGCCCACTACACTGCCCCCTCTCCACGTGGGGCCGTAGCTCAGTTGGGAGAGCGCTTGAATGGCATTCAAGAGGTCGTCGGTTCGATCCCGATCGGCTCCACCAGACCCGCCTTAGTCGCCTACTCTTCTAGTCCAGCCTCCCGCAAGGCCCGCTCCAGCAGGTCCTGAACGCCCAGCGCCACGGCGCCGCGCTCGAGGTATGCGCGGTCCAGGCGCTTTCCCTGCACTTGGAGGACGCCCAGGGCGTCCTGCCACTGCCGGTCGGAGACCTCGTGGCCGAGACGGTACCAACGGAGCTTCTGGAGGACCGTGTCCTCAGGAGAGGCGACCGGGAGTTCCCCGGCCTCCTCCGGCAGCTCGAAGCGTTGGCTTCGAGCCATCTGTTCGCGCGCGGCCGGGTCGTCGCCGAGGACGAAGAGGTCAACCTTGAACATCGTCGCGAGCTCGATCACGTTGAAGGAGCTTCGGCGCCGGACCGCCTCTCTGGCGCGTTCCGCGTCCACGTAGAAGCGGCTCCCGAGTGCCGCCACGAGCGGCTCCACGTGCTCCTCTCGCAGCTCGGCGACCAGATCGGCGTCATCGGTCGAGCGCGGAATGCCGTGGAGGGAGCTCGCGAGGGAGCCGCCAACGAGGCAGGGGATGCCGAGGCGCTCGAGGATCTCGGCCACCTCACGGCAGACCCGGAGGGCGTTGCTCGTCGGCATGAGGAGGCCCGGGCTACCGACCGTGGACTTCGGGGTCCCAGTCGAAGACCCGGATCATCGTCTCGCGGTCGAGGTGGAGGGCGGCGAGGCGGAGGCGCTCCTCGCGCTCCGAGAGGTCGGGACCGTACTGCTTCCGCAGGCGCGCCCTGGCCAGGTCATCGACCGCCCGGTTCAAGTCGAGGACGCGGGCGAGCTTCTCGGCGGGCGACATCCGCCGGTAGCCTTCGATGAGGATCGCCTCGATCTCGGGAGCAGTGTCACGGGCTGGAGAGCGGTCGCCCACGGAATAGAGAGCTTACTGTACAGAGCGAACGATCGAGGAGCGCCAAGCTACAGGCGGTGCTGAGACTTCTGCGCCTGGCTCAAGGCCAGCGGCGAATGACGTGAAGGCTCTCGGCCTTCAAGGGGATGCTCGTAATGTGGAGCTTCTCGATCGGCGCTCGAGAGGGTGACAAGTCCTGCCCGAGGCTCGGTTCCTTGTCGACTTCATGCACGTCCCACAGCGGCCAGTCGCGGCCGGGAACGCTCGGCCCGTTCGAGCCCAGCGTGATGTGCGGCGTGAACCTCGGGCGGAGGAACGTCTTGTCCAGCCCGAGGCCGATTGCGGCGGCGATGAGCGCATCACGAAAGCGGATCATCTCCTCGCGGTTCTCGACGGCCCACCAGAGAACGCGGGGATAGGGCCTCCAGGCCGGTTCCGCCGTCTCGCGCAACAGTTTGACCGCGCCGTCGTCCTCCTGGACGGCTCCGCCGAGTCCTAGAACCTTCAGGCTGCCGAAGCTGGATGGGGCGAGAGGAGCGAGCTGCTCCCCCAACTGCCGGACCTTGTCGGGCTCGGCCGCGCCCAGGTAGCCGAAGGTGACGTGGAGCTCGGGCCGCGGGATGAGATCGAGCTGGCGGCAGATCTTGGCTTGAAGATCGGCGACGGCATCGACAAGCGCCACGGAGAGCGCCACGTAGACCGTCTGGTATCTCTCGTCCATGGCGCGGCTCCTCGGAGTTGGTAGGGCGTTCTAGCGCAGGAGCCCAGCCTCCCGCAGGGCGCGCCGGTGGAGCGTACCGCACAAGGGAGAGCCTCGGCTCGCCTTGAATCCCCTCCGCAGTCGGCCTAGACTGCCCCGTCCCTCGGGAGAAAGCGGTGCAGCCCAGGAAGGTCCTCGTCGTCGACGACTCCAAGCTGATGCACAAGATGTATGAGGTGATGCTGCGCCAGTACCCGCTGGTGTACGCCCTGGACGGGCGGCAGGCGCTGGAGCGGCTGCGCGAGCACCCGGACGTCGAGTTGATCCTCCTCGACCTCAACATGCCCAACATGAATGGGCTGGAGTTCCTCGCGGCGCTACGCGCCGAGGGGAACGGCACGCCGGTCGTCATCATCAGCACCGAAGGGCGCGAGGAGGACACCGCCCGCGGGCTCGAGGCCGGGGCCGCCGCCTACATCAAGAAGCCGTTCCGGTCCGACGAGATCCTCGACGTCATCGCCCGCCTGGAGCAGCCGGCGGAGGCGGCGGGGTGAGCGAGGGGTTCCCGGCGGCGGCGGCCGGCTCCGAGCTGGTCGAGCAGCTCCGCGCCACGCTCGAGCGGGCCGGCGAGCTGCTGCGCATCCTCGAAGGGAACTTGCAGCAAGCGAGCGCGGCCTCCGGCGCCGCCGGCGCGGACGACGGCGCCGGCGGCGAGAGCGACCTCGAGCACCGGCTGGCCGGCGCCGAGTCGGACGTGCGCGAGCTGGCCGCCCGCCTGGTCGATTCCGAGCACCAGGTCGGGCGGCTGATGAACCTCTACGTCGCCGCCTACCAGCTCCACGCCAGCCTCGATCCGGACGAGGTGCAGGCCGCCATCGCCGAGATTGCCATCAACCTGCTCGGCGCCGAGCGCTTCGTCCTGCTGCTGCGCCGCGACGCCGAGGAGGGGTGCGAGGTGGCCTTGGAGGGGGGGATGGAGGACGAGCGCAGCGGCCTCTGGGCCGGCGGCGGCTACGCCGGCGGCGACCCGATGGTGGACGCGACGCTGCGCGACGGCGTGCTGCGGCTCGGCCCGGCGCCCGGGTCGGACGCCCAGGCCGCCGTGCCGCTGCGGGTGCAGGGCGCGGTGGTGGGGGCGCTCGTCGTGCTCAAGCTCCTCGACCACAAGCCGCTGCTCCGCGCCGAGGACCGCGACCTCCTCGACCTGCTCTCGGTGCACGCCGCCTCGGCCCTTTTCGCCGCCCGCCTCTTCGCCGCCCAGGACCGCAAGCTGCGGACCCTGGAGAGCCTGGTCAAGCTGGCGCGGGGCGAGTAGTGGGCGATAGCCCATGAGCATCTCCGGCAGCCTGCAGGACGTCTCGGTCGCCGACGTCATGCAGTTCATCCACCTCGGGCGGCGCACCGGCACGCTGGTGCTGCGCCGGAGCCGCGAGCGCGCGCTCATCGGCTTCCATCTCGGCAAGCTGGTCTCGGCGCAGGCGCCGCGCACGCCGCAGCTCGGCGAGCTGCTGGTCGAGGCGGGGCTCGTCGAGCCGGCGGCGCTGGCGGTGGCGGTGACGGCGCAGGAGCAGGCCCTCGAGCGGCGCACGCTGGGGCAGACGCTGGTCGCCGGTGGGGCGATCGAGCCGCAGGCGCTGCGCAACGCGGTGGTGCGGCAGATCGAGCAGGCGGTCTCCGAGATCATCGCCTGGGACCGCGGCACCTTCGAGTTCGCGGTCGGCGACCTGCGGCCGGTGGACGACGTGGCGCTCTACCCGGGCGACGTGATCCCCGACGCCGACATCAACACCCAGATGGTGCTGCTCGAGGCGGCGCGCATCTTCGACGAGCGCAACCGGCTCGGCGGCGAGGGCGCCGCGGGCGAGGCCGGCGGCGAGCGGCGCTGGCCCGGCAGCGAGCGGCCGGCGGTGCCGCCCCCGGCGGCGAGCCCGGCCGAGGCGGCGGCGCGGGTGCGGGCGGCGCTCGCCGCGGTCGTCGAGGAGGAGGGGGACGAGCTCGAGCAGCTCTTCGCGGCGGCGGGGACGCGGCCGGCCGTCGAGGCCTTCCACCTCCAGGTCGTCTCGCCCGACCGCGACTTCGCGGCGCGCGTGACCGGCGCGCTCGGCGAGCTGCGCGACGTCGCCGGCGCGCGGGCGGTGGCGCTTGCCGAGGCGGGGAAGGTGCCGCCCGGCGACACGCCGCCGATCGTGCTGCTCGACCTCCGCGAGAACGGCGTGACGCTGTCGCAGGTGGTGTCGCTGCGCCGCGCCCGGCCGGGGGCGTCGGTGGTGGCCGTGGTCGATCCGGGGATGCCGCTGGCCAAGGTCTACGCCGCCGGGGCGCTGGCGGCGATCCCGGCGGAGACCGAGGCGGTCGTGGCCTGCGTCGAGAACCTGGTGGAGAGCCGGCGCGAGGCGGCCGGCGGCGCCGACGACCCGCGCTCCGGCGTGGCGCGCCTGCGCCGGGTCTTCGGCGACCTGCGCTCGGGGCTCATCTCGGCCACCGTCGCGCTCAATCTCATGCACATCATCTCGGAGTCGGTCGAGCGGGCGGTGCTCTTCCTCGTCCGCGGCGAGCAGATGGTGGCGCTCGGCGCCTTCGGCACCGACCGCGACGGCCGCTCGCTCGCCGAGCTGACGCGCGGCCTGAAGCTGCCGTCCGACGGCGAGAGCGTGTTGTCGGTGGGGCTCGAGACCGGCGAGGTGCAGTCGGTGTCGTTCGAAGAGGCGCGGCTGCCCGAGCCCTTCCGCTCGCTGGTCGGCCGGCCGAAGAACGGCCAGGTGGTGGTCTTCCCGGTGCTCGGCGCGCAGCGGGTGATCTCGCTGATCTACGCCGACAACGGCGAGCGCGACGACCCGGTCGAGGACATCGACATCCTGGAGCTGGCGACTGCGCAGGTCGGGATGGCGTTCGAGAACGAGCTGCTGCGGCGTCAGATCTCGCAGAGCAAGGGCTGAGCCGGCTACGGCTACGGCGCTACTTCTTCCGCACCCACAAGAGCTTCTCAACTTCCGCCACGACCTCGCCCGCCGCGTCGCGCACCTCGGCGGTGAAGACCGGCTCGACCGGCGCGCCCGGCTCCGCCTGGCGGCGGATCGCCTCGACCTCGGCCGCCGGGATCTCGAAGCGCGCCGTCACGGTGCCGCGGCCCGGGCGGCGGAAACGGATCGTCGCGGCCTTGTCCCAGACCAGATACCCGCGCCCCAGCCGCTGCGCCAGGATGAGGGTGAAGAACGGATCGCACATCGTGTAGAGCGAGCCGCCGAAGTGGGTGCCGAAGTAGTTCCGGTTCCACCAGCGGAGCTTCATGCGCGACTCGAAGCCGTCCGCCGTGCGGCGCACCCGCACCCCGGCGCCCAGGTAGGCCGGGTAGAGGTTGAGCAGCCGGGTGAGCCAGCGGTCGTCCATCGGCGGGGAATCCGCGGCATCATAGCCGCAGGGTTTCCGCCGCTCGCCTGTTCCTCCCGCGAGGAGACGTGACCGATGCACGCCCGCGCCCTGACCCCGCTCGTTGCTCTCGCCGCCGTCGCTGTCTTTGTGATAACCGTCGCCGCCGCGCCGGCCCCTTCCGCTCTCCACATGCCCTGGCGCGAGGCCGGCTGGAGCGAGCGCGAGGCCGCCGCGCACCTCCTCGACCGCTTCGCCTTCGGCGCGCGGCCCGGCGAGGTCGAGAAGGTGGTGGCGATGGGGCTCGACCGCTGGCTGGAGCGGCAGCTCGCCGCCGACCTCCCCGACCATGACCTTGACCGGCGCCTGGCGCGGCTCGACGCGCTGGAGATGAGCGCCGCCGAGATGGCGCGGCAGTTCCCACGGCCGCCGCGGCTGCTCGCGGAGGCGCGGCGTGCCGGGGTCGTCGAGGGGCGCGGCGAGCGCGCGCGCGACGAAGAGATGAGCGCGGCCGGCGAGGAGATGCAGGACACGGGCGAGGCGATGCAAGAGACCGGCGAGCCGGTGCGCGACCCGGCCCGCGCCGAAACCCGCCGGGCGGTGATGCGCTGGGCGCGCGAGCAGGGCTACCGCCCCGAGCGCGAGCTGCTCGGCCAGCTCATGGCGCAGAAGCTCTACCGCGCCGTCTACGCCGAGAACCAGCTCGCCGAGGTGCTGGTCGATTTCTGGTTCAACCATTTCAACGTCTCGCTGACCGACAACCGGACGCGCACGTACCTCCTGGCCTACGAGCGCGACGCCATCCGCCCGCACGTCCTCGGCAAGTTCCGCACGATGCTCGGCGCCACCGCGCAGCACCCCGCGATGCTCGTCTACCTCGACAACGCGCAGTCGAGCGCCGCGGAGGGGACGGTGACCCTGGCGCCGGGCATGACGGAGCGGCGGCGCGGCGGGCGGCGCCGGCCGCCGGAGGTGCGCGGGGGGGCCGACGGCGCCGTTCCGGAGCTGCCGGAGATGCAGGGCGCGACCGGCGCGGCGAGGGAGCCCGAAGCGGCGGCGGCGCCCGCATCTCCGGAGCGGCGCCGCCGGCCGCGCGGCCTCAACGAGAACTACGCGCGCGAGCTTCTCGAGCTCCACACCCTCGGTGTGGACGGCGGCTACACGCAGCAGGACGTGGTCGAGGTGGCGCGCGCCTTCACCGGCTGGACGCTGATGCCGCCGGGCGGCCGACGGCGCGCCGCGCAGGCCGCGCCGGCCCGCGCCGAGCGCATGGCGGCGATGGGCTACGAGAGCAACGGCGCGTTCCTCTTCCGCGCCGACCTGCACGACGCCGGCGCCAAGACGGTGCTCGGGCAGCGCTTCCAAGCCGGGCGCGGCGTCGAGGAGGGACGGCAGGTGCTCGACCTCCTCGCCAAGCACCCCGCGACCGCCAGGCACCTGGCGCGCAAGCTCGCCGTCCGCTTCGTCGGCGACGAGCCGCCGGCGGCGCTCGTCGAGCGCCTCGCCGCGGTCTACACCCAGACCAACGGCGACCTCCGCCGCGTGGTGCGGGCGGTCGCCGAGTCGCCGGACTTCTGGGCCAAGGAGGCGCGCGGCGCCAAGATCAAGAGCCCGTTCGAGCTGGCGGTCTCGGCGGTGCGCGCGCTGGGCGCCGAGGTCGCCGATCCGCGCGGCCTCCTGCAGTGGACGGCGCAGATGGGGCAGCGGCTCTACGCCTACTCGGCGCCGACCGGCTTCCCCGACCGCGCCGACGCCTGGGTCAACACCGGGTCGCTGCTGAACCGCATGAACTTCGGCCTCCAGCTCGCCTCGGGCGGGGTGCGCGGCGTGCGCTTCGACCTGGCGGCGCTCGCCGGCGGCCGCGAGCCGGCGACGCGCGAGGAGGCCGTCGCCCTCTATGCGCCGCTCCTCCTCCCCGGCCGCGCGCTCGACGGCGTGATCGCGACCCTGAAGCCGACGGCCGACGACCCCGAGCTGGCGGCGCGTGTGGAGGCGGTCGGGGTTATCCTGGGCTCGCCCGAGTTCCAGCGGAGGTAGGAAGCCAGCCATGTGGACGCGCAGAGTCTTCCTGAAAGCGGGCGGCATCGCCCTCTTCGGCCTCGGGGCGGGGCCGCGCTTCCTGGTACGTACCGCGCGCGCGGCGGCCCTTCCGGCGCCGCTCGGCCGGCGGAAGGTGCTGGTCACGATCTTCCAGCGCGGCGCCATGGACGGCCTCGCCGCCGTCGCGCCGGTCGCCGAGCCCGTGCTCGGCCGCCTCCGCCCGCGCCTCGCGCTCTCGGCGGCGCGCGCCGCCGGCGACGAGAAAGCGCTCGACCTCGGCACCGGCTGGGCGTTCCACCCGGCGCTCGCGGGCCTGCTGCCGCTCTGGCGCGAGCGGCGGCTGGCGATCGTCCACGCCGTCGGCTCGCCCGACCCGACGCGCTCGCACTTCGACGCCCAGGACTACATGGAGACCGGTACGCCGGGGCGGAAGGGGACGCCGTCCGGCTGGCTCAACCGCGCCGTCGGCCTCCTCGGCCATGACGCCTCGCCGTTGCGCGCCGTGTCGCTCACCCCGGCGCTGCCGCGCGCCCTCTACGGCACCGCGCCGGCGATCGCGGTGACGGATCTTTCGCGCTTCGAGGTCCGCCTCCCCGGCGCCGAGCGCGCCGCGGCGGCGGCCGGCGCGGGGTTCGAGGCGCTCTACCGCGGGACCGCGCCGGAGCTGCTCCAGGAGACGGCGGGGGAGACCTTCGAGGCGGTCGAGATCCTCGCGGCTTCCGAGCTCGCCGCCTACCGCCCCGCCGCCGGCGCCGACTATCCGCAGAGCCCGCTCGGTCAGGCGCTGCGCCAGATCGCCTTCCTGGTCAAGGCGAAGGTCGGCCTTGAGGTGGCCTTCGCCGAGTCGGGCGGCTGGGACACCCACGTGGCGCAGGGCGCGACGCGCGGAACCTTCGCCCGCCGCGCCGCCGACCTGGCGCAGTCGATCGCCGCCTTCTGGACCGACCTCGGCGCCTACCAGGACGATGTCGTGCTGATGACCATGACCGAGTTCGGGCGCACGGTGCGCGAGAACGGCTCCGGCGGTACCGACCACGGCCACGGCTCCTGCATGTTCGTCCTCGGCTCGCAGGTCGCCGGAGGCAAGGTGCACGGCAAGCTCCCGGGGCTCTCGCCCGACGCACTCCACGAAGGGCGGGACCTGCCGGTGACGACCGATTTCCGCGCCGTCTTCTGCGAAGTGGCCGGCAAGCACCTGGGGATCGGCGACGACGGCGCCCTCTTCCCCGGCTGGACCGGGAAGCGCCTACCCCTCCTCGCCTGAAACCTCGCGCGTCCCCCGCCGTAGTCAAGGGCATGCGCGCCGCCCTCTTGCCTTCAAAACTACCGCGGTAGTACTATTCTGGTCGTCGCACCACTCCAGGAGAACCGGCGCATGCCCCGATCCCACCGTCTCGGCGACCTGCAGCTCGCCATCCTGCGCGTGCTCTGGCGGGACGGCGAGGCGACCGTCGCCGACGTCCACGAGGCGCTCGCCGCGGCGCGCGGCCTCGCCCCGACGACCATCGCCACCATGCTCCAGAAGCTGGAGCGCAAGGGCGTCGTCGAGCACCGCACCGAAGGGCGCCGGTTCGTCTACCGGCCGCTCGTCTCCGAGGACCAGGTCACGCGCTCGGCGGTCGCCGAGCTGACCGCGCAGCTCTTCCGCGGCGACGTGACCGCCCTCGTCAGCCACCTGCTGTCCGAGCACGACGTGGACCGCGCGGAGCTGGCGCGCCTGCGCACGCTGATCGCCGCCCACGCCAAAAAGGAGAAGCGATGACCGCCTGGCTCCTCACCTACCTGCTGCACAGCACGCTGCTGCTGGCGCTCGCCGCGCTGGCCGCGCCCCGCCTCGCGCGCCGCTCGCTGGCGCTGGAGGAGACGGTCTGGCGCGCCGCGCTCTTCGGGGCGCTGCTCACCGCCACGCTCCAGGTCGGCACCGGCTGGCGGCCGCTCGCCGGGAGCTGGGAGCTGGAAAAGAGATCGGGCGCGGAGAGCCAGGTGCTCGCGGCGCTGGTCGTGCCCGAGCGGTACGAAGCCGTCGCCGCGGCGCCCGCGACGCTCGCGGCGCCCGTTCCCGGCGCTGCCTCGGCCGCGGAGCCTCATGTGCCTGGTGTTCCTTCGCCGCCGCGCCGTACCTTCGACTGGCCCGCCGTGCTCCTCGCCCTCTGGGCCGCCGGCGCGCTGGTGCTCCTGGCGCGGCTCGGTCTTTCCTACCTGCTCCTGCGCCGCTGCCTGCGCGGCCGCGCCGAGGTCACCGGCGGTGTCGCCTTCCGGCTCCTCGCCCGCCTCGCCGGATTGGCGCCCTTGGCGCAGCCGGTGCGCCTGACCTGCGCGCCGCGCCTGCCGGTGCCGGTGGCGATGGGCGTGCGCCGGCCGGAGATCGCCCTGCCGCCGCGCGCCTACGCCGAGCTGGAAGAGGAGCCGCTCGCCGGCCTCCTCGCGCACGAGCTCGGCCACCTGGCGCGGCGCGACCCGGCGTGGTTGCTCGCCGGGCAGCTGATGGCGGCGGTCGCCTTCCTCCAGCCGCTCAACCGCCTGGCGCTCCGCCGGCTGCGTGAGATCTCCGAGCTGCAGTGCGACGAGTGGTCGGTCGGCCGCGTCGGCAGCGCGCTGTCGCTGGCGCAGTGCCTGACCGAGGTCGCGCACTGGTCGGTCGGCGCTGGGCGCGGGGCGGCGCTGCCGGCCCCGGGCATGGCCGGGCGGCCGTCGCAGCTCGCCTTGCGCATCCGCCGGCTGCTCGACGGCGAGCACGCCGCCGAGCCGCGGCTGCGTGCGCCCTGGGTGACCGCGGCGCTGGCGGCGGCGCTGCTCGTCGTCGTCGTGGCGGCGCCGGGCGTGTCGGCGGGAACCGCCGCCGCCGTCGAGCCGCCCGAGCCGGCGGAAGCCCCCGAGCCCGCCGAGGCGCCCGCTCTCGCGGAGCTGGCCGAGCCCGCCGAGCCGGCGGAAGAAGCGGAGCCGGCTGAGCCGGCAAAGGAAGCGGAGCTTGCGGAGGAAGCCGAGCTGGCCGAGCCCGCTGAAGAAGCCGAGCCGGCCGAGCCCGCGGAGCCGGCGGAGGGAGCCGAGATCGGCGAGGTGCGCCGCCAGCGCATCCGCCACGTCACCGTGCACCCGGGGCTGGAGCGCGAGCGGATCGAAGAGATCGAGCGCATGGCCGAGGAGATCGCCCGCCGCTCGGCCGACATCGCCATCCGCATCGAGCCGCAGGTCCGCCACCTCGAGCGCGAAGTCGAGCGCATCTCCGAGCACGAGATCGTGGCGATCACCCGCGAGGTCGAGAGGATCCTGGAGCGTCACGCCGAGTTCCTCGAAGGCGACCTCCGCCACATCGTCCGCGACGCCGTGCGCATCGCCGAGACCGTACGCCTGACGCCGCGCGAAAAGCGCGAGCTCGAGGAGGCTGCCCGCCGCCTAGCCGAAGCCACCCGCCCCACCGAGCGCGAGCTCAAAGCCATCGCCGACGCCCTCGAGGCCCACAGCGAAGCCATCGAAGCCATCAAGCACGGCGCCCTGGAAGGCGTCCGCGAGGCGATGGAAGCTCTGCGGGACGAGCTCGAAGACGAACGTCGCGACCACGAGCGCGAACGCCGTTACGAGTCCCCCGAACCTCCCGAGCCGGAGGAGACCCCCGAGCCCCCGTGCTAGTGACTAGTGAAATGAAGTAACCAGAGCATCAGGGGGGCTCGCGGCGGGCAGCTCTGCGCAAGCGCCCGCAAGCCCCCTTGCATGTGAGAGCGTTCCCGCGCGCAGCGCAGCGCAGGCGCGAGCCCACCCCTCGACCATCTACATAGCTCGCGCCGGTGCCCGCGGCGAGCCCCCCTGATGCTCTACAATTTCTTTTCGTCCGGAACGGAAGCGCTCGGGGGCTGGTGCCTTCCGCGGTCTTCAAAACCGTTGTCCCGCGCCGGTTGCGGCGTGGGGGGTGGGTTCGATTCCCATGCGCTTCCGCCAGCCGCGCACAGCGCCAGCACCGCCTCCACCACCCGATCGCACCGCGGCGCCTCGAAGAGATAGAGCCGCCGCACCTCCCGCCCGATCCGCTCGTCAAGCCGCCGCCGCAGCGCCGCCCGTGCCCGGTGCAGCCGCACCTTCGCGTTCTCGGCGGTGATCCCGAGCGCCGCCGCGGTCTCCTCGGTCGACAGTCCCTCGACGTCCCGCATCACGAAGACCGCCCGCAAGGGGTCGGGCAGCGACTCAACCGCCTCGCGCAGCGCCTCGCCCAGCTCGCTGTTCTGCGCCCGGCTCTCCGGGTCGGCCCCGCCGCCCGCCCCCCGCGGTGCCGGCGGCTCGCCCTCGCCGTCCGGCACCGCCACCAGGTGCCGGCGCTTGCGGCCGCGCGCCAGCGCCTCGTGGACCGCGATCCGCGTCAGCCAAGTGGCGAAGCGGGCCTCGCCGCGGAAGCTCGCCAGCTCGCGGAAGGCGCGCACGTACGCCTCCTGCATGACGTCCTCCGCCTCGGCGTCGCCGACGATGCCGCGCGCGACGCGGAAGAGGCGCTGGTTGTAGCGGCGCATCAGGATCTCGAAGAGCGGCGCGTCGCCCGCCAGGACGCGCGCCACCACCTCCTCGTCGCCCAGCGCCGCAGGAGCGGTGCCGGGCTGCGGCTCGGCGAGCGGTCGGAGCGGCGCCACCCTCGCCCCCTACGCCTGCCGCTCGCGCAGGACCGCCGCCGCGGCGGCCGGCGCCTGCTGCCGCAGCTCCGCCAGGCGCGCCAGCGTGTAGGCGCCGACGGCCATCGCCAGGTCGCGCACCGCGACGTCGAGGACCCCCATGCTGAGGAGGTTCAGGGCGATCGCCACCAGCCAGGCGGCGGCGATCCACGCCCCCAACCGCGTCCAGCGAGTCAGCACCATGACGCCCACCGCCATCTCGATGACGCCGACGACGTACATGAAGGTCTGCGGCTCCATGGGGAGCAGCCCCGACACCAGCGGGCTCAGGTACTGCGGCCAGTCGGTGAGGAGGTTGAAGAACTTGTCGAGTCCGGCCAGGAAGGGGACCAGCCCGTAGGTGAGCCAGAGCGGGCGATAGATGGCGTCGAGGTTCGCTGCGCGTGCGGTCGTGGTCATTGAAACTCTCCTTTCGCCCTCTACAGAGCCGCGAGCGCGCGAAAGGTTACAGCCGCTAGCCGCCCGTCCCCAGGACCGCGGTGACCTCGCGCCGCTCGCCGGCGCGGTCGAAGGCGACGCGGACGGCCTCGCCCGGGCGGCGCTTCTCGAGGGCCAGGAAGAGGTCGCCAATCGTGCGCACCGGCTCGCCGTTGACCGCGACGATCAGGTCGCCAAGCACGATCCGGCCGAAGCGGTCCTGCCGCGTCGGCTGCAGACCGGCGCGCTCGGCGCCGCTCCCCGCGACGACGTCTCCCACCAGCGCCCCCTCGAGCCCAAGCTCCTGCACCGTGGCGTCGGGCAGCAGGTTCACCCCGAGGGTCGGCCGCACGACGCGGCCGTGCTCGATCAGCTCCGGCACCACCCAGGCCACCGTGTCCACCGGGATCGCGAAGCCGATCCCGGCGTAGGCGCCGGAGGGGCTGTAGATCGCGGTGTTGACGCCGATCAGGCGGCCGTGGCTGTCGAGCAGCGGCCCGCCCGAGTTGCCGGGGTTGATCGCCGCGTCGGTCTGCACCACGTCGCGGATCGGCCCGCCGCCGAGCGACTGGATCTCGCGCCCGAGGGCGCTGATGACGCCGGTCGTCAGCGTCTGGTCGAGCCCGAAAGGGTTGCCGATGGCGAGCACCGTCTGCCCCACCTGCAAGCCGGCGGAGCGCCCGACGGCGAGCGGCCGCATGCGCTCGACCGGCGCCTCGATGCGCAGCACGGCGAGGTCCTTCTCCGCCGTGGCGCCGACCAGCTCGGCCTCCCAGGCGGAGTGGTCGGAGAGGGTGACCCGCGCGGCGGTGGCGCCCTGGAGGACGTGGAAGTTGGTGATGACGTGGCCGCGGCGGTCCCAGATGAAGCCGGAGCCCGACCCCTGCGGGATCTCGAGGATGTTCATGCGGAAGAAGTCGCGGCGGCGGGCGGTGGTGGTGATGAAAACGACCGAGGGGGAGGCGGCGCGGAAGAGCTCGATCCGCGCCCGCTCCTCCTCGGCCAGCTCGCGCCGGGCGGCGGGGGAGGGCACGGCCGCGTCCGGAGCGAGGGCCGCGCGCTCCTCCGCTCCCGCGCCGTCCTCGCCGGCGCCGCCCTCCTCCACGCCCGGCAGGCGGCAGGCGAGGGCGGCGGCGAGGAGCAGGGGACCGGAGAGGAGGCGGCGGGAGGCCGGGGTGGGCATGCGGCGAGTCTAATCCCGGGTCATAGGTGTCGCGGCGGCAGGCGCCGCATTCGCGAGGTGACGAGATGAGCAGGGGCAAGAGCATGTCGGTGGGGGTCGCGGGGCTGGTCCTCCTCGCGCTGGCGGCGTTCGCGCTCGGCCGCCGCGGTGAAGAGGGCGGGCGGGAGGGCTCGGCGGCGGTGGCGGCGGTGGAGCGGCACACCATCGACGTGGTGGCGGAGGCGGCCGGCCTGGTCGAGCCGCACGGGGCGGCGAACGCCAACCTCGAGATCGTCAGCACCTGGCCGAGCTGGTTCGCGATCAACAACTTCGCGCTCGACGAGGGCCGCCTCTTCACCCCGGCCGAAGACCGCGGCCGGCGGCGGGTGGCGGTGCTCGGCGTGCTGGCCGGCGACGAGCTGGGGGTGCCGGCCTCGGCACTCCTGGGCGAGACGATCCGCCTCGGCGGCGTCCCCTTCCGGGTGATCGGCGTGCTGGCGGAGAAGGGGGGCAGGGGTTCTCCAGCCCCGACGAGAGCGTCTACGCCGCTGGCCACGGCGCAGCTCCGCGTCCTGGGCAACGACACGGTGCGCTCGATCACGGTGCAGGCGATAAGCCGCGACGCAATGGAGCGGGCCATGGTCGAGATCGACCGGGTGCTGCGGCGCGAGCATCGCCTGCGGCCCGGGCAGGCCGCCGACTTCAACGTCGGCGACCAGGCGACGCTGCTCACCACGATGCAGGAGACGACCCGCACCTTCTCCTTCCTGCTCGCCGGCATCGCCGCCATTTCGCTGCTGGTCGGCGGCATCGGCATCATGAACATCATGCTCGTCTCGGTCACCGAGCGGACGCGCGAGATCGGCCTGCGCAAGTCGCTCGGCGCGCGCCGCCGCGACATCCTGCTGCAGTTCCTGATCGAGGCGCTGGTGCTCTGTCTCGCCGGTGGCGCGCTCGGGCTGCTGCTGGGGATCGGCGGCTCGCTGGCCCTGGCGCGGCTGGCCGGCTGGACCCTAGCCGTCGCCCCGGAAGCGGTCCTCGTCGCCTTCAGCTTCGCGGCCGGCGTCGGCGTCTTCTTCGGCCTCTGGCCGGCGCGCCGCGCGGCCGGGCTCGAGCCGATCGAAGCGCTGCGTTACGAGTGAGCCCGCCAGTCGGCGAGCGGCAGGACCTCGCAAGGCGCGCCGGCCTCGGCGGGGGGCGCGCCGGCCGGGACGCGCACCAGCGCCGTGCCGCGGGCGTAGGCGGCGAGGTCGTGCGAGCCCTTCGCCGGCACTGGGACCACCTCGATCTCCCCTCCCGCGAACGTCACCTCGGCCGGCAGGTAACGGGTGCGCCCGCGCGCCCGGGGGAGCGGCGCGGCGAGCCGGCCGCGCAGGGCGCCGTGCCAGTAGCCGTCGGCGGCGCCGAGGAGGTGCCGGAGCGCCGGGCGGACGAAGAGCCAGAAATCGACCATCACCGCCGCCGGGTTGCCCGGCAGGGCGACGACCAGCCCGCCGTCGTGGACGGCGGCGACCAGGGGCTTGCCCGGCTGCACGGCGACGGCGTCGAAGAGCGGCCGGCAGCCGAGACGCGCGAGCGCCGGCTCGACCAGGTCGAACTCGCCGGCCGAGACGCCGCCGCAGAGGAGGAGGACGTCGGACTCGGCGAGGCCTCGCGCGATCGCGGCGGCGAGCGCCTCGGCGTCGTCGCGGACGATCCCCAGCGGCGCGAAGGCGAGCCCGAGCGTCGCGCCGGCGGCGAGCAGGAAGTCGGTGTTGGAGTCGCGGAGCCGGCCGGGCGGGGGCTCGACCTCCGGCGGCACCAGCTCGTCGCCGGTCGCCAGCACCGCCACCCGCGGCGCGCGGTGGACCGGCAGCTCGCCGTAGCCGTGCGTCGCGAGGAGCGCCAGGGCGCCGGGGGTGAGCAATGCGCCCGCCGGCAGAAGCTCGTCGCCCGCGCGCAGCACCTCGCCGCGCCGGCGGACGTGCTCGCCTGCGGCCGGCGCGGCGCCGAGCGCGACGACGTCGCGCCCGCCGTCGGTCTGCTCCACCTGCACCACCCGGTCGGCACCCGCCGGCAGCGGCGCGCCGGTCATCACCCGCGCCGCGGTGCCGGCGAGGAGGGCGAGCCCCGGCGGGTCGCCGGCCGCCACCGTGCCGACGACCGGCAGCTGCTCGCCGGCTTCGGCCGCGCCGGCCAGGGCGTAGCCGTCCATCGCCGAGACGTCGAGCGCGGGGACGTCCACGCGCGCCGCGAGCGGCCGCGCCAGCACCCGGCCGAGGGCCGCGCGGCGCGCCACGCTCTCCTCCGGCAGCGGTGCCAAGTGAGGCTCCAGTCGGGCCCACGCCTCCTCCGGCGAGATCACGCGTGGATGGTATACTCGCGCCTCGAGCCGAGGCTCAAATCCTTTTCCCACCGGCCTTTAGACCGGAGGTACGCGTGCCTCTTCCCGGTGCCGAGTCCAGCTTCCAGTTCCACGGCGACCTCGCGGAGACGGCGCTGCCGGAGATCCTCCACACCGTGGATCGCTTCCAGGTGCCGGGGGTGATCGAGGCCAACCGCGACGGGGTGGTCAAGACGGTGCACATCCGTGAAGGCAACGTCGTCCACGCCACCTCGAACGACCGCGACGACAGCCTCGGCAACTTCCTGCTGCGCAGCGGCCGCATCGCCGCCCGCGACTTCCTCGACACCATGCGCCAGCGCGAGCAGCTCAAGCGCCGCCACGGCGAGCTGCTGGTCGAGGGCGGCATGCTGTCGCCGTCCGAGGTCTACGACGCCATCCGCAAGCAGGTCGAGGCCATCGTCTGGAGCCTCTTCTACTGGACCGAGGGGCGGGTGACCTTCACCATCGGCGAGTTCGAGCCCGAGCACCAGGTGCGCATCCTGCTGCCCATGCGACAGGTCATCATGCAGGGGATCAAGGGCGCGCCCGACGCCAAGGCGCTGGTGGCGCGGCTGGGGCGGCGCGACACCGTCTTCGAGCCCTCCTGGCGGACCGAGGACCTGATCGAGGCGGCGCTCGAGCGCGAGGAGGTGGACCTCCTCTCGCTCGTCGATGGCCAGCGGACCCTCTACGAGGTGTGCAGCGAGGGGCCTTACAGCGCCGCCGACAACGGCAAGCTCCTCTACGCCTTCTCGGTCTTGCAGCTCATCCGCCGCGCCGGCGGCGCGCCGGAGCCGGGCCCGCGCGGCGTCGAGACCGACGAGGAGCCGCCCCGCGCCATCAAGATCCGCTTCCGCACCGAGGGCGAGGACTTCGGCGGCGGCGGCGAAGGCGAAAGCGAAAGCTGAGGACGGCCGGGGATGCCGATCTACGAGTTCCAGTGCCTGGAGTGCGGCCGCCGCACCGAGCGCCTGCAGCGCTTCGAGGACCCCCCTCTCGCCGCCTGCCCCCACTGCGGCGGCGAGGTCAAGAAGCTCATCTCGGCGGCGGCGGTGCAGTTCAAGGGCAGCGGCTGGTACGTCACCGACTACGCCGGGCGCGGCAAGGGCCAGGGGAGCGAGGGGAAGGACGAGACGGCCGGGAAAACCGAGAAGGCCGACAAGGGCGGCGAGAAAGCCTCCTCTGGGCCTGAAAAAGGCGTGACAACTGGGAGTGAGACCGCGAAACCCAGTGAAAAAGCGCCCGCCGGTGCCAAGTCCCGGGGAAATGTCAGCTCGGAGTAAAGTCGCCTCTGTAGCACCTGCTTTTATCGCAATAGCCTCATCGAGTGCCCTCTTCTCTGGGTGGCTCCAGCAGAGCCACTGTTCTGAAGCGCTCGATGCGGCAGCTCCGCATCCCCTTCATTTTATTGGCCTCGCTGGCGGCCCCGGCGGCCGTGGAGGCGACCACCTACGTGATGGTCTCGGACGCCTCCCTGGCCGACCAGGCACGGGCCGTGGCCGAGGTGCGGGTGGTCGAGGTGGAGCCGGTGACGGCCGGCGCGGCGCCCGCCACCGACTACCTCGTGCAGGTCGAGCGGGTCGTCAAGGGGCACCTGCCGGGAAGCCGGATCGTGGTGCGGGTGCCGGGCGGGGTCGGCGCCGGCGGCGTCGGCCTGCGCGTCTTCGGCGCTCCCGAGTTCGCCCCCGGCGAGCGCGCCCTCCTCTTCCTTGTGCCGGGTGAGGACGGCGCCTACCGCATCCTTCACCTCATGCTCGGCGCGTTCCACGAGCGGCGGCTCGCCGGCCGGCGCGCGGCGGTGCGCGATCTGACCGGCGCGCACGAGGTGGTCCTCGGGCCGGACGGGCGGCCGACCTTCCGCGAGCGCGGCGCCGACCGGCCGCGCGACCTCGAGCGCTTCGCCGACTGGCTCGGCGACCGCGCCGCCGGCCGCCGCCGCGAGCGCGACTACCTCCTCGACGAGAGCGCCTCCGACGGCCTGCAGGCGACGACCGCCGGCTTCTCGCTGATGACCTCGACCAAGGGCAACCCGATCCGCTGGTTCAAGTTCGACCGCGGCGAGACGGTCGGCTGGCGCGTCCACACCGCCGGCCAGGCGGGCCTCGGGCTCGACCGCTCGATCGGCGCCTTCCGCACCGCTCTCGACGCCTGGAACGGCGACGTCGGCAGCACCATCCGTTACGCCTACCACGGCACCACCTCGGCCGGCACCGGCCTCGACCGCTCCGATGGCACCAACGCCATCCTCTTCGACGACCCGCACCACGCCGAGGGCGAAGGCGGGTTCGTCTGCGGTAGCGGCGGCGTCATCGCCGTCGGCGGCCCGTTCTTCTACACCTCCACCCGCACCCACAAGGGCAAGGCCTACCACGAGGCGGTCGAGGCCGACATCGTCACCAACGACGGCACCGAGTGCTTCTTCCGCGACGACCCGCGCGTGGCCGAGGAGGTCTTCGCCCACGAGCTCGGGCACACACTGGGGATCGGCCACTCGGGCAGCCGCGCGGCCCTGATGCACGCCAGCGTGCACGACGACGGCCGCGGCGCCCGCCTCGAGGCGGACGACCGGACGGCGGTGGCTTCGATCTATCCCTCGGGCGTGGCGTTGCCACCACCCCCGCCGCCCCCTCCGGCAAATCGTCCCGTGGCGCCGAGCCAGCTCGCCGCGCAGGCGCAGGCGGGCGGCACCGCGCGCCTCACCTGGCGCGACAACTCGGGCAACGAGCTGGACTTCCGGGTCGAGCGTAGCGTCGCCGGCGGCGCCTTCAAGGAGCTCCTGAAGCTCGCTGCGGGGACCACCTCGGCCACGGTCTCCGGCCTCCAGCCGGGCATCGCCTACGCCTTCCGCGTGCGCGCCGGCGGCGCCGGCGGCTTCTCGCCATACAGCAACACGGCGAGCCTCAAGAGCGGGCCGGCGGCGCCGCCGGCGCCGACCGGGCTCCTGGCGGTCGCCCACTCGGGGCAGGAGGTGCTGCTCGCCTGGCGCGACAACGCGCAGGGGGAGCTGGACTACCGGATCGAGCGCAGCGCGGCGGGCGAGGCGTTCCAGGAGATCGGCGCCGCGCCGGCGAACGCGACCGGCGCCCTGGTGCGCGGGCTGGCGCCGGGCACCGGCTACTCCTTCCGCGTGCGGGCGCGAGGCGCCGCCGGCCTCTCGGCGGAGAGCAACGCGGCGGCGGCGACCACGCCGGCCGCGGTGCCCGGCACCGGCTGCGGCGCCGGCTCGACGGCCCTCTGCCTTCTCGGCGGGCGCGTCCGCGTCGAGGTCACCTGGCGCAGCCAGCACGCCGGCGGCGCCGCCCGCGCTGGCCTGCCGCCGACCGCCACCGGCGGCGACCAGACCGGCACCTTCTGGTTCTTCGACACCGCCAACGTCGAGCTGATCGTCAAGGCCCTCGACGGCCGCGCCGTCAACGGCCACCTCTGGCTCTTCCTCGGCGCCCTCACCGACGTCGAGTACTGGGTCAGGGTCAGCGACACCACGACCGGCCGGGAGCGCGTCTACCACAACCCCGCCGGCAACCAGGGCGCCCTCGGCGACACCACGGCACTCGCCGCCGCCGGCCCGGCCCCCGCCGGCGCCGTGCTTCCCGTCTCCGAGCTGCCGCGCCGGGTGCCCAGCTCCTCCGAAGCCCCGTCCGTCATCAACGAGCCCGCCACCGCCTGCGCCGCCGGCCCCACCACCCTCTGCCTCCAGAACGGCCGCTTCAAGGTCCAGGTCAAGTGGCGCAACGGCGCCGCCGCCGGCGACGCCCGCGCCGTCCGCGGCACCGACCGCACCGGCTACCTCTGGTTCTTCGACGCCGGCAACACCGAGCTCGTCGTCAAAGTCCTCGACGGCCGCGCCATCAACGGTCGCTTCTGGATCTTCTACGGCGCCCTCACCAACGTCGAGTACTGGCTCACCGTCACCGACACCGCTACGGGCAAAGTCCGCACCTACCACAATCCGCAAGGGACGCTGGCCAGCCGTAGCGACACGGCAGCGTTCTGACCCCCGCCCAGATCCTTCGCTTCGCTCAGGATGACAAGGGGGCCGTTTGCCCCTTCGAGCCCCGCCGCGGCCTCTCGCCACCGCCGCCCCGTCCGCTCCGTTACCATCGCCCCACATGCCCGACTGGCGCCCGCTCGATCTGCTGCCGGGCCTCTACGCGCTGGCGCTCGCCGGCCTGCTGCTCGCCGCCCTCCGCCGCTGGTTCGACCCGCTGCCGCGCCGCGCCCTCCTGGTCTTCGCGCTCGTCCTCCTCCCGCTCCTCGGCCCCGTCCTCTTCGGCGGCTGCGTCCTCCTGCCCCTCGACAGCCTCCGCCTCACCCCCCCCTTCCAGCACCTGCCCCCGACCGATCCGCCCGGCAACCACCAGCTCGACCTGCTGCAGCAGATCGCGCCGACCCAGCGCGCGGTGCGGCACGCCGTCGCCGCCGGCCGCTGGCCGCTCTGGGACCCGCTGGTCGCCGCCGGCCTCCCGCTCCTCGCCGATCCGCAGTCCCAGGTCTTCCAGCCGCTCGTCTTCCTCGCCTTCCCCTTCCCGTTGCCGCAGGCGGCCGGCATCACCGCCTTCCTCCGCCTCTTCGTCGCGCTCGCCTTCATGTTCCTGCTGCTGCGGCGGCAAGGGCTGGGGGAGGCGGCGAGCCTCTGCGGCAGCCTGGCCTACGGCCTTTCCGGGTTCCTCCTCATCTGGCTGGGCTGGCCGATCGTCAACGGCGCCGCGCTCCTGCCGGCGGTCCTTTACGCCGTCGTGCGCTGCGACGAGAGCGGCCGCCGCGCCGACCGCCTGCTCCTCTGGCTCGCCCTCTTCGCGCTCCTCGCCGCCGGCCACCCGGAGGTGATCTTCTACGCCGGCGCGTTCGCCGCGGTCTTCTTCCTCGACCGCGTGCGCCGCCGCCCGCGCGGCGCGCGCGCGCCGCTGCTCGCCACCGCCGCGGTCACCGCGGCGCTCGCCGCCGGCGCCGCGGCGCCGGTCTGGCTGCCGATGCTCGAGCACCTCCCCAAGAGCGAGCGGGCGCAAGCCCTGGAGTTCGCGTACCGCGCGCGCGGCTGGCCCGAGCTGCGCGCCGAGCTCGCCGACCCCGAAGCGCAAGCCGCCTGGCGGACGCTGGCCGGCCAGCGCCTGCTGCCGATCGCCTCACCCTTCGCCTTCGGCGCCAGCCGACTCGGTCACTACTGGGGGGAGATCAACTCCAACGACAACTCAACCGGCTTCACCGGCACCGCGACGCTGCTGCTGGCGCTGCTGGGCTTGGCCGCGCCGCGCCGCTTCCCGCAGGAGCGCCTGGTCTGGGGCGCGCTCGTCGTCGCGCTCATCCTCCTGATCCAGCCGCAGGGGCTCGCTGCGCTGACCTACGAGCTACCGTTCGTGGGCGCCACCGCCGCCCATCACAACCGGCGGCTCCTGCTGCTGGTGGCCTTCGCGCTGCCCTACCTCGCGGCCTGCACGGTGGAGCGGCTGCGGCGCGGCGAGCTGGCGCGGCGCGCGCCGCTGGTCCTCGCCTGGGGGCTGCTCCTCGCGCTCCTGATCGGCTGGGCGTACGCGGCGCACCCGCATGGCGGCGAGGCGCTGGCGGAGTTCCGCACGCGCTGGCTTTGGGGGCAGCTCGCAGCGCTCGCCGCCGTCTCGGCGCTCGTCCTCGCCGCGGCGCGGTGGCGGGAGCCGGCGCACCGCTGGGCGCCGGCCCTCCTCGCGCTGGTCGTCGCGCTCGAGCTCCTCGCCGCGCACGGGCCGGAGAACCCGCCCATGCCGAAGCGGCTCGCTTTCGCGGCGCCGCCGCCGGTCGCCTTCCTGCGGCGCCACCTCGGAGCGGGCGAGCGGATGGTGGGGCTCGGCTCGGTCTTCCCCCCCAACCTGCCCAGCCTTTACGGCCTGGCGGACGTGCGGGTCTACAACCCGATCAACCCGGCGCTCTACCAGCACTTCGTCGCCTCGCTCACCCGCTCGCCGGGGTGGGTGATCCCGGAGTTCGGGCGGCCGCGCCACGCGCTCTACGACCTCCTGGGAGTGCGCTACGCCCTGGCGCGGCCGGGAGTGCGGCACAAGCCGCCGCTGCGGCGCGTGCTGGAAGACCCCGCGGGTTGGATCTACGAGCGGCCGCGCCCGTTGCCGCGCCTCTTCCTGCCGGCGGCCGCCGAAGCCTATTCCCAGGGCTCCTGGCCCTCCTGGCTGGAGCGCAACCGCCACTTCGCGCGGCAGGCCGTCGTCGAGCGCCTGCCGGACGGCCGCGGACACTGGGCGGCGCGAGCCCCTGAGCGCTCGACGCTGCGGCTGACGCGGCTGGAGCCGGCGCGGATCGACGCCGCCGCGGCGCTCGCCGAGCCGCGCCTCCTCGCCTCCAGCGTCTTCGCGGACGGCAACTGGCGCCTCCTCGCCGGTGGCCGGCGCCGGCCGGTCGTCGAGGTCAACGGTCCCCTGGCCGGGGCCTGGCTGCCGGCGGGCGACTTCGCCGTCCACCTCCTCTACCGGCCGACGGCGTTCGTCGCGGGGTGTGCCCTAGGCGCCCTCGCGCTGGCGCTGCTCGCCGCCTGGACGGTGGCGCCGCCGGCGCGGCGCGAGGAGGAGCGCGCCGACGGCGAGGGCGGCAGCGGCGCCCGCCGCGAGGCCGGGGACGAAGCCGGCCGGCACGAACGCCAGCTCGACGCGTGAGACGCCCGCGGGGATCGCCAGCCCGACGAACGCGCCGTTGATCCTGAGGAGGCGCGCGGCGCCGCCTGCGGAGCGCGCCTGCCAGCCGGGCGCCGCCGGCAGCGAGGTCGCCAGTAGCTTCTCCCCCACGGGCGGCACCGCGAAGACCAGCCGCCCGGGCGCGGGCGCGCGGGTACGCAGGCCGCCGGTGGCGCCCGGCGTGGGCCGCCAGGCGCCGGCCTCGGCGGGCAGCGCCACCTCGCGCGGATCGGCGAGCCCCTCGATCCAGGCCCGCAGCGCGCCGGGCTCGACGACCCGCGCACGGTCGGTCAGGAACCAGCGCGGCAGCGCGTCGGGGTTGCGGTAGACCCGGTAGAGGCCGAAGCGGCCGCCGTCGATGCGCTCGAGCGTCCGCGACGGCGGCAGCTCGACGCTGCCCACCAGCGCGCGCACGTTGAGGAAGTCGAGCAGCGGGTGGTCGACGTTGACGAAGCGCGGGAAGTAGCGGCGCCGCGTCGGCGCGTAGCCGAACGCCGCGTCGAGCGTTTGGAGCTGGGAGACCTGCGCCAGCGGGTTGTGCGGGCGCGGGTCGGCGAGGCCGTAGACCGGCAGGAGCGAAGGGAAGAGGAGCTGCAGCGCCCCGGCGGCGCGCCCCGTCGCCGCCGGCCCCGCCTCGCGCGCCAGCAGCTCGGTCACCTCCGTCCGCGGGTAGAAGAGCGCCGTCGGGCAGGAAGGCAGGAGCGAGCGCGACCAAGGGACGAGGTCGACGAGCAGCGCGAGCGCCGCGACGGCGAAAGCGAGGTGCCGGCTCCAGCGCGCCGCGAGGACCGCTGCCCCGACCAGCAGCCAGAGGCCGAGCACCCAGGTGTCGGCGTGCACCGCCAGGCTCAGCGTCGCGGCGGCGGCGACGGCGATCCAGGTCCCCGGTCGCCCGCCGCGCCGCGCCAGGATGCGGTCGAGCCCGAAGGCGCCGGCCACCACCAGCGCCAGCGCGCCGACGCCGAGGAAGCGCGACCAGGCCGTGACCCGCAGCGGCGGCAGCGCGTAGGCGAGGTGCGCGAAGGGCAGCCAGCGCGCGGTGATGAGAAGCGCGGCGAGAAAGCAGAGGAGGAAGGGCCGCACGCGCCGGTCGCGCCAGGCGGCGAGCGCCGCGGCCGCGGCGGCGAAGAGCAGCACGCCGGCGTAGCCGCTCACCGCCTCGGGCCAGACGAAGGGGCCGCGGAAGGGATCGCGGAACGGCCGCCCGTAGGCGTGCGGATTGGCCGGCGAGACGAGGAAGAGGTGGTGCGGGTAGAGGAACCAGGTGAGCGGGTTGGCGAGCTCGACGTCGTGCGGCGGCATCGTCTCGGCCAGGGTCTCCTGCGCGCGGTGCGAGCCCGGCAGCAGGTGGAGGAAGGGGAGGAGGTGCGGCGCCGCCAGCGCGAAGCCGAGCGCCGCCGCGACGCCCGCCGCGAGGAGACCGCGCGTCACGGCGCGCCGCCGCGCCAGCGCGAGACCGCGCCGGCGCGCCAGGGCGAGGCCGCAGACCGCGGCGAAGAGGCCGCCGATCGCCGCCGTCTCCGGGTGCCCGGAAAGCAAGAGCGCCGCGGCGATCAGGGCGGTCGTCGCGATCGCCCGCGGCCGCGGCCGCCGGCAGAGCCCGATCGTCCCCACCGCCAGCCAGGGCACCCAGGCCAGCGCCGAGCTGATGGGGTAGAGCCCCCAGCCGACGAGCCCGCCGCCGAGCGCGAAGGCGCCGCCGGCGAGGAGCGACGCCGCGCGGCTCCGCCCCAACCGCCGGCAGAGGAGCCACGTCCCTTGGAAGGCGAGCAGAAGCTTGAGCGCCAGCGCCGCCAGCAGGTGGTGCTGGATGGGGACAGCGCGCGCCAGCATCGCCAGCGGCGCCGCCGCGCCGGCCTGCGGGTTCGCCCACAGGCTGCAGCCGCCGTCCACCGCGTCCGACCAGAAGGGGAGCCGCCGCGCGGCGAGCGCGTGGCGCACCTCCAGCTCCCAGGGCAGGAGCTGGTAGACGACGTCGTTGAGGACGTCGTAGGGGTCCGCCGCGGCGGCCGGCGGCGCCTCGGGCACCGTGCGGTGGACGTCCGGCAGGACGCGCAGCAGGTTGCAGGGAACGAGCAGCCGTCCTTGCACCAGCCAGGGCGCGAGCAGCACGAGCGGCAGCGCCAGGCCGAGCGCAACCGCCGGCAGGCGCAAGCGCAACCCCAGCCCGCGCGCCAGGAGGAGACAGACGCCCTGGAGCAGCGCCAGCAGGACGACGAGGACGGCGACCAGCCGCCAGTCCACCGCGCTCACCGCGGTCGCTCCCGCAGCCAGACCGCCGCGGCGGCCACGAGCGCCGCCGGCAGCACGTGGAGGGTGAGCCGCGGGAAGGTCGAGAGCACGTAGAAGCGCTGAGCGGAGAGCGCCGAGAGGTAGGCCCAGCCGTAGAAGCCGAGCTGCAGGATCGCGGCGACGGCGAAGGCGCGCGCGCGCCGGGCGAAGAGCAGCGGCAGCGGCAGCCAAACCGCCGCCGCCAAGCCGCTCCATTCCAATCGCCCGAGCGTCTCGCCGAGCGCCGCGGCGACCGCGCCGGTGTGGCGCAGGCTGGGGCCGCCGGCGTCGTAGTCGAGGAAGAGGTCGTGGCGGAGCGCTTGGACCAGCCAGGGGAGGGCGACGGCGAGCGGCAGCAGCGCGGTGCGCGCCAGCGTCGCCGGTCGCAGCCGCCGGCCGCGGAAGACGGCGTACACCGCGACCAGGATCGCGGCGAGCGCCACGCCTTCGATCTTGCTCGCGGCCGCGAGCGCCGCGGCGAGGCCGAGCTGGCGTTCGGCGGCGGGGTCGAGCTCGGGGTCGCGCGCGCCGAGCAGCGCCGCCAGGGCGAGGACGAAGGCGAGCGCCAGCGGCCAGTCGGCGCCGCCGGCCGCGAGCTGGCGCAGCGCGAAGCCGCAGACGAGGAGCGCGAGGAGAGCGGTCACCGCCTGCCGCGCGGCGCGGTCCACGCCCTCGGCGCGCAGCAGCTCGCGCGCCGCGGCGAGGAGCGCGGCGCAGAAGAGCACCGACCAGAGCATCTGCGGCGCTGCCGCGAAGCGGCCGGCGAGGAGGGCCGTCGCGGCGTAGAGGCCGGGGAGGAGGTTCGGGTAGTCGGGGTGGAGGCTGGCGCTCCAGGGGCGGGTGAGGAGTTCGTAGTCGATGCCGCCGGCCAGGAAGAAGCGCTGCCCCTTGAGCCCCCAGTGGTAGGCCCAGTCGGGGGTCGTCACCCAGAGCGTCGGCGCGAAGAGGGCGAAGGCGGCGAGGGCGGCGAGCCCCACCGCGTCCCCCCAGCCGAGGTCGGAGGCGAGGGCCGGCGCCTCGCGCGGGCGGGGCAGGAAGCGGTGCGCGGCGAGGGCGACGGCGAGGAGGCCGAGCCCCAGGCTCCAGCGGCTCCAGCGCAGGCCGGCGAGGTCGCAGGCCATCTCGACGAGGTAGAGCGCCAGGAGCCCGGCGACCCACGACAGGACCAGGCGCTGCGCGCGGCCGTCGCGCGGCCCGGCCAGGACGCCGGCGAAGCGGCCCCCCACGGCGAGCAGGAGGAGCGCGAGGAGCAGGACGCTCAACGCGCCGTCTCCGCCGTTCGTATCCGGTAGAGCCGCCCGGCCGGCAGGCGCGCCACCTCGGCGAGCCGCGGGTCGCCGCCGAGCGCGCGGCGGCAGGCGACGACGTGCGTGGCGCGCGCCGCCGCCGCGCTGCCCCAGCGCACGACATCGCGCTCGGGCAGGAAGTAGCTGGCCCAGCGCCAGCGCAGGAAGGCGTCGCCGCGCGGCTCGGCCGGCCCGGCGAAGGCGACGACGCCCCCCGGCGGCAGGTGAGGCCGGGCCGCCGCCAGACACGCCTCGAGCGCGGCGACCGGCGCCCGGCCGAAGCGCCAGGAGAGCGGCGGCCCGGCGCGCGCCTGGCGGGCGTCGTAGCCGGCGAGCGCGTCTTCGAGCGAAGCCAGGAACCCGAGCGCCGCGCAGGCCACCAGCAGCCCCAGCACCGCGGCGCGTAGAGGAGAAGGGGGCATCGAGCGCGATGAGTCTGCCATACGCTTACAATCCGGCCCGCGAACCGCCAGCCGTGACCTCCACCCCCCTCGTCAGCGCCCTCCTCGCCGCCTCCGGCCTCTCCCCCGAAGACGTGGACCTCGCCGTCCACCCGGACGACGAGATGCGCGGCTTCCTCCTCGACTGCGCCGAGGGGGACCGCGACCAGGCGCTCGCCGTCTACGCCGGCTCGGGGCTGTCGATCGCCGGCGCCTTCCGCCAGCTCCTGGCCGGGCACTTCGGCGGGATCGAAAACGTCGGGTCGCTCCTCGACTTCGCCAGCGGCTACGGGCGGGTGACCCGCTTCCTGGTGCGCGAGCTGCCGCCGGAGCGGGTGTGGGTGGCCGACGTCTACGCCGAGGGGGTGCGCTTCCAGGAGGAGCGCTTCGGCGTGCACGGCTTCGTCTCGGCGGCGCGGCCGGAGGAGCTGCGCTGCGACCGCCGCTTCGACGCCGTGCTCGTGACCTCGCTCTTCACCCACCTGCCGGAGGAGCGCTTCGTCGCCTGGCTGGCGCGCCTTCACGGCCTCCTCGCGCCGGGCGGCCTCCTCGCCTTCAGCGTCCACGACGAGAGCGTGCTGGCCCCCGGCGTCGAGATGCCGGTGGCGGGGATCCGCTTCGAGGCGGTCTCCGAGAGCGGGTCGCTGGCGCCGAGCGAGTACGGCTCGACCTGGGTGACCGAGCCGTTCGTGCGCGCCGCGATCGCGCGCGCGGTCGGCGAGGTGCCGGTGCGGCGGCTCCGGCGCGGGCTCTGCGACTTCCAGGACCTCTACCTCGTCGGCACGGCCGGCGGCCCGGACCTCGCGCGCATCGCCTACGACCCCGAGCCGCGCTCCTACATCGAGCAGTGGGCGCTGGAGCGCGGCGGGCGCCTCACGCTGCGCGGCTGGGCGGTGCGGCCCGAAGGGACGCCCCTGGCGCGCGCCGAGGTGCTCCTCGACGGCCAACTCCTCGGCGCGGCGCCGATCGAGCGCGAGCGCCCCGACGTCGCGGCGCTCCTCGGCGAGCCGGGAGCGTTGCGCGCGGGCTGGCTCTTCGAGGGGACGCTCCCCGCGGGGACGGCCCGCTCGGCGCCGCTGGTCGTCCGCCTGGCCGACCGCAACGGCGGCGCCACAGTCGTCCACGTCAGCACGTTGGCCCAGGCCCTCCTCCTCTCGGCGCGGCAGGAATCAGCCTTCTTCCAGGGTGAGCTATGGCGCACCGAGGAGCAACGCCGCGAGGAGGCGGCGCGTGCGGCGGCCGAGACCGCCGGCCTGCGCGCCCGCATCGCCGCGATGGAAGCCAGCCGCTTCTGGAAGCTCCGCAACCGTTGGTTCACCCTGAAGCGCTTCCTACGCTTGACCGATGAGCATTGAGGTCACGCCCTCGCCGTCCACCAACGGTGACCGGGCCGGGGCGTGGGGTGCGCCCCGCGGGAAGCTCTGAGCAAGCGCTGGCAAGCCCCCCGGCCAGCGACCCCGATCCGGCGCGCAGCGAAGCGCAGGCGCGGGCCCCCCCGCCGCAGTCCCCTTCGCCCGCGCCGGTTCCCGCGGGGCGCACCCCACGCCCCGGCCCGCCTCCGACCCCGCCTCCGCACGCATCCGCGTACAATGAGAGAGATGGTCGCGCCGTTCCCCGCCGAGGTCCTCGCCGAGACGGAACGCTCCTTGCAGCGGTGGGGGCGCGTGGTCCTCTGTCAGATCGTGCGCGCCGACGGCTCGACGCCGGGGAAGGTGGGATGGAAGCTCCTGGTCCGTCCCGACGGCAGCGCCTGCGGCAACCTGGGCGGCGGCGCCTTCGAGGCGATGGTGCAGGCCGACGCCGCCGCCAAGCTGGTGAACGGCGCCGGCGCCTCCGAAGTGAAGCGCTACTACCTGACCGAAGAGGCGACGCGCGGCGAGGCCACCGGCATGGTCTGCGGCGGCATGGCCGAGGTCTTCCTCGAGGTCGTCGAGTCGCCGCCGGTGCTGGCCATCTGCGGCGGCGGCCCGGTGGGGCAGGCGCTAGCCCGCGCCGGTGCGCTGGCCGGCTTCGACCTCCTCGTCGTCGAAGACCGCGAGGAGTTCCGCCGTCTCGAGCTCTTCCCCGAGCGCACCCGCTTCGCCGCGGTCGAGCGCGACTTCGGCGACGAGTTCCTCTCCGGCGTCGCCGGCCGCGAGCTCTACGTCGCCGTCGTCTCGCGCTGCTGGGAGACCGACGTCGCCGCCATGGCCGGCGTCGTGCGGCAGGCGCCTCGCGGCCTCCGCTACCTCGGCCTCATGGGCAGCCGGCGGAAGGTCGAGCGGGTGCGCGAGGAGCTGGCGGCGCAGGGCGCGGACCTCGACGGCCTGCCGCTGCGCGCGCCGATCGGCCTGCCGATCGGCGGCGACAGCCCGGGCGAGATCGCCATCTCGATCCTCGCCGAAGTCATCGGAGTGCGGTATGAAGCCTCACCGTCGCCTCACTAGCCTCCCCCTCCTCCTCCTCGCCGCCGTCCTGGCCGCCTCGCCCGCCGCCGCGGACGAGTGGAAGACGGCGCCGCTCTTCGGCGCCGACGTGCGCGCCCTCGCCATACACCCCGACGACCCCGCCCTCGTCCTCGCCGGCACCTCCGCCGGCCAGGTGTACCGCTCGCGCGACGGCGGCGTCACCTGGGCCGACGCCGGCCCGGCCCTGCCGTTCGCCGGCTGGGTCGTCGGCGCGCTCCGCTTCGACCCCAACCGCCCGGGGCGGGTCTGGGCGGCGATCTGGGGGATGTGGGGGAGCGGCCACGTCGCCTGGTCCGACGACCTCGGCGGCTACTGGGTGGCGGCCGCCGGCGGCCTGCCGGACGAGCCGGTCTACACCCTCGAGGCGGTGCCCGGGAAGGAGGGCTGGCTCTACGCCGGCACCCTCTCCGGCGTCTGGGGGACGCGCGACGACGGCGTCACCTGGCGGCGGCTCACCGTCGAGCTGCCCGAGATCCAGAAGGTCACCAGCCTGCACGTCGATCCGCTGCACCCCGCGACGGTCCTCGCCGGCACCTGGCGCCGCGCCTACCGCAGCGACGACGCCGGCCGCAGCTGGCGCGGCGTCTTCGAGGGCATGGTCCTGGACTCCGAGGTCTTCAGCCTGACGCCGGTGCCGGGGCGGCCGGGGGAGCTGTGGGCTACGACCTGCGGCTGGGTCTACCGCACCCCCGACCTCGGCGGCACCTGGCAGCGCTTCAAGGAGGGCCTCGACGAGCGGCGCACGCCGAGCTTCGCGGCGCTGCCGGACGGACGGCTCCTGGCCGGCACCGTCGGCGGCCTCTACCAGTCGGCCGACGGCGGCGCCGCCTGGCGGCGGATCACCGGGCCGGAGCTGTCGATCCACACTGTCGTCTACCACCCGCGGCGCCCCGAGCGCGTCCTCCTCGGCACCGAGGGGTCCGGGGTCTGGGTGTCGGTGGACGGCGCCGCCACCTTCCGCCGCGCCGCCCGCGGCATGACGAACCTCCGGGTCACATCCCTCGCGGCCGGCCCGGGCGAGCTGCTGGCGGCGGTCAACCACGCCGGGCCGGTCTCCGGCATCCACCGCTCGACCGACGGCGGGCGGAGCTTCGAGCCGGACTTCGCGCCGGTGCCGACGGTGCTCGACCTGGCGGTGCAGGACGGGCGGGCGTGGGCGGCGACCGAGCGGGGCTTGTGGGAGCGGAGCGGCGCCGAGTGGCGGCAGGTCAAGGAGCTGGGGGACGGGCGCGTCGAGCAGGTGCTCGCCGAGCCGCGCGCCGGCGGGCTGGTCGTGGCGCGCACCGCCGACCGGCTCTTCGAGCGCGGCGAAACCAAGTGGGTGGAGAAGCGGCTCGAGCAGGGAACGCCGCGCTCGGCGGCATTCCACGCCGGCGACCTCTGGGTGAGCGACGGCGCCCTCCTCCACCAGCTCACCGGCGCCGGCAACCACAGCACGACGACGCCCTCGGCCAGCGGCAAGCTCGCCGCCCTCGGCGACCGCCTCCTCTACTGGGGGCCCTATGGCGCCTGGGCGCGGGCCGGCGAGGAGGCGCTCTGGGTCGAGCTGCCGACCAAGCCTTCGCGGGTCTTTTCGACCGGCGACCCCCGCTTCCCCGCCCTCCTCGTCGCCGGCGACAAGGCCTACCTCTACGACCGCCAGCGCGCCACCCTGCGCAAGCTCCCCCTCTCGGTCCCCGCCTCACACCTCGCCGCCGCCTTGGTCCAGAAAGGCCGCCTGGTCTTAGGCACCCAAGGCCACGGCCTCCTCCTCGGCGACCTGCCAGCCGACCCCGAGCCGGCGCCCGACCCGCCGCCGGTCGCCGGCGGCGGCACCGGCGACTAGCTCTCTTCCGCCTCCTCCCCCCCGTTCCCCTTCAGCCCGGCTTTCTTGGCGTAGTAGCGGAAGCTGCGGAAGCTCATGCCGAGGAGCTCGGCGGCTTGAGTTTGGACGCCGCTGGTGCGCTCTAAGGCCTGGGTCATGAGCTGGGCGCGGACTTCGTCGAGGTAAGCCTCTAGGTCGAGACCCTCGCGGGGGAGGGTGATGCCGTCGGCGGAGCCGCCGCGGCGGTGGGTGAGGAGGTGCACGGGCAGGTCGCGCGAGGTGATCGTCTCTCCCGGGGCCAGCGCCAAGAGGCGCTCGATCAGGTTCTCCAGCTCGCGCACGTTGCCCGGCCAGTCGTAGCCCTCGACGATGCGCATCGCCTCGACCGACAAGCGCTTGGGCGGCTGCTCCATCTGCTGGCTGTACTTGTCGATGAAGAAGTCGGCGAGGAGCGGGATGTCCTCGCGCCGCTGGCGCAGCGGCGGCAGGTGGATGGGGATGACGTTGATCCGGTAGTAGAGGTCCTCGCGGAACTCGCCGCGCGCGATCTTGCCTTCGAGGTCCTGGTTGGTGGCGGCGATGATCCGCACGTCCACCGCCTCCTCCTGCGTGCCGCCGACCTTGCGCACCGTTCGCTCCTGCAGGGCGCGCAGGAGCTTCACCTGCATCGCCGGCGTCATCTCGCCGATCTCGTCGAGGAAGAGGGTGCCGCGGTCGGCCTCGTGGAAGAGCCCCTTCTTCTCGCGCACCGCGCCGGTGAAGGCGCCGCGCTCGTGGCCGAAGAGCTCGCTCTCGAGCAGGTTCTCCGGCAGCGCCCCGCAGTTGATCGACAGGAACCGCCGCTGCGCGCGCGGGCTGGCGAAGTGGATGGCGCGGGCGATCAGCTCCTTGCCGGTGCCGCTCTCGCCGTGGATCAGCACCGTCGACCCGGTGCGCGCCACCCGGTCGATGAGCGAGAAGATCGCCTGCATCCGCGAGCTCTTGCCGATGATGTTGGCGAAGGTGTACTTCTGCTCCAGCTCGCGGCGCAGGTAGACGTTCTCGTCCACCAGCTCCACCCGCTCGAGCGCCTTCTGCGCCACCAGCCGCAGCTCGTCGACGTCGAAGGGCTTGGAGATGTAGTCGTAGGCGCCGAGCTTCATCGCCTCGATCGCCGAGCGGGTCGAGGTGTAGGCGGTCATCATCACGACCGCGGCGTTGGGGTCGCTCGACTTGATCTCCTTGAGCAGGTCGAGGCCGCTGCCGTCCGGCATCAGGATGTCGCAGAGCACGAGGTCGAACCCCTGGCCGGCGAGGGCCTTCCGCGCCTCCTCGACCGAGCCGGCGGTGTCGACCTTGTAGCCGTCGTCGCGGAAGAGGAGGGCGAGGAAGTCCACCATGCTCGCCTCGTCGTCGACGACGAGGAGGCGGCGGCCGGCCGGGCCGCTCACGGCCGCGCCTCGGCGGCGAGCGAGGCCGGCACCGCCACGTCCTGCCCCAGGGCCGGCAGGTCGACGGTGATCGTCGTGCCGCGGCCGGGGTGGCTCTCGACGTCCACCCGCCCGCCATGCTCCTGGACGATGCGGTAGACGATCGCCATACCGATGCCGGTGCCGGTGTCGAAGAAGGACTGGAAGGGGTGGAAGAGGTTGGCGCGCTCCTCCTCGGACATGCCGCGCCCGGTGTCGGCCACCTGCAGGCGGTAGCGGTCGCCGGCCAGGCGCCCAGAGACCGCCAGCTCGCCGCCGTCGGGCATGGCGCGCAGCGCGTTGCGCGCCAGGTTCCAGAAGATCTGGCTCACCTGGTCGGGGTCGGCCAGGAGGCTCGCCGACGGCGGGTCGAGCTCGACGGTGAGCCGGTGCCGCGGCGAGACCTCGTCGCTGTTCCTGAGCAGCTCGAAGTTGTTCGACAAGAGGCGCGCGATGTCGAACTGCACGCTCGCCCGCTCGCGCGGCCGGGCGAAGCGCAGGAACCCCTTGATCGTGCGGTCGAGCCGGCGGCTCTCCTTGAGCAGGATCTCGACGAGCTTCCGCTCCGAGGGTCCCTCGCCGACCGCGCCCGAGAGGAGCTGGACCGAGCCGGAGATGGCGGCCAGCGGGTTGCCGATCTCGTGCGCCAGGCCGGCGGCGAGCTCGCCGACCGCCGCCATCCGGTCCTTCAGGCGCACCTGCTCCTGCAGGCGCCGCCAGCGGGTCAGGTCCTGGAAGACGACGATGTAGCCGCGGTGGTCGCCGGCGGCGTCGGTGAGCTGTGCGACGCTGTAGCCGAAGGTCGCCACCTCGCCGCCGTGCGGCACCTCGACCTCGGCGCGGATCTGCTCCTCGCCGACGCCGGCTTCGGCGATCCCGCGCCAGCGCGCCTCGTCGAAGAGGCGGGTGCGGTGGATCGGCAGGCCGACCAGCTCGCGGTCGGCGCCGTCGACGATCTCGCCGAGGATGTCGAGGGCGGCGCGGTTGGCGCTGGTGATGGTGCCCGCGAGGTCGGTGGTGACGAGGCCGCTGCCGATCGACTGCACGACGTCGCGGTAGGCCACCTGCAGGTCGGCGAGGTCCTCGCTCTTCTCCTCCAGCGCCTGCTCGGCGCGCGCCACATTGCGGGCCAGGTAGGAGGTCAGGAGAGCGACGGCGTAGAAGCCGACGAAGTGGACCGCCAGGTTGTAGGCCAGGCGCAGGGCGGAGACCGTCTCGGCCGGGGCGTGCGGCGGCGCCGGCAGCCAACCGAAGTAGAGCCCGAGGACGAGCGGCGCGTAGAGCAGGTAGGCGGCCGAGGCGACGATGACCCCGGCGCGGCGGCGCAGCAGCGTCGCGGCCACCGCGATGACGATGAGGTAGAGGAGCGAGAACGGGCTGGCGATGCCGCCGACCGAGTAGACGAGGAGGGTGATGAGCAGCAGGTCGCCGGCGAACTGGGCGTAGGCCTGGAGCGCGTAGTGCCCCGGGAAGGTCTGCAGGAGAGCGATGTAGGCAAGGGTGGCGAGGAACGTCAGCCCCGCCACCAGGTAGACGACGCGCGGCGGCAGCAGCGGCTCGGCGGCGGGCGCCGGGGCCGGCGGACCGGGCGCCGCCTGCACCTCCGGCGCGGGGGGCGTCGCCGCCGACCCCTCGACCGGCGGCGAGGCGAGCTGGAGCAGGACGTAAGGCAGCAGCACGCTGGCGATCGCGACGACGCGGATCGCGATGGTCCAGCGGAGCTGACGGGCGAGCGCGGGCTGACTCGTCTCCCTACCCGATGTCCTTGAGGAACGAATAGAGGGGCAGGTACATGGCGGTGACGATGGTGCCGATGATCGCCCCGAGGACGGTGATCATGATCGGCTCGATCAGCTTCATCAGGCCGGTCACCGCGGTGTCCACCTCGTCCTCGTAGAACTCGGCGATCTTCGACAGCATCTGGTCGAGGGCGCCGGTCTGCTCACCGACGTTGATCATCTGCACCACCATCGGCGGGAAGACCTTGGTCTCGCGCAGCGGGTCGCTGATCGTCTTGCCCTCCTCGACCGCCTTGCGCACCGCCATCACCGCGTCCTCGATGATCGCGTTGCCGGAGGTCTTGGCGGTGATCTCGAGGCCGTCGAGGATCGGCACGCCGGAGGCGGTCAGGGTCGAGAGCGTGCGGCAGAAGCGCGCCACCGCGACCTTCCGCAGCAGCATGCCGATGACCGGGATCTTGAGCATCAGGCCGTCGAGCACCCGGGCGCCGCGGTGGGTCTTGTGCCAGCGGATGACCATGACGACCGCGGCGGCGATGACCAGCGCCATGGGGATGAAGAAGCGGCCGATGAAGTTGCTGGCGCCGATGACGACGCGGGTCAGGAACGGCATCTCGCTGCCCAGGCCGGCGAAGAGCGCGGCGAAGACCGGGATGACCTTCCACAGGATGATGAAGACGACGAGGGCGGCGATGACGATGACCGAGGCCGGGTAGATGAGGGCCGACTTGACCTGGTTCTTCAGCCGCACGGCCTTCTCGATGTAGGTCGCCAGCCGCTGCAGGATGATGTCGAGGATGCCGCCCGCCTCGCCCGCCGCCACCATGTTGACGTAGAGCCGGTCGAAGGCCTTGGGGTGCTTGGCCATGGCGTCGGCCAGCGAGGAGCCGGACTCGACGTCGCTGCGCACCTGCTGGATGATCGTCTGGAACTTCTGGTTCTCCTCCTGCTCGCCGAGGATCTCGAGGCACTGGACGAGCGGCAAGCCGGCGTCGAGCATGACCGAGAACTGGCGGGTGAAGATGGCGACGCGCTTGTCGGAGATGCCGCGCGGCAGGCGCGGGATGAGCTTGATCTCGCGGCCCTTCTCGCGGATGTTGAGGATCTGGATCTGCTGGCGGCGCAGAGTGGCGACGGCGGCGTCGCGCGAGTCGGCGAGGAGCTGCCCCTCCTGCAGGGCGCCGGAGCGGGCGCGGCCCTTCCACACGAAGTTGGGCATCGGCTAGCTCCTCGCCTCGCGGACCTCGCGCACGTCGCCGACCAGCGCCGGGCTGAGGGCGCTGGGGCCGCGGGCGATGATCTCCTGCAGCTCGTCGGGGTGCGACGAGCGCGCCAGCGCCGTCTGCTGGGTGATCATGCGCTTGAAGTAGAGGGCGGCGAGCGACTGATTGAAGGTCTGCATGCCGTGCTTGGCCTGCCCCGCCTGCATCATGCCGTAGATCTGGTGCACCTTGTCCTCGCGGATGAGGTTGCGGATGGCGGGGTTGGGCACCAGGATCTCCATCGCCAGGACGCGCCCCTTGCCGCCGGCGCGCGGCAGCAGCGACTGGCAGACGATCCCCTCGATCACGAAGCTCAACTGGACGCGGATCTGCCCCTGCTGGTGGGCGGGGAAGATGTCGATGATGCGGTTGATCGTCTGCGCCGCCGAGTTGGTGTGCAGGGTGGCGAAGGTGAGATGCCCGGTCTCGGCGATGCGCAGCGCCGACTCGACGGTCTCGTGGTCGCGCATCTCGCCGATGAGGACGACGTCGGGGTCCTCGCGCAGCGCCGAGCGCAGGGCGTTCGAGAAGCTGTGGGTGTCGGCGTGCAGCTCGCGCTGGTTGACGATGCACTTCTTGTGGCTGTGCAGGTACTCGACCGGGTCCTCGATGGTGATGATGTGCTCGTGCCGCTCGCGGTTGACCTTGTCCATCATCGCGGCGAGCGTCGTCGACTTGCCGGAGCCGGTCGGGCCGGTCACCAGCACCAGGCCGCGCGGCTTCTCGCACAGCCGCTCGACCACCCCCGGCAGCCCCAGCTCGCGGAAGCCGCGGATCTCGTAGGGGATCTGGCGGAAGGCGGCGGCGATGGCGCCGCGCTGGTGGAAGACGTTGGCGCGGAAGCGGGCCAGCCCCTTGATACCGAAGGAGAAGTCGATCTCGAGGTCCTCTTCGAGGCGGTGCTTCTGGTTGTCGGTGAGGATCGAGTAGGAGAGCTGCTTGGTCTCCGTCGGGTTCATGGGCGGGACGTTGAGCGGCTTCAAGACCCCGTCCACCCGGATCTGCGGCGGCGAGTTGGTGGTGATGTGGAGGTCGGACCCCCCTTGCTCCACCATCTGCTTCAAGAGCTGGTTCAGCGTCGGCGGCATACGGCGATCCCTCGCGCTCGGCGGACCCCTACCAAAAAATGTCAGGACGTAAGGCGGCGGGAGTGTACACCAGGGGGCGCATCGACGGAAGCGCATATCTCTAGAGGGTTGAGAGGGAGTTGGCGCTTGCAAATTGAACTTCAGGAGTTCAATCTACCAGACATGATCCGGCGCCTGCTCGAAATCCCCTTACAGCAGGCGGCGCGGCAGTATCCGGTGGTCACCCTCACGGGCCCCCGCCAGTCCGGCAAGACGACGCTGGTACGGGCCGCCTTCCCCGGCCACGATTACGCGTCTCTCGAAGACCCCGACGTGCGCGCCTTCGCGCGCGACGACCCCCGCGGCTTTCTCGGACAGTTCGCCGGCCCCGTCATCCTCGACGAGGCGCAGCGGGTGCCGGACCTCTTCTCCTACGTGCAGACGATCGTCGACCAGGAGGACAGAGCCGGGCGCTTCGTCGTCAGCGGGTCGCAGAACTTCCTCCTGCTGCGCTCGATCAGCCAGTCGCTCGCCGGGCGGAGCGCGATCTTCCACCTGCTGCCGTTCTCGCTCGCCGAGCTCGACGGGCGGCGCCCCTTGCCGCTCGAGAAGCTCGGGCGCGAGCTGCCGCCCGGCCGCCGCGAGCGCTCCGCCGGCCTGCTGGAAACCCTCCACCGCGGCTTCTACCCCCGGATCCACGACAAGGGTCTCGAGCCGCAGGGCTGGTACGCAGGCTACTACCAGGCCTACGTCGAGCGCGACGTGCGGGAGATCGTCAACGTCGGCGATCTCGAATCGTTCGGCCGCTTCGTGCGCCTCAGCGCCGGCCGCAACGGCCAGCTCCTCAACCTGGTCTCTCTCGCCAACGACTGCGGCGTCACCCACACCACCGCCCGCCGCTGGCTGTCGATCCTGGAAGCGAGCTTCCTCGTCCTCCTCCTGCGCCCGCACCACGCCAACTTCGGCAAGCGCCTGATCAAGACCCCCAAGCTCTACTTCCTCGACACCGGCCTGCTCTGCTACCTGCTGCGCATCCGCTCGCCCGACGACCTCCGCGCGCACGCCAGCCGCGGCGCGGTCTTCGAGAGCTTCGTGCTCTCCGAGCTGCTCAAGAACGCGCTCCACCAGGGGCGGGAGCCGGACCTTTACTTCTGGCGCGACTCGACCGGCCACGAGATCGACGCGCTGCTGGAGCAGGGGCGGGAGCTGGTGGCGGTCGAGACCAAGTCCGCCGAGACGGTGGCGGACGACTTCTTCGCGGGGCTCGACTTCTGGCGCCAGCTGGTGGGCGATCCCGCGGCGCCGGCGGCCCTGGTCTACGGCGGCGAGCGCAGCTTCCGGCGGCGCGGGGTGACGGTCTACGGCTGGTCTTCGCTGTAGGACCCCTGGATTGACTATCGGCTATCCTGTGGAATTAGGTTCCACATCATGAGCGCGGTGACGGTCCAAGTCGTGCTGGACGAGGAGTTGCTGCGCGAGGCGGATCGCGCGGCGCGGGCGGCGCAGGTCAATCTCTCAGAGCTCGTGCGGGCGGCCCTGCGCGAGCACCTCCGGCGGCTGAAGGTCCTGGAGCAGGAGGCGCTGGACCGCTGCGGCTACGAGCGGGACCCGGACCGCGCGGGCGACGTCGCGAGGTGGGAGCGGGCCGCGGCGTGGCCGGACGACTAGAGCGCGACGAGGTCCGGCTCTACCGGTTCCTGCCGCCGGACAAAGCGCGGCCCGTCCTGGTCCTCACGCGGGATTCGTCCCTCAGCTACCTGGCGCGCGTGACGGTGGCTCCGCGGGGGGCGGGGGTTCCTCCTGCCGCTTGCCCTTCGGCCCGGGCTGCTCGTTGGGGCGGATCCCGAACTGGTGCAGGACCGGGTTGCGCTTGCCGTACCGCGCCTTGAGCGCGCCGATGAGGCGGCTGCACAGCTCGTCGGCCTGGGCCTCGGCCTCGAGGCGCTGCCGTGTCGTCTCGCGCAGGCGGGCCTCGTAGGCGTTCTGCTCGGTCATCAGCGCCTCGACCCGCTCGAGCCGGGCGACCAGCTCCCGGCGCTGCTCCTCGAGGTAGGCGAGCTCCTCCGGGCGGGCTTTCATGCCCTCGCCCAACGTCCCCCACAGCAACAGCTTGTCCGCCAACGACTTCTCGGGCATCGGCGCCTCCTCGAGATGTTGTATCGACACCGGAGGAAACATCCTCTGGCATGGAGGAAACATCCTCCAGGATAGAGGATACATTTTCCGGACTGGAGGAAACAATTCTCGGACCGGAGGATACTATCTCCGGACCGGAGGAAACATCCTTCGGACCGGAGGAAACATCCTCTAGGACAGAGGAAACATCCTCGGAGGCTGAGGAAACATCCTCCGGCCCCGAGGAAACAATTTCTGGGCCCGATACAACATTTATAGAGGCTCGGGATGTCCGCTCATCCGGCCAGCATCTTCCCGTCCCTCTTGACCCACTCCCGGAGCAGCGCCAGGAGCTCCCCCTCGCGCGCCACGAACCTCCCAAAGGCCGCGCGGACCTCCGGGCGCGCCAGCGCCTCCCAGTCGTGCCGCCCCATCGGCAGGTCCCGGTACCCGGCCATCCGCCCGGCCACCGCCCGGAGCCGCCCGGCGATCTCCCGGTGCTCCGCCGCCAGCTCCGCGTAAGCGTCGCGCTCCCGCCGGGAGCGCTCGTCCGTCAGATCGAGCGCCCGGATGTGCACTTCGAGGTTTTCAGCCAGCGCGTCGATCAGCTCCCCCAGCTTCCCCGGCAGCGGCGAGTGCTCCGCCAGCCCCTTGCCGCAGGTGGGTTGGTCGTCCATGCTCGCCGGTATCGTCATGCTCACCAGGGTACACCTCCCGAAGACCTTACTCGCGGCCGTGGACCGGAAGGCCAAGGCGTTGCGCATCAGCCGCAACCAGCTCGTCGTCCGCGCGCTCGAGCGCGAGGTGGGCGACAGCTCCGACTGGTCGCCGGGCTTCTTCGAGCGGTTGTGCGAGCACGACCGGGCCACCGCGAACGCCGTGGACGCCCTGGTGCGCGAGGTGCGGAAGGCGCGCCGCTCCAAGGCCGCGCCCCGTCTGTAAGGCACGGTGTCGGCCCTGATTAGGGCGAGCTGCGGATGGTGGAACGGCTCCGCACGGCGAGCCGGCGACCGGTGAGCGAGCACTTCGGGATCGTCAAGGCCGCCCTCGAGCGCTGCGGCGAGCGCATCGAGGCGCGCAGGGCTGCCGATCGCGCCGAGCTGGCGGCGCATCGGGGCGGATCAGAGATACCGCTCTTGGAGAATCGCCACGTGGTGCGCGGCGTGTCCGGCCAGGATGTAGGCCGAGGCCCTGACGGTGAAGGGATTGTCGCTGGCGATGCCGCGCCGCAGCCAGGCGTCGGCCGGCAGGTTGCGGAAGAAGGAGAGGGTCGCCTGGCGCGCCGTGCGGAACTCCTCGATGTGCCGCGTCCAGGAAACTTCGTCCGCCGCCGCCGCGTCGGCGGCGACCTTCTCGTCGAAGCTCGGCAGCGGGGCGTCGAAGCCGCGGGCGAACCAGAAGGCGCGGAAGAGGAACACCCGCTCCGTGTCGCTGACGTGGCTGAGCACCTGGCGGATGCTCCACTTCCCGGGCGCGTAGCGGTGGCGGGACTTCTCCTCGCCGATCCCGGCGAGGAAGGCGGGGATCTCGTCGAGCTGCGCCGCGAGCACGCCGAGGACGTCGTCGCTCTCGACCCGATCGATATACGTGAAGTAATACGGCGCGGCCTCGGCAGGCCCCGGACGTCCCTTCATGCGGTCCACCTCCCTTGGGCTGTGTCCACAAGGTCTCGAGGCTAACACCCACCTGCTATCGTTTCCCCCGTGAGCGGCGGAACGCTCAGAGTTTCTTACCAAACCTCCCGGCCGGCGGGAGGACCCCAGCCCACTTCCTCCGGCTGATTGTCCTTGGAGATACGCCGCACGAGCTCGCGCAGGTCGTGCCCGCCGCGAACGCAACAGGCGGTGAGGAAGTCACCCGCCAGCTCGAGAGCGGCAACGGCCTGCTCACGCGAGACCGACGGGAAGGCATCGAGGAAGGTCTCGAGCGAGTCACCGGCCTCTAGGGAGTCGATGAGGTTGCGCACCGGCACCCGAGTGCCGACGAACACGGGTTCCCCCCATGATCTCGGGGTCGCTGTGTATGGCCGACTTTGGATCGGTTGCGGCGGTCCGGCTCATGCTCTTTAGCCTACTCCCGCCTCACGAGCCCTGCGCCTGGTAGCGATGCCGCTCGGTCGGGCCGCCGTCGAGGCCGTCTGGGCCGATCGGGACCTCCTCGATCAGGTCTTTCGCCGGCACCGTGTGGAACGAGAGCATTCCCCAGCTCTCGTCGCCGACGAAGAGCCGGTGCCAGGTGCTCGGGGGGATCGACACCCATCGCCGCGCCGGCGGAGCGCCGGGTCGCTGACCAGCGGGTGCGGCTCCCAACGGCCCTACTCGCGAAGCTGGAACTCTCCCGAACCCGCCAGCGACAACCACCGCTGGTGGCTGTTCGGGTGCCGCTCGGCGCCGGTCTCGGCGGCGGCGCGGATGACGAACACCGGATCTTAGTTGACGGTGCGGTTTCGCAGGCGGTCGAGCTGCCTCCGGAACGCGGCGAGCTTCCCCGGCGCGACATAGACGTACTCGAGTACAGCCCTAAAGAACTGGTCGATTGCCCAGGTATGAGCCAGATTTATGTCCATGTCATCGGCGTGCGCGCCGATGTTGCCGAGAATGCGGAGCACGTCTGTCATGTCGGAGAGGACGCTCGGCAGCTCATGGCGGGTGGCCAGCCTTCCAATCGGTGCTGAAGAGGGCCGCTGCGCGCGCCGCGGTCCTGGCAGAGGACCTCGAGAGCACGACGGATTTGCGTAGCAAATGCACTTGGTGAGGCGTGCTGAACCATGATCGCTTCCCGATAGATGTCGCGAATCCGCTGCGGGACGCTATCGGGTAAATGTTTGGGGTCCGGCCACACGAGGCGCGCGTCTGTGAAGGCGTCAGGGGCAGCGCTCCACATTTCGGCATAGATTAGAAGACCCTGACAGGTTTCGCAGACAGCGACGAAGTAGGTGAAGGTCTCTTGTTCACGATCACCGGACTCTGGTTCGACGAACGTCTCTTTGGTCTCTTGAACGTGTATGAGGTGTTGGGGCGAGTCGTGCCGACAATGCGGACAGTAGGCGATGGAGCGGGGTTGGCTCATAGCTGCCAGGGGCGGCTAACGAACGGATTTGAGCTCACCAGCGAGCCCGCACCACGAAGCGGCGTGGGCGAGTCTGGCGCAGCGAATGGTTATCTGCCAGCGCTCCTTGACCCGGGAGCCCTGAGGCAGCCAGCGAAGAGGCCTCGCTTACTCGTCTCGTAGGTGGTTACCGCCGCAGGCGGCGCGTTCACCGAAGCCTGTGTCAGTACCTCATTTGTAAGTAGGTCTATTGTGGCCATCTCGGTGAGGACGTGTTTCCACTCCTTGCCGGAGCCCGGCGGAGGACCCGTCGCGATCCTCGTTACTGCGTAGAGGCAGGTGTTACGCCTCGGGTGATAACACCACTCTGCGCTACTGATATCAAACAGACCTGCAGCGTCTTCGCGCCGGTCCTGCTCCAGTCGCTCTCGACCGACGTCTGCGCACATCCTCTTGCGCTGCAACTCGCGATCGGCGACAGCTTCCCGGCTTGGGCTGGGAGGTCGGGAGCACGCAAGGAGTGCGGTAACCCGCCCGAGGCTGAAGAGTCTGCCTGTAGCGGTCTTCATTTCGCGCCAGTATGGCAGCTAACCTCTGCTTCTACGGATTAGGCCTGACCTAAGCACCCGGAAAATCCGCCATCAAGCTGTCGCCTATCATCGGGTGCCGAGCGTCGGCGAGTGCTCTCAGTGTAGTTACAGGTTAGGGGCTGAGCATACCAGGGGAAGGATCGCCATCTAAGCGACAGCGGGGTAGGCGCGGCAAAGCTAAGGGTGGGGTTCGCTGGAGCAAGGAACCTCCCCCCCAGATCCCTCGCTCACGCTCGGGATGACGGAAGGGAGCCCAGGATGTCAGCGGCTGCCCTCCGCCCACCCACCTGTTATCGTTTCACCCGTGAGCGAGCCGGTCGTTTCGCACCATGACGAGGAGGTGCTGGGGAAGGCTTACGACGCGCGGTTGATGCGGCGGTTGGTGGGGTATCTGCGGCCCTACCGCGGGATGACGGCGCTGGCTCTCCTCTCGATCCTGGCTTCCTCGCTGCTGCAGCTTGCCGGGCCGCTGCTCACCGCCGTCACGCTCGATCTCTTCGTGCTGCCGGGCGGGGCGGGGGCGCGGACTTCGCCGGCTAGCGTCGCGGCGCGGCGGCTGCTCGCCGCGTGGGACCTGAGCCCGACGCCGGCCGAGGGGATCGCCGGGATGGCGCTCCTCTACCTCGTCGTGCTGCTCGCCACCTTCGCGGTCCTCTACTTCCAAGGCGTGCTGCTCCAGACGATGGGGCAGCTCATCATGAAGGACCTGCGGCGCGAGGTCTTCGGGCACCTGCAGCGGCTGCCGGTGGCCTACTTCGACCGCAACCCGGTGGGGCGGCTGGTCACCCGGGTCACCACCGACGTCGACGCCCTCAACGAGCTCTTCACCGCCGGCATCGTCTCGGTGGTCGGCGACATCCTGCTCCTGACCGGCATCGTCGGCGTCCTCTTCTGGCTCGACTGGCGGCTGGCGCTGGCGGCCTTCTCGATCCTGCCGCTGCTCCTCGTCCTCACCTTCTGGTTCAAGCTGCGGGCGCGCGACAGCTTCCGCGAGGTGCGGATCAAGATCGCGCGTATCAACGCCTTCCTCCAGGAGCACATCACCGGCATGCCGGTGGTGCAGCTCTTCAACCGCCAGGCGCGCGCCTTCTCGGAGTTCGCGCGCGTCAACGACGAGCACCGCGACGCCAACGTGCGGGCGATCTTCTACTACGCGGTCTTCTACCCCGGCGTCGAGCTGGTCACCGTCCTCGGGCTCGGCATCATCCTCTGGTACGGCGGCGGCGAGGTGCTGGCGGGGACGGTGTCGGTCGGCGCCCTCATCGCCTTCCTCCAGTACGCGCAGCGCTTCTACCAGCCGCTCGCCGACCTGTCGGAGAAGTACAACATCCTGCAGTCGGCGATGGCGTCGTCGGAGCGGCTCTTCCGCGTCCTCGACACGCCGGTGACGATCGCCGCGCCGCCCGCGCCCTACCGCCCGGAGCGGGTGCGCGGCGCCATCGAGTTCGACCGCGTCCACTTCGGCTACCGGCCGGAGGAGCCGGTGGTGCACGGCATCTCCTTCAAGGTCGAGCCGGGGGAGACGGTGGCGGTGGTCGGCCACACCGGCGCCGGCAAGAGCACGCTCGCCAACTTGATCCTGCGCTTCTACGACGTGACGACGGGCGCGGTGCGGGTGGACGGCGTGGACGTGCGCGAGTGGGACCTCGAGCCCCTGCGCCGCGGCGTCGGCCTGGTCCTCCAGGACGTCTTCCTCTTCTCCGGCACGATCGCCGGCAACATCCGGCTCGGCGAGGACGCCATCGACGACGCGCGCCTGCGGTGGGCGGCCGAGGAGGTGCACGCGCTGGAGTTCATCGAGCGCATCCCGGGCGGCCTCGAATCGACGGTGCGCGAGCGCGGCGCCGGGCTCTCGGTGGGGCAGAAGCAGCTCATCGCCTTTGCCCGCGCGCTGGCCTTCGATCCGCGCATCCTGATCCTCGACGAGGCCACCTCCTCGATCGACACCGAGACCGAGCAGCGCATCCAGAAGGCGCTGGCGAGGCTTCTGGTCGGGCGGACGAGCCTGGTCATCGCCCACCGCCTCTCGACGGTGCGGCGCGCCAACCGCATCCTCGTCCTGCACAAGGGCGAGCTGCGCGAGCAGGGCACCCATCAGGAGCTACTGGCGGCGCGGGGGATTTACTACAGGCTGTACCTGCTGCAGTACCGCGAGCAGGAGCTGGCGGAGGCGATGGTGGAGCAGGAGGAGCGGGCGGCTGGGTAGCGGAAGGCTCGGGAGCGGGTAGCCGACAGCTATCCTTGCTGCGTGGCGGTCCAAGGCAATCTTTTCGACGAGCGGCCGTTCGGCGAAGCGGTGGAGGAGCGCCGGCCGGAGTCCGTCGCGGTGCTGCCGCCGGCTCTCGACCCAGCGGCGCGGGGGCGGGTCCTCGTCGCGTATGGCGCGCGGGCGGCGGAGGAGCGGCTGCTCGCCGCGGTCGAGGCGCTGGCGGCGGAAGCGGCGCGCGACCCGCGCCTCCTCGCAGATCCGGTCCGCGTCGTCGTCCCCTCCCGCAGCCTGCGCGCCCACGTGGCGGAGCGGCTGGTCACGCGCCGCGGGCGGTCGCTCGCCGGGGTGCGCGTGCAGACGCTGCACGGGCTGGCGCTGGAGGTGCTGGAGCGGGTGGGGGGGGCGCGCGATGCCGCGACGGCGGGCGGCGAGGCGCTCTTCCCGGTGCTGGTCGAGCGGGCGGCGCGGCGCGAGGGAGCGCTGGCGCGCGGGCTCGATCCGCTGCTCGACGGCTACGCCGCCGTCGCCGCAACGGTGCGCGACCTCCTCGACGCCGGGCTCGAAGCGGCGCACGCCGAGGCGGCGCTGGAGGCGCTCGCCGCCGACGGCGCGGCGGCCGGCAGCCGGCAGCAGGTCGAGCGGGCGCAGGCGCTGGTGCGGGTGGCGGCGCGGACGGCCGCGGAGCTGGAGCGGCTGGGGCTGGCGCGCGCCGGCGACGTGCAGCGGCGCGCGGCGGAGGCGCTCGGCCGCGATCCCGACTTGCTGCCGGCGCGGGCGGTCCTGGTGCACGGCTTCGCCGAGGTGACCGGGGTGGCCGGCGACCTCCTCGAAGGGGTGCTGCGGGCCCGCGGCGGACGGCTGATCGTGGACCTGCCGCCCGACCCGGCGGCGCTGCGTCCGGGGGCGGGCGGCGTCGGCGCGGTGCCGCTGGAGGGGGCCTTCGCGCGCCGCCTGCTGGAGCGCATGGCGGGCGCCGCCGAGACCGAGCGCGAATCCGCCGGTACGCCCCCCGATGCGCCGGTCCTCCGCCGCCGCGCCGCGCCCGGCGCCGAGACCGAGGCGCGCGCCGCCGCCGCCGCGGTGCGGGCGCTCCTCGACGCCGGCACGCCGCCGGAGCGGATCGGGATCGTGGCGCGCGACCTCGCCCCCTACCGCCTCGCCCTCCGCCGCCACCTCGGGCGCGCCGGCGTCCCCTTCTCCGGAGTCGGCGAGGCCGGCCCCGCCGGCGCCCCCGGGCGCCGCGCCCGCGCGCTCATCGAGCTCCTGCGCCGCGGCGAGGCGGCGCCCTCCGACCGCTGGCTCGACGCCGTGGCGCGCCTCGGCGGACGGGGCGAGGAGCGCGGCTGGCGCCTCACCGCCGCCCGCCGCGCCGACCTGCGGCTCGCCCTCTTCGCCCTCGGCGCGGCGCGCCTGCGCGACGTCGCCGACCTCGACCTCGAGCGCGTCCTCGGCGACCGCGACGCCTACGCGCTGCCGTTGCGCCAGGGGCTCTCCGCCGCCGCCGCGGAGGCAGGGGTTGGGAACGGTGACGACGCCGGCGAGCCGGAGGCGCAGGAACCAATCGCCGCCTGGGCCACCCGGCGGCGGGTGCCTGGCGACCTGCTACGCGCCGCCGTGCGCGCCGCCGGCCGGCTCGACCGCCGGCTCCGCGACTGGCCGCGCCGGGCACCCGCGGCCGAGCACCTCGACCGCCTGGCCGCGCTGCTGGCCGACGACCTCGGCTGGCGCGAGGACGAGGACGCCGAGGCGCTCGCCGCCGTCGCCGCCCTCGGCGCGGCGCTGCCGCCGGGCGTGCAGCTCGCCGCCGAGGAGCTGCGCCTCGTGCTGCGCGCGCCGCTCGACGCGGTGGGGCGCGGCGCGCTCGGCGGCGCGGGGGGCGGCGTGCAGGTGCTCTCGGTCACCGAGGCGCGCGGGCGCACCTTCGACCACCTCTTCCTCCTCGGGCTCAACCGCGAGGAGTTCCCGCGGCCGGTGCGCGAGGACCCGCTGCTGCCCGACGACCTGCGCGCGGTGCTGCGGCGCGTCCTCCCCGACCTGGCGGAGAAGCGCGGCGGCTTCGACGAGGAGCGCTACCTCTTCGCGCAGCTCCTGTCGGCGAGCCCGGCGGTGACGCTCTCCTGGCAGGAGACCGACGACGACGGCCGGGCCCGGTCGCCTTCGCCGCTGGTCGAGCGCCTGCCGCTCGCCGAGGGCGAAGGGGTGGAGCGCGTGCAGCCGCCGTTCGCGGCGCCGAAACCCGGCGCGCCTGCCCCTCCGACGCCGCGGCCGGCCGACGAGCACGCGACGCTGGTGGCCCTGCACGGCCCGCGGGCGCGGCTCGGCGGCGTGCTGGCGGCGGCGATCGCGGAGGCGCGGCGGGAGTACCTTGCGCCCGGGCGCGATCTGCCGCCGGTGCAGCTCGCCGCGGCGCGCATGGCCGTGCTCGACGAGCTGGACCCCGACCGCCGCACCGCCGCCGGCCGCGCCCGGGCCGCCGGGCTCGGCCCGTACTTCGGCTTCGTCGGCGCGCTGCCGGCGGCGGCCGCGGGCGCCGCCCCACCCGACCCGCGCCACCGCCCGCTCTTCGTCACGCACCTGGAGCGCCTCGCCGGTTGCCCCTGGCAGTTCTTCACCGCGCGGCTCCTCGGCGTGGAGCGGGCCCCCGACCCGCTGGCCGCGCTGCCGGCGGTGGACGCGCGCCTCCTGGGGAACACCGTGCACCGCATCCTCGCCCGGCTGGCGCGCGAGGCGGGAGCGCCGGCGGGCGGCGATCCGCGCGCGGGAGAGCCGGCCCCGGCCTTCGCCGCGCTGGCCGGCGGCACGCCGGTGCCCGTCCCCTGGCCCGCGCCCGAGGCGCTGGGGCGCCTGGTGCGCGAGGAGGCGGAGGCGGCGTTGCGCGACGAGGGGGTGCCCTGGCGCGGGCTGGCGCGGGTGCTGGCCGACCGGGCGCTGCCGCTGGTCGAGCGGGCGCGCTCTCTCGACTGGGGGGATGCGGGGCTGGCAGTGCTGGGCGTCGAGCTGGCGGGGGAGGTGTCGGTCGCCGACGCGGCGGGGCGGCCGCGGCCGATCGCCTTCCGCGCCGACCGCCTGGACCGCGGCCCGGACGGCGCCCTGCGGCTCACCGACTACAAGACCGGCCGCCCTTTCGACCCGGGCCAGAAGCGCGACACGGCGCGCAAGCGCCTCCTCGCCGCGGTGCGCGAGGGGAAGCTCCTGCAGGCGATGGCCTACGAGCGGGCCGATCCTGCCGGCGGCGCCCGCGGGCGCTACCTCTATCTCCATGCGGAGGCCGGAGCGCCCGAGCTGGCTATGCCCGAGGGCGACCGCGAGCTGGCGGACCTCTTCGCCGGCACCGCGGCGTCGCTCCTCGCCCTCTGGGACGCCGGCAGCTTCTTCCCGCGGGTGGTGGAGCCGAGCGGGCGGCAGGAGCCGGTGCGCTGCAAGTTCTGCGAGGTGGCCGAGGGGTGCCTGCGCGGCGACTCGGGGGCGCGGCGGCGGCTCTTCGAATGGAGCGAGCGGGCGCATGCCGCGATGGCCGCCGCGGGGGACGCCGGCACGGCCGACGAGTCCGCGGCCCTGCTCGGGGTCTGGCGGCTCGCCGCGGCGGTGGAGGAAGGGTGAGCGGCGAGCGCTCCGCCCTGCGCGCCGCCGACCACGCCGCCCGGCGCCTGGCGCAGAGCGAGTTCGTGCGGCCGGTGGTGCTGGAGGCCGGCGCCGGCACCGGCAAGACCACCGCTCTCGTGGCCCGCCTCCTCGCCTGGTGCCTGGGGCCGGGGTGGGAGCGGGCGGCGGCGCGCCGGGCGGAGCGCGCCGGCGCGGAGCCGGACCCGACCGGCGAGCGGACGGCGGCGGCGCTCCTCGGAGGGGTCGTGGCGATCACCTTCACCGAGGCGGCGGCGGCCGAGATGGCGGAGCGGGCGGGGCACTGGTTGACCGAGCTGGCCGCCGGCGGCGAGCCGCCCGAGTGGCTGGCCGCCGACCTGCTGCCGCCGGCCGGCGAGCGCACCCGCCGCGCCCGGGCGCTGGCCGCGACGCTCGACCGGCTGACCGTGCGCACCATCCACGCCTTCTGCCGCGGTCTCCTCGCCGACCACCCGCTGGAGGCGGGGCTGCACCCGGCGTTCACCGTCGACGCCGACGGCCTGGCGCTGGAGGAGGTGGTGCGCGAGACGGTCGAGCTGGCGCTGCGCCGCGCCTACGAGGACGAGGCGGACTCGGACCTCCTGCGCCTGGCGGCGCGCGGCATCCCGCCGCAGCAGGTGGCCGAAGCGCTGACGCTGCTCCACGTCCACGCCGTCTCGGCGGAGGAGCTGGCCGGGGCCGCCGACCCCGGCGAGGAGGCCGCCGCGCTGGTGGCGCGCTTCGCCGCCGCGGTCGGGCCGCTGGCGCCGCTCGTCGCCGCGGCCTTCGGCGGCGACTCGCGCCCCAACACCAAGGCGCTGCGCGCCGGCCTGGCGCGGCTGGCGCAGGAGCTCGACCGCCTGGCGGCCCGCGGGCGGCTGGAGCCGACGGCGGCGGAGGCGGCGTTCTTCGGCGAGGACGAGCGGGAGTCGGCCGGCGTGCGCCTCCTCCAGCGGCGGCTCGCGGCGCTCCTCCCCGACAACCTCCTCACCCATCTGCGCAAGCTGGCGCGCGAAGCCGAGGCCGGCAAGCCCGCGCTCCCCGACGCCGAGCGCGAGGCCCTCCGCCGCCACACCGACGAGCTGTGCCGGCTGGCGCGGCACCTGGCGACGCTCGATCCCGAGCTGCTGGCGGCGGCGCGCGGCGCGCTGGCGCCGCTCCTCGGCGAGGTCGAGCGCGGCATGCGGGCGCGCGGCGCGGTGACCTACGACGGGCTGCTCGAGGGCGCCGTCGCGCTGCTGGCCGGGCACCCCGGAGTGCGGGCGCGCCTGCGGCGCGGCATCGACCAGCTCCTGGTCGACGAGTTCCAGGACACCGACCGCGTGCAGTGCGAGCTGCTCCGCTGGCTGGCGCTGGACGGGCCGGTAGAAGAACGCCCGGGACTTTTCCTGGTCGGCGACCCGAAGCAGTCGATCTACGGCTGGCGCAGCGCCGACCTCGCGGCCTACGACGCCTTCGTCGCCGCGGTGCGCGCGGCCGGCGGCGAGGTGCGGCCGCTGGCCGAGAACTTCCGCTCGGTGCCGGCGGTGCTCGAGGAGGTGACCCGCATCGTCGAGCCGGTGCTGCGCGAGCGCGCCGGCATCCAGCCGCGCTTCGAGCCGCTCCTGGCCTGCGCGCGGCTGGCCGGCAGCGCCGGCTACGCCGACCCCGAGCGCCGGGCGGTCGAGCACTGGGTGAGCTGGCCGGCGGGCTGGGAGCCGGGGGCGCGCGCGCCGTCGCTGACCGAGGCGACCGAGCTGGAGGCGGCGGCCCTGGCGCGCGACCTCCTGGCGCTGCGCGCCGGCGGCGTGCGGCTCGGCGAGGTGGCGATCCTGGTGCGCAGCGGCGGCGACCTGGACATCTACCTCGAAGCGCTGCGGCGGGCCGGCGTGCCCTTCCTGGTCGGCCGCGACAAGCAGTACTACCGCCGGCGCGAGGTGATCGAGGCGGCGGCGCTGGTGCGGGCGGTGCTCGACCCCGGGGACCACCTGGCGCTGCTCACCGCGCTACGCTCGGCGCTGGTGGGCGTGCCCGACGCGGCGCTGGTGCCGCTCTGGCGGCGGCAGCTGCCGCGGCGCGCCACCGAGCTGGGCGCCGGGCACGCCGACGAGGCGGCGGACCGCGAGGCGCTGGCGGCGCTGGCCGCGCTGGTGGAGGAGGCGGCGCTGGAGGTGCCGCCGGCGCCGGGGCTCGACCGCATCGCCGGCTGGGAGAAGGGGCTGATCGCCGGCCTGGAGGCGCTGGCGGCGCTGCGGCGCTCCTTCGCCCGCGACCCGGTGGACATCTTCGTCGACAAGCTCCGGGCCTTGACGCTGCTCGAGCCGGTCGAGGCGGCGCGCACCCTCGGCGCCTACCGCCTGGCCAACCTCGAGCGCTTCTTCCGCGAGCTGGCCGCCGCTCTGGAGGCCGGCGGCGGCGACGCCACGGCCGTGCTGCGCTCGCTCCGCCGCAGCGTCGCCGCGGCGCGCGAGGCCGAGGAGGCGCGCCCGCAGGCCGGCCTCGACGACGCGGTGCAGGTGCTCACCATTCACGGCGCCAAGGGGCTCGACTTCCGCCACGTCTACGTGGCTCAGCTCCACAAGCAGAAGCGCCCCGACGAGCGCGAGCCCTTCGCCTTCGGGCAGGTGGACGGGCGCTTGGAGCTGTCGCTCTTCGGCGCCGCGACTTCCGGCTTCGACCGCGTCGAGGCGCAGCGCGAGGAGGTCGAGGCGGCGGAGCGCGTGCGCCTCCTCTACGTGGCGACGACGCGCGCCAAGGAGCGGCTGGTGCTACTGGGCTGCTGGCCGGCGGAGGCGCCGGCTCCGCGGCCGCCGGAGCGGGCGCGCAGCCTCCTCGACCTCGTGGTGTGGCGGGCGGGGCGGCCGGAGGAGGGGCTCGACGGGCTCTGGCTGAAGCTGCGCGGCGCGGGCGAGGCCGCGAGGGTGGACGCCTTCGGGGCACTCTGGCGCTTCCCGGCGCTGGCGGGCGCCGGCGAGGAGACGGAGGCGGAGCGCGAGGCGCCGGCCTGGCTGGCGACGCCGGCCGAGGCGGCGCGGCAGGCGGAGGCGCTGCACGAGCGGCGCGCGGCGGCGCGGGCGCGCATGGCGCGGCCGTTCGGCGCGGCGGCGAGCGCCGAGGCGCACGAGCGGCTGCGCGAGGAGCGGGAGGCGGCGGCGGAGGAAGCGGCAAGAGCGGGTAGGGCAGACGCGGCCGGGAGAGACGCCGCGATGGCCGCCGGGAGCGCCGTGCATCGCGTGCTCGAGGAGTGGGACCTGGAGGCCGAGCCGCAGGCGGAGCTGGCGAGGCAGCTCGCGCGGCTGCCGGCGCTGGTGGAGTCGCTGACCGCCGAGCAGCGCGAGGCCGCCGCGGCCCGCGCGCGCGTCCTCCTCACGCGAGTCTTCTCTTCCGGCCTCCTCGCCCGCCTCCGCGCCGCCCGCGGCTCGATCCTCGCCCGCGAGCTGCCGGTCCTCCTCCCCCCGGCCGGCGGCGACGGCGGGGCCGTCGGCTACGTCTCCGGGACGATCGACCTCCTGTATCGTGCCGCTGACGGGGGGCTTGTCGTCGCCGACTACAAGACCGATCAGGTGGAGGGGGACGAGCTGACCAGCCGCGCCGCCGCCTACGCCACCCAAGGCGCCGCCTACACCCGGGCCGTCCAAGAGGCGCTGGGACTGCCGGCGCCGCCGCGCTTCGAGCTCTGGTTCCTGGCGGCGGGACAAGTCGTCTAGCGCCAACCGGCGGCATACACCGTGCACGCCTCCCCCGACCGCATGCCTGCCCAGCCCCCTGCTCTAGCCCTCGCGAGACGCCTGCCCGTGGGGGCCGAGCCCCTGCCCGGCGGGGGGGTCTCCTTCCGCGTCTGGGCGCCGAAGCCGCGGCGGGTGGAGGTGGTGTTCTTCTCCCGCGACCTCCCGCCCGTGTCCCTGGAGGCCGAGCCTGAAGGCTGGTTCTCCGGGGTCGCCGAGCAGGCGCGCGCCGGCGACCTCTACCGCGTCCGGCTCGACGGCGGCGAGGCCTTCCCGGACCCCGGGTCGCGCTTTCAGCCCGAGGGCCCGCACGGACCGTCGCGGGTCGAGGATCCGGCACTCTTCCCCTGGACCGACGCCGCCTGGCCCGGTCTAGCCCCCGAGGGGCAGGTGCTCTACGAGCTGCACCCCGGTACGTTCACGCCGGAAGGGACCTGGGAGGCCGCGGCGCACGAGCTGCCGGCGCTGGTGGAGCTGGGGATCACGGCCGTCGAGCTGATGCCGATCGCCGAGTTCCCGGGCCGCTTCGGCTGGGGGTACGACGGCGTCAACCTCTTCGCGCCGTACCGCGGCTACGGGCAGCCGGACGACCTCCGCCGCTTCATCGATCGCGCCCACGCCCTCGGGCTCGGCGTGGTCCTCGACGTCGTCTACAACCACCTCGGGCCCGACGGCAACTACCTGGCGCAGTTCTCCGACACCTTCTTCAGCCGCGGCCGCCCCACCGACTGGGGGGCGGCGATCAACTTCGACCGCGAGGGCTCGGGCGCGGTGCGCGACTTCTTCCTCGCCAACGCCGAGTACTGGATCGAGGAGCACCACTTCGACGGCCTCCGCCTCGACGCGACGCAGGACATCTACGACGAGTCGCCCGAGCACGTCATCGCCGCCATCGCGCGCCGGGTGCGGGAGGCCGGCGGCCGCCGCCGCACGCTGCTGATTGCCGAGAACGAGCCGCAGGACGCGCTGCTGGTGCGGCCGGCGGACCCCGAGCTGCCGCCGGAGCAGCGCGGCCACGGCCTCGACATGATGTGGAACGACGACTTCCACCATGCGGCGCTGGTCGCCGCGACCGGCCGCAACGACGCCTACTACACCGACTACTCGGGCACGCCGCAGGAGCTGGTGTCGCTGCTCAAGCGCGGCTTCCTCTACCAGGGGCAGCGCTACGTCTGGCAGCAGAAGCGGCGCGGCGGGCCGGCCTTCGACCTGCCGTTCCCCGCCTACGTCCACTTCCTCGAGAACCACGACCAGCTCGCTAACTCGGCGCGCGGCCTGCGCCTCCACCAGCGCACCTCGCCCGGCCGGATGCGGGCGCTGACCGCGCTCCTGCTGCTCGGGCCGGAGACGCCGCTGCTCTTCCAGGGGCAGGAGTACTGGACCTCGAGCCCGTTCCACTACTTCGCCGACCACGAGCCCGAGCTGGCGGCGAAGGTGCGGCGCGGGCGGCTGGAGTTCCTCGAACAGTTCGAGAGTCTGAGCGACCCGGAGGTGCGGGCCGCGATCCCGGATCCCGAGACCGCGGCGACGTTCGAAGTCTCGAAGCTCGACCCCGGCGAGCGGCAGCGGCACGTGCACGCCGTGGCCCTCCACCGCGATCTCCTCCGCCTGCGGCGCGAGGACCCGGTCTTCCGCCTGCAGGGCGCGGAGGGGATCGACGGCGCCGTCCTGGGCCCCGAGGCCTTCGTCCTCCGCTTCTTCGGCCGCGGCGCCGACGGCGATCGCCTCCTGGTCGTCAACCTCGGCCGCGACCTCGAGCTGACGCCGGCCCCCGAGCCGCTCCTGGCGCCGCCGGCGGGGGAGCGCTGGCGCATTCTCTGGTCGAGCGAGGCGGCGCGCTACGCCGGCGGCGGCGCGACCGAGCCGGAGGGAGCGGAGGGGTGGTTCCTGACCGGGCACGCGGCCCTGGTGCTGGCGCCCGGGCCGCGCGCCGACGAGCCGCCGCCGCGCCGGCGCGTGCAGTTCCCGAGGCACGACCCGAAGCGCGAGGAGGTGCCGCATGACGACGACTGAGCCGCCGCCAGCGGCCGCGGCCGAAGAGGCGCTCTCGCCGGGCGACGCGGTGCTCCCGATCCCGCTGCCGGTGCGCGAGGTGCCGGCGCCGGGCGCCGACCCCGAGCGCCTGGTCGCCCTGGAGTGGCTGGTCGCCAACGGTCTCGGCGGCTACGCGGCGGGGACGGTGGCGGGGATCCCCACCCGCCGCTACCACGGGCTGCTGATCGCGGCGCTACGCGTCGGGCGCGTCGTCACCCTGGCGCAGCTCGGCGAGAAGGTCCGCCTCCCCTCCGGCGCCGACCTCTGCCTGAGCGGCGAGGAGCGGCACGGCTCCCCCCCCGACCTGCGCGCCGTCCAGCAGCTCGTGGAGTTCCGCATCGAGGGCGGGCTGCCGGTCTGGGTCTTCGCCGGCGAGGGCGTGCGCCTCGAGAAGCGGCTCGTCCTGCCGCACGGGCAGAACACCGTCCACGTCCTCTACCGCCTGCTCGACGGCGAGGGCCGCTTCCGCCTCATCCTCGAGCCGCGGGTCGCCTTCCGGCCGCAGGAGGAGCAAGTGAGCCGGCCGCTGCCGGCGCCGTTCGAGGTCGAGGCGAGCGGCGCGCGCTGCGAGGTGCGCCCGGCCGCCGACCCGGTGCTCGTCGACCGCCGCGGGCGCCCCGCGCTGCGCATGGCCGTCCTCGGCGGCGCGGTGCTCTTCACCGACGGGCCGCGCGAGATCGCCGGGCTCCACTATCGGGTCGAGGCGGCGCGCGGCTACGACGCCGTCGGCGACGCCTGGAGCCCGGGCAGCTTCGCGGTCGACCTGGCGGTTGGGGAGGAGGCGGCGCTGGTGGCCTCGACCGCCTCGTGGGAGGAGGCGCTGTCGCTGCCGCCGCGCGAGGCGCTCGAGCTCGACCAGGAGCGGCGGGTGCGCCTCCTCGCCGCCGCCCACCCGCTCGCCCGCAGCGGCCCGCCCGCCGAGCTGGTGCTCGCCGCCGACCAGTTCCTGATCGCGCCGCAGCGCCAGGGCGACGCCGTCCGCGCCCACGCCGCCGGCGAGGAGCCGCGGACGGTCATCGCCGGCTATCACTGGTTCACCGACTGGGGGCGCGACACGATGATCAGCCTCGAAGGGCTGACCGCCTCCACCGGCCGGCTGGAGGAGGCGCGCTACGTCCTGCGCACCTTCGCAGCGCACGTGCGCGACGGCTTGATCCCCAACTTCTTCCCCGACGGCGAGCGCGAGGGCCTCTACCACACCGCCGATGCCACCCTCTGGTACTTCCACGCCCTCGACCGCTACGTCGCGGCGAGCGACGACCACGCCACCCTGGAAGTGCTGCTGCCGGCGCTGCTCAAGATCGTCGAGCGCCACCTGAACGGCACCCGCTTCGGCATCTGCGTCGATTCGGCCGACGGCCTGCTGCGCCAGGGCGCGGAGGGCTACCAGCTCACCTGGATGGACGCCAAGGTCGGCGACTGGGTGGTGACGCCGCGGCGGGGCAAGGCGGTCGAGATCAACGCCCTCTGGTACAACGCGCTGCGCCTGCTCGAAGGCTGGATGCGCGAGGGGCGCGGCATCGCGGCGGCGCGCCGCCTCTCCCGCCACGCCGAGCGCGCCTACCGCAGCTTCAACGCGCGCTTCTGGTACGAGGCCGGCGGCTACCTCTACGACGTCGTCGACGGTGAGAAGGGCGACGACCCGGCCTGCCGCCCCAATCAGGTCTTCGCCATCTCCCTGCCGCACCCGATCCTGGCGCGCGAGCGCTGGTCGCCGGTGATGGAGACGGTGCGCCAGAGGCTGCTGACGCCGGTCGGGCTGCGCTCGCTCGCCCCCGACCACGCCGACTACCAGCGCTATTACGACGGCGACCTGCGCTCCCGCGACGCCGCCTACCACCAGGGGACGGTGTGGGCCTGGCTGATCGGCCCCTTCGTCGACGCCTGGCTCAAGCTCCACCCCTCCGACCGGGAGGGGGCGCAGGCGCTGCTCGCCGGCTTCCTGTCCCACCTCGGGGACGTCTGCCTGGGGTCGATCTCCGAGGTCTTCGACGCCGAGGAGCCCTACCGCGCCCGCGGCTGCGTCGCCCAGGCCTGGAGCGTGGCCGAGGTGCTGCGCGGCTGGTTGAAGACCTCGGGCTAGAGGACTAGATTGGCTCTCCCGCAGCACTGAGACATTGAAAGGAGAGCGACCGTGAGCGACATAGCAGACCGCGGATACGTCCACCCGGAGGCGTTGGTCTCGACGGACTGGGTGGCTGACCACCTCGACGACCCGGAGGTGCGGATCGTCGAATCGAACGAGGACCCGCTGCTCTACTCGAGCGGGCACATCCCGGGGGCGGTGGAGGTGGACTGGACGCGCGACCTCAACGACCCGGTGCGGCGCGACTACCTCGGCCGCGAGGGCTTCGAGGCGCTGATGCGACGGATCGGCGCCACCCGCGACACTACCGTCATCTTCTACGGCGACCGCAACAACTGGTGGGCCACCTACGCCTTCTGGGTCTTCCAGCTCTTCGGCCACGACAAGGCCAAGATCATGGACGGCGGGCGGATCAAGTGGGACAAGGAGAAGCGGCCGCTGACACGCGACGTCAAGAGCTACCCGGCGACCGACTACAGCGCCCCCGAGCGCGACGACGAGAAGGTCCGCGCCTTCCGCGAGCAGGTGCTGGAGCAGGTGGAGGGGAAGAAGGGGCCGCTCGTCGACGTGCGCAGCCCGCAGGAGTACAGCGGCGAGCGGCTGCACATGCCGGAGTACCCCAACGAGGGGGCGCTGCGCGGCGGCCACATCCCGGGGGCGGCCAACATCCCCTGGGCGCGCGCCGTCAACCCCGACGACGGCAGCTTCAAGACGGCCGACGAGCTGCGCGCGATCTACGAAGGGGAGGCCAAGCTGAAGAAAGACGACGACGTCATCGTCTACTGCCGCATCGGCGAGCGGAGCAGCTTGACCTGGTTCGTGCTCACCCGCCTGCTCGGCTACCCGCGCGTCCGCAACTACGACGGCAGCTGGACGGAGTGGGGGAACCTGGTCGGGGTGCCGATCGAGAAATGAGCGGGGCACGCTGAGCCGATGGCGACCGCGGCGCTGCCCGAGAAGCTGGGCGAGATCGTCGACACGCTGGCGTTGGTGCCCGACCGCGCCGACCGCATCCAGCTCCTGATCGACATCGCCGAGCGCTTCCGCGAGGTGCCGCCGCGGATCGCCGTCCGCCCCTTCGCCGAGGAGAACAAGGTGCCGGCCTGCGAGTCGCAGGCCTACGTCTGGGCCGAGCGGCGGCCGGACGGCCGGCTCGACTTCCACTTCGCGGTCGAGAACCCGCAGGGGATCTCGGCCAAGGCGCTGGCGGTGATCCTCGACGAGGGGCTCTCGGGCGCCCCGCTCGCCGAGGTCGCCGTGGTGCCGCAGGACGTCGTCTACCGCCTCTTTGGCGACGAGCTGTCGATGGGCAAGTCGATGGGCCTGATGGCGATGGTCTCGATGGTCCGCAACGCGGCGCGGCAGGCGCAGGGCTTTGCTTTGCAAAGTACTTGACGTCGGCGCCGTTCTCCTCCTACACTCTCCCTTGTCGTGAGCTCCACCCCGCCCCCCCTCCGCTTCCAGCCGCCGCGCGAGCTGCACGCGCGGGCGATGGACAACCTGCGCTACATCCGAGAGACGATGGAGGGGGCGGCCTGCTTCACCGCCGTCTCGGGGGCGGGGGAGATGGCGGTCGGCGCGACGGCGATCGGCGCCGCCTGGCTGGCCGCGCGGCAGACGACGCCGGAGACCTGGCTCGCCACCTGGCTCGGCGAGGCGGCGCTGGCCTTCATCCTCACCGTCGGGGCGTCGCTGTGGAAGGCGCAGCGGCTGGAGGGGAGCTTCTTCTCGGTCCCCGGGCGGCGCTTCCTGCTGAGCCTCTTCCCGCCGCTGCTCGCCGGCGCGCTCCTGACCGCCGCCCTCTTCGACGCCGGCCGGGTCGGGTTCCTGCCCGGCGTCTGGCTCCTCCTCTACGGCGCCGGCATCGCCACCGGCGGCGCCTTCTCGGTGCGCATCGTGCCGGTCATGGGGCTGGCCTTCATGGCCCTGGGGGCGCTCGCCCTCTTCGCGCCCCACTCCTGGGGGGACGCGCTCCTCGCCGCCGGCTTCGGCGGCCTCCACCTCCTCTTCGGCGCGATCATCGCGCGGCGGCACGGTGGCTAGGCGCAAGCCGCTCGCCGCCGCCCACGCGCACCGGCCGGGGCCGGCGGAGGGGGAGGGTCCGGCCGGTCCGCGCCACGGCGGCGAGCGCGAGGCGATGGGCCTCGACCGGCTGATCCACGAGCGCATCCGGCTGGGCATCGTCAGCGCACTGGCCGTCAACGACCGGCTGAGCTTCAACGACCTCAAGCGCCTGCTCAAGACGACCGACGGCAACCTGAGCGTCCACGCCCGCAAGCTCGAGGAGGCGGGCTACGTCGTCTGCGGCAAGCGCTTCGAAGGACGGGTGCCGAAGACCGAGTATCGGCTGGCGGCGCCGGGCCGGCGGGCGCTCGAGCGCTACCTCGACCACATGGAAGCGATCATTCACGCCACACGGCTGAGCTAGGGGGTGGGAGGACGATGAGCGCGCTCCACGTCGCCATCATCATGGACGGCAACGGCCGCTGGGCCACGGCGCGCGGCAAGACCCGCGCCGAGGGGCACCGCGCCGGCGCCGACGCGGTGCGGCGGACCGTCGAGTCGGCCGCCGACCTCGGCATCGGCACCCTCACCCTCTTCGCCTTCTCCTCCGACAACTGGCAGCGCCCGGCGGGCGAGGTCACGCACCTGATGCGCCTCTTCCGCCACTACCTCTCCGAGGAGGCGGGGCGCTGCGCCGAGGAGGGGGCGCGGATCACCGTCATCGGCCGCCGCGATCGGCTGGACGCGCGCCTGCGCCGCGCCATCGAGCGCGCCGAGGCGCAGACCGCCGGCGGCACCCGGTTCCTGCTGCGCATCGCCGTCGACTACTCGGCGCGCGACGCCATCCTCCACGCCGCCCGCCGCCTCCCGGGCTCGGGCGACGTCTCGCGCGACGCCTTCTCCCGCCTCCTCGCCCAGGCGCACGGCGGCGAGCCGGTGCCGGACGTGGACGTCCTCATCCGCACCGGCGGCGAGAAGCGGCTCTCGGACTTCCTGCTTTGGGAGTGCGCCTACGCCGAGCTGGTCTTCACCGACCGGATGTGGCCGGATTTCGACGGCGCCGATCTCGCGGCCGGAGTCGAGGAGTTCCGCCGCCGCGAGCGTCGCTTCGGGCGGGTGGGCGCGGCGTCGGCGCCAGCCGCGGCCGCCGCCGCCGTCGGCGGGCGGGGCAAGGTCCTGCCGTTCTGGATGCCGTGACGTCGATACCAACCTATTCATCATGCTGACGGGCGTAGCGCCGGCCTAGGCGGGAGCAGCGCGGAAGCTATCCCTACCGGTATGGCACGGCTCCCTAAGACACTTGTGATCCGTGCCGCTTCAACGCCAGCTGCAGGGAGCACTGCAGCGAAGCTTCCATCACCCCCTGGCGTGCTGACGGACTCGAGGAGGTCACCGCATTTGGTTCTAGAGCGGACACGCGCCAGCCCAAGTCTTAAGTCCCGGCTTTGCGCGTCCTGCGTATCGGGCAGCCGTAGCTTGGACCTAATTACCACCTGCACGCCGGGTTCCCTTCGGGCTGGCTCACGACGGTAAGTGCAAGGAAGACCGGTATGCGGTTGCATTCTCTGACAAAGTGTAGTAACTAAGCTGCTACTGCCCCAGGACATGGCCCGCAAGGCCAGAAAGGAGGCGTTCGATGCACGGCTCCAACACAAAGTTCCCAAAGGCTACGGTAGACGAGCGTAGTGCCCCCACTAAGAGCAAGCCCGAGAGGCCCACTCCAGATCGCGCGTGGCAGCTCTTGGGATCCGCACTGAAGCTAACCAAGAATGCCAGGGGCAACAGCACGGAAGGGAACCGAGGAAGATCCCCACGCTGATGTCGGGGGGGTGCGCGTCCCCGCGGGACGCGCACCCGAATCCGATGGGGAGCCTGGTCCGAGTCATTATCGACACTGCTGCAACTTCCGTAGCCCCTCAACCTACGTCCTTCCTTCCAGCCAACGCTTGGCCGTGCCCAGACCTTCCCGTCTACCCTCTAACCCCGCTTCCCTCCGGGCGCTGCACAATCTTTGTGTCCACCGAGACACCTAGACATGAGTCGGCAATTCTCGTGGCTACTCCATCGGGCGTAACCACCGTACCTTTTCCGCCAAGGCCCGAGGTTGAGAAGATTGCACAAGCCGCACCTTTCGTCGAATGGGATGGACTACGTGACCGCCTTCGTTGCTTTTCACATCCCGTAGGCCGAGGAACCTTCTTCTATACTCGACTTGGTAACCGCCTCTACCTTTCAACCTCGCTGCATGACCTCGCTACGATTCTACCAACGATCTCCTTAGAGCCGGGAGTGGTTGCGGACTTTTTTGCCTTCGGGAGACGTCACAGTACTCATCCATGCCTCACATTTCTGCAAGGGGTGTATCAGATTCCGCCCGGTTACCGGCTAGATTACGAATCGGGCATAGTTTCTTTAGGACCCTATTGGAACCCATACGCAGAGTCGCTGGTCGAGAGTCTCTCGCTTGAGGACGCGGCCGCGCTCGCATTGAACGAACTCGAGCTAATTGTTAAGTCAGCTCTATTAGGAAGGCGGTCTGCTTGTCTTATTAGCGGCGGGTTGGATTCGGGTGTTATAGCCGCAATGGCATCCAAAATTGCCAAAGAGACGGGAGGTCAGACTAGTCTACTAACTCTAGGCCCCGGGGTGGACTCTGTGGAAGAACGATTCCTGCAAAAGAAGCTCGCACGCGACCTTGCTGTTGAACTTGTGGTCTCACGCCGAGTCGCCCCTAGGCTACAGCTTGAACCACTTCGCGCCCTTAATAGGAAGATGGACGCGCCAGCTGGGGGGCTTTTCACGGGAGCATACTCCCAGCTCATGGAAGAGGCGGTAGAGCATGAATTTGAGGTGCTTTTCACGGGCGAGGGCGGAGATGAGCTCTTCGCGTGCACACCCTTAATAATTGCCGACCTAATCGGCCGAGGGCGGCTCCTTGCTGCTGTGCAAGCCCTCGCGTTCTTTGCTTCAAGCGACACCAGTTACACAACGCACGGATTAATTTGGCGCTTTGGCATGGTACCTCTAATCGTAAGTGCATGCGGTGCTCGCTTCCCGGCGAAGCTATTGGGCGCGCCCGTTGAGGCTGAGCTTGGTTTTCTTACTGAATTCTTTGGAGATTTTGCTGGCTCAGTGTTGGCGGCATACAGATCCCTCGCTGAAGAGAGCCAGCGAGAGGCAGAGAGTGGAGCGTCGTTCTCAGCGCACAGCTGTTATCAACAGATCGTAGAAATACCCTTCTACGAGGCAGTCTGGCCCTACCAGCATGTTGGCCCTCAAGTGGTGAGTCCTCTGGTTCACCTGCAGGTTCTGCGGGCAGCGATGGCTCTTCGCCTTACCGATAGAGTGGGCACATGGGTTGGCTACCGGCCGAAGGAGATACTGAAACTGATCGGGCAACGTATTGTGAGCACAGCCGTTTGGGATCATCCAAAGATCGGAGTGAGCAATCTCTTGGCTCGGATGACTGCCGATATGGAAGGCGAGCTTGTCGCTGAGCTTCTATCGCCAGGGTTCGAGGAGCTTGGAATCCAGCCTTCACAGCGGCTTCTTGATCCACGGAATGTGCCTACTGGGGTCTCTTTGTATTGGTCGCTGTTTCTCACCTTAAAGATTTGGTATGAGGAGTTGAGACACGGTGCTGCCGCTCGAAAACAAACATTGGGATAAGGCGGGCCTAAGGGTCGGAGTTGGAAGCACCCTTTCAGGCGTCGTCGATCACGCGCGTGGTCTTGCAGTCGTGCTAGACGAGAAGACAGGATTATACATACGCATCTCTGAGGCAATGTGGAACATTCTCGACGTTTTGGGCAATCTGGATCATCCGGTTGCAGTGAGTGAGTTCGTGCGCGAAGTTGGTGATAATGTCCCGGAGTCTGAGATCGTGAGGTTGCTGGCTGAACTTCTTGAGGCAAAATTGGTCATGTTGTATGAAGGGGGATTAGTTGGTGAGGATGAGGTCGAGCCTTCAGCTCAGGCGTCTGGTCTCAAGCATCTTGTGGGGGGTAGGGTGCGAAGAACGATCCTTCAGCGACGAGGGTGTCGTCGGCAGCCACTCTGCTTGCTAGTCATGTCGCTTGCTTTTCTGAATTGGTGGTACAGGATTCGGCTCCGATGGCAAGGCTGGAGCCCAGTTTGGGAGGCGCGGCGAGGCTGCCATGAAAGTATGATTGACCAGAACAGGGAGAGAGCTATTCTCATGAAGGTTGTGGAGGAGCTTCTGGGAGCGTGGCGATTGGCTTCTGTGCTTCCCTGGATCAAGCGAGACTGCGTGCCGGTTGCTTTAACTATGCATCAGATGATGCATCTTTTGGGGCTGCCGGCAGTATTAAAGATTGGTGCTGAGGTAGTGCCCTTCGAGCCCCATATGTGGGTTGAGGTGAATGGTATCAGGCTTGAGGCAGCAGTTGATCAGCAGGCCTTGAAAGTATTTGGGAGAGTTGGCCGAAGAGCAGTCGCCAGCGTGGAATAGGCGAGGGCCCAATCAAGTGCTCCTCGCTTCGTCCGCTAGTCCGCCCGCACCAGTAGCTTCGCCACCGCCTGGTTGAAGCGCGCCGGGTCGGGCAGCTCGGAGCCCTCGGCGATCAGGCCGTAGCCCAGGAGCAGGTCGGCGTAGTCGTCGAGGAGCGGGTCGGTGGCGTCCCGCGCGAACCGCTCCTCGAGGCGCGCCAGCACCTCGTGCTGCGGGTTGAGCTCGAGGATCCGCCGCTGCTTCGGGCCGCCGCCCTTCCCCTTCTGCAGCAGCCGCTCGAGCTGCGGGCTGTAGTCGTGCTCGGCGCCGACCAGGCAGACCGGCGAGCTGGTGAGCCGGTTGGTGAGCCGCACCTGCTTGACGTGCTCGTCGAGCCGCTGCTGGAGGGCGTCGAGGAGCGGCTTGAGCGCCTCCTCCCGCTCCTTGAGCGACGCCTCGGCCTCCTTGCGCTCCTCCTCGCTGCCGAGCGCCACCGTGCCCTTGCCGATCGACTTGAGCTTCTTGCCCTGGAACTCGGGCAGGGTCTGCACCAGCAGCTCGTCCACCGGGTCGATCAGGTAGAGCACCTCGATGCCCTTGGCGCGGAAGGCCTCGAGGTGCGGCGAGGTCCCGACCTGCGCCAGCGACTCGCCGGTCAGGTAGAAGACCTCCTTCTGCTCCGGCTGCATGCGCCCGACGTAGTCGGCGAGCGAGGTCAGCTTCTCGGCGTCGTGCGAGGAGTGGAAGAGAAGCAGCTCGAGGAGGCGCTCCTTGTTCTCGTGGTCGCTGCTCGCCCCCTCCTTGATGGCGCGCCCGAACTCGCCCCAGAAGGCGAGGTACTCCTCAGGCGCGTCGCGCCGGGTCTCGTCGAGGGCCTCGAGGACCTTCTTCGTCAGCCACTTCCGCATCTGGGCGATGTGGCGGTCCTGCTGCAGCATCTCGCGCGAGACGTTGAGCGGCAGGTCGGGCGAATCGACGACGCCGCGCACGAAGCGCAGGTAGTGGGGGAGCAGGTCCTCGCAGCGCTCCATGATCTGCACCCGCCGCACGTAGAGCTGGAGGCCGGCCTTGGCGCCGACGTAGTAGAGGTCGTGGGGCGCCTGCTTGGGGATGAAGAGGAGCGCCTGGTACTCGACCCGCCCCTCGGCCCGCAGCGACAGCGACTTGAGCGGCTCGTTCCAGTCGTGGCTGATGTGGCGGTAGAACTCGCGGTACTCCTCGGGCTGGACCTCGGCCTGCGGCCGCGTCCAGATCGGCTTCATCGAGTTGAGGACCTTCTCCTCGATCTCGCGCGGCCGCGGCTTCCCCTCCCGCTCCGCCGCCAGGTCCTCGATCTCGGGGTCCTTCTCGGCGCGCAGCACGATCGGGTAGGCGACGAAGTCCGAGTAGCGCCGGACGATGCGCGACAGCACCCAGCGGTCGGCGTAGTCCTCGAGGCCGTTCTCGGGGTCGGCGGGCTTCAAGTGCAGGGTGATCGTCGTGCCGCGCCCCGGCTTCTCGGCGTCCGAGACGGTGTAGGTGCCGTCGCCGGTCGATTCCCAGCGCGTCGCCGTGTCCTCGCCGGCGCGCCGCGTCTCCAGCACCACCCGCTCGGCGGCCATGAACGAGGAGTAGAAGCCCACCCCGAACTGCCCGATCAGCTCGGCGACCAGCTCCTTCGGCTCCCCCTCGCGCAGCCGGTCGACCAGCTCACGCGTCCCCGACTTGGCGATCGTGCCGATGTTGGCGATCACCTCCTCGCGGCTCATGCCGATGCCGTTGTCGCGGACGGTCAGGGTGCGCGCGGCGGGGTCGGCCTCGAGGCGGATCTCCAGCGTCTCGTCGCCGGCCAGGAGCTCCGGGCGGGTCAGCGCCTCGAAGCGCAGGCGGTCGAGGGCGTCGGAGGCGTTCGAGATCAGCTCGCGCAGGAAGATCTCCTTGTGCGAGTAGAGCGAATGGATCATCAGGTCCAGGAGCTGCCGGGTCTCGGCCTGGAACGGCAGCGTTTCGACGTGGGCGGCCATGGGGATCTCCTCCGGCAGGACGGGTGCGCGGCGGGCGCGAAATCGGGACGGGCATTGTACAGGCGGCCTGCCGGATAGGATCGGCGCCGCATGGACCTCTCGCCCGCCGACGAAGCGATCCGCCGCGGCTGTCCGGCGCTCTGGCAGTGCCTCTCGCGGCTCGGCCGCCGCTTGCGCCAGCCCGCCAACTTCCTGCCCCAGCAGAGCGCCGAGGCTCGCGGCAAGTCGTTCAACGCCACGATCGGCCAGATCACCGACGGCCACGGCCGCGCCGGCGCTGCCGGCGATGGCGGCGGCGGTGACGGATCTGAGCGACGCCGAGCGGAGCCGCGCCTTCCTCTACTCGCCGGTGGAGGGCTTCCCCGAGCTGCGCCGGCGGTGGCGGGAGCGGCAGCGGCGCGGCGTGGCGGAGGACCTGCCCTCCACGCTGCCGCTGGTGACCGCCGGACGGGTGCAGGCGCTGGCGATCGCGGCGGAGCTGTTCGCGGGCGAGGGGACGCGCGTGGCGCTGCCGGCGGACGCGCCCGAGGATTACGCGGCGACCTTCACCCTGCGCACCGGCGCCCGGCGGGTGGGGCTGGAAGAGCTGGGTAGGGAGTCAGACGGCGAGGCGGCGGTGGCGGTGCTTGACCGGGAAGCCGGCGGCGAACCTCTCGCGGCGCTCGCCGGGGTGGCGGCGCATCGGCCGCTGGCGGTGATCGTCGACGACGGCGAGGCGCCGGCGCCTTCGCTCTTCTGGCGCCTCGCCGCTCTCCACCCGAACCTCTTCCCGGTCAAGGTCGACGCCGCCGGCGAAGGCGTCGGCTTCCTGACCTTCCCCTTCCCGCCCGAAAGCGACCTCGCCCTCGCCATCGAGAGCAAGGCCAAGACCCTCCTTCGCGCCCTCATCGGCTCCCCGCCCGCCTTCGCCCAGGCGCTCCTGCTCCACGAGCTGGAAGCCGCCGCCGCCGCTACCTGAGCCAGTCCTCCAGCCGCACCCGCTCGTCGGTCGCCGCGTCGCGGTACTTGACGATGACCGGCGTCGCCAGCGACAGCCCCCACTCCTGGCCGGCGCCGCGGGTGACGGCGCGGGCGCCGGGGACGACGACCGCCTCCTCCGGGATCACCAGCGGGTCGCTGTCGCTCGCGCGGTGGATCGTCTCGCGCACCAGGTCGTAGACCGGGGTCGAGCGCGTGAGCACCACGCCGGCCGCCAGCACCGCGCGGCGTTTGACCACCGTCCCTTCGTAGACGCCGCAGTTGCCCCCCACCAGCACGTCGTCCTCGACGATCACCGGCAGCGCGCCGACCGGCTCGATCACGCCGCCGAGCTGGGCCGCGGCCGACAGGTGCACGCGCTTGCCGACCTGCGCGCAGCTCCCGACCAGGGCGTGCGAGTCGATCAGCGTGCCGTCGTCCACCCAGGCGCCGACGTTGACGTACATCGGCGGCATGCAGGTCACGCCGCGCCCGAGGTAGCAGCCGTCGCGGATCGCCGAGCCGCCGGGAACCAAGCGCACCCCGTCGCCGGGCGCCAGCTCGCGCGGCGGGTAGGTGTCCTTGTCGAAGAAGGGGAGGTGCGGCCCGCCGGGGGGGCCGACCGTCATGTCCACGATCGACCCCATGCGGAAGCCGAGGAGGATGCCGCGCTTGACCCAGGGGTTGGCGCGCCAGCCGGTGGGGGAATCGGGGTCAGGCTCGGCGGCGCGCGCTTCGCCGCGGTTGAGCGCCTCCTTGAAGCGGGCGAAGAGGGCGCGGTCGTCGGCGGTGTAGGTCGGGGGCTCGGCGAAGAGGCGGTCGATGGCGTCCGCCAGCTCCGCGAGCGTTTCCGCGCTCACGTCGCGGCGGCCGCGGCGGCGGGCTCAGGCACGGCGATCCCCGCGCCCGCCGTGCCGGTACCGGCCTCGTCCCCTTCGCCCGGCAGCAACCCGAGCCCGACGAGCGCCGCGCGGACCTTCTCGAGGCTCGCCGGCTTGGGCGGCACGAGCGGCAGGCGGAAGACCGGCTCGAGAAGCCCCATCAGCCCGAGCGCGGCCTTGACCGGCCCGGGGTTCGCCTCGACGAAGTTGACCTCCATCAGCTCGAAGAGGCGGCGGTGCACCTCGCGCGCCGCGGCGAAGTCGTCGTCGAGGGCGAGGCTGCAGAGCCGCGCCATGGCGTAGGGGGCCTCGTTCGAGGCGACCGAGATCAGCCCGACGCCGCCGAGCGCGATGAGCGGCAGGGTCACCGAGTCGTCGCCGGAAAGCACCGCGAAGTCCTCGGGCAGCGTCTGGCAGATCGCCGCCATCTGGGAGATGTTGCCCGAGGCCTCCTTGACCGCCACCACGCGGTCGATCTCCGCCAGCCGCCGCAGCGTCGCCGGATCGACGTTGAGGCCGGTGCGGCCGGGGACGTTGTAGACGACGATCGGCAGCGGCGTGGCGGCGGCGATCGCCGCGTAGTGCTGGAAGAGGCCCTCAGGCGTCGGCTTGTTGTAGTACGGCGTCACCACCAGCAGGCCGTCGGCGCCGAGCGCCGCCAGCTCCTTCGCCAGCCCCACCACCTCGCGCGTGTCGTTGCCCCCCGAGCCGGCGAGCACCGGCACCTTGCCGCTCGCCTCCTCCACAGTGATCTCGACCACCCGCAGGTGCTCGCCGCGGCTGAGCGTCGGGTTCTCGCCGGTCGTGCCGCAGGGGACGAGGAAGTGGATGCCGCCCTCGATCTGCCGCCGCACCAGCCGGCGGAGCGCCTCCTCGTCGAGCGAGAGGTCGCGGCGGAAGGGGGTGACGAGGGCGGTGCCGCAGCCCCGGAACGTGTGCGTGCTCATCGTTCAGACCTCTTTCCAGATGTCGCGGAACTCGAAGACTCCGCGCTTGCCACGCACCCAGCGGGCGGCGCGCAGGGCGCCGTGGGCGAAGCCCGCGCGGCTGCGGGCGGTGTGCTGGAGGGTGATGGTATCAGCCTCGGAATCGAAGCCCAGGAGGTGCGTGCCGGGCACCGCGCCGGCGCGGTTCGAGGCCGCGTCCACCGGCCGCTCGTAGCCGGCGCGCTCGAGCACCCGCAGCAGCTCCTTGAGGGTGCCGGACGGCGCGTCGCGCTTGGCCGCGTGGTGGATCTCGTAGGCCCAGGCGCCGTAGGCCGCCTCGTCGGCGAGGAGCCTTCCCGCCGCCTCGACGATGCCGTAGAAGACCTGCACGCCGACCGAGAAGTTGGCGCCGTGGACCAGCCCCACGCCGTGCCGCTCGACCGCCGCCCGCACCCGCGGCAGCGCCTCCCCCCAGCCGGTGGTGCCGATGACGAGGTCGAGGCCGAGCGCCGCCAGCCGCTCGGCGTTCTCCGCCACCGCCGAGGCGACCGAGAAGTCGATCGCCACCTCGGCGCCGGCAAGGCGCTCGGCGGTGATCGCCGCGGCGCCGCCGTCGGAGCCGGCGATGCGCGCAACCACTTCGCAGCCGTGCTGCGGCGCGAGCTGCTCGACGAGCTTGCCCATCTTGCCGTAGCCGACGAGGGCGAGGCGGAGGATTTCCGGGTGGGGCACGGTCTCGGCGCTCACGGCACGGCCTCATCCGCCGATCCGTCGAAGACTTCCTGGTGGAGGCGGGCGACGAGAGCGGCGGCGTCCTCTTCGTCGGCGACCACGCGGATGGCGGCGCAGGCGGCGCCGTCGGCGACGAGGCGCGCGTCGCGCGCTCCCGCCGCGGCGGCGCTGGCGAGGAGCTCGTCGGCGAATGCCCCGCCGGCGGCGAGGTCCTCCGACACGAGCGAGACCACCGGCCGCCCCGTCATCACCTCCACGCGCGCCACCCGCAGGAGCTGATCGAGCACCTCCGGCAGCCGGTCCGCGCGGTCGAGCGCGAGCAGCGCTCCCCCTCCTTCCTCACCCAGCCAGAGGACGGCAGGCGCCAGGCAGCCCGCCGCCTCACGCACCGCGGCCCCATCCTCCGCCGTCACCCGCAGCAGGTAGGCGTTGCGCCGAAAGGCGATCGACTTGACGTGCGGCGGCGCCGCGCCGCGCCGGCCGATCAGCGTGCCGGCGCCGTTGTCCTCCGCCGGCGGCCGGCGCGAGCTGAGGATCCGCACCGGCAGCCCCTTGCGCCCGGCCGGGCCGAGCGTGCCGGGGTGGAGCACCTTGGCGCCGGCCGACGCCAGCTCCAGCGCCTCGGCGAAGGAGAGCGTGCGGATGAGCCGCGCCGCCGGCACCAGGCGCGGGTCGGTCGTGAGCATGCCGTCGACGTCGGTCCAGATCTGCACCTCCTCGGCGTCGAGCGCGGCGCCGACGATGGCGGCGGTGAAGTCCGAGCCCTCGCGCCCGAGCGTCGTCGTCACCCCTTCCTCCGTCGCCCCGACGTAGCCGCCGAGCACGGGCACCTGGCCGGCCTCGACCAGCGGCGGCACCGCGGCGCGCAGGCGCTCGTCGGTCTCCTCGTAGAGCGGCTCGGCGCGGGTGAAGCGGTCGTCGGTGACGATCAGGCGCCGGCAGTCGAGGAAGGCGGCGTCCACGCCGCCGCGCTGGAGCGCCAGGGTCAGGATCTCGCTCGCCAGGAGCTCGCCGTAGGCGGCGACCTCGTCCGCCAGCCGCGGCGCCAGCGCTCGCGCGGCGACGACCTCGGAGACTGTCTGGCGAAGCTGGCCGAAGCGGCCGGCGAGGGCGGCGTCGAGGCGCGCGCGGTCGGGCCCAGCCGTCACCGCCTCCGCCTCGCGGGCGTGGAAGTCGCGCAGCTCGTCCACCAGCTCGAAGGCGCGCCCGAGGTCGCCGCGCGCCGCGGCGTCGCCAATCTCGAGCAACCGCCGCGTCGTCTTCCCCATCGCCGACACCACCACCACCGGCCGCCGCGCCAGGCGCGCCCGCACGATACCCACCACCCGCTCGATGGCCGCCGAGGACTCCACCGAGCTGCCCCCGAACTTCATGACGATCATGCGAGCAAGCCTTCGGAATGCATCAACTCCGCATTCAGCACCGCCGCCCCCGCGGCGCCGCGCAACACGTTGTGCGACAGCGCCACGAACTTGTAGCCCAGCACCGGGCACTCGCGCACCCTCCCGACCGCGGTGGCCATGCCGTTCTCGAGGCCGGCGTCGCGCCTCGGCTGCGGGCGGTCGGGGGCGTCGAGGACGTGGATCGGCCGTTCCGGCGCCGAGGGCAGCCGGCGCTCCTGGGGCAGGCCGCGGAAGGCGCAGAGGGCGGCGCGCACCGCGTCGAGGGGCGGCCTCTCCTCCAGCTCGACGCTCGCCGCCACCAGGTGGCCGTCGAGCGACGGCACCCGGTTGCAGTGTGCCGAGACGGTCACCGGGAAGGGCCGCACCCGGTCGCCGTCGAGGCTGCCGAGGATCTTCTGCGTCTCGGGCTCGAGCTTCTCCTCCTCGCCGCGGATGAAGGGGATGACGTTGCCGAGCGCGTCGAGCGACGGCACCCCGGGGTAGCCGGCGCCGGAGACCGCCTGGAAGGTCGTCGCCACTACGCGCCGCAGGCCGAAGCGCGCCAGCGGCGCCAGCGCCATCACCAGCACCACGGCGGCGCAGTTGGGGTTGCAGACCAGCGCCCCCTCCCAGCCGCGCTCGCGCCGCTGCGCCGGCAGCAGGCCGAGGTGGCCGGGGTTGATCTCGGGCACCAGGAGCGGCACGTCCGGGGTCATGCGGTAGCTGCTGGAGTTGGAGACGACGACGTGCCCGGCGGCGGCGAAGGCGCGCTCGATCTCGCCGGCCACGTCGGAGCTCATCGAGGAGAAGACGAGGCGCGGCGCGCGCCCGGGGGTGCAATCGTCGAGGCGTAGGTCGGCGGCGGCCGCCGGCGGCGCCCCTTCGAGCTGCCAGGTCGCGGCCTCGGCGTAGCGCTTGCCGGCGCTGCGGTCGCTCGCCGCCACCCAGCGGAGCGTGAACCATGGGTGGTCTTCGAGGAGGCGGACGAAGCGCTGGCCGACGGTCCCCGTCGCCCCCAGGATGCCGACTTCGATCTTGCCGTTCGCCGCCATCGTCGCTACTCCTCCAGCAACAAGCGCACCATCCTCCGATAGAGCCCCACCGCCTCGACCAGCTCCCTCTTCTCCACATGCTCCTCGGCCGTGTGAGCGAGACGCACGCTCCCCGGCCCGAGGAGGAACGGCTCCCCCCAGGCGGCGAGGCGGGGGATGTCGGTGGTGAAGCGGACGACCTCGGTCGCGAAGCCGGGCAGCGGCCGCATCACGACCGGCGGGATCTCCCGCTCGTCCGCGACCCGCACGCCGCTCGGCCCGAGCGCCTCCCGCAGCGCCCGCTTCCACTCCGTCGTGTCGCCCACCGTGCGCACCATGACCTCGGCCCGCGCCTCGTCGGCGACGACGTTCGGTGCCCGGCCGCCGGCGATGGTGCCGACGTTGAGGAGCGTCTGGCCGAGGAGCGGGTCCTCGGGGAGCGGCAGGGCGCGGAGCGCCGCGAGGCCGTCGAGGAGGCGCTCGATCGCCGAGTCCCCCAGCTCGGGAGTGGAGGAGTGGGCGGCCCGCCCCGCCGCCTCCAGTGCCAGCCAGAGCGCGCCGCGGTGGCCGACGACCTGCCGGTTCTCGGTCGGCTCGCCGTCGATCAAGAAGCGCGAGCCGCGCGGCGTGCGGTTGGCGGCGATCGCGCCGACGCTGTCGGTCTCCTCGCCGACGACGAAGAGGAGCCCGAAGCCGCGCCCCCCCTCCGCCAGCAGGCCCTCGACCGCCTTGACCATCGCCGCCGCGATCCCCTTGGCGTCGCAGGACCCGCGGCCGCCGATCCGCTCGCCGTCCTCCGACGAGGGGAAGAACGGCGGCACCGTGTCGAGGTGCGTCGAGAGCACCACCATCGGCTCGCCCCAGGCGGCGAAGAGGTTCTCGCGCGCGCCCTCGACCGGCCAGCGCTCCAGCACGCCGCCGCCGTCGCCGCGCGTAAGAGGCTCCAGGTAGCCGGCGAGGAACTCCGTCGCCGCCGGCTCGCGGCCGGTCGTCGAATCGATGTCCACCAGCGCGCGCGTCAGAGCGAAGAGGTCCATTTCGGGCTGCTAGAGTAGCGCGCCATGATCCCGATCGATTTGACGGGCAAGCGCGGCCTGGTCATGGGCGTCGCGAACGCGCGCAGCCTCGGCTGGGCGATCGCCGAGAAGCTCCATCAGGCCGGCGCGGAGCTCGCCTTCAGCTACCAGGGCGAGCGGCTCCGCGAGGACCTCGAGAAGCTCACCGACCCGCTCCCCGGCCGGCGCCTCTACCAGTGCGACGTGCTCAGCGAAGAGGAGCTGGCCGCGACCTTCGGCGACCTCGAGGAGGCGTGGGGGCAGCTCGACTACCTCGTCCACGCCATCGCCTTCGCGCCGCGCGCGGCGATGGACGGGCGCTACATCGAGACCACGCGCGAGGACTGGCGCACCGCGCTCGAGGTCTCGGCCTACTCCCTGGTGGCGACGGCGCGCGCCGCCGAGCCGCTGCTGCGCGAGGGAGGCGGGATCGTCACCCTCACCTACTACGCCTCCGAGAAGGTGGTCCCCAAGTACAACGTCATGGCGATCGCCAAGAGCGCGCTGGAGGCGAGCGTCCGCTACCTGGCCTACGAGCTGGGACCCAAGGGGGTGCGGGTCAACGCCGTCTCGGCGGGGCCGGTGAGGACGGTGGCGGCGCGCAGCATCCCGGGATTCATGCAGATGTACAAGCGCGTCGCCGCGCTGGCGCCGCTCGGCCGCAACGTCACCCAGGACGACGTCGGCAACCTCGGCCTCTACCTGCTGTCGCCGCTGGCCGCCGGCATCACCGGCGAGACCGTCTACGTCGACGCGGGCTATCACGTGATGGGCATGGAGCTCGGGGAGGGATAGTCACACGGCGAGACCTTCACGGGCTGCGTTGCGGTAAAGCTGAAGACTGCCGGCTCTGTACTCGTCGAAGACTACTGGCAGTGCCGAGATCAATCGCTCGGAGTCCAGTTGCAGAGGGTAGAGGACCTCGACCAGCGTCCGCAGCTCGCGAAAGTAGTCCAGCTCGCCACGAAGGAGGACCAGGAGGTCCACGTCGCTTTCGGGCTCCTCGCTTCCGCGAGCGACGGACCCGTAGAGGACGATGCCGGCGAGCCGCGGCCCATAGTGGCTCTCCAGACGCGACCGCACCTGCGCGAGCAACGCTTCGACAGCCGGATCGAGTCCCACGCTGTGTGCCGGAAGCACGGATCGTTCTCCCGCTGCGATCTTATCGCCGAGCTACGAGAGGACCAGGGGGGAGGCGCACCCGAACGGCAAGTTCAACCCTGCCCGTCGTTCAGGCGGCTGGCGGGGAGCTGAGGGAAACCTCTGGGAGCAAGCGTCCCGAGGCGCGGGTCGATCGTCCGCAAGCCCAGAGCAAGCGGACGGAGGCTCCGGTCAAACGTACTCACGCCCGGTGCAAAGGGGAAAAGGCCGAGGACAAACGTACTCTCGCCCCGTACGAGCGGGAAAATGCTCCGTACAAGAGGGAAAACGTCCGGTACAAGCGGGAATCGGGAAAGGACGCCGTACTTTTACGATTCCCGCTTGCCCCGGGCTCCAGTACAGACGTACTTTTACAACTCCCGCTTGCCCCGGCCTGCGGTACCGCGTACTTTTACGATTCTCGCTTGTACCGGCGTGATTCCCGCTTGCCTCGGGCGTTTTCCCGCTTGACGGAGCGTGCCGGACGCTTGCTCCGAGGCTCTTCCCGGCCCGAAATCCCACTCCGGGGACATCTCCCGGGCGTAAGGCGAGCGTTTACGAGATCAGGTAGGCGACCCCTTGGCGTCTGCGACGATTACTCGCGGCCTTCCCGCTTGGCGCGGTCCAGGAGCTCGTCGGTCAGGGGAAAGCCGAGGTCGATCGGCTGCGGCGGCTCTCGCCTCGCCGGCGGCCCCTCTTGTAGCTCCATCTCCAGCAGCGCGATCGCCTCTTCCGCCATGCTCCGGCGGTTCTTCTCGGCGGACTGCCTGAGCTTGCGGTGCAGCTCGGGAGGAAAGTCCCGGATCAGCAGGGAGGCCATGGGTTCGCTCTCCGGTCGTCGGCTGCGCCCGGTGGGCTGTCTTCGCTCTTCTGACACTAGCGGTGGACGAGCTGCCTTAGAGCTGGCGGTCGGCTTCCGCCGCCGCAGCCCGGCGATAGTCAGGATCAGCGGCGCGGCGCGCGAGCTCGGCGCTCTGCGTGTGTGTCGGGCAGGCGCTTCGGAGGCAGTGAGACCACAGGTCGCCCGCTCTCAGCCTGCTCGTCCTGCAAAGCCGCCACGATTGCCTTCAGATTGTAGCCGTGCTCCTTCGCGAAGGCGTCGCGGATCGCTCGGACTTCCTCAACGATCGGGTCTCGCTCCATAGGTCACTCCTCGATCAACTCTTCCGGCGTGCAGATGACAGGCGGCTGAAGACCGAACTCTCTGCACGCCGCCTCGACGGTACCACGAATCCTGGCATTGGCGATGTGCGCTAGGTTCCAGGTGAGAAGGTAGTCCATCCCGTGCACCGCTGCCACTGCTATGTGGACAGCATCGACGATGGCCTTTGAAGGCATGGCTCCAAACCGAACGAGCCTTTCCGCAAGCTGAGATGCTGCAGAGGTCAACGCGAGTACGGCGAGGCCCTCAAGTGCAGCGAGACGATCGGCCGCCGCATCAGTATTACCGCGTGCAACCTCAGTGAGCACCGCGGGCGAAACGTAGAGGTCATACCGCCCTCGCTGATCCCACCATTCGCGAGTCATCTGCTGATGCGCCAAGAGGACGACGTCTCGGCTTGGCGATGCCGTTAAATAGCTTACTACGCTTGTCTCCAGGTAAACTTTCGGCTTCATCCCGTTCCTCTCAATGGCAACTCCTCTATCTCACGATCCGAAGTAATCTTGGCAGAGTCGTTTCCAAGCAGGCGTCTTCTCCTGAGTGGCAGGAAAGAGAGAGAGCAACGAGTGCGGACAATGCTGACGCAACCCGCTCCAGATCGTCTGTCCACAGGGTGCCTTGCTAATCATCTCTCTCAGCGCGGAGGAAGACTGCGGTGACAGAATGAACACCTCGAGACCGTTGCTCGATTGCTGTCGCTATCATTCTGTTGATGTGCTCATCTTGAAAGCCGTACCCGGTTACTAGAAGTCGCTTCCGGCTTGAACATAGAACCTCCTCGAAAAGCCCCAGGTATGCCGCCAAGATAGGCTCCTCAGCTATCTGCTGCCGCTTGCCGCGCCCGATCACCATCCGTTGACTTCCATCAGAGGCGAGCCAATTGCATGACCCGTGAAGCTTTACGAAGTAGAATGCATCACCGGTCTGAGCGGTCAGCGGAGACATTCTCGCAGGAAGAGCAATCTGATCTCGAGAGTCCAATATTCTTCCAAACGTACTTTGCAAACGCGCTCCTCGCCCTAGTCCGAGTAGGGCCAGTGGAGCATTAGGGGGACTGTTTCCGTAGTGCCGTTCGACGAAGAGGTCTTGATTTAGAGTGAAGAAGTATCCAGGCCGTGACCGATCTCCAGCGAATCTCGCCATGAATCCCAAATGTCATAAATACTTCCAGTCGGCGTCCAGCTCTTCACGATCTCGTCGATATATTCATAGGCGGCTGAGACCGCTTGCTGCATAGCCTCTCTGTCGTCATTAACGTAATCGGCGCTGGACATCACAATATGGTACGCGGATTCATAGTCAAGGTCGTTCAGCAACAAATCACGAAGACGTGTCGACTTGATCGCCGGGTGTCCGAGAATGAGACTCCAAATGCCCTCCGCTAGCGGTGCGCCGAAGTTGTGTGTGAAGCCGGCGCCTGTAAGGAGAACGTGGTCTGCTGCGGTGACGGTCATGGCGATATGTCAGACACGCTGCTTCCAGGCTCCAGCCGGTAGCCGACCCCGCTCTCGGTCTGGAGGTACCGCGGCGCCGCGGGGTTTTCTTCGATCTTCTGCCGCAGCCGGTGGACGAGCTGCTTCAGGAGCTGGCGGTCGCCTTCGCCGCGGCGGCCCCAGACGTGGCTCAAAAGCCGCTCGGCGGGGAGGGCGCGGCCGGCGTTGGCGAGGAGGAGCTGGAGGAGACGGGCCTCCAACGGCGTCAAGCGCACCGCGCTGCCGCCCCGCACCCGGATGAGCTGCTGCTCCAGGTCGAGCGCCAGGTCCCCGGCCGCCAGCTCGCCGGGTTTCTCGACTCCCACCCGCCGCAGCAGCGCCCGGACCCGGGCCAGCAGGGTCCGCGGGCTGAAGGGCTTGGCCAGGTAGTCGTCGGCGCCCAGGTCGAGGCCGCGCACCACGTCCTCCTCGGCCGCGCGCACGGTGAGCATCATCACCGGCACGCGCGACTTCGCCCGCAGCCTTTCGAGCACGGCGAAGCCGGAGAGCTTCGGCAGGTTGACGTCGAGGATCACCAGGTCGGGGCGCTCGCGCTCCCAGGCGGCGAGGGCGGCCTCGCCGTCCACCGCCTCGACCGTCAGGTAGCCGCCCTGCCGCAGGGCGTAGGACACCAGCCCCAGCAGGTCGAGGTCGTCGTCAACGACCAGGATCTTCATCGTCCGCCGCCCGCCGCAGGGTGACGTAGAGGCGGGCGCCGCGCCCCTCCCGGCCGCCGCTCGCGGCGGCGACCCGCCCGCCGTGCCGCTCGACGATCGACTTGACGATCCAGAGCCCGAGCCCCAGGCCGGTCTGCTCCGGCTCGCCGCCGCCGGCGCGGTAGAAGCGGTCGAAGATCGAGCCCTCCTCCGGCGCCGGCACCCCCGGCCCCTCGTCCTCCACCCAGAGCGTCACCGTGCCGTCGGTCGCCTCGCCGCCGATCCGCACCGTGGAGTCGGCGGGCGCGAACTTGTTGGCGTTGGCGAGGAGGTTGACGAAGACCTGGACGAGGCGCGGCGGGTCGGCTTCGACCCGCGGCAGCGGGAAGGGGAGCTCGACGGCCAGCCGCTGGCCGCGCTGCTCGAGCAGCGGCGCCGTCAGCTCGACCGCCTCCTCGACGACCTGATCGACCGCCACCGGCCGCAGGCGCAGGGCGTCCTGGCCGGCTTCGATGCGCACGCTCTCGAGCAGGTTGTCCACCAGGCGCGTGAGTCTCAGCGTGCCGCGCGCCAGCGCGGTGACGAGCTGGCGGCTGCCGGCGCCGTCGCCGGCCTCCAAGGTGTCGCGCAGCAGCTCGATCGAGGCGAGCTGCGCGGCGAGCGGGGTCTTGAACTCGTGCGAGATGTTGGCGAGGACGGCGTCGCGCAGGCGGCGGCTGGCCTCGACCTCGGTCTCGTCGCGCAGCACCTGCACCTGCCTGCCTTCGGCCGGCGGCGCGCTGGTCAGGACGACGGTGCGCCGGCCGACGGGGAGGAGGAGCTGCTCGGTGGCACGCGAGCTGCCGCGCGAGCGCGCGTGGACGATCGGGCAGCTCGTCTCGCAGGGGCGGACGCCGTCCGGGCCCTGCGGGTTCAGGAGGTCGCCGCAGAAGCGGCCCAGCGCCTCCTCCGGGGTGACGCCGAGGAGCTCCGCCGCCTGCGGGTTCAAGTAGCGGACGCGGCGGTCGCGGTCGACCGAGTAGACGCCCTCGACGATGCCGCCGAGCACGGCGTTGGTCTCCGCCTGGCGGCGGCGCAGCTCGGCGGTCGTGTCGAGGAGACGGCGCTCCATCTCCTCGGCCAGCTCGCGCTCCCTCCCCCCGAACCAGCGCATGCCGGCACTGTACTACCGCGCCGTGCGCCACTCCACCAGGGCTTTGACGCCGAGAGTGAGCAGCGCGAGCAGCGTCAGCAGCGAGGCGGCCGCGAAGGCGGCGGCGAACTGGTACTCGTTGTAGAGGATCTCGACGTGCAGCGGCAGGGTCGTGGTGCGCCCGCGGATGTGCCCCGAGACCACCGACACCGCCCCGAACTCGCCCATCGCCCGCGCGTTGCACAGCACCACGCCGTAGAGGAGCCCCCAGCGGATCTTCGGCAGGCTGACGCGGCGGAAGGTCTGCCAGCCGCTCGCGCCGAGGGTGAGCGCGGCCTCCTCCTCCTCGCTCCCCTGCGCCTGCATCAGCGGGATCAGCTCGCGCGCCACGAGCGGCGCGGTGATGAAGACGGTGGCCAGCACGATCCCGGGGAGGGCGAAGATCACCTTCCAGTCGTGCGCCGCGAGCCAGGGGCCGAGGAAGCCCTGGGCGCCGAAGAGGAGGACGAACATCATCCCGGAGATGACCGGCGAGACGCTGAAGGGCAGGTCGATCAGCGTCACCAGCAGGCCCTTGCCGCGGAAGCGGAACTTGCTCACCGCCCAGGCCGCGGCGAGGCCGAAGAGGAGGTTGGCCGGCACGGCGATGGCGGCCGTCGTCAGGGTGAGGCGGATCGCGGCGCGGGCGATCGGGCCGGTCACCGCGGCGCGATAGACCGCCCAGCCCTCGGCGAAGGCCTCGACGAAGACGGCGACGAGCGGTACGAGAAGAAAAAGACCGACGAAGGCGAGCGCCAGCCCGAGGAGGAGCCAGCGGACGAGGCGCGGCTCCTCGAGCGGCCGCACGCGCGCCGGCGCCGCGGCCGCCATCTCTACCGCTCCTCCTCGGCGGCGGTGTGCGCCCGCGCCTGCCAGCGCGAGAGGAAGTTGAGGCCGAGGAGCAGGGCGAAGGAGGCGAGGAGGAAGAGCAGGGCGATCGCGGTGGCGCCGGCGTAGTCGTACTGCTCGAGCTCGATCATGATGAGCAGCGGCGTGATCTCCGAGCGCATCGGCATGTTGCCGGCGATGAAGATGACCGAGCCGTATTCGCCGACCGCACGCGCAAATGCCAGCGCGAAGCCGGTCAGCCAGGCGGGAAACAGGTACGCAGAATCACGCGGACGAAGACGGTCCAGCGGTCGGCGCCCAGGCTGGCGGCGGCCTCTTCGATTTCCGGATCGAGATCTTCGATGACCGGTTCGAGCGTCCGGACGACAAACGGCAAGCCGATGAAGATCAGGGCGATCGTCACCCCGATCGGTGTGAAGGCCACCTTGATGCCAAGGCGCTCGAGCGGCGCGCCAAACCACCCGTTCGGCGCATAGATGGTGGTCAGCACGATGCCGGCCACGGCCGTTGGCAGGGCGAACGGCAGGTCGATGAGCGCGTCGACGAACCGGCGCCCCGGAAATGGATAGCGCACGAGCACCCACGCGAGCAGAAATCCAAACACCGCGTTCACGGAGGCGGCCACCAGCGA
>DATLOC010000058.1:0-139309 GCA_035536455.1 Thermoanaerobaculia bacterium | reverse complement strand
TGCGGCTGTCGCCGGTGACCATGGCCACCCGCAGCCCGAGGTCGCGGCAGGCCCGGACCGCCTCAGGCGTCCCCTCCTTGATCGGGTCGGCCACGCCGAGGAGGCCGGCCGGGCGGCCTTCGGCGGCGACGAAGACCACCGTCTGCCCCTCACGCCGCAGTGCCTCGGCGCGCGCGGCGAGGCCGTCCAGCGCCACCCCCAGCTCCGCCATCAGCACCCGGTTGCCGAGCGCCGCGGGCCGCCCCTCGACCGTCCCGCGCACCCCCTTGCCCGTCAGCGAGGCGAACTCCGCGGCCGGCGCCGCCTCGATCCCCCGCTCGCGGGCGCCGGCGAGGACCGCCGCCGCCAGCGGGTGCTCGCTGCCGCGCTCGAGGCCGGCGGCCAGGCGCAGCAGCTCGCGCTCGTCGAAGCCCGCGGCGGGCTCGACCGCGACGAGCCGCGGCTTGCCGAGGGTGAGCGTGCCGGTCTTGTCCACGACCAGCGTGTCCACCTGCCGCAGCACCTCGATCGCCTCGGCGTCGCGGAAGAGGACGCCGGCGGTGGCGCCCTTGCCGGTCGCCACCATGATCGAGACCGGCGTTGCCAGCCCCAGCGCGCAGGGGCAGGCGATGATGAGGACCGCGACGGCGTTGACGACGGCGTAGGCCAGCCGCGGCTCGGGCCCGACCAGCGCCCAGACCGTGAAGGTGACGACGGCCACCAGCACGACGGCCGGCACGAACCAGCCCGACACCTGGTCGGCCAGCCGCTGGATCGGCGCCCGGCTGCGCTGCGCCTCGCCGACCATGCGGACGATCTGCGCCAGGAGCGTCTCGGCGCCGACGCGCTCGGCGCGGACGACGAGCGCGCCGGTGCCGTTGACGGTGGCGCCGACGACGCGGTCGCCGAGGTTCTTCTCGACCGGCATCGACTCGCCGGTCACCATCGACTCGTCCACCGCGCTCGCCCCCTCCTCGACGACGCCGTCGACCGGCACCTTCTCGCCGGGGCGGACGCGGAGGCGGTCGCCGACCTGCACCTGGTCGAGCGGCACGTCCTCCTCGCCGCCGTCGGGGCGGAGCCGGCGCGCGGTCTTCGGCGCCAGGCCCAAGAGGGCTTTGATCGCCGCGCCGGTGCGGCTCCGCGCCCGCAGCTCGAGGACCTGGCCCAGGAGGACGAGGGTGACGATCACCGCCGCCGCCTCGAAGTAGGCGCCGACCTCGCCGTGCTCGTCGCGGAAGGCGGCGGGGAAGAGGCCGGGCGCGAGCCGCGCGGCGAGGCTGTAGAGGTAGGCCACGCCGAGGCCGAGCGCGATCAGCGTGAACATGTTGAGGGCGCGGTGGACGAGCGAGTACCAGCCGCGGACGAAGAAGGGCCAGCCCCCCCAGAGGACGACCGGCGTGGCGAGGAGAAGCTCGAGCCAGCCGAGGGCGCGGTGCGGCAGCAGGCGCGCGAAGGGGTCGCCCGGCAGCATCATCCCCATCGCCAGGACGACCAGCGGCAGGGTGAGCACGGCGCTCACCCAGAAGCGCCGCGTCATGTCCCGCAGCTCGGGGTTCTCCTCGTCCCCGGCCGCCCCCGTCGCCACCCGCGGCTCGAGACCCATGCCGCAGATCGGGCAGAACCCCGGCCGATCGCGCACGACCTCGGGGTGCATGGGGCACGTCCACTCCGTCCCGGCGGCGGCGGCCGGCGGCGGGGCGGGAGGCGGAGGATGCGCTGCCGGATGGTGCTCGTGCGCGGCCGCGGCCTGCGGCCCGGCGTAGCGCTCCGGGTCGGCGCGGAACTTCGCCTCGCACCCCGCGCTGCAGAAGTAGAAGGTCTCGCCCCGGTGCTCGGCGCGAAACCGCGCCGTCTCCGGATCGACCGCCATGCCGCAGACCGGGTCGCGAGAGATCAATGCACCGTCAACGTTACTCCTCTTCTCCGCCGCTGGTGGAGGACTGAGGGGGCGCGGCCCGGCGCTTCGGGGAAAGCGCCGGGCCGTGCGGTTCAGGTCTGGGAGCAGATGCACCGCCGGCAGCAGGAGTTGACCTGGACGCACTGGCCCGGGCCGCCGCAGGTCGCGGTGCACTGGGCGTCGCTCGAGCAGCGGTTGCCGCAACAGGCCATCTCCAGCCACTCCGGCGTGCTGTCGCGTACGGCCGGCGTGGCCGCCACGCCGCAGGTCGGGCCGGCGGCAGGGGCCGGCAGCACTTGGAGAACGACCGGGTCAGCGGCCGGCGCGGGAAGGGGCGCCTCCCCGGCGGCGGCCGCGGCGGTACAGAGGGCGAAGGCGAGGACGAGGCAGGTCAGTGTGGGCTTGATCATCGCGTGCTCCTTTCACCCTTCGAGTGTTTCAGCAGTCGCGGTCTGGGACAGAAGAGGGTCGCCTGCGTGGTATAACGCCCAGGATGCGCAGAGCCGCCGTCCTCGTGCTGCTGGCCGTCCTGGCGATCCCTCTCGTGGGTGCGCTGGGGGCGGGCGGTCTCGACTGCGGCGACTGCGGGGACGACTCCTGCGCCGGCGATTGCTGCGCTTGCCCGTGCTGCCCGATCCAGGCCGCTACGCACACGGACTCGCAGCTCGCTCCGAGCCTGGCCGCCGTTGCCGCGCTCTCCCCCGCCGCCGCGGCCCCACGCTCCGCCGAGCCCGCCGGCGTCTTCCACGTCCCGAAGCCCGCCTGACCCTCCTGCCTCCGTCCTAGCCGTTCAGCTCTCCGGCGCGCCGCCCGGTGGCGCGCGCCTAACGCGAGGTGAGGTGTCCGCCATGCGACACGTTCTCGCGGCGTCTCTCGGCGCCGCCCTGCTCCTGCCCGGCCCCGCGCGGCCGCAGGAGCGCAGCTTGAGCCTGCAGGAAGCCTTGGAGCTCGCCCGCACGCGGGCCGCCGCGGTGATCGCGGCCACCGGCCGCGTCGAGGAGGCGCGGGCGCGGCTCTTCCCCGCCGCCCGCCGCCTGCGCGAGAACCCGGTCGTCGAGGTCGAAGGCGGCCGGCGGCGGGCCGAGGAGACCTTCACCGACTACGCGGTGGCGCTGAGCCAGGGGTTCGAGCCGGCCTCGCGGCGGCGCGCGCGCATCGCGGGCGCCGAGGCCGCGGTCGAGACCGCCCGCGCCGAGCTCGACGACACCCGCCGGCTCTACCTCGGCGAGGTAGCCCGCGCCTTCTTCCACGCCGCCGCGGCGGTCGAGCGGCTGCGTATCGCCCGCCTCGCGGCCGAGGTCGGCGACGACCTCCTCGCCACGATCGAGCGGCGCGCGGAGATGGGCGAGACGACCGCGCTCGAGCTCAACCGCGCGCGCACGTCGGCGGCGCGGGCGCGGGCCGAGCGCGAGGCCGCCGCGGCCGACCGCCTCGCCGCCGGCGGGCTCGGGGCGCTGCTCGGCCTCGGCCCGAGCGATCCCCTCTCGCCCGTCGCCGAGCTGAGCATGCTGCCCGTCTACGACCTCGACGCCCTCCTCCGCGCCGCCGCCGAGCGGCCGGACCTCCAGGCGCTCGCCGCCGCGGAGCGCGAGGCCGAGGCGCAGGTCCGGCTCGGCGAGGCGCTGGCGCGGCCGGACTTCGCCGTGCGCACCGGCGTCGAGCGCGAGGAGGGGGCCGACATCGTCTTGGCCGGCGTCGCCGTCGCCCTGCCGCTGGCGCAGCGCGGCCAGGAGGAGCGGGCGGTGGGTACCGCGCGCGCCGCCTTCTTGCGGGCGCAGCTCGACGCCGCCCGGCGCGCCGCCGAGACCGAGGTGCGCGCCGCCTTCGCCGCCTACGAGACGCAGCGCCGGGCTGCCGAGGAGCTGGCGCGGACGGCGCTGCCGGCGATCGACGACAACGTGGCGCTCGCCCGCCGCAGTTTCGAGGTGGGCGAGATCGACCTGGGCGAGCTCCTCCTGGTGCGCCGGGAGATCCTGGAGACGCGGCTCGCCCACCTGGACCTCCTGCTCGCCGCGCGCCTGGTCGGGGTCGAGCTGGAAACGGCCGCGGGGGTGGTGCGATGAGGCGATTCCGCTCCCTGTTCCCTCTCTGCCTCGTCCTCGCCTTCGCCGCCGCCTGCGGCGGGCCCGAGCCGGACGACGAGCACGCCGACGAGGAGCACGCCGGCGAGGCCGCCGGCGAAGCGGTGCGCGCGGCCGCCGAGGATGAGGACATCCTGCGCATCGCGCCCGAGATGCTGCGCGACCTCAAGCTCACGACGGCGCGCGCCGAGGCCCGCCCGGCGCGGCAGGGGGTGACGGCGCTCGGCGAGCTGCGGGTGGACGAAAACGCCTACGCCGCGGTGGCGACGCCGATCGCGGCGCGGGTCGCCGCCGTCCACGCCGACGCCGGCGACACGGTCGGCCCCGGGCAGGTCCTCGCCGAGCTGCAGAGCCCCGAGCTGGGGCGCGCGCGGGCGGCCTACGAGTCCGCCGCGGCCCGCGCCGAGCTGGCGGCCAAGACCCTGGCGCGCAAGCGCGGGCTGGCGGCGGAGCGGATCGTCTCGCTCGGCGAGCTGCAGCAGGCCGAGTCCACGGCCGCCGAGGCGCAAGCCGAGCTGCGCGCCGCGCGGGCCGGGCTCGCCGCCCTCGGCGCGCCGACCTCCGGCACCCGCGGCGGCGATCCCTCGCGCTTCGCCCTCCGCTCGCCGATCGGCGGCACCGTCCTCGAGCGCAACGCCCTGCGCGGCGAGACGGCCGACCCCGCCGCGCCGCTCTTCCGCGTCGCCGACCTCGGGACCCTCTGGCTCGTCGTCCAGGCCTTCGAGCGCGACGCCGTGCGCCTGACCGAAGGCTCCGAGGCCGAGGTCACGCTCGCCGCGGTGCCGGGACAGAAGCTCCGCGGCAAGGTCGTGCGGGTGGGCCGGGAGGTCGGCTCGGAGTCGCGGACGGTGCCGGTGCGCATCGACCTCGCCAACCCCGGCGGCCTGCGGCCCGGCATGTCCGCCACCGCCTGGCTGCCGCTCGCCGAGACGACCGGCACCGTCGTCGCCGTGCCGGCGGCGGCGCTGCAGCGCATCGAGGAGGGCTGGAGCGTCTTCATCCCGCGCGGCGAGGGAACCTTCGAGATGCGGCCGGTCGGCCGCGGCCGCGACCTCGGCGGCGAGGTCGAGATCCTCTCCGGGCTCGAGGCCGGCACGCCGGTCGTCGTGGACGGCGCCTTCCTCCTCAAGGCCGAGGCCGACAAGCCACACGGCGGCGGCGAGCACCACCACCACTAGGCGGGCGCTATGGTCGAACGCACTCTCCGCGCCTCCTTTGCCCGGCCCTGGCTGGCGGTGGTCCTCGTCCTTGCCGGCACGGCCCTGGGCGCGCTCTGGCTCCAGGACCTGCCGCGCGACGTCTTCCCCGACCTCTCGACGCCGGTCTTCAGCGTCATCGTCCAGAACCCGGCGATGGGCGCCGAGGAGCTGGAGACCACCGTCACCGTGCCGATGGAGGTGGCGCTCGCCGGCCTGCCCGAGGTGCGGCGCATCCGCTCCACCTCGCAGCTCGGGGTGGCGCAGGTGCGGGTCGAGTTCGAGCCCGACGCCGACTACTACCGCGCCCGCCAGCTCGTCGGCGAGCGGGTCAACCAGGTCGCCCGCGACCTGCCGCCAGGGACTGACGCGCCGCTCGTCTCGAGCCTGACCGGCCGGCTCAACGAGATCCTGGAGTTCACACTGGAGGCCGAGCCGGGGGCCGCCGACCTGATGACGCTGCGGGATCTCGCGGAGTTCGAGGTCAAGAACCGCCTCCTCGCGGTGCCGGGGGTCGCGGCGGTCGAGGTCCTGGGCGGCTACCTGCGGCAGTTCCAGGTGCAGCTCGACCCGGAGCGGATGGTCGCCCGTTCCGTCGGCCTGGGCGAGGTGCTGCACGCCGTCGAGGGCGCCAACCGCTCCGCCGCCGGCGGCTTCGTCGCCCGCGGCGCGATCGAGTGGAGCGTGCGGGCGGTGGGGCGCGCCGAGACGGTCGAAGACCTGCGCTCGACGGTCGTCGCGATGCGCGGCGGCACGCCGGTGCTCCTGGGCGACGTGGCCGAGGTGCGGGAGGCGCCGGCGGTGCGCCGCGGCCTCGCCCACCGGCTGGCCGGCGAGGTCGTGAGCTGCCGTCTGGTCAAGCAGTTCGGGGCCGACACGATGGACGTGGCGGCGCGGGTGCGGCGGGTCCTCGACGACCTCCGCCCGACCTTCCCGCCCGGCGTCCAGCTCCGTCTCGTCTACGACCAGTCGGCGCTGGTGGGGCTCGCCCTCGGCGGCGTCGGGCGGGCAGTGCTGCTCGGGGCGGTGCTGGTCGTCGGCGTCCTCTTCCTCCTCCTCGGCAACCTGCGCGCGGCGCTCATCGTGACGCTCACCCTGCCGCTCTCGATCGCCCTCTCGGGGCTCGTCCTCCAGCCGCTCGGCGTCGGGATCAACACGATGACGCTCGGCGGCCTCGCCATCGCGGTGGGGCTCCTGGTGGACGCCGCGATCATCATGACCGAGAACATCTTCCACCACCTGACGGCGACGACCGCGCCGGAGCGCCGGCGGCAGGCCCTGGCGGCGGCGCTCGAGGTGGGGCGGCCGATCGCCTTCGCCACTCTCATCGTCGTCGCCGTCTTCCTGCCGCTCTTCGCCATGTCGGGCATCGAGGGGCGGATGTACCGGCCGCTCGCCGCGGCGGTGGTGGCCGCGGTCGCCGCCGCGCTGGTGCTGGCGCTGACCGTGGTGCCGGTGCTCGCCGCCCTCTTTCTGCGGCCCGCGCCGGAGGGTGCCGCCGAGGACGTCTGGATCGTGCGCCGCATCAAGGCGGTCTACGCCCCGCTTCTCGACGCCTGCATGCGGCGGGCCGGTCTGGTGCGGGTGCTGTCGCTGGCGGTGACCATCCCGGCGCTGGTCCTCGCCCTCTTCGTCGGCTCCGACTTCATGCCGCGGCTCGACGAAGGGGCCTTCCTCCTCCAGACGGTCCTCCCCACGGAGGCTTCGCTCGACGAGGTGGACCGGCTCAACCACCGCGCCGAGGACGTCCTGCGGGAGGTGCCGGAGGTCGAGGACGTGGTGCGGCGCACCGGCCGGGCCGAGCGCACCGAAGACCCGATGCCGCACACCGTCTCCGACGTCCTCGTCGTCCTCAAGCCCGACCGCCGCCGCTCGCTCGAGGCGATCGAGGCGGACATGCGCGAGCGGCTCGAGCCGGTGCCGGGCGTCTCGGTCCTCTTCACGACGCCGCTCGGCATGCGCATCGACGAGGGGCTCGGCGGCACGCCCGCCGACCTCCAGGTGCGCATCTTCGGCCCGGATCTCGATCAACTGGCGCGGTCGGCAGGCGAGGCGCAGAGGATCATGGCCGAGGTCCCGGGCCTCGCCGACCTGCGCGCCGAGCAGCTCACCGGCCTGCCGCAGATGCGGGTGACGGTGGACCGCCAGGGCGCCGCCCGCGCCGGGCTCCAGCCGGGCGAGATCGTCGACGCGGTGCGCGTCGGGCTGGCCGGCGAGGAGGTGTCGCAGATCCTCGTCGGGCAGCGGCGCTTCGATCTCGTCGTGCGGCTCCAGGACGAGGAGCGGCGCGACCTCAGCGCCCTGCGCGCGCTCCTGGTGGACGGCCCCGACGGCACGCGCATCCCGCTCGGCCAGCTCGCGCGCATCGAGGAGACCGTGGGGCCGGCGGCCATCCAGCGCGAGGCCGGGAGCCGGCGCATCGCCGTCGAGGCCAGCGTCGAAGGCCGGGACCTCGGCGGCGCCGCGGCCGAGGTGCGGCGGCGCCTGGCGCGGGAGCTCGACCTCCCCACCGGCTACTTCTTCGACATCGGCGGGCGGGTGGAGAACCAGGCCCGCGCCATGCGCTCGCTCGGCCTGGCGATCGCGGTCGCGATCTTCGCCGTCTTCCTGCTGCTCTACCTGGCGCTCGGCTCGCTCGCCGAGACGCTCGTCATCCTCGCCACGCTCCCGGACGCCTTCGTCGGCGGCATCCTGGCCCTGCTCGTCGCCGGCGAGACCTGGAACGTCTCGTCGCTCGTCGGCCTGATCGGCCTCTTCGGCATCGCGGTCCAGAACGGTCTCGTCCTGGTGGCGCAGACGCGCACCCTCGTCGCCGCCGGCAAGCCCTTCGAGCAGGCGCTGCGCGAGGCGAGCATCGGCCGCGTCCGCCCCAAGCTGATGACCGCCGGCTGCGCGATCCTCGGCCTCCTGCCCTTGCTGGTGCTGCGCTTCTACGGCACCGAGGTCGAGCGGCCGCTGGCGGTGGTGATGGTCGGCGGCCTCGTCACCTCGACCCTCTTCACCCTGCTGGCGCTGCCGACCTTCTACCAGTGGGTCCACCGGCTCCAGGAGCGGCTGCGCTAGCGGGCCTCCTCCCGCGGGAGGATCTGAATGTCCATCTCGACCGCGCCGCCGGCGTGTCGGGTCTCCTGCACGTCGACCCTGTCGCCGTAGTGGTTGGCGACGCCCTGGATGATCCCTTTCGCCAGTCCTCCCACCGGGAGGGGCGCGTCGTAGACGAAGCGGAGGGCGCACGGGCCGGTCCGGGTGAACTGGAGGTGGGGCGGCTCGGCGTCGGGGTTGGTGGCGCGGACGATGCCGTGGATCGTCTCCTCGGTGTTGAGCAGCAGCTCGAGCGTGCCCCAGGTCTCCGGGATCAGCGGAGCGTAAAGCTCCATCAGCCAAGGGGTAATGAACTCGCCGAAGTTTTCCAGGAACTCCGGAACGGGTTTCTGCTGCGTGTAGGCCGCGCACCGGAGCAGCGCGAAGGCTTCGGCGTCAGGGTAGGCCTCGGAGTGTAAGTACGTCCGTTCCGGGACGCCGGCCGCCCACAACACCTCCGGCCACGCGGACGCGCCGTGATGGGCGGTCACGTAATGCTGGAGCTGCAGGAAGATGCTCCCGTGCATCGGGATGTGGCTGACGGCGCGCGTTCACGCCTGCAATCCCGTTGCCGATGTCTTCGCCTGCCCCAGAAATCTATGTCATTCTCAAGTGCGTCATGCAGCACGCGGACGTCGTCGTCGTCGGGGCCGGGCTCGCCGGCCTGAGCTGCGGGATCGAGCTCGGCTGCCGCGGGCGCGGCGTGCTGCTGCTCGAGGGCGGCGCGGTCGTCGGCGGGCGCACCTCCTCCTGGAACGACCGCGGGATGGACGTCGAGTCAGGGCTCCACCGGATGCTCGGCTTCTACGCCGCCCTCCCCGCGCTGCTGCGCCAGGCCGGGCTCGACGTCGACGACATCGTCTACTGGGAGGACGAGGTCGAGATCCGCCTCCCGGACGGGCGCGGCAGCGGCGTCTTCGGCGCCGCGCCGCTCTACCGGCCCTTCGAGACCCTCGCCGGGGCGCTCGGGAACTTCGAGATCCTCTCCGTCCTCGACCGCGTCACCCTCGCGGCTTTCATCAGCGCCGGCCTCGTCGAGTACTTCGCCAACCCGGCCGGGCTGGACCAGTGGAACGTGCGGGCGAAGGCGGAGGCCGCCGGCGTCACCGAGAGCGCCATCCAGAACGTGCTCGTGCCGCTGACCTCCGGGCTCTACTTCCTGCCGCCGGAGCGCTACTCCGCCTACGCCTTCTTCGGCACGCTGGGGCCCTACTTGGCGCGGCTCTTCACGGTCCGTGTCGGCGCCTTCCTCGGCGGCATGACCGAGGTCCTGGCGGCGCCGCTCGCCGCGGCCATCGTGCAACGCGGCGGCGAGGTGCGGACGCGGGCCAAGGTCACGCGGCTCCTGACGCGCAACGGGCGGGTGACCGGCGTCGAGATCGGCGGCGGCGAGCGGATCGCCGCCGAGCACGTCGTCCTGGCGGCGTCGCTCGCGCCGGCGCAGCAGCTCGTGCGGCAGGCCTTCGGCGGCCACTCCTGGTTCGAGCCCATGCTGCGGCTGCCGTCGATGCCGGCGGTGACGATCCAGCTCGAGCTCGACGTTCCGCCAGAGCCGCGGGCGGCTGTCGATCATCCTGACGCCGGCCGAGCCGTTCATCCCGATGCGCCCCGCCGAGATCCTGGAGATCACGCTGCGCGACGCCGAGCGGCTCGGCATCTCGCTGCGCGGCCGCATCCTCGACTACCGCGTCGTCAAGCTCCCGGCCGACTTCTACTCCCTCTCCCCCGGCAACGACGCGCTGCGCCCGCCGCAGGCGACGCCGGTCCCGGGCCTCACCCTGGCCGGGGACTACACGCGGCAGCAGTACCTGGCGACGATGGAAGGGGCGGTCGTCTCCGGCCGCCTCGCCGCGCGCGCGGTGGAGGCGGCCTAGCTCGCCGCTAACCCGTGCCCGTCTCGCCGTGCGGCGCGTCCACCGGCTTGCTCTCCGGCGAGTACCGCTGGCGGAGCCAGATCGACAGGACGACCATCGCCACGAGCGAGAGGAACTCGCTCTGCCAGTTCTGGAACGACTCGAACCAGAACTGCGCGCCGCCGACGTAGTCGGCAAGCCCGACCGGCGGCTGGCCGTGGGCGAGTTGCTCCTCGTTGTGGTGGATCAATCCGCCGCGTGCGTGCCAGGCGATCGAGAAGAGGAAGAGCAGGAGGAAGACGAGAGCCAGGGAGTGCTCGTACAGCCACAGCACCACCTCGCCTCCCTTGCGCACCGGCCACGGGGCCCGCGGGCGCCGCCGGTGCTCGCGCGGGTCGCGGTCCTGCTTGTTCTCGGCGTCGAGCTTGCGCGACTCGGAAGAGCCCTTCTGGTAGAGCCAGGCGGTCAGCAGGACGTAGGCGAACATCTGCAGGAACTCCGACTCCCAGTTCTCCGCCGTCGCTTCGAGGAAGTGGCCGCTGCGCAGGTACTCGCCGACCCCTACGGTGGGCTCTCCGTGCTGCCGCTGCTCCTCGTTGTGGGCGCGATGCCCGGCCGCCACCTGGCCAAAAAACGAAAACACGAACAGCGCCACGAGCACCAAGGAAAGGCCGTTCTCACGCCAGAGCTTGCTCATGTTCGGCCGCGCTCTGCAAACCGCTTGCCTCGTGTGGCACTATCGCAATGCGGGCGTCCCGCGCCGCTCCGGGCCGGGCTCCGACCCGACGGAGGGATGAATCCCATGAAAGGTTTGCGGAAAGCGGCCCTCGGGCTGGCGGTGGTGGTGTGTCTGCTGATGGTGGCGCCCGCCGCCTGGGCAGGGGCGATGGATTCGCCAGCGCGGACGGACGCGGGCGGCTGGATCGCTGGGTGGCTCGAGCGGATCGCCCGCTGGATGAGCTGGACCGATCAGCCGGGGCCTGGTGAAGGTGACGCTGGCCGGATGCGGCCCGTGTTCGAGAACAACCATTGTGGACTCGATCCCAACGGCGTGCCGAAGCCTTGCCCTCCGGGGATGGGTCCCGAGCCGCCCGAGGGCCCCGCCGGCCCGTAGGGAGCGCAATCGCCGACGAGCGGACGCGCGATTCCGTATAAAATTGCTCTACCAGTGGACGACGAGCGCGAGCACTCGATTTCCCCTGACGTGCTGGCCCGCTTCGCAGCCGGCGAGGCGACGCCCGAGGAGCGCCGCCTCGTCGCTCGTCACCTTCTCGCCGGCTGCGAGACCTGCACCCAGGCTCCATCCCTCGCCGCCGCCTTCCCCGGGGGGAGCGGCGAGGGACGTCGTCCGCCGGCCGGCGCTTACGATCAAGCCTTCGAGGCCATCGATCGGGATGTCGCCGCCGAGCTGGAGCGCCGCCACCCTCCCGCGCAGAAGCTGCTCGCCGAGCTCGATCGGCTGCCCGCCGAGCGGCAGGAGCTGAAGGTCCGGAACGGCACCCGCTATGCCTCGCTGGAGCTATCCGCGGCCTATGTCGAGCGGAGCCACGAAGTGCGCTACCGGGATTCGGACGAAATGCTCCGGTTCGCCCGCTTGGCGCTCGCCGCGGCGGAGGCGGCGGCCTGCGCAGGCCCCAGCCCGCGTTCGCTGGTCAATGACGGATTGGCCCGCGCCTGGGCCCAAGCGGGGACCGCGCATCGCGTTCGCAGCGAGGTCGCGCAGGCGGCGGCTGCATTCGAGAGGGCCGATGCGTTTCGACGAAGCGGTAGCGGCGACGCCGCTCTGCACGCCGTGCTGGCTAGCCAGACCGCCTCTTTCCGTAGTTTTCAGCGTGATTTCGGGGCGGCTGTTCGGCTCTATAGGGTTGCAACGCACCTCTACAGAAAACTGCGCGACCGTAGAGGCGAGGTCAATGCGCTCATCGGGTTCGCACTCGTCAAGATCGCTTCGGGGCAGCCGCAGGATGCCGTTGCCCCCCTCCAGCGCTGCTTGCCGATGCTCACCGGCCGCCCGCACGACCTCGACCTCCTGTGGGCCGCGACGCAGAACCTCGTCTACTGCTTCGTCGAGCTCCAGCAACCCGCCCACGCCTACGACCTGCTGGCTCTCTCCGAGCCGCAGTTCGCAGAGTGCACCGACGAGCTGGTCCACCTGCGCGTCGGCTGGGTGAAGGGGAAGGTGGAGCGCGAGCTCGGCCTGTACGGCGCGGCGCAGTTCCGGCTCGAGCAGGTGCGCGACACCTACATGCGGAAGGACCTGACGGTCGAGGTCGCCGTCGTTTCGCTCGACCTGGCGGAGGTCTACGCCCGCCAGGGCCTCGTCGCGCAGTTGGTCGGCACCGTGGCCGAGACGATCCCCCTCTTCCAGTCGCTCGGCGTCGGGCGCGAGCTGATCGCCGCGCTCCTCAAGCTCCAGGAGATCGCCCGCTCGCAGCACGCCGTCGTCGCGCTGCTGCGCGACGTGGCGAAGAAGTTCCAGGAAAGCCTGCCGCAGCTCAGCCGTTAGGCAGCGGCGGCACTTCGGGCATCTCGCGGTCGAGCTCCGCGAAGAGGCGCTCGATCTCCTCGTCGCTGAAGATCCCCTTCTCTTTGAGTCTCCAGATCAGCACGCGCAGGCTCGCGTGCCGTACGAGGCGCGCGCTGAGCGGGTACGCCGGGTGGGGCGGCGCGGCCGCGGGCTTGCCGCGCACGTCGGGCGGGCCGTAGACCTCCTCGAAGAACTCCACCGGCGAGACGTCGAGCGCGGCGAGGATGCCGGCGATGTGGTAGTACCGAAGCTCGATCGCGCCGCTGAAGACCTGCCGCAGGTAATCGTGCCGCCGGCCGATGAGGATCCCGACCTCGCGCAACGACATGCGCTTGCGGCGGATCAGCTCGCGCAGGGCCGTGCGCACCCGCAGGGTCTCGGCGTCGGCCTGTTGGCTGAGATCCACGCCGGGATTGTACCTCCCTCTACGCGTTAGATGCCAGCAACGGCCCCGATACGCGCGTTGACACGCAATCCCATGCTGTACCGTGATCTAACCAGATGGGAGAGCTTTTATACCGCTCTGCGGTGGTAATCACGCCCGTGGCCCACCTGAGTCACTTCGACGCCCTGTTCGTCCTCGCAACGCCGCCGCGGGCGCTTGCGGCGCATACGCCCGCCGCCTCCCCCGAACAGCCAGACCGAGGAAGCCCTTGCCCTGCGCGAGCGGGCGCGCGTCCTCTTCACCCAGGTCCACAAGCTCGCCGATTCGACTTCGGGTCCGGGCATTCCGCCCGGTTCACCACCCCCGTCACCGAGCACCTGAAGGCCGAGCGCATCCAGGTGCTCCTCGCCGGCCTGCCGGAATGGCGCGTCAGCGCCGTCCAGATCGCCGGCGGCGCCGTCACCCTCACCCTCACCACCGCCAAGACCGCCCGCGCCCTGACGAAGGAGGAGCTGGAGCTCGCGGCGGGCCTTGGAGAAGGTGGCGTAACGCCCGCCGGAAGCCCCGAAATGTCCCCGCGCGACCTTCAGACGCCCCGGTGGAGCCTCCCAAGGTCCTCCCGGGACCTCGGAACCTCCTGCGCGCCCTCCGGAACCTGTTGCGCGGCGCCGGGAATTGATTGCGCGACGCCGGGAATGGGTTGCGCGCGCCGCGGAACCTCCTCCGAGCCGCTCGGAAAGGGTTCCCGGCGCTCCGCAACCTGTTCCCCGGCCCGCGCAACCCATTCCCACGCTCCGGGAAAGGGTTCCGAAGCCGCTGCAGGGCGTTCCGCGCCTCCCGGAGGCCATTTCGCGCCGCTCGGCGGGCGTCGCGGAGCGTCGCACCCCCAATCCCCAACGAACGAAAGGAGATCCTGACGTGCCCGACACCCTAGGAGAACGACTCAAGGATTGGCGACTCCTCGCGGAGCAGCGTCAGGTCTTTACGCGCGCCATTACAGCTCGAATCGTAAGCCGCCCCGCCCCGACCTCGATCTCGTAGTGCTGCCCGCGGTGGAAGCCCGGCGCGCTGGAGCCAGTGGCGCGGAGGTCCGGCACCAAATTGCGATAGCCGCGCATGCGGCAGCAGATGGTGCCGAAGCGGCGGCCTTTCGCTGCCGCCGCTCCTGCGCGTGGGCGGATGCGTCAACCGGCCACGGCTTGCGGCTCGAGGACGACGACTCCGGCGATGCTCGCGAAGTCTCCTCCGTTGAGCGTCAGAATTCGAGAAACGTGCGACAGCATGAGCGCCACGATGCACCCGTCGTGAGCGCGCTTGCCGGTTATGCCGTCGCTGGCGACGATCTGGTCCAGCGGTCGGCTGTCCCCCTCGTCTTCGACCAACACGCCGAACGATCAGTCGTCTTCGTAGAGGTTTTCGCGGCGAAGCGCATCGAGCGGTGGGCTCGGTGCCGGCGGTAGCCGGCGGAGAGTGCCGTCGAGCCAGTTGTTGAAATCGGCCGCCGGAGTCGCGCCGCGTGGTCCCGTCTGCGGCGGCTCGGCAATCACGATGACTTCCGCCTCGCCCGCTGGAAAGTCAGAAGGCAACGTCACCGTGACCTCGTGATCCTCTGTGACCCTGGCTCGGGTCCGATGTGCTTGCATGACGTTCGACTCTTCTGGCCTCGGGGGTTTGTATGGAAGCATACCCTCGCGGCCCCGCGGGCCGGGGGGGGGGCTGATCGGGTCTGTGCTACTCTCCTCCTACATTCGCGCAGTCAAAGGCGGGCGAGGAGCGGGCGGTGGGCAGTCTTGGGCCGTGCTTCTGCTTGAGTCTCCCCGAGGAATCCCGGGAAGAGGAGGCGACGATTGCCAGCATGCTGCTGGCCTTCGTCCGTTCTCCGGAGGGAGCCGACGGGATGGCGATGCTCGCCTCGCGGGGTCCCCACATCCCGCGGCAGGTCTACCTCTTTCCAGGATCCCAGCCTCTCGTCCGGGAGGTCATCGACGCCCTCCTCCTGAGGTACGGAGGGTCCCCCTGCGAGCCCCCCGCGGCCGAGGAGACCATGTTCCTCGTCGGCTCGACCGCGGTGTGGAAGCAGCTCCCTCGCACCAACGGCTCCGCCAGCTCTGACGGACACCAGCGGGACAACTAGCGCAGCGGCTGGCGCGGCCGGCCTCGCGAGGTCTTATGGCCGAGGTGCGATGGCACTGCTCTTGCGGCGTTGCGCGGGCGGGGACTTCGGACCGGAATGGAAGCGATCAGAGAGTCTGGGTCGGAGCGCACGCGCCGTGCTCTCGAGGAGTATCTGTCCGATACCCGTCACCTCGAATGGATGAGCGGCTCGACCCCGCCCTTGGAGTGGGAAGAGGTGATCGCCGTCTACGAGGAGAACGGCGCGGTCAAACACCTGAGAGCCCATTACTCCGCCCGCCAAGGATGGTCGGCGGTGCGCCTTCGGGGGGACGCGTTCTTCTGGATCTACGGCCGGCGGCTCTGACCTAGAATCCCGTCGATGGACTTGCGGCGCCGCTTCCCCACCGTTGCCTTCGCCCTCGCGGCGTGGACGCTGGTGGTGGGTCTGAGCGGTCCTCCCTGCCGCGAGCCGGCCTCCTGCCCGATGGATGACACCGCCGCCGCCTCGACCTGTGACGGCATGTCCTCGGACTGCTGCCAGCCGGCCGGCGAGAAGGCGCCGCAGGCGCCTGGGCCGATCGCGCTCGCGCCGGTCGCCGTCGCGCCGCGGGCGGTCGCCGAACTGCTGGTCTTCGGCGAGGCGTCCGCGCTCGCCGAGCACCCGCCGCCCCTCGCGGTCGTCCGGGGCACCGGCCTCCATACCCTCCTCGCCGTCTTCCTGATCTAGCGCTCCCACGGGAGAAGTGTGCCTCGCCGCCGTCGCGGCGTGGAATTTCTCGCCAAGGAGGAGCGCATGCGAGCTGGATCTCAGAGTCTGCCACCGCCCGGAGCGGCCTCGCCGAAAGTGACGGCGTCGTCGCTGCTCTCTCTCTTCACCTCGCTCGGGACGCTGGTCTGTTGCGCGCTGCCGTCGCTGCTCGTGCTCGTCGGGCTGGGGGCGACGGTGGCCTCGACGCTCTCGGCCCTCCCCTGGCTCGTCGCCCTGTCGCGGCACAAGGCGTGGACCTTCACCGTCGCCGGCGTCCTCATCGCCGGCAACCTCGGCTACGTCTACTGGCTCGCGCCTCGGTTGCGCGCCCGGACCCTCGGCTGCCCAATCGACGACCCGGCCGCCTGCCAGGTCGCGAGCCGCTTCAGCCGCGGCGTGCTGTGGCTGTCGGCCGCGCTGTACGGGATCGGGCTCTTCGCGGCGTACCTACTCGGGCCCCTGCTCGCGAGGTTCGCGTCGTGAGCGTGCGGGCGCGCATCACCCTCGCCGCGGCGCTCGGCCTCGTGCTCGCCGCCTCCCCGCTCGCCGCGGCCGGGCACGGGCCGGTCTACGGGCTCGCCACGCCGACGCTCGGGCAGGGACTGTGGAGCCTGGACGTCGGCGCCATGGGGCGCTCGGGGAGCGCGGGCGAGATGGCGATGGTCCGGCCGATGCTCGGCTACGGCTTGACGGAGGACCTCCAGGTCTCCGTCTCGCTGCCGCTGTCGCTCGACGACGACCCGGGGGTGCCGCCGGCGAGGATGATGGCGACGATGCCGGGGGTCCGCGACGCCGAGCTCCTCCTCGGCTGGCGCTTCCACCGGCGGGCGCTGGGCGTCGGCGCGCGCTTCGAGTCGACCGCCTATCTCGGCCTCGAGGTCCCGACCGACGACGTCCGCGCCGGCGTGCGCACCTCGCCGGGCGTCCTCGGCGGGCTCGCCACCGGCTACGCCTCGCGCGTCCACTACGCCTGGGCCGGCGCCCAGGTCCAGCGCGCGGCGAGCGCACGCGGCGGCGACCGCACCGGCGACATGGCGATCTGGAGCCTGGTCTACGGCTACCGGCCGCAGCGCTTCCGCGCCGAGCTGCCGCACGCGGACTGGCGCTGGTTCGTCGAGCTGGTGGGCGAGTACCGCGGGCGCGACGAGATCGCCGGCCGCGCGCTGGCCGACACTGGCGGCCACGAGGTCTTCGCCGGCCCGACCGTGCTCGGGCTTTACGGGCCCTGGGGCATCTCCGGCGGCCCGCTCTTCCCCGTCCACAGCGACCTCCACGGCGACCAGCCCGAGGAGGACGTCCGCTTCGTCGTCAACTTCAGCTACTGGTTCATACCGAGGAGCACGCCATGAAACGCCTCGTCCTGCTCTCGCTCCTGCTCACCCTGCTCGCGCCGGCCGCCACGGCGCACGCCGAGCTGCTGCGCATGCAGCAAACCCTCTTCGGCATGGACTGAGCGGTCTGCGCCCACGCCGTGCGCGTGGCCATGCAGAAGATCAAGGGGGTGGAGAAGGTCGAGGTCTCGCTCAACCGCGGCGTCGTCGATCTCACCTTCCGCCCCGGCAACACCGCGACGGTCGAAGCCGTCCGGCAGGTGGCGATCGACGGCGGCTTCACGCCCAAGGATGCCGAGGTGCGGATCGCCGGCACGATCGTCCACCGCGGCAAGCCCGGTCTTGCCGTGAAAGGCCTCGACGTCGTCTACCTGCTCGTCGACCGCCCGAGCGCCAAGGGCCTCGCCAAGCGCCTGCACGACGAGCACGCCGGGAAGGACGTGGTGCTGCGCGGCGTGGTTCCGGAAACCGGGAAGGGAGGGGAGCCGCGCGTGCTGCAGGTCCAGGAGCTGGTGCGGCACGGGCGTTGAGCGACTAAGCCCAGAAGCGATCCAGGGAACGGGTATAAGCTGTCGCACTCCGAAAGCGCAGCTCGCACTCGCCGCCCTAGCGGGCGAAGGAGGATCCCATGGACCGCCGCAGCGTCGTGTCCACCGTCGTCCTGGCCCTCGCCGCGCCGTCGATCTGTGCCGCCGAGCCGCCGCGGATCTGGATGCCGCTGCAGAGCATCGGCCCCGAGTGGCAGGACGGGCAGGTGCAGCCGTCCGTCGACGGCTCGATCAAGGAGACCGAGTACGCCAACGGCATCCGCGTCGAGCTGAACGACTTCAGCAACAGCGCCCCCAAGGGCAACGGCAAGCTGTACCTCAGCATGTCGGACAACGTCTCCTTCACCTCCACCCAGTGCAAAAAGTCCGACGGCAGCGGCTGCGCCGCCAGCACTCTGTTCGTGGGCCTCAAGGTGCACGCCAGCACCGCGCAACCGTGGGGCGAGCGGGGCGAGATCACCCTCTTCCTCGACGGCGCGCGCCAGGCCAGCCTCGACAGCCAGAGCTGCAAGGCCAACAACCAACCCACCGCTCACCCGGCAGGGGAGGATCGCAAGATCGTCATCGGCTACACGAGCGTGCAGGGCTCGAGCGGGTTGAAGCTCACTCTCAAGCAGTTCAAGGGGGCCTGCGCCGCCGGCTGGAAAAACATCACGCTGCCGGGCGACGACCCCGACAAGGAGGCGTTCAAGGTCGTCGCCAAGGGGCAGGAAGAGGCGAAGCAGGGCGCCGTCGTGGCTTTCCTCAGCTTCGAGGTCTCGGTCCACGCTCAGCCTCGCGGCGCGGCCATCAACACCAGCCAGATCGTCGAGGACGAGCTCTTCGGCCTCGGAGTGCTGCACCGTCCGCTCGTGATTCCGGGACCGACCGGGTCGTTCGGGCACCTTCCGAACTTCTTCAACAAGCCGCCGACCGACCTGAGCACCCTCTCGTGGCAGACCGTGGCCATGGGGCTGCCCGAGCGGATCGAGTTGAGCATGAGCGCCTACAACGTCGGTCAGCTCGACGCCCCTGCCGGCGACGGCGGTCCAGGGGAGATTTTGGACTTTGCGCAGCTCGTCTTCAGGAACGACGTCGTTTGCGTGACCGAGATCATGGAGGAGAACGCCAAGCCCGAGCTGGTCGCCGCTGTCAACAAGCTCCGTGCCGACAACAACTTGGCCCCGATGCACGCGGTGTACCGGCCCGGCGGTGATCCGCCCAACAACATGATCCTCGCGGCGGGCCCGATCGTCGACTCCGACTGGGTGCTCTACGGCGAGCTGCCGGAAGTCTCGTCCTGGTGCGCCGATGAGGATCCGTCGGAGGGCGAGTGCTTGGGGATCGGGACCCCGCGTCCCGGCTGGAAGGGCATCGTGTGGGCGCGGATCGGGGTCAAGCAGTCGTCCGCCGTGCCTTCCACCCCGTTGACACCGGGCAAGTCCGAGACTTGGATCTCCGACGACTTCGTCGACGTCTTCTGCACCCACACGCAGGCCGACTACGAGGAGGACGGCGAGTACGCCACCACCATCTGGTGTGAGGACACGGCCGGCCAGCCGGTGGGGGGGCACAACTGCGTCAAGGCCGGTGGGGGCGCCAACCCATGGCAAGTGAACGTCCGCGCGGAGCAGTTCGCGGGGTTCCGCAACTGGGCGAAGAAAAAGCGCGCCGGCGGCCAAGGCTCGCCCAACGGCCTCGACCGCCCGGCCTTCATGCTGGGCGACCTTAACCAGATCGGGCCGAAGGGGGTTTCCAAGGCGACGCGGAACACCGACGTGGCGAAATGGGCCGACGAGACGAAAGACAAGGCCGGCTTCGGCGGCCAGTACCGGGGCATGCGCGAACAGCTGGGCAACTGGGAGCTCTCCGCCTTCGACAAGGGGAACGGCTGGGCGTGGGACCTCTACGACCTCCTGGCCCGCGACGCGAGAGGCACCTGGATCGGCAACGGCACCGAGAGCGCCATCCCCTCGACGAGCGCCGCCACCTGCGTCACGGTCGGCGACAACTTCGACGGCTACGACACGGTCAGCCTGCTGCCGAAAGAGGCGCGGGTCGACTACATCCTGGTGTTGCCCGCCGAGGGGAACTTTCCCCGTTACAGCCTCGTCGGGCCGCCCGGCAACCCGTCAGAGCCGGTGGTGGCCATCAACGCTAACGCCGGCGAGTGGGAGGAGGATGCGGGCTGCGCCTCCGACCACGCCGAGGTGACGGCCACGATCGGCTTGGTGCAGACCGCGGTGAAGGCCAACTACAACCCGCTCAAGAAGCACGGCGTCACCTACCGGATCTCGAAGCTGTACGACGTCCTCGACTCGGACGGGACGACCGACTGGTTCGTTCCACCCGACGAGTTCTACGTCTGGCGTCAGGGTGGGCAGGTCGAGAAGGTCAGCAAGGGCTTCACCGATGACGCGACGGAGGACGGCAGGGACGTCAACGTCGACTGGTCAGGCACGGTGGGCTCGGCTGCCGACGACACCGTGCGGGCGGGGGTGCTGATCATGGACTACGACTTGGACACGAACGGCACTTACGACGGCACCAACTTCGAGGACAAGGACTACGACAAGTACCTCCGGCCGTACTTCCATTTCAACCATGCCTACCCGGGGACCTTCAGCCTCACCGGCAGCCCGACGACCGACAAGATGATCTTCCTCTGCACCGCCGACCCCAGTCCCTCCGACCCGAGCGGGAGCTGCAAGCTGGGCTGGACCGGCTGGACCGAGGGCGACGGCGACGGCCCTGACGCCGCCACCGACAACGTGCGCGTCACGCAGAGCGTGACGATCGAGGAGATCAACTAGCGGGGATCCAACCTAGCGGAAGACCACCTGCCGGAGGCTCTTGTCCTTGTCCTCGAGCAGGATCTTGTTGCCCTTCTCGACCTCGTCGTGGAGGAACTTCTCGGTGGCGATCGCCTGACGGACAACCTCGGCCATCGTCACCCCGCGTTTGGCGGCGATCTGCTTGAGGGCCTCGACGGCCGGTTCGGGGAGGTTGAGCGAGGTCTTGACGTAGCTCATGGGCGGTACTGTAGGCACCTAATAGCCGCCCGTCAATGTGAGGCTCCGCGTTGACTCCCTCAGGGGCATGGGACTACACTCCGGACTCGTAGGACCAGAATGCCGATGACCCCCCTCCGGCACAGCGCCACCGTCCTCGCTCTCCTCCTCGCAGGAGCGGCGGGCGCCGCGGCGGCGGAGCCCGCGCGACAGGCGGCGGTGGCCGGTCGGGTGGTCGGCAAGACCGCCCCGCTCTCCGCGGCCGGCGTCTACGCCTATCAGCTCGCCGACCTCAGCCTGCGCAAGGTGACGACGGACGCGCAGGGCAATTTCCTCTTCCGCGACCTTCCCGCGGGCCTCTACAAAGTCATCGCCCACAAGGCCGGTTTCCTGCCGGCGGTCGTGCTGCTGACCCGCACGACGGCGCAGACCTACCAGTTCGTCGAGCTGAACCTCGCTCCGAACAAGCCCGGCGAGCAGACGGCCGGCGAGGACTTCTGGTCGCTGCGCGCGCGCATCCCGGCCGACGTGCTGCACGAGATCGAGATGGAGGAGGTGCAGCGGCTCGCCTTCGCCGCCAGCTCCGACGGCGCCAGCGCCTCGTTCGAGGACGCGCCCTTCGCGGCCGAGATGACGGCGATGACCGGCGTCGATCAGGGCGCCGGCATGGCCGAGGGCACGATCAGCGGCGGGCGCGTCGGGGTCGAGGGACGGCTCGGCGAGATCCGCGTCGGTCTCTCCGGCGACTTCTGGACGCTCGGCCCGACCGCGGCCGGCGGCGCGCGTGGCGCGGCCATGGCCGACGCCGAGGCGAGCGTCGTCTCGCTGGAGGTGGCCGCCGGGCCGGACAGCCGCGTCGCGCTGATGACCCGCAGCAACCGCCTGGTGCCGTCGCGCGACGGCAACGGCCTCGAGGACCCGGTCGGGCTCGACCAGTACCAGGTGAGCTGGTCGCAGGCGCTCGGCGCGCGCGGCCACTCGGAGGTCTCGGCCAACTACACCAGCGAGAACAACTACCACCGCCACGGCGGCCTCGGCCCGATCGGCATCCCGCGCGCCTCGCGCACCTGGGGCTTCGAGGGCTCCTACGCGACGGCGCTCGGCGAGCGCTCCCACCTCGACACCGGCCTGCGCTACCGCGAGCGGCAGGCGGCGGGCTTCGAGGGCCTGGTGATGCCCGAGGTGGACCAGCGGGTGGACGTCTTCGGCAGCGGCGGCGTGCGCCTGCAGCCGGCGGTGCTCGTCGAGTACGGCCTCTACACGACGCTGCGCGACGGCAGCGTCTCGCTGACCCCGCGCGGCGGCGTCGTCGTCCAGCTCGGCCCCTCCTGGCAGGCCGAGGGAACGGTTTCGCGCCGCGTCTACGAGGACCCGGCGCTCACCGGCCTCCAGGACTTCGTGCCAACGATGTACCAGGAGCCCGAGACCTGCGAGCAGTCGGGCGACGCCTGCTACGAGCTGTCGCTCTCCCACCAGGCGGGCGAAGAGGGCCTGTTCTCGGTTTCCGCGGTGCAGCGGACGCTCGGCGAGACGCTGCGGCTCTACTTCAGCGAGGACTTCTTCGACCGGCTCGACAGCCTGTATCTCGTCGGCGGCGACACCCTGCGCGAGGTGCAGATGGCCTGGAGCCACCGCGTCGCGCCGCAGGTCGTGACCCGCTTCGAGTCGAGCGTCGCCGAGGGCGGGGGTGGCATCTTCCACGCCACCGACGACCAGCCCTACGAGAACCGCGTGCGCTGGTCGGTGTCGTCGCTCGACACGCAGTTCCAGGCCACTTCGACCGGCGTCTTCCTCGCCTTCCACCAGCTCGCCCAGGAGCTGCGCCCGGCGGGCAGCGGCGCCCCCCCGGAGCCGCGCAAGATGGAGAGGCTGCAGGTGCTCCTCTCCCAGGACCTCAACGTCCTGCTCGATCTCGCGGCCGACTGGGCCGTGCAGCTCAACATGGAGCTCTCCCGCGGCGCCACCTCGGCCGCCGCCGCGCCGGACGAAGAGAGCCTCCGCCGCCGCATCATGGGCGGCATCGCAGTCAAGTTCTAGCAAGGTCTCCGCCTTCGGCTCGACCTCGCGTCGGTCGCTTGAGCCCGCGCAAACTTGACTCGCGTCAAGTTTGGCCCGCTCAAGGGAGCTAAACCGCGCGCGGTATCATTCCGCCTTCACCTCGACGGAGAGAGAGCCCAGGGATGACGCGAGCCCCCCAGGACGACGTGGTGCGCAAGCTGCACGAGCTGGCGCACAACCTCTGGTGGACCTGGCAGCCCGACATCCGCGCCCTCTTCCGCGAGCTCGAGCCCGAGCTCTGGCGCACCGGCCACCACAACCCGGTCGCGATCCTCTCCCGGCTCGAGCCCGAGGACATCGAGCGGCGGGTGCACGATCTCGAGATGCTCACCCGCGTCAACCAGGCGCACCGCCGCCTCGGCGACTACCTGGCGGGGGACGCCTGGGGCCTCATCCACGCCGGGCCGCTGCGGGCGCGGCCGGTGGCCTACTTCTCGGCCGAGTTCGGCATCCACCAGTCGCTGCCGATCTACTCGGGCGGCCTCGGCGTGCTGGCCGGCGACCACCTGAAGAGCATGAGCGACCTCGGGATCGGCGTCGTGGGCGTGGGGATCCTCTACCACGAGGGGTACGTGCACCAGCACCTCGACGCCGCCGGCTGGCAGCAGGACAGCTACGAGCCCATCGCCGCGCACGAGATGCCGCTCGAGGCGGTGGCCGACGCCGCCGGCGCGCCGGTGCGGGTGACGGTCAGGCTGCCGGGGAGGGACGTGGCGCTGCGCGTCTGGCGGGTCTGGGTGGGGCGGAGCCAGCTCCTCCTCCTCGACGCGCGCGACGACGCCAACGCGCCGGCCGACCAGGAGCTCACCGCGCGGCTCTACGGCGGCGACCAGGAGACCCGCATCCAGCAGGAGATGCTCCTGGGCGTCGGCGGCTACCGCGCGGTGCGCGCGGTGGGGCATACGCCGTCGGTGCTGCACCTGAACGAAGGGCACTCGGCCTTCGCGCTGCTGGAGCGGGCGCGCGAGATCGTCGAGCTGCAGGGCCTCTCGGCCGCCGACGCGCTGCGCGAGGTGGCGGCGGCGAGCGTCTTCACCACCCACACGCCGGTCGAGGCCGGGCACGACCGCTTCCTCTCCGAGCTCGCGGGCCGCCACCTGGAGGGGCTGGCGCGCGGCCTGGGGCTCGACCTCGACGCCCTCCTCGCCCTCGGTCGCGAGCGCCCGGCCGACCCCGCCTCTCCCTTCTGCCCCACCGTCCTGGCGCTCAACCTGTCGCGCAAGGCCAACGGCGTCTCGGCCATCCATGGCCGGGTGGCGCGGCGCATGTGGCGGCACCTCTGGCCGGAGCGCAGCGAGGAGGAGGTGCCGATCGGCCACATCACCAATGGCATTCACGTCAAGACCTGGCTCGCCGCCGACATGCAGCAGCTCTACGAGCACTACCTGTCGCCGGCCTGGGCCGACTCGCTCACCCGCCCCGACCTCTGGCGGGAGATCGAGAAGGTGCCGGACGCCGAGCTGTGGGAGGTCCATCAGGTGCTCAAGGCGCGCCTCTTCGCCTTCGTCGAGCGGCGGCGCGCCGAGCGCTGGGAGCGGCTGGGGCTGCCGGCGGGCCGGCCGCTCGACCAGGATGCCCTGACCCTGGGCTTCGCCCGCCGCTTCGCCACCTACAAGCGGGCCGACATCCTCTTCCGCGACCTGGAGCGCCTGGCGCGCCTGGTCGGCGACCCCGAGCGGCCGGTGCAGATCATCTTCGCCGGCAAGGCCCACCCCGCCGACGGCGCCGGCAAGGAGCTGGCGCAGCGCGTCTCGCAGCTCGGCCAGGACCCGCGCTTCGCCGGGCGGATCGTCTTCGTCGAGAACTACACGATGCACGTCGGCCGGCAGCTCGTGCAGGGCGTGGACGCCTGGCTCAACACCCCGCGCCGGCCGCAGGAGGCCTGCGGCACGAGCGGCCAGAAGGTGATCCTGAACGGCGGGCTCAACGTCTCGATCCTCGACGGCTGGTGGGCGGAGGCCTTCGAAGGCGGCAACGGCTTCGCCATCGGCCGGGGCGAGGTCCACGCCGACCCCGCGGCCCAGGACGCGCACGACGCCGAGGCGCTGATGAGGGTGCTGGAGCAGGAGGTCGTGCCGCTCTACTACGCCCGCGACGAGGAGGGCATCCCCCGCGGCTGGATCGCCCGCGTCAAGCGCGGCATCCAGACCCTCGCCTGGCGCTACAACGCCGACCGCATGGTCAAGGACTACGTCGGGCAGGCCTACCTGCCGGCCGCCGGGGGGAGTACGTGCCGGATGTAGCGGTCAGCTCGGGCGCGCGAAGAGCGAAGACTCGAGCGGCGGGTTGACCTCCGCTTTCGTGATCGTCGCGGTCTGGACCACCGCGCCGGTCGCCAAGTCGATCTGGATCGAGCGGAACGGCTTGTGCGTGCCGCCGAGCGGCCGGTAGTCGCTCCACACGGTCTCCAGCCGCTTGACGGTCGGGTCGAGGTCGGGGTGGAGCGCCCGCTCGTCCTGCGCGCGGGCGATGAGGTGGGTCGCCGGATCGAGGGTGTACCGCATCTCCCAACCGTCGCTCAGGACCAGGCGGAGCGCGTGGTCGCCGGCCAGCTCGACCCGGTGGCCGCGCGCGGCCATCTCGTGCAGCCCGAGGATGTTGGTGGGGTACTGCGTGCCGTGCCAGAGAGCGGCGGCCCCTTCCGGGCTGGCGTCGCGCGGCGCCTCGCCGTCAGCGCCGAGCTGCCAGCCGCTCCGGCCGTCGAAGGCCTCGGTGAAGACCCGCTTCTCGCCGGAGTAGACGTCGATCCGCATCCGGCCCCGGCGATCGACGACATAGGTGGCGCGGACGGTGAACGCGGGCTCGACGATGTCGAGCTCGTAGCGCAGGCTGTCGATCCCCTCGATGGCCGCGGCGCCGCCCAGCGCCTGAGTGTGTCGCGCGACGACCTCGGCGAGCGACGGCTCGCGCTCGCGGCGCGCGCTCGCCGGGCCGGAGGCAGTGCAGGCAAGGGCGAGCGAGCCCAATAGCAGGCAGAGCCAGGCAAGGACACAACGCGACGTGCGCATGCCACATTAGACGTGCGGATACAGCGCCAGTTGGCTGGCTAGCAGCGCGCCCGCACAGCGCTGGCGAAGGCAAGGAGGTCGTCGAGGCGGTTGCGTACCACTTCCTCGACGATTCCCAGGTTCAGCGAGTCGTAGTCGTGAACCAGGACGTTGCGGAAGCTGGCCATCTCCTGGAGCGCCGCGGCCATCTCGTGCGCAGCTCGCGCACGTACGTCTCGATCGCAGCCAGCTTCTTGAAGACCAGGTCGCGGTCGGTCATCCCTCGGCGGGCATGCGGCGGTAGCGGCGCAGGATGGGCTGGAGGTCGAAGAACTCGCGGCGGGCCTTGACCTCGAAGGCGATACGGCGCGAGGGGTTGCGCTCGAGGAGCAGGCGGCCGTCCCGCAGCACGCGGTGGATCAAGTCCACCGGGGCGCCGTCGAGGACCGTCACTTGGACCGGGAGTCCGAGATGGCGCTCCAGCTCGCCCTGGAGGCGCAGGTAGAGGCCCGCGAGCCCGGGCGGCGGCCCGGCCGCCGGGAGCACCGCGACGTCGACGTCGCTCGCCGCACCGGCCTCGCCGCGCGCCACGCTGCCGAAGAGGTAGGCCGTGACGATCCCCTCCGCCGCCAGCGGCGAGGCGGCGAAGAACTCGCACAAGCGGCGCTCGATCGTCGCGGTGTCCACGAAGGCAGTATACGCGCCGGTCCCGGCGCCCTTGGGCGCCCGCCGCTCAGCGCAGGAGCTGCGCGGCGCGGTCGAGGAAGGTCTTGGTCTGGTGGGGGCCGAGGGCGGCGGAGACGGCTTTCTCTTCGGCGCGGACGAGGTCGAGGATGGCTTCGGTGCCGCGGCCGGCTTCCAGCTCGGCCTTGCTCATGCGCAGGTTGATGTCGAGCTCGCCCTGGCGGTCGTGGCCGGAGAGGAGCTCGCGGGCGTGGCCGTGGATCGCCTCGGCCAGGCGCGCCAGTTCCTCGTGGCTCATGCGGTGGAGGCGCTCGGTGTTCAAGCGCGAGAGGTCCTCCTTGAGCGCCACGAGGCCCGAGGTGATGAGGCCGTAGAGGAGCTTGCAGGCCTCGAAGGGGCTGGTGTTGAGCCCGATCGCGATCTCCTCGATCGAGCGCCGCTCGTCGATCTTGCAGATCAGGCCCCACTCCTGCGGCGTGAAGGAGACCGAGGTGGTGGCGGCCTGGGAGGTGAAGACCGGCACCAGGCGCGTCGACGGGATGCGCTTGGACAGGATCTGCCACTCGTCGATCCGCCGCGCCGCCTCCATCAGGAGGTTGGTGTTGGACTTCTGGATCGTCGTCGTGTCGGTCTCCTGGCCGGGGGTGAAGACGAACTCCCCCTCGGGCCAGATGGCCAGCTCGTAGACCGCCTCCTCGCCGCGCAGCTCGCCGAGGGTGGCGTGCACGATCTGGCCGCCGCGCAGGTAGATCTCCCCCGAGCCCTCGCCGGCGCGGCGGAGCGCGAAGACTCCCGTCTTCCCCGACACCGACACGAGCTGGATGATGTCGGGGAGCGGCAGCTCTTTGAGAGAGCCTTGGAAAGCCATTGATCTCTCTATGTTTAAAACCGATCCGACGTCGAAAAGGATGCTACCACGCGCTATCTCCCGGCCAGGGTGTCGAGGCGCGCGCGCTGCGCGGCGCAGATGGCGAGAGCGAGGGCGTCGGTGGCGTCGCTCGCCCAGCCGTCGCCTTGAAGAGCGAGAAGCAGCTTGACCATGTGCGCGACTTGCCGCTTGTCGGCGCGGCCGTTGCCGGTGACCGCCGACTTGACCTCGGCCGGGCTGTACTCGCGCAGCAGGATGCCGCGCCCCGAAAGCGTGGCGAGGAGCGCGCCGCGCGCCTCGGCGAGCACGATGAGCGAGCGGCTGTTGAGGCCGTGGAAGGGGGTCTCGAGCGCCACCGTCTCGGGGCGCCAGCGGTCGAGGAGCGCGGCCAGGCACCCGGCGAGGTGGGCGAGACGGTCGGGGAGCGGCTGGCTGCGCGAGCAGGAGAAGCGGCCGAGGTCGAGCGCCGCCAGCGCCGAGCCGCGCCGCTCCACGACGCCGTAGCCGGTGTGGAGGCTGCCGGGGTCGAGCCCCAGGATGAGCATCGCGGGGGCGCTCGGCGGGGGCGGCGCCGGGCGGCTACCCTTCCTGCGCCGCCAGCACGCCCTCGTCGACCTCGAGGTTGGCCCAGACGTGCTGCACGTCGTCCTGGTCCTCGAGGGCGTCGATCAGGCGCAGGACCTGGGCGGGGTTGGCGACTCCGATCGTCGAGTCGGGGACCATCGCCAGCTCCTTGGCCGCGAGCGGCAGCTCCCGCCGCTCGAGCTCCTCGCGCACCCGGTTGTAGTCCTCGACGGCGGTGTAGATCTCGAGCTCGCCGCCCTCGGTCGAGACGTCGTCGACGCCCAAGTCGAGGGCGAGCTCGAGGAAGGCCTCCTCATCCATTGCCCCGGGCTCGAGCGCGAAGTAGCCGCGGCGCTTGAACATCCAGGCCACGCAGCCGTTCTCGCCCAGGTTGCCGCCGTGGCGGGAGAAGAGGTGGCGGACCTCGGAGGCGGTGCGGTTGCGGTTGTCGGTCAGGCCCTCGACGATCATCGCCACGCCGCCGGGGCCGTACCCCTCGTAGGTGAACTCCTCATAGGACTCCCCTTCGAGCTCGCCGGTGCCCTTCTTGATCGCCCGGTCGATGTTGTCGCCGGGGACGCTGTTGCCGCGCGCCTCGAGCATCGCGGCGCGCAGTCGGGGGTTGCCGCGCGGGTCGCCGCCGCCGAGCCGCGCCGAGACGGTGATCTCGCGCAGGAGCTTGGTGAAGAGCTTGCCGCGGCGGTGGTCGGTGGCCGCCTTCTTGTGCTTGATCGTGCTCCACTTGCTATGGCCGGACATGGAACGGGCTCCCTCTCGGACGGTGGCGCAGGCGGCGATTTTACAGGAGGCCGGCGCGCAGCCCGGGGCGGCCTCCGTAAGTGCAAGAATCGGCGAAGTTTCCGGTTGACTGGGCGGGTCGCTGGGTGCTACAACGACCCCCTCAGTCCCCCGAGGAGCCGCCGTATGTCTCTGATCCTGGTGGTCGAGCCGGAAAGCCGCTACATCGAGCGCATCAGCGATGCGCTGGGCGCCGACGGCTGGAAGGTACAGGCCGTGCCCGGCCACGACGAGGCCCTGGCCGCCGTCGCTTCGCAGTCCCCCGACCTCATCCTGGTCAGCGCCCAGGCCCCCGGGGCCGAGCGCGTGGTGAGCGCTTTCTCGCGCCGCGCCGGCGGGCCCGGCGTGCTGGTGCTCCTCGCCGAGGGAGAGGAGGCCAACGGCCGCTTCGGCGCCGAGGACCGGCTGGGCAAGCCCTTCACCGCCCAGGAGCTGCGGCTGGCGGTCAAGCGCGCCGCGGCGGTGCGGCGCGAGGCGGCGGCGCCGGCGGCGGTCGACGGCCCGAAGCTGACCTCGCGGCAGATCTTCGGCGACCTGCTGGCCGAGGTGGAGGACGAAGTGAGCGGCGCGCACAAGACGATCGAGCCGCCCGCCGCGCCGGTCCCGCCGGCCCCGCTCGCCGCCGCGCCGCCGGCCGCCGTGCCGTCGCCGCGCGCCGTGACGGCCGCCGGCGGCGACGAGATGCAGCGCCGGCTGGACGAGACCATCTCGGGCGTGTTCAAGCCGGCGGTGTCCGCGCCGCCCAAGCCCGCCGCCAAGCCGGCCGAGGACGTCGACGACCTGATCAGCAAGACCCTGACCGGGCTGCACCTCGAGAAGGAGCTGAGCAAGAGCAAGGCGGGGGTGACGGCGCCGGCCGCCAAGCCCGCCGCCGCGCCGCCCGCTAAGCCGGAAGCTGCGCCGCCCGTGAGGCCGGAGCCCGTCGTGGCTGCGCCGCCTGACGCGCCGCCCGCAAAACCGGTCGAGGAGCCGGCGCCCGCCGTCGCGGCCGCGCCGATCGCCGAGCCGCCCGCCGCTCCGATCGCGGCGCTCGAAGAGCCGGCCGCGGCTTCCTCCGCCGCTCCGGCCGCTGCCGCCGCGGAGCCGCCGGCTCCCGTTCCCGCCGCCCCCGCGCCGCCGCCCGCTCCCGCGAAGGCCGGCGCCGCGGTGACGCCGCCGCCGGCCGCCGCCGCGAAGCCCGCCCCGCCGCCGCGCCTCGAGCGCACCGGCACCGGCACAGGCGCCGGGAAGCCGACGCCGATGCAGGAGCTGGAGGAGCTGACGAAGACCCGGCGCCCCGGCAAGCCGGCGAAGGCGGCAGCGAAGCCCGCCGTTGACCCCGCGGCCACCGTGCGCATCCCGGTCGCCGCGGAAGCTGTGCAGCCGGGCCAGAAGTTCGGCCAGTACACGCTCCTGGAGCGCATCGCCGTCGGCGGCATGGCCGAGCTCTACAAGGCGCGGATGCGCGGCGTCGAGGGCTTCCAGAAGACGGTCGCGATCAAGCGCATCCTCCCCCACCTGACCGACAACGCCGAGTTCGTCGAGATGTTCATCGACGAAGGGAAGCTCGCGGCGCAGCTCACCCACCCCAACATCGCGCACATCTACGACCTCGGCAAGATCGGCTCGGACTACTACATCGCGATGGAGTACGTGGAGGGGAAGGACCTCCGCTCCGCCCTCAACCTGGCGCGCAAGAAGGGGACGCCGCTGCCGATGGGGCTCGCGCTCCTGATCGCCGCGCGCCTCGCCAGCGCCCTCGACTACGCGCACCGCAAGCGCGACTTCGACGGCCGCGAGCTGGGCCTGGTCCACCGCGACGTCTCGCCGCAGAACATCCTGCTCACCTCGGAAGGGGACATCAAGCTGGTCGACTTCGGCATCGCCAAGGCGGTGTCGAAGGCGAGCCAGACGCAGATGGGGGCGCTCAAGGGGAAGCTCCAGTACATGTCGCCGGAGCAGGCCTGGGGGCGGCCGGTGGACGGGCGCTCGGACATCTTCTCGCTCGGCGCCGTGCTCTTCGAGCTGCTGACCGGCGAGCGCCTCTTCTCCGGCGACAGCGAGATCTCGGTGCTCGAGGCGGTGCGCGAGGGCAAGATCCGCGCCCCGCGCGAGGTCAACCCGGCGGTGCCGCCCGAGGTGGACGCGATCGCCATGCGCGCGCTGCGCGTCGAGCCGGAGGACCGCTACGCCACCGCCGGCGAGCTGCAGCAGCGGCTGGAGGCGGCGCTCTACTCGCTGCGCCCGACGCCCGGGCACTCCGACCTCGCCGCCTATCTCGGGCGGCTGCTGGAGCCCGAGCCGGGGGCCGCGGCCGCGGGGGCGGAAGCCGCGCCGGCCGCCGTCGAGCCGCGCGAGTCCTCGGCGCCGACGGCCGTCAAGGCCGCTTCCGCGGCGGCCGCGGTCCGCGCCGGCGCCGAGGTGCCGGCGATGGTGCCGTCGCTCCCGGCAGGGGCGCGGCCGCTGGTCGAGGAGGGACGCCGCGGGCGCGGCCTGCTCATCGCGGCGATGGTCGGGGTGGTGGCGATCGGCGCACTGCTCTTCGTCCTCTTCGGGCGCGGGCGCGGCCCCGAGACGCCGGAGCGTGGCGCGGCCCAGACCGAGGCCGCGGGCACCTCCGCGCCGCGCGGCCCGCTGCCGGCCGCGCGTCGGCCGCAGGCGCCCGGAGGCACCGCCGCCGCCGCGGCTCTCACGACCGGCAACGTCGATCAGCTCGTCGCCGAGGGGCTGGCCAAGCGCGAGGAGGACCTCAAGCGCCGCGCCGAGGAGGAGAAAAAGCGGCTGGAGCGCGAGGTCGAGGCGGCGAAGCTCGCCGCCGCCAAGCAGGCCGAGCAGGAGGCGGCGCGGGCGCAGGCCCAGCAGAGCGCCCTCGAGCCGGCCGCGGCGGCGCCGGTCCCCGAGCCGGCGCGCCAGGAGCCGGAGCCCGAGCCGGCGCGGCAGGAGCCGGAGCCGGCGCGCCAGGAGCCTGCGCCGGCCGCCGCCCCGCCCGAGCCCGAAGCGCCCCGCGCCCGCGCCGGCGACCTGGTCCAGCTCGGTCCGGGCGTGACGCCGCCGCAGCTTGTCAGCTATTCCAAACCGCAGTATCCTGCCGCCGCCAAGCGGACGGGGGTCCAGGGTGTCGTCGTCGTCTCCTTGCTGGTCGACGAAGAGGGCCGCGTCCAGGAAGCGCGCATCCACGAAGGCGTCAAGCAAGCCGGAGGGTTGAACGAGGCCGCGCTCGCGGCGGCGCGCACCGCGCGCTACCGCCCGGCGACCAAGGACGGCGTGCCGGTCAAGGTCTGGACGCGCCTGCGGATCCCGTTCAAGCTGTGAGCCGCGCCCAGTCACGGAGGGGACGATGAGCCTGACCGATCAGCAGCGGAAGTTCTACGAGAACACTCTCGCCGTGACCAAGCAGGAGATGGAGGACCTCGACCGGCAGATCGAGGAGGAGCTGGCCAAGGTCAAGGACCGCCTGGCTGAGCTGCAGAACGCCAAGAAGGCCTCACGCCAGATGTACGACGCCGCCTGCATGCGGCTCGGGGTCACCAACGACCTCGAGGCCGAGGAGAACCAGGCCGCCGAGGCCTGACCCCTTCCGGAGCGGCGCCCTCAGGCGCCCGCTCCGGCCCCGCCGCCGCCCCGATCGTGAGGGGGGCGGGCACATCCCTCCGCGATGGCCTGGTTCCGCAAAACCAAGCAACCCAAGGCGCTGCGCCAGGACCGGGCGCGCTCGACCGTGCCCGAAGGGCTCTGGGTCAAGTGCGAGGGGTGCAAGGAGGTCGTCTACTCCCGCGAGCTCGACAAGAACCTCCGCGTCTGCCCCAAGTGCGGCTACCACTTCCGCATCGACGCCCGCGCCCGCATCGCCCTCCTCCTCGACGAGCCCGAGCCCGAGGAGCTCTTCGCCAGCGTCAGCCCGAGCGACCCCCTCGGCTTCCGCGACACCAAGCGCTACCGCGAACGGCTCAAGACCTACCAGCAGGCGGTCGGCGAGCGCGACGCGGTCGTCGTCGTCCAGGGAGAGATCGAGGAGATCCCGGTGGTGCTGGCGGCGCTCGAGTACCGCTTCATGGGCGGCTCGATGGGCTCGGTCGTCGGCGAGAAAGTGACCCGCGCCGCCGAGCGCGCGCTCGACCGTAGCTGGCCGCTGGTCGTCGTCTCCGCCTCGGGCGGCGCGCGCATGCAGGAGGGGGTGCTGTCGCTGATGCAGATGGCGAAGATCGCCGGCGCCCTGGCGCGGCTGCGCGACGCGAAGGTGCCCTACCTCTCGGTCCTCACCGACCCGACCACCGGCGGCGTCACCGCCTCCTTCGCCATGCTCGGCGACCTCAACATCGCCGAGCCCGGCGCCTTGATCGGCTTCGCCGGCCCGCGCGTCATCGAGCAGACCATCCGCCAGAGCCTCCCCGAAGGCTTCCAGCGCAGCGAGTTCCTCCTCGAGCACGGCTTCCTCGACATGATCGTCCCGCGGGCGGAGATGAAGGCGACGCTGGCGACGTGTCTCCGGCATTTCAGCTGACCACCGATCCCGACCGCGTCCTCGCTCGCCTCGAGGCTCTCGGCATCCGCCTGGGGCTCGACCGCCTGCGCGTGCTCCTCGCGGCGCTTGGTGATCCGCAGGCGCGGTTCCCTTCGGTCCTCGTCGCCGGCAGCAACGGGAAGGGGTCGACCTCGGCGCTTCTCGCCGCCATGGCCGGCGCGGCCGGGTATCGGGTGGGGCACTACACCTCGCCGCACCTGGAGAGCGTCGAGGAGCGGATCCGGATCGACGGGCGGGCGATCGAGCGCGCACGGCTCGCGGAGTTGATCGAGCGGGTGGTCGCGGCGGCCGAGGCCGACGGCGGGGAGTTGCCGACTTACTTCGAGGCGCTCACCGCCGCCGCCTTCCTCGCCTTCGCCGAGGACGCGGTGGAGCTGGCGGTGCTGGAGGTCGGGATGGGCGGGCGGCTCGACGCCACCAACGTCGTCGAGCCGGTCCTCTCCGTCATCACCCCGATCAGCCTCGAGCACCGCGAGTACCTGGGCCCGACCCTCGCCGCGATCGCGCGCGAGAAGGCCGGCATCCTGCGCCGCGGGAGGCCGGCGGTCGCCTGGGTCGAGAAGCAGGCGGCGGAGCGCGCGCTCCTGATCGCGGCCGAGGAGATCGGCGCGGAGCTGAACACCGTCGATCCGGAGGTCTGGATCGAGTCCGTCGAGCCCCTGGGCTGGGCGGGCCAGGAGGTTCACCTAGTCGCCGCCGGCGAGCGCCGCGTCCTACGGCTCCACCTCCTCGGCGAACACCAGGCGGGCAACCTCGTCCTCGCCATGGCGGCGGCGGCGGCCCTGCAAGGCGCGGGCTTCCCCCGCCTGACCCCCGCCGCCATCGCCGCCGGCGCCGAAGCCTGCCGCTGGCCCGGCCGCCTCGAGCCGGTAGAGCTCCCCGACGGCCGCCGCGTCCTCCTAGACGCCGCCCATAACCCCGCCGGCATCGCCGTCCTCACCGCCTTCCTCGACCAGCAAGGGGAGCCCTTCGATCTCCTCTTCGGGGTCCTAGCCGACAAACCGGCCGGTGAGATGCTCCCCCACCTGGACTCCCGCGCGGAGCGCATCGTCCTTACCCAACCGACCAGCCCCCGAGCCCGCCCCGCCGAAGAGCTGGCGGCGCTCATGGCCGGCCGCCCCGACGTCCACACCGAGCCCGACCCAACGAAAGCCCTGGACCTCGCCCTCGCCGCCCCGTCTTCCCTCCTAGTCGCCTGCGGCTCGATCGTCCTAGTAGGCGAGCTCCGCACCGCCCTCCGCCAGCGTTTCAACCTCCCACCCCCCGCGGCCTAACCAACGGTAGCCCTCCGCGGTGCGCTCCCCAGAGGGACCTCTCCGCAAGCGCCGGCAACGCCCACCGCAGGCCCCACGCGATCCGGCGCGCAGCGGAGCGGAGGCGCGCGCCTCAGATCCCGCAGTCCACAAATAGCGCGCGCCGTTCCCTCTGGGGAGCGCACCGCGGAGGGCGGCGATCAACCCAACGGGTCGTAGAGCGGGAATCTCTTACAGAGCTCGAGCACCCGCCCCCGCACCGCCGCCTGCACCTCCCCATCCTCAGGCGCCCCCAACACCTCGGCCATCAAATCCCCGACCAGCTCCATCTCGGTCTCACGCATCGCCCGCGTCGTCAGGGCCGCAGTGCCGACCCGTATCCCCGAAGCCACCAGCGGCGGATTCGCGTCGTAAGGGATCGTGTTCTTGTTGACCGTGATCCCCGCAGCCTCCAGCGCCTTCTCCGCCACCTTCCCCGTAGTCCCCGCCGCCGCCACATCCACCAGGAACACGTGATTGTCCGTCCCCCCCGACACGATGCGGAACCCCCGCTCCGCCAGCCGCCCCGCCAGCCGCCGCGCGTTCGCCATGATCTGCTGCTGATACCCACGGAACCCCTCCGACAGCGCCTCCTTGAGCGCCACCGCCTTCGCCGCCACCACGTGCATCAACGGCCCGCCTTGAATTCCGGGGAACACCGCCCGGTCGATCTCTTTCGCGTGCTCCGCCGTGCACATCACCATTCCCGCGCGCGGCCCGCGCAGCGTCTTGTGGGTCGTCGTCGTGACGAAGTGGCAGTGCGGCACCGGCGACGGGTGGAGCCCCGTCGCCACCAGCCCCGCGATGTGCGCGATGTCCGCCATCAGCAGCGCCCCCGCCGCGTCCGCGATCTCGCGGAAGCGCGCGAAGTCGATCACCCGGCTGTAAGCCGAGGCGCCGCAGACGATCAGCCGCGGCCGCTCCGCCACCGCCTGCGCCTCGACCACCTCGTAGTCGATCCGCTCGCTCTCGCGGTCCACGCCGTAGGCCACCACCTCGAAGTCGCGCCCCGAGTACGAGAGCCGGTGACCGTGCGTCAGATGTCCGCCGCACGACAGGTCCATCCCCATCAGCTTGTCGCCGGGCTTGAGCATGGCGAAGTACACCGCCATATTGGCCGAGGTGCCGCTGTGCGGCTGAACGTTCACGTGCTCGGCGCCGAAGAGCTCCTTGGCGCGCTCGATCGCCAGCCGCTCGGCGACGTCCACGAACTCGCAGCCGCCGTAGTAGCGGCGGCCGGGGTAGCCCTCAGCGTACTTGTTGGTGAGGACGCTGCCGGTCGCCTCCAGGACGGCGCGGCTGACGAAGTTCTCCGAGGCGATCAGCTCGAGCCCGTCGTTCTGGCGCGAGCGCTCGTCGGCGATGGCCTGGTAGATCTCGGGGTCGACGGCCTTGAGCGGGCTGTAGTCCGGCATCGGCGCCCGGCCTCAGGCGCCGCCGCCCTCGCTGCCGCCTTCGGGCGGGGCCTCGGCGGCGGGAGCCTCGGCCGGCGCGGCCTCTTCGGCCGGCTTCTTCTTCGCAGCGCTCTTCCTGGCGGGGGCCTTGCGGGCGGGCTTCGCGGGAGCGGCTTCGGCCGCGGGTGCTTCGCTCGCCGCGGGCGCTTCGGTCGCGGCCGGCGCGCCGCTGCCGTCGATGGCGCCGGTGTCGCCGCCGCCGTTCGCCGCCGCGGGCGCCGCCGCGGTCTCGGCTCCCCCGGCCGCGGCCTTGGGAGCCCGCGGCCGGGCCGGGGCCTTCGGCTTCTCGCCCGCCGTCTTGGTGGCCCTCTTCGCCGGCGGCTTCGCCGTTCCCCCGGCGGCCTCGCCGGATGCCGGCACGGCGGTCGGGACCCCCTCGGGCTCGGCGTGGGCGGGCTTGCGCACCGGGCGCTTCGACGCCGTCGGGCGCTCGGGCTTCCTCGACAGCTCCTCCTGCCGGCGCTTCTGCAGGCGCTTGCCGCGGCGTTGGCGGCGGCGCCGTAATTCTCGGTCTTTCTCTCTCATGTCCCCATCCTACAGTGGAATGTTGCCGTGCTTCTTGGGCGGCAGGCTGGCGCGCTTGCTGCCGAGTTGGTGCAGCGCGCGGATGACCATCGGCCGCGTCTCGCGCGGCTCGATGACGGCGTCGAGGAAGCCGCGCTCGGCGGCGATGTAAGGGTTCGAGAACTTGGCGCGGTACTCGGCGACCTTCTGCTGGCGCAACGCCGGAGCGCCGGCGCCGGCCGAGTCGAGCTCGCGCTTGTAGAGGACGTTGACCGCTCCCTCCGGGCCCATGACGGCGATCTCGGCCGTCGGGTAGGCGTAGTTGACGTCGGTGCGCAGGTGCTTCGAGGCCATGACGCAGTAGGCGCCGCCGTAGGCCTTGCGGGTGATGACGGTGATCTTCGGCACCGTCGCCTCGGCGTAGGCGTAGAGGAGCTTGGCGCCGTGCTTGATGATGCCGCCGAACTCCTGCTGCGTGCCGGGCAGAAAGCCGGGGACGTCCTCGAAGGTGACGAGCGGGATGTTGAAGGCGTCGCAGAAGCGGACGAAGCGGGCGCCCTTGAGCGAGGCGTCGATGTCGAGGACGCCGGCCAGGTAGGCGGGCTGGTTGGCGACGACGCCGACGCTGCGGTTGCCCATCCGCGCGAAGCCGACGACGATGTTCTTGGCGTACCGCGCGTGGACCTCGAGGAACTTGCCGTCGTCGACGACCAGGGCGAGGAGCTGCTTGATGTCGTAGGGCTTGTTGGGGTCTTCGGGAACCAGGCTGTTGAGCCGCTCGTCGGCACGGTCGGGGTCGTCCTCGCTGTGGCCGGCCGGCGGCTCGTCGAGGTTGTTGCTCGGCAGGTACGAGAGGAGGTCGCGGACGGCCGCGAGGCAGGCGGCGTCGTTGGGCTCGGTGAAGTGGCAGACGCCGCTCTTGGTGGCGTGGGTCGAGGCGCCGCCCAGCTCTTCCTTGGAGACCTCTTCGTGGGTGACGGTCTTGATGACGTCGGGGCCGGTCACGAACATGTAGCTCGTGCCTTCGACCATGAAGACGAAGTCGGTGATGGCCGGCGAGTAGACGGCGCCGCCGGCGCAGGGGCCCATGATGGCGCTGATCTGGGGCACGACGCCGGAGGCCAGGGTGTTGCGCAGGAAGATGTCGGCGTAGCCGCCCAAGGAGGCGACGCCTTCCTGGATGCGGGCGCCGCCGGAGTCGTTGAGGCCGATGACGGGGGCGCCGTTCTCGACGGCGAGGTCCATGAGTTTGCAGATTTTCTGGGCGTTGGTCTCGGAGAGGGAGCCGCCGAAGACGGTGAAGTCTTGCGCGAAGACGTAGACGAGGCGGCCGGCGACGGTGCCGTAGCCGCCGACGACGCCGTCGCCGGGGACGCGCTTGCCGTCCATGCCGAAGTCGCGGCAGCGGTGGGTGACGAGGGCGTCGATTTCGACGAAGGAGGCGGGGTCTAGGAGGAGCTCGACGCGCTCGCGGGCGGTGAGTTTGCCGGCTTCGTGCTGGCGGGCGACGCGGTCGGTGCCGCCGCCCTCGGTCGAGGCGCGCATGCGCGCTTGCAGCTCGGCAAGGGCCTGTTGCTGCGCGCTGATGGCGGCGCACATTAGGGGGGGATCTTACTCTAGGGGTGTGGAGGGGGGCCGTTCGGGGGGGCTCCCCTGGGGACCGGCGCGCGCTCTGAAGACTGCTGAGGGTGGGCGCGCGCCTGCGCTTCGCTACGCGCGGGAACGCAGTAGGCCTGCCCGTGATCTTGCCAGCGCTTGCGAAGAGCTCCCCAGGGGAGCCCCCCCGAACGGCCCCCTGGCACCGTCGGTGGTTGGGGTTAGGCCCCAACTAGAATCCCTGCGTGCCCTTCTCTCACGTAGACACCGCCGCCGTAGCCCGCCTTCTGTCGCAGCTCGCGGAGCGGGAGGAGGACATCGCGGACGCGTTTTTCGAGCGGGTGGAGGAGGTGGAGGTGGCGCCGGAGGGGGAGGCGCCGCGGGTTCGGGTGCGGCGGGAGGAGGGGTTTGCGGTGCGGCTGGTGCGGGAGGGGCGAACTTGGTTGGCGGCTCGGGACGAGCTCGTGCCGCGGGCGTTTGCGGAGGCGTTGCGGCAGGTGGCGCGGGCGTTGGCGCCGGCCTCTTATCCGGAGCCGGCGCTCTCGGGGGTGCCGCCGGGGGCGGCGGGGGCGCTGGAGCTGCTGGAGCTGCCGGGGGCGGTGGAGCGGGCGGTGCGGGCGGAGCACGTGGGGTTTCCGCTGCGGGTGGGGGTACGGCGGCACCGGCGGTGGGTGCAGGTGGTGGGGCCGCGGCTGGTGCCGGCGGCGGAGAGCGAAACGTTCTACAGCGCGGTCGTCGAGACGCCGTGGGGGCGGCACGGGGCGCTGCTACTGGAGCTGGGGAGCGAGGCAGCGGCGGGGCTGGCGGCGGCGGCGGTGGCGCTCTTCCGCGCCCGCGAGGCGCCGCCGCCGGCGCCGGACCGGATGACCGCCGTGCTCGGGCCCGGCGCCGCGGCGGTGCTCCTGCACGAGGCGGTGGCGCACGCGCTGGAGAGCGACACGCTGGCGCTCGGCGGCGCGGTCGAGGCGGCGGTGGGGGTGGCGCTCGCGGCGCCGGCGCTCGACGTGCTCGACGACCCGTCCGCCGCCCCCGCCGGCGTGCGGCGGACGACCGACGACGAGGGGATGCCGGTCTGCCGGCGGTGGCTGCTGCGCGGCGGGATCGTCGAGCAGCCGCTCGCGGACGCCCTCGCCGCCCGCGCCTCGCCGGCGCTCGTGCCCGGCGCGGCGCGGCGCGGCAGCCGGCACCTGCCGCCCGGCCCCCGCTCGCATCACCTGGAGCTCCTCCCCGGCACGCTCGACGACGCCGCGCTCTTTGCCGGCGCCGAAGGCGGGCTCTACGTCGCCGAGGCGGTGCGCGGCGCGCTCGACGCCCTCTCCGGCGAGTTCCGCCTCGAGGTGGCCGCGGCGCGGCGCATCCGCCGCGGCGCCCTCGCCGAGCCGGTCGGGGCGTTCACCCTGGCCGGCCGCGTCGCCGACCTGCTGGCGCGGGTCTCCGGCGTCGGCGCGCGGGCGGTCCCGGCGGGCGCCGGCTGGTGCGCCAAGGGCGGCGCGAAGCTACCGGTCTGGGCGACGACGCCGGCGCTGCGGCTCGACGGCGTGGACGTCGCGCCGTGAGTCCGGCCGCGCAGGTGGATTCCGCGCTCGAAGAGGTGCTGGTCGCCCTCACCCGCCAGGGGCTGACGCGTGCCGAGGTCTACGCCAAGCGCGGGCGCTCGCGCCGGCTGGAGCTGGGGCCCGGCGGCGAGACGGCGAGCTTCCACGAGGAGCGCGGCTGGGCGGTGCGCGCCGGCACCGGGCGCGGTGCCTTCTTCACCGCCTCGACCGGCGAGCCCGACCCCGGCGCCACCTGGCCGGCGATCGACGGCCCGGCGCTGGAGCTGCCGGAGGCGGCGGCGCCGGCGCCGTGGAGCGAGCCTTCCGATTTCGAGACGCCGCTGGTCGGCGAGAGCGAGGGGCTGCGCCTCCTCGCCGGGCTGGCGCGCGAGCTGGAGAGCGAGCTGCCCGGCGCGCGCCTCTTGACCGCCGTCTTGGAGGACGGCTCCAGCGAGGCCGAGCTGGCCAGCTCGCGCGGCGTGCGGGCGCGAGTGCGCGGGCGGGTTGCGGCGCTGCGGCTGGAGGCGGCCCTGCCCGCCCGCGGCGCGGCGCGGGACGGCGTGCGCGCCAGCGTCTACCTCGCGGCGCGGGAGGCGCGCCGCTTCGCCCCAAGCGCCCTGGCCCGGCGGCTCGCCGACGCCCTCTCGGTGCGCGCCGGCGGCGCTCCCCCGCCGCCCGAGAGCGGCGGCGAGCTGCTGCTGGCGCCGGCGGTCGGGGCGCGTCTCCTCGCCGCGCTCCTGCCGCTCTTCGTGGGGCCGGAGGCGCCGGCGCGCACCGCGGCGCTGCGCGACCGGCAGGGGCGGCTCGGCTCGGCCGCACTCACGCTGATCGACGACGGACGCCTGCCGGGCGGCGTCTTCGAGGCGGCGGTGGACGGCGAAGGGGTGCCCTGCCGCGCGGCCACGCTCGTCGAGCACGGCGTCTTCCGCGGCCCGCTCCTCGCCTGGCGGCAAGCGCGCGGCGGCGAGGACGCCGCCGGCTGCAGCCGCCGCCCAAGCTGGCGCGACCTGCCGGCGCCCGGCCCGACGCACCTCTACCTCCAGCCCGACCCGAAGCTCGCGGTGGCGGCCCTCCTCGGCGGCATCGACCGCGGCGCCTACCTGATCGAGCCCACCGGCGCGCCGCGCATCGACTGGCCCGGCGGCCGCTTCGCGCTGCCGGTCTGCGGCCTGGCGGTGGCCGGCGGGCGGGCCGAGGCGCCGCTCGCCGGAGCCTGGCTCTCGGGCGAGATCGCGGCGCTCCTTCAAGGGGTGCGGGCGGCAGCCCGCGACCTCACCTTTTTCCCCTTCGACGGCATGCTCGGCGCGCCGACGCTCCTGGTGACCGGGCTGGAGCTGCGGTAGTCCCCGCCAGTCCCGCGGTAGTCGCCGCGGTCCGAAATTAGACCGCCGCGGTCCGAAAAACGTCTGCCGCCGGCGTCGGGGCGCTCGCCGCCAAGCCCGCGGCGCTCGCCTCGGTCCGAAAGGCGTACGCCGCGGTCCGAAAGGCGACCACCGCCGTCCGAAAGGTAACCGCCGCCAGCCCCGCGGCGATCACCGCCGAGCCTGCGGCACTCGCCGCCGTCCGAAAGGCGTACGCCGCGGTCCGAAAGGCGGCCACCGCCGTCCGAAAGGCGACCGCCGTCGGTCCCGCGGTGGGCTCTCCCGGCCCGGCGGGGCTCAGAGCGCCCGGATCACCAGCCTCCCGGAGCGCACCTCCACCTCGACCCCCCGTCCCACCTCGAACCCGGCCGCCCGCAGCCACCCTCCCGGAGAGCCGCAGGTAAGCGCCGCCCCCGCCGGATGCCACCGCGCCGACACCGTTCCTGCCCGCCGCCCCTCCGCCCGCGCCCGCCGGCGGCGCTCCCTCAACTCCTCCCCCCGCGTCTCCTCGCGGAGCGCAGCGGTCTCCGCCGCCTGCTCGTGGAGCTCGAGCAGACGGTGATCCTCGGCGGAAAACGGATCGGGGTAAGGAATGTAAGGGCCGGAAAAGGGGCCGGGCTGGGCCGGCAGACGGCGGTTGCTACACTTCGTCCCACGGCTGGACATGGAGCTAGTCCTCCTGTCTGGTCGAGGGCGCGGCAGAGCTCGTAACTCTGTCGCGCCCGCTTCACGTTCTCGGCCCGCGAGCCTAGGCATCCGGTGCGCGGTCCGGCTTCACGCGTTCTCCAGTCGATTCGTCTACTGCCCTACTTCCGCCCCGAGTGTAGCGCTGCCCACACCATCAAGCAAGCACTCCGCGCGAAGTGCCGACCCGCACGCCGGCCAACCGCCGTCGCCCCGTCATGGCGCGAGATGCAGGGCATCTAAGTTCCGGAGATCAGGCGCCATGTCGTCGCCGCAAGAGTCTCGTATACTGGCTAACTAATTCAGAGGTCAGCGCATGAACAGCCCTGTTTCCCAAAAAATTGAAAAGCCGAGGCTATTCATCAGCCATGCCGCTTCTGACTCCGACTTCGCCAATGCGGTGACGCGGGAGATTGAGAAAGTCTTTGCCGAAGGCGTTCTCGTCTTCTGTACGAGTTCATTAGGGACCATTGCCTCGGGAAGAGATTGGCTCCACGAGATTGAAGTGAAACTCGGAGACGCACGGGCTCTGATTGTCATCATTACGCCTGTCTCTCTAGAGCGACCTTGGATCTGGTTCGAACTCGGAGCAAGTTGGTCCCGCAGCCGAAACGGAACTTGTACTATCTATCCTCTGTGCGCTCCCGAGGTCGACCGTGGAAATCTCCCCGCGCCATTGAACCGCCTTCAGGCTTTGTCGATGGGAAAGGCGGCCGACTTGCAGCTGTTGTTCAAGGAGCTAATCGACCAATTTGGGTTCGGGAAGCTTTCCTCATTTCGAGCCTCGAACATCACCAAGCGGATTCCAAAATACCGAGACGTCAAGATAGAGGAGGTGGACCGCGCTGAACGAGCCCTCTATTCTGGGCGGTATAGCTCCTCTTCGGATGACGAGTTGTGCGAGGTAATTGATGCCAATCTCTTGCGGCCAGATTTCGAACGCTATAAGAAAGAAGGGCCTTTCTCATCAGCTCGGGAAGGTCTCATCCATAATGGCATGCTACTGCACTATCGGAACATTGACCGCAAGCTAGACCTACCTCCCGGGGCAGCCAAGCGGCCCCTTGCACGAGTCGCAGGGCGCTATAAGTTGAAAACGATCTACGAGGCCGATAATGTTGTCCGGTATGAAGCAGAAACGCCAAAGCCTCGCATCGAGGATATATTCTGAAATGAGGCGTATCACCCCCGGCGTTGCGCCGTAGCAATCGCTCCTTCAATCCAAGGTGCCTGCGGATGAACGAAACCGCCAGCCGTTCCCTTTCGCGCCTGAAGGCTGGCACATCGTTACTCCACAGATCGTGGCTCACGACGCAGAACAGCTCGTGGAGTTCCTCAAGCAAGTGTTCGGCTCGACGGGGGAGTATCGGGAAGCCGCTCCGTCCGAGTTCAGGATCGGCGATTCGGTGGTGATGATCAGCGACGCCGGACGCTCGTCGGCCGATGCCTGCCTTTCTTTACGTCTACGTCGACGACACTGACGCGACGTACCGGCGCGCTCTCGATGCCGGGCACGGGCTGTCGAAGAGCCGGCCGACATGCTTCATGGGGACCGTCGTTGTATGGTGGAAGACCGCTGGGGTAACACCTGGCAAATCGCCACGCGTACAGGAGGTCGCGATGCCGCCTAGCCCGTCGATGCCGCCGGTCGCCAAGGCGCAGATGCTCATCCGCAGGCCGGTCGCGCAGGTGTTCGAGGCGCTGGTCGATCCCGCCATCACCTCGCGCTTCTGGTTCTCCAAGGGCAGCGGCCGGCTGGAGGCCGGCAAGCACGTGCGGTGGGACTGGGAGATGTACGGCGTCTCCGCCGAGGTCGACGTGAAGGCGGTCGAGGAAAACCGGCGGATCCTCGTCGAATGGGGCGGCCCCGACGATCCGACCTCGATCGAGTGGACGTTCGAGCCCAGAGGCGACGACCAGACCTTCGTCACCGTCAAGAACTGGGGCTTCGGCGGCGACGCCGAGAAAGTCGTGGCGGAAGCGCTCGACTCGACCGGCGGCTTCAGCTTCCTGCTCGCCGGCCTGAAGGCGTTCCTGGAGCACGGGATCGAGCTGAACCTCATCGCGGACCACGAGCCGTCCGCGCTCGTCGAAGGCTGGGAGTCCCGCCGGGAGACTTGATCCCGAGACGGTCCGGAGATGCAGCCTGTCCGTCACTGGCGTATAGTTGGCCGTGTGGTTCATCGAGACGCCTGTCTTCTCGGACCACCTCTACGAGCTTCTCTCAGATGACGAGTACCGCGGCCTCCAGCTCGCGCTCGCGCTTCGGCCCGAGCAGGGCAACCTGATTCCAGGCGGTGGAGGGCTCCGCAAGCTTCGCTGGAGATTACGTGGCAAGGGGAAGAGCGGTGGCCTTCGGATCATTTACTACTGGGATCCCGCAGAGAGTGCCGTCTACTTGCTCTTCCTGTATCCGAAGACCCGGCAAGAGGACCTCACCGCCACTCAGCTCCGGTTGTTGAGACGGATCGTCCAGGAGGAACTGTAGTGAAAAGCTCCGAGTTCGAGTTGCTCGTCACGAGCGTGCGGCAGGCTGGTCGCATCAAGCGCGGTGAGATGGAGCCGGCGCGCCGGTTCGAGGTACGCGCCGGCGACGTCAAGGCCATCCGGGAGAAACTGAACAAGTCGCAGTCCGAGTTCGCCCTGATGATCGGCGTCAGCGTCTCGACGCTGCAGAATTGGGAACAGGGGCGGCGGCAGCCGGAGGGGCCGGCGCGAGCGCTGCTCAAGGTCGCGGCGGAGAATCCCGCGGCGGTGGCCGCCGCGCTGGATCCGGGTCGAACGCCCAGCTCTCGTGTTGCAGCGGGCGGCTCCCGCCGCCGCTGAACGCGCGATGCAGCTCGGCATCCTCGGTCTTCCGAAGGTCGGCAAGACGACCCTCTTCAACACACTCACGGCGTCGCGCCAGGAGACGGGGAAGTTCGCTTCCTCGGCGGCGACGAACATGGGCGTCGCCTCCGTGCCGGACCGGCGGCTGGAGCGGCTCCGCGACCTCTTCAAGCCGCGGCGGTATCAGCCGGCGACGGTGCAGTACGTGGACATCCCGGGGATCCAGCGCGGCGAGGGGAAGGAGAGCCTCGACCTCGTAAAGCTCAAGGGGATGGACGCGCTGGTGCACGTGGTGCGCGCCTTCGCCGATCCGGAGATCGTGCACACTGAGGGGAGCGTGGACCCGGCGCGCGACATCGCGACGCTCGACCTGGAGCTGATCCTGGCCGACCACGATCTGGTGGAGCGGCGGCTGGAGCGGCTGGAGAAGGCGGTGAAGCGCGGGCTCTCGGAGGAGGAGAAGCGGGAGCGGACGCTGCTCCAGGAGATCGTGCTGCCGCGGCTGGAGGCGGAGCGGCCGCTGCGCGAGGCGGAGCTGGAGGCGGACGACGAGCGGCGGCTGCGCGGGTTCCAGCTGCTGTCGGCGAAACCGCTCTTGGTGGTGCTGAACGTGGACGAGGGGCGGGTGGCGGAGCACGCGGAGCGGGAGCTGACGCTCGGGACGGCGGTTCGGGCAGTGGCGGTGTCGGCGCCGATCGAGGAGGAGATCGGGCGGCTGGCGCCGGAGGAGCAGGCGGAGTTTCTGGGGGCGCTGGGGTTGGAGGAGCCGAGTCTGGATCGGGTGGCGCGGGCCAGTCAGGAGCTTCTTGGGTTGATTTCTTTTTTCACTGTCGGGGAGGACGAGGTGCGGGCTTGGACGGTGCGGAGGGGGACGCGGGCGCGGGAGGCGGCGGGGACGATTCACTCGGATATCGAGCGGGGGTTTATTCGGGCGGAGGTGGTGCGGTGGGATGAGCTGCTGCGGTTGAAGACGCTGGCGGCTTGCCGGGATCAAGGGGTGCTGCGGTTGGAAGGGAAGGAGTATCCCGTGCAGGACGGGGACGTCGTGCACTTCAGGTTCAACGTTTAGGGCGAGCGCGGGCGAGGGGCCGTGGTGGAGGGGGCGTGAGGGGCGCTCGCGCAGGGCACCGGCGCGCGCAATTAGAGGACTTCGGGATCTGAGGCGCGCGCCTGCGCTTCGCGTCGCGCCTGGATCGGTCGTGGCCTGCTGAGGGATTGCCAGGCGCTCGCTCAGAGCTGCCCTGCGCGAGCGCCCCTCACGCCCCCTTGGACCGTCCTACCGAAAAACAGCAGAGACGTTCCTTACCCAGCCGCTCCTAAACCGGTCCTCGCTGTCCGTTGGCGGCGGGGGGTGATCTGGAGGTCCAGGCGGCCGGTGCTTTGGATGCCGGGGCGGACGATGACTGTGGTGCTGGGCGGGGGGATGGGCTCTTCCATGGTGGCGCCGCGGCCTTCGGGGTCTTGGGAGGTCCAGTCGGGCTGGGGGGGGGGGACGTAGGCTGGCGGGGGGGCCATGTTGCGGCCGCGGGGGACGCCGCCGCCGCCGCCGACCTGGTTCACTCCGCCTCCCTGGAGGCTGCCGGGCTGGAGGACTCGCGTTCCCTCGGCGGCGGCGCCGGGGGGCTGGGTCCGGATGCCGGGGATGGTCGGGGTGCCGGCGGTCTCGTCGCGCTCGGTGGCCGTCTCGTCGGGGGCGGCGACGGGGGGGACGAGGAGCTCGGCGATGCGGTTGGGCTGCTCGTAGAGCGGCGGCGGGAAGGTGTCGGGCTCTTCGCCTTCGCTGTAGGCCTGGAGCATGGCCTCGGTCACCAGGTCGCTGTTGATGACCTGCGGGTTGACCTCGGGGAAGGCGAGCTGCGGGTCGAGGCGGAAGGCGCGGGCGTAGGACTCGATCGCCCGGGCGTCGTTGCCGTCGGCTTCGAGCAGGGCGCCGACCTGGAAGTGGGCCCAGGCGTGGCGCGGCTGCTGGTCGAGGACGGCGCGGAACTGGCGTAGCGCCTTGCGCCGCTCGCCGCGCTGCTGGAGGAGGAGCCCGAGGTTGAAGCGCGCCGAGACGCGCTCGGGGTCGAGATCGAGGGCGCGCTGGTAGGCCTCCTCGGCCTCTTCCGGCCGGCCGGCCATCTGCAGCAGGTTGCCGAGGTCGTTGAACGCGCCGGGGTCGTCGGGCCGCTGCTGCACGAGCTGCCGCTGGACCTCCAGCGCCTTGGACAGGTTGGGGGGGGCCGCGGCCCAGGCGGTCAGGGCGATCAGGGGCAGGGCGAGCGCCCAGGGGATCCATCGTCGCACGTCGTCTCTCCTTAGTCGGTGATGGGCCGCGCCTTGAGCCGGGGCTTGCCGTCCTCGACCGCGATGCGGAACTGCACCGCGGCGCAGCCGGTCTTGGCGCGGATCGCCGCGGCCTGCCGGGCGAGGTAGGCCTCGAAGCCGGCGAGGTCGAAGACCGCCTGGCCGCCGCCGCCGAGGCCGGCGTAGAGGGCGGCGACGGCCGCCGGCTCGGGCCGGTCGTCCATCACGATGCCGCGCTCGGCGTCGTAGCGGGGAGGCGCGGCCGGGGCCGGCGCGTGGCGCGGCCCGCGGCGCCCCTCTTCGCGGTCGCGAAGGCGGCGGTTGAACTGCTCGTTGTAGGTGTTGAAGCGGGACTCCAGCTCGGCCAGGCGGAAGTTGTCGGCGGCGGCGCGGAAGGTGGTGTTGCGGAGGCTGCGGAGCTGCGCCTGGATGCGCTCGCGCAGCGCCTCGGGGGGGAGGGGCACGCCGCCGTTGAAGAAACGCTCGAACTCGACCCGTAGCTGGCGGATCTCCTCGCCCAGGAGGTCGAGGATCCGGGTCGGCGGCGGCGCGGGGGCCGGCGCCTGGCGGGCGGCGGCGGCGCGGCGTGCGGCGGCCGTCGCCGGGGCCTGCGGGCTAGAATCCGGTCTGGAGATGGGTGCCCTCGATTCGCGTCGCCTGATTCCGTCGGTCGATCGGCTCCTGGGCGACCCGAGGATCGCGAGCCTCTTCCCATTATACGGACGGGCCCAGGTGAGCGCCCAGGCGCGCCGCGAGGTGGAGGCGGCGCGGGCGCGGCTGGCGGCCGAGCCGCCGCCGTCGCGCGAGGAGGCGCTGGCCGCCGTCGCCGCGCTCCCCGAGCGGCTCGCCGCCAACCTGGAGGAGCGGCTGGGGGGCGGCCTGCGGCGGGCGCTCAACGCGACCGGTATCTTCCTCCACACCAACCTCGGGCGCGCGCCGCTGCCGCAGAGCGTGGCGCGGGCCCTGCCGCCGCTCCTCGACGCCTACTGCGACCTCGAATTCGAGCTCGACGACGGCCGGCGCGGCGACCGCAACCGCCGCCTCGAGCGCCTGCTGACGGCCGCGACCGGCGCCGAGGCCGCGCTGGTGGTCAATAACAACGCCGCCGCGCTGGTCTTGGCGCTGGCGGTGCTGGCGCGGGACCGCGAGGTCGTCGTCTCGCGCGGCGAGCTGGTCGAGATCGGCGGCTCCTTCCGCATCCCCGAGATCCTCGCCGCCGCCGGCGCCCTCCTGGTCGAGGTGGGCTCGACCAACCGCACCCGCCTCGCCGACTACGAGCGGGCGATCGGGCCGGAGACCGCGCTGCTCCTCAAGGTCTTCCCCAGCAACTTCCGGGTGGTCGGCTTCACCGCGTCGGTCGCGCCCGCCGAGCTGGTCGAGCTGGGGCGGCGGCGCGGCCTGCCGCTCCTGGTCGACGAAGGGAGCGGGCTCCTCCGCCCGCATCCGGCGCCGGCGCTCGCCGGCCACCCGAGCCTCTCCGAGCTGGTGGCCGCCGGCTGCGACCTCGCCTGCGGCAGCGGCGACAAGCTCCTCGGCGGGCCGCAGGCCGGGCTCCTGGTCGGGCGGGCGGAGGTCGTCGCGCGCTGCCGCAAGCACCCGCTCTACCGCGCCCTGCGCCCCGACCGCGGCGGCATAGCGGCGCTCGAAGGGGTGCTCAAGCTGCATCTCGCCGGCGCACCGCTGCCCCTCGACCGCCTCTGGCCGGAGCCGGCGGCGCACCGGCGGCGGCTGGAGAGCGCGGCGGCGGCGGTGGGGGCGGAGATCGTGCCGGCCGAGGCGTTCCTGGGGGGCGGCTCGGCGCCCGAGGCGCCGCTGCCGGGGGAGGCGCTGGCGCTGCCGGGGGACGACACTCTCCTCCGCCGGCTGCGCACCGGCGAACCGCCGGTCGTCGGCTACCTGCGCGGCGGGCGGCTCCTCCTCGACCTCCGCACCGTCGATCCCGAGAACGACCCGCTCCTCGTCGCGGCGGTGCGCGCCGCGCTCGCCGGGTGAGGCGGAAGGCCTGCGAGGCCACGGCGTGCGCGGCCGCGTCCTGATCGTCGAGGACCGGGAGTCGCTCCGCCGCATGCTGGAGCGGGCGCTGGCCGGCGAGGGCTACGAGGTGGCCGCCGCGGCGACCGGCGGCGAAGGGGTGCGCGCGGCGCGCGAGCGGCCGTTCGATCTGGTCCTCACCGACCTGAAGCTCCCCGACCTCTCCGGCTTGGAAGTGCTGGCGGCGAGCCGCGCCGCCCAGCCGCTGGTGCCGGTCGTCGTGCTGACCGGCTACGGCACCGTTGCCGCCGCCGTCGAGGCGATGAAGCTCGGCGCCTACGACTTCCTCGAGAAGCCGGTCGAGCTGGACGACCTGCTGCGCCTGGTCGAAGGCGCGATCGGACAGCCCGAGGCCGCCGCCGCCTTCGCGGCGCCGGGCGCGCCGCCGATCGTCGGCGCCCACCCGCGGCTGCGCGCCGCCCTGCGGCTCCTGCAGCGCGTCGCCCCGACCGAGAGCACGGTCTTCCTGACCGGCGAGAGCGGCACCGGCAAGGAGCTCTTCGCGCGCGCCCTCCACGCCCTGTCGCCGCGGCGCGGCGGGCCGTTCGTGGCGGTCAACTGCGCCGCCATCCCGGAGACGCTGCTCGAGAACGAGCTCTTCGGCCACGAGAAGGGGGCGTTCACCGGCGCCGACCGCCGCCAGCCGGGGCGCTTCGAGCTGGCGCAGGGCGGGACGCTGCTGCTCGACGAGATCGGCGAGCTGCCGCCGGCGGTGCAGGGGAAGGTGCTGCGCGTCCTCGAGGAGCGCACCTTCGAGCGGGTGGGAAGCGGGCGGACCCAGCGCGCCGACGTGCGCCTCGTGGCGGCCACCAACCGCGACCTGCGGGCGATGGTCGAGGCCGGGGAGTTTCGCTCCGACCTCTACTTCCGGCTCGCCGTCTTCCCCGTCGAGCTGCCGGCCTTGCGCGAGCGGGCCAGCGACGTGCCGCTGCTCGCCCGCCACCTCCTCGCCGAGATCGCCCGCCGCCACCACCGCGAGCCGCCGGCCCTCGACGACGAGGCCGCCGCGCTCTTGGCCGCCCAACCCTGGCCGGGGAACGTGCGCGAGCTGGCCAACCTCCTCGAGCGGGCGGCGATCCTCGGCGAAGGGCCGGCGCTGCGCGCCGCCGACCTGCGGCCGCTCCTCGAGCCGCTCGGCGGCGAGCGCGAGCGGCTGCGCCGGGCGCTGGTCGAGGCGGACGGCGACAAGCGGCGCGCCGCCGAGCTGCTGGGGATCTCCTACCGCACCCTCCTCCAGCAGGTCAGGGCCCACGACCTGGAGGGGGTGCCGCGCTACCGCGAAGGCTGAGCTTCGACCTACGGCCCCGCGGGGGGCGCCGGAGCGGCGGGCTCGGGCGCCGTCTCGAGGCGCATGGCGCTGGTCTCGAACTTGACCGCGGCGAAGGCGAAGACGCCCGGGAAGTCGGCGCGGAAGCCGGTGGTCTCGCCGGCGGGTAGCACCGTCGTCGCCAGCTCGGCGGCGACGCTGGCGATCAGCCCGCCCCCGTCGTCGAAGAGGCTGACGACGAGACCGGAGTCGGCCGCGGTCGCGGCGGCCGTGTTGCGCACGGCGCCGGTGATCATGACGTGGCGATCGACGCTGTCGTCCTCCCGCTCCCAGGACGTCACCTGCAGCACCGGCCCGGCCGCCGGCGCGCTCGCGGCGGGCTCCGGGGGCGGCGCGGCGCCGCCCGCGGCGCCCTCCGGCGGGGCCGGCGGCGCGGCGCGCGGGAAGTCCTTGTCCGTGAGCACCCGCACCGGGCGGCGCCTGGCCGGCGGCTTCCTGGCCGCCTCCGCGCTCGCCGCCTCCGCGGCGCCCGCCTCCGCGGTGACGGCGCGGCTGGTCTCGAGGTCCACGTCGGCGAGGCGGAGGGAGGCGAGGTCCCCGGCCGCGGTCTTGAAGACCACGAGCTTGCCCTTGACCTGCCAGGCGCCGGCGGTCTCGACGCGCGCGCCGTCGCGCGTCACCAGCCAGTCGGCGCGCGCCGCGGGAGCGGCGCAGGCGGCGGCCGCGGCGAGCAGGGTGGCGGCGATGCGGGGGGCGCGCGCTCGGCTCATGCTCAGAACTCCTTCCAGTTCTTCTCGATGATGCAGATCGGCACCGGCGCGATGTGGATGATGCCGGTGTCGGAGGCCAGCGTCTTGACGTCGTGCCGGTAGTTGGCGAACTTGCAGTTCGAGGGGAAGAGCTTCTGCAGCTCCTCCATCACCTTGTTGAGGTGCGGCGCGAGCCGGCCGTAGGTCGCTTCCTCGCCGGGCGCCGTCGCCGCCTGCCCCTGCTCGATGTAGGGCTCGGTGACGAAGTCCTGGATGACGGTGAAGCGCGTCGGCAGGAGGTTCGTGTCGTAGAGCAGGCCGTTGCCGTTGGTGGCGTTGACCGCGAAGATGCGGCTGTTGCCGGTGCGGCGGCAGGTGGGCTCCTCCTGCCCCTGGCCGGGGGTAATCAGCACGTCGGGATCGAAGACGGTGAAGACCAGCACCCCGGAGAGCGCGAACGGGTTGGTGATAAGCTTCTCGTCGGCGCGCAAGGGCAGGAACCACCCCTTGCCGGCGACGCCGGGGTCGGTGATGAAGTCGGTGTTGGTGGACGCCGCCGCCGGGTCGATCTGGGTCAGGTCGGCCTCGGTGTAGAAGGTCGTCTTGTCGTCGACGCGGATGTCGTCGCGCACGACGTAGAACCGCCCGGTCTGCCCCTCGGCGCTCCACAGGTCGTTGCGCTGGCCGACGCCGAAGGCCAGGGCGTACTCGTTGCGCCGCGCGATGAACATGACCGAGGGGCGGTAGAAGATCGCCCGCGGCGGCACGGCCGGGGTGGCGGCGTCCTGCTGCGCCCTGAAGATGACCCGCGGCGCGAAGCGGAGGTCGGCCGGCAGGATGCGCTGCACCGTCACCGGCCCGAGGCCCGGCGGCAGATCCTGCGCCTCGTCCAGCACGACCGGCGCCAGCTCGGGCAGCTCGCCGGCCGGTCCGCGTAGGTCGACCCGGTACATCAGCCCCGTGTTGGTGCCGAGGTAGATGCGGTCGAGGTAGCCGTCCTGGTCGGTGTCCACCGCCGCCGGCTCCGCCGGCACGGAGCCGTCGACGCTCTGCTTGTAGATCGCCTGGCCGGTCTCGATGTCCACGATGTAGAGCCAGTTGCCGGCGAGGTTGGTGGACTCGAACCCGCCGCCGAAGACCGCCACGTACTTGTCCACCGGGTCGTTGCTCTCCAGGACCCGGATGCGGCCGATGTTGGGGATCGACCAGGTCTGGGCCATGTCGCTCCTGCCGTTGCCGTCCTCGTCGAGCCGGCGGGGTACGCCGGCCGCGGCGTCGTAGACGCTGTCGGTGAACTCCCAGAGCTGGACCGGAAACTTGACCGGCCCGCACTGCGGGCCGCCGGCGAAGCAGTTCGGCACGTACGAGCCGTCGGCCACCTCCGGCAGGCGGTCGTCGTCGTCGCGGACGGTGTCGGGCTGGGTGATGTCGAGCGCGTAGTAGCCGCTCCCCCCCTCGCGCATGCCGCCGATCAGCACCGTCCGCCACTCCGGCCCGCCGGGGGTGTCCGGGTCGTCGGGGTCGGGCACCCCGACGAACAGCGGGTCGATGCGCACGTCGGCGGCGGCCACGGTGCCGTCCACCGTCCAGGTGCGGTTGGTGCCGGTGCCGGCGTAGAGGTCCTTGAGGGGGCGCAGCGTGGCGCGCGGCGCGAAGGCGAAGAGCTCCCGCCCGGTGCCGTTGTCGAAGCCCTCGCGCAGGCTGGCGGCCAGGAGCGGGCTGGTGTCGGCCACGCCGTCGTCGTCCTTGTCGCGAAAGACGCCGGCGTCGAAGACGTGCAGCAGCCCGTCGTTGGCGCCGACGATGAGCATCTTGCGCCGGAAGCGGTGTTTCTCGGCGAACTCGCGGTAGCCGTCGACGTTGTTGGCGAAGAACAGCGAGTTGCTCGGCCCGCCGGTCACCACCGGGTTGGAGTGGAAGATGTCGCCGAGGACGAACGGCACGTCGTCGGAGGTGTCGGTCGGGGTCTCCTCCAAGTCGGCGGCCTTGCGCGCCAGCGCCTCGCGCATCACCTCTACGGTCGTGGCCTGCGCGGTCTGGTTGGTCGTGGCGTCGACTTCCACCGGCTGGAAGCTCAGCCCCATGGCGCGGTAGAGGTCGAACCGCTGCGCCTGGCTCGCGGGCGAGTACGGGAGCGCCGCGAAGTCCACCCGCGTCTGCGGCCAGTTGCCGTTGGCGGTCAACCGCGAGTAGTAGACGCGGCGGTCCTCGGGGCCGGGGCCGAGCGGCGAGTCGTTGGGGTTGAGCGGCGTCTGCTCCAGCAGCTCCTGGCCGGCGTCCCAGAGGAAGCAGCCCACCTCCTCGTCGCTGTTGCAGACCGCGGTGACGTCCGGCGTGCCCTCGACGGTCAGCGGCACCGGCTTCAGGAAGGCGGTCATGCGCCCCATCCAGACCGGCTGCGGCTCGGGGGGCTGATTGGGCACCCGGGCGAGCGGCGCGAGCGGGTTGAAGTTGCTCAGGAAGACCTTCTCCTCGACGTCGGCCTGGACCGTGGGGACGGCCGCCGAGGCGAACGCCTTGGTGGCCTGCTGGATCGTGCCGATGATCTTGCGCAGGGCGTCGACCAGCTCGCCGTAGGTCTGCGGCGTCAGGCACTCGCCGTTCCCGGCCTGGGTGAGGCTGTGGTAGGTCGAGTTGGGCGGGCAGGTGCCGCCGAAGTCGATCGCCCAGGTCTTGACCCGCGTCTGCCGCAGGCTGGCGATCGCCGAGGTGGCGTCGTTCGAGTCGCCGTGCGCCTCGCCGTCGCCGATGATGATGAGGAACGGCCGGCGGCACCCCCACTCGGCGAAGTCCTTGACCACCGCCACGTCGTCCCAGCCGCTGCCGAAGGGCTGGAAGCTCGACTTGCACTTCTGGTCCTCGCTGCCGATGTACCAGCAGCGGAAGTCGACGATCGCCTTGTTGAGCGGGCTGGCGCCGAAGGGGACGAGCGGTCGCCGGTCGGCGTCCTTGAGATGGAAGAAGCCGTCGCTGCGCGGCGCGTTCTCGAAGTAGGCCGCGGCGCGGAACTCCATCTCGGAGAGCGGCGCTCCGTCGGCCCAGTTCGGGGCCAGGCGGCGCGCGAAGTCCTCGCGGTTGGTGAGGTCCCAGTGCAGCGGGATCATGTCGCCGCGGTCGAGGACGATCGCGGGGTCGAGCACGGTGTCCTGCTTGATCTTGTACGGGCTGCCCGGCACCCGCGGGTCGTTGTCGCCGATCCCGTCGAAGCCCGCTCCGCTGCGGGTCGGCACTGAGTCGTAGTTGCTCTCCCAGCCCTGACCCGAGAAGGGCTTGTCGGTCGGGCCGCAGGTGCCGGTCGCCTGGACGTCCTGCCAGGCCCAGCCCATGCCGCGGCTCTGCTCCTCCTTGTTCTCGGCGTTGCCGCCGCCGCCCCCCCCGCCGCCGCCTCCACCGCCCCCACCACCCCCACCGCCGCCTTGCTCGCAGTCGGCGAACTGGGCGCTGTTGTTCGTCAGCTCGTCGGACATCAGGAACTCGGTCGAGTAGTCGAGGGTCGAGACGACCTCCTCGTGCTCCGTCAAGACCGGCGAGGGCGTGCACAACGTCGCCCTGTCGGTCGCGAAGCGGACCTGCAGGACGCCCGGTCCGAAGGCGCCCGCCTCGTGGCTGACGGTGAGCCTGTAGGTATTGGCCCCCTTCTTCAGCCAGAGCGTCGTCGGCGCGTAGGTCAGGACGCCGTCGCCGTCGGGGTCGGTCGGCGAGAGCTTGGCGAAGCGGTCGATCTTGTCGAGCTCGGCGCTGGTGCCGGCGTTGAGCGGAGCGACGCAGGTCCCCGCCACACCCGGCGTGGCCGTCTCGAAGTGGGTGCCGAAGGTGACGAAGCTGCCGCGGCGCGGGTAGTTGAGGGCGGTGGACTGCGCCGACGCCGACTGCACGCGGTAGAGCCAGTGCTTGCCGCGCACGAGGAGCTGGTCCTGGTTGTAGGTCGCCAGCCCGAAATGGATGGTGTCGCCGTTCTCCTGGTGGGTCTCAGTCAGCACCTGGAGCAACGCCTGCTTGACCTGCAGGAACTTGGAGGAGACGCCGTCGCCGCTGGCGTGCACCCAGGTGTCGTTGGGCGCCAGGTTCATCGACGTCGAGGTGTCGATGACGAAGTAGACGTAGGGCTTGCCCGACTGGATCTTGAAGAGCAGCGTGTCGTCGCCGGCCGCGTAGCCGGCGAGCAGGGCGGCGGCGGCGACGCCGGCGAGGGCGGCGCGGAGCGGGAGCTGGGAGCGGCGGGTGCGCATTTCGGGACTCCTCCGGCGGCGGCGATCAGAACCTGATGCGATCGAGCTCGGCCTGGTTCTGCACCGCCGAGTAGGCCTCCGGCGAGGCGCGCCAGGGCTGGATCTCGATCATCGCGCTCAGCGTCTTCTGCGCCACCGGCGTCTCGTTGCTGCCGTCCTGGAGCGCGGCGAAGCGCGCGGCGTCGACGGTCACGGCGTGGATGATCTTGCGGAAAGCGCGCTCGTTGTAGGCGCCGGCGTTGTTGATCTCGCAGAGATTGCAGGGGGCGTCGAAGATCGGGTAGAAGGGCGAGACGTCGACGCGGGTGCCGAGCTTCACCTTGCCGGTAAGCAGCCCGCCGCTGTCGGTCATGGTGTAGACGCGGGCGCGGTGGTCGGCGGTCACCAGGACGCGGGCGGTGGCGATCTCGATGCCCGAGTCGGCGACGTAGAAGACCCGGCTGATCGTCTTCTCGTTGCTCCCCACCAGCATCTCGGTCTGGGTGATCAGCGCGAGAGCCAGGCCGAAGATGGTCAAGACCACGAGGACCACGAGCACCGCCACGTAGGCGCTCCCCCGCTCTCCCATGCGGTGCGTGTGCTGCGAGGCGGCATGCGCGTCGTTGGGCTTCATCGCTGGTCTCCGGGTCAGGCCACGTTGCGCAGGTCGACGACGGTCTGCAGCGTGCGGCGGCGGTACATTCGCGACTCGCGGGTGTTGAAGGTGGGGTCGTAGGCGCGGTTCTCGAGGCGCACCAGCAGCGGCCCCTGGTGCTGCGGGTCGCGGCGGTCGGTCTGGACCAGGGTGGCGACGCGGACGTAGTGGAGGCGCGCCGGGTTGACCTGCCACTTCGCCGGGTTGTCCATGTCGTCCTCGTGGTTGAAGAGCCACTCGTCGGCGGCGGTGCCGAGGTCCTCGATCAGACCGTTGTTGTCGAGGTCGACGCCGAGGGCCACCTGCAAGTCCATGATGTTGTCGGCGACGTCGACCGCGGCGTTGGCGTTGTCGCCGGCGTAGACGATCTCGGTCCCGGGCAGGAAGCGGGCGCGCGACAGCTTCGGCGCCAGGTCGCTCGCCAGGTTCGCCGGCTCCACGTGCTCCTCGCGGACGTAGAAGCGGTACTCCTCGAGGATGCCGGCGTAGGCGACGCGCAGGTTCGGCGGGAAGCGGCCGCCGCTCGACAGCAGCCCCATCGCGTTCGACTCGGCGCTGCCGGTGACGCGGAAGTTGAGGGTGGCCTGGCCGTCCGCCACCGAGCTGCCGGCGGGGACCAGCTCGACGACCGCGAAATTGGCGTCGTCGAGCGGGCTGACCAGCAGCAGCGCCTCGGGGCGGTTGGCGTCGAGCGCGTCCTTGAGCGGCTGCAGCGTCTGCGGCACGCCGGTCGGGCTGTGGTCCTGGATGATCAGGGTCCCGTCGGTGGGGTTCTGGGGATCGGGGGTGAGCGTGAAGGCGCCGGCGTCGGTGGTGTTGATCTGGTAGAGCGGCGCGCTGATGACCCCGCGCACGGTCAGGACGTCGGTGCCTTCGAGGATCCGCGTCGCCGGCTGCGCGGGGAGCATGAAGGTCGCCGGCGGCACGTCGTCGCGGACTGAGACCGCCACGCCGGTCGGCAGGTGCCGCGGCGCCAGGCCGGCTGGCTCGCTCGCCGGCAGGCCGCCGCGCCCGGCCATGCGCACCAATCGCACCATGTCGTACTGGGCGACGCGCAGCGACTGCTGCATGTCGGCGACGTGGGTCTGCACGCGCGCGATGCGGTTGTTGAAGTCGAAGAGGGCGAGGACGCCGAGCAGGAGGATGACGGTGACGCCGAGGCTGACCAGCAGCTCGACCAGGGTGAAGCCGGCTTGGCGACGCATAGAACGCTCCATCACTTGGCCTTGAGCATCTGGAGCACCAGCTCGCTCCTGCCGCCCAGCGGGTTGCCCGGCGAGCGGTTGCCCGCCACCTCGACCCGGATCTCCTTCAGGTGCACGTAGCTCGGATCGGTGTCGCCGTCGAGCGGCTCGTCGAGGTCGTTGATGCCGAAGAGGCGCACGCGGGTGCTGCGCCGCCAGATCGCGTAGTCGCCGCTCGGCGGCGTGGTGGTCCAAGTATGGGCGGCGAAGTTGTAGCTGTCGCTGACGACGAGCTGGGTCTGGCCGTCCGGCACGTCGAGTCGGGCGCTGTTGAAGGGGAGCTGGAAGTACTCCTCGAGGCGCGACTTGCCCATGTTGCTGACGTCGGTCGCTTCGCGGCCGGAGAGGTTGTTGCGGATCGACGCGACGAAGAGGGGCAGGAGCCCCACCGCGATGATGAGGAAGATCCCCGCCGCGATCAGCACCTCGATGACCGAGAAGCCGGCGTTGCTCCGGTTGCCGTTGCCCATGCTGGGCCTCCCGCGCCGGCGCGCCGGCGCACACTGCTCGTGGACTTCGCAGAGGCCGGGAGCAAGGGGGGTGCCACTCGCGCGGACGCCGGCCCGAACGCTGTAAAGCGTTGCGCGAATGGGAGTTCCCGCCTCAGGCGGGGCGCGCGGCAGGAGGTAGCGGCTGGGCCGTCCTGCTACCGTCAGTAACGTTTGTGTCGTGAGCGTGGGGGAAGGCGACACGCGCCCGCGTGCCGCCGCCGGGGCGGTCCTCGAGGTGGATCGAGCCGCCGTGCAGGACGACGATGCGGTGCGCCAGCGCCAGCCCCAGGCCGACGCCGCCGGCGCGGCCGGTGACGAAGGGGTGGAAGAGCCGCTCGCGCACCGCCGGCGGCACGCCCGGGCCGCGGTCCTCGATCGTCAGCTCGACCCCTTCCGCCGTGCGCTCCAGCGCCGCCCGCACCGGGCCGCTCCGCCCCGCCTCGCGCTCAGCCTGGGCGGCGTTGCGCAGCAGGTTGCGCAGCGCCCGCTCGAGGAGCTGCGGGTCGCCGGCGAGGCGCGGCTCCTCCGCCTCGGCCCCGGCGAGCTCCACCGCCACGCCGTCGAGTGCCGGGTCCGCCGCGGCGCGCCGCAGGAGGGCCGGCAGCGAGATCTCCTCGATCCGCGCCGTGCCCGGGCGGGCGAAGGCGAGGAAGTCCTCGAGCACCCGTTCCAGGTGGTCGGTCTCACGCCGGATCTCGCCCAGGAAGTCGGCGACCGCCTGCTCGTCGGGGCGGCGCTCGATCAGCGTCAGGTAGCCGCGCAGGGTCGCCAGGCTGTTGCGCAGCTCGTGCGCCACGCCGCCGGCCATCTCGCCCAGGCGGGTGAGGCTCTCGGCCAGGCGGCTCTGGTCGGCCTGCCGCCGCGCCTCGGTCAGGTCGGCGAAGAGGACGAGGAAGCCGCGCGCCGCGCCGTCGCCGCGCCGCAGCGGATGCACCGAGAGGCCGAGGGTGAGGGCGCCGTCGGCGCGGCGCAGGGTGACCTCCTGCCGCTGCAGCTCGCGGCCGTGGGCCACCGCCTCGGTGAGGAGCGCGAGGAGCTCGGGGCGGCCGGTCAGGACCTCCTCCAGCGGCCGCCCAGGCTCCGGGGGCTCGACGCCGAGGAGCCGCGCGCCGACGGCGTTGAGCGCCAGCACCTCGCCCGCGGCGTCGAGCAGCAGGAGGCCGCTCTGCAGGCTGCCGACGAGGGTGCGCTCGAGGGTGGCGATGTCGTCCTCGGCGCTCCGCTCCTCCGCTCCCGCCATCGCCGCCAGCGCCCGCTCGAACGTCGCCACCAGGAACTCCGCCTCGTCCCCCTCGGGTGCCGCCGCCGGGTCGCCGACCGCGCGGGCGCGGGCGAGGAGCGTGTCGTAGGGCGCCAGGAGGTGGCGGAGGAAGGCGAGGACGAGGAGGATCAGGGCGCCGTTGACGGCGAGGACGACGACGGTCAGCACGCGGGCGGCGCGGGCGCTGCCGGCGAGGACCGCGGCCGGGAGGTGGACGCGCATCACGCGCCCGCCGCCGAGCGGCGCGTCGCCGGCCACCGCGCCGTCGGGCGGCTCGCCGGCCGCCGCGAGCACCTCGCCGTCGGCGGCGAGGATCGCCACCGCCGCGGCGCCGGGCGCCAGCCGGCGGAGGGCGCCCGGCCCCGGCGTCGCCGCCGTTCCGCCGAGCGCCGCGGCGACGCTCCGCGCCAGCTCCGCCGCCTCCTCCCGCCGCTCCTCGGCGAGGAGGGCGAGCGCGCTGCGGTAGGCAAAGACGGTGAAGGTCGACAGCGCCGCGAGGAGGACGACCACCGCCGGCAGGAGGATCAGCACCTCCCGCCGCAAGCCGAGCCCCCGCCGCCGCTGCCGCGCGCCGTTCACAGGAGCCCCAGGTAGGCGCCGAGGAGCCGCTCGCCGGCGAAGAGTGCTACCAGCCCGCCGAGGGCGAGGAAGGTGCCGAACGGGAGCTTGGTCTTGGTGTGGCCGCGGCCGGCGCGGATCAGGATCAGGCCGGCGACGGCGCCGGCGAGGGAGCCGCAGAAGAGCGTCACGACGACTCCCCGCCAGCCCAGGAAGGCGCCGAGCATCGCCAGCATCTTGACGTCGCCGAGCCCCAGCCCCTCCTCCCCTCGCAGCAGGTACCAGAGACCGTAGAGGGCGAGGAGGAGACCGCCGCCCAAGGCGGCGCCGAAGAGCGCCCCGCGCCAGCCCACCCAGTCGATCCAGGGCTGGACCGCGATGCCGGCGGCGATCCCCGGCAGGGTGATGCGGTCGGGCAGGTAGAGGTGCTCGAGGTCGATCACCGCCAGCGCCACCAGCAGCGCGCAGAAGAGGGCGGCGACGGCGGCTTCCGGCCGCACCCCGAAGCGGGCGACGCAGCCGGCGAAGAGAAGGGCGGTCGTCCCCTCGACGAGCGGGTAGCGGCGGGAGATCGGGGCGCCGCAGGCCCGGCAGCCGCCGCCGAGCAGGAGCCAGCTCACCACCGGCAGGTTGTCGCGGGCGCGGATCGGCGCGTCGCAGGCCGGACAGCGGGAGCGCGGCAGGACGGTCGAGATCCCCCGCGGTAGGCGGTGGATGACGACGTTCAGGTAGCTGCCCACGATGAGGCCGACGGCCACGGCGTAGGCGCCGACGAGCAGTTCGAGCACGTGGCCGGGATTCTAGACGCCCGGCCTGCGTCTAATTGACCTTCCCCTCCGGCCAGCGGACCATGTAGCCGTCGGTCCAAACGATGTCCTGGTCGTAATCGGTGGTCTCGAAGGCGCCGGGGGTGTAGGTGTCGCCGGTCTTCTTCTGGTCGCGGCCGCTGCTGCGGATCGCCATCGCTTCCTTGCCCAGCGGGTTGGCGGTGTCGAGATAGAAGTCGAAGGGGTGCTTCCAGCCGTCGAGCTCCGGCAGCTCCTGCATGTAGGTCGAGACCAGCTCGTCCTCCAGCTTGGCGGCGCTGATCGGCACGTACTTCGTGAGATCCACCTCGTTGGTGGAGGCGCCGGCGGCGGCGGCGGCGGCCTCGTCGGTCAGCCAGGCCATCATCGCCGTGCCGGTCATCTGGACGCTGGCCAAGGTCCGCTTCTGCCGCGCCCGCTGCAGGGCGTCGATCAGGTTGGGGATGAGGATGGCGGCGATGATGCCGATGATGGCGATGACGATCAGCAGCTCGATCAGCGTGAAGCCACGCTGGGGCGCCTTACGCAACATGCAGGGGTCCCTCCGTGACGGTGCAAAAGCAAACCGGGGGCCATAGCCGACAGCGCATTCTCGCCCAGCTGAAGTGCGTCCTGCGACAGGAATCGTCAGTGCGGCGCGCCCGCGGTGACAAAGGCGGTCACTACGGCGCGCGTCCGCGCCACGCCGCGGTCGAGCTCGGCCAGCGGGATCCGCTCGTCGGGACCATGGATGCCGGCGGTGTCGGCAGGCTCCAGCGCGAAGGGGGAGAAGCCATAGGTCGGCACGCCGCGCTGGCGCAGGTAGCGCGAATCGGTGAAGCCGGGGACGAAGGCGGGGACCACCGGCGCCTCGCGGCCGAGGGTGCGCTCGAGCAAGCGGTAGAGGGGGTTGGCGGTCGGCGACGGCGGCGAGGGCGGGGCGGTGAGCAGGACGCGGCTCGCCAGGTCGCCGCCGAGCGCCCGCCGGATCCGCGCCAGGGAGCGATCGGCCGGCGTGTCGGGGAGGAGGCGGACGTCGATCTGCGCCCGCGCCCGCTGCGGCGTGACGTTGATCCGCTCGCCGGCCGAGAGCACTGTGACCTGGACCGTGTCGAGGAGGAGGTTCGCCATGCCGGGCGGCAGGCCGGACGGCGGTCCGCCGGCGGCGATCGCCCGCTCGGCGCCGAGCATGGCGGCGCGCAGGCGGTCGTTGTGGAGCGGCGCCAGCGCGTGGAGGTAGCGGCGCGCGGGCGCCGTCACCCGCCACTCGGGCGGCAGCGCGAGGAGGCGCTCCAGGCCCTGGATCAGACGGTGGGCGGCGCTCGCCGGATTGAGCCCCGAGGCGTGGCCGCCGCGGCCGCGCGCCTCGACCTCCAGCCAGAGCGGCCGCTTCTGCGCCACCTCGATCCCCCACCAGAGGAGGCGGCCGTTGAGCTGCTGGTTGCGCCCCCCCTCGCCGAGCGCCGCGGCGACACCGGCGAAGAGCTCGGGGTGCGCGGCCAGCAGCCAGGCCGTGCCGCGCCCCCCGCCGCTTTCCTCGTCCGCCACCGCCAGCAGCACGAGGTCGCGCGCCAGCGGCGCCCGCCGGCGCTTGAGGTCCACCATCGCCGCGAGGTGGGCGATGCCGAGGCTCTTGTCGTCCACCGCGCCGCGTCCCCAGAGGCGCCCGTCGCGCACCAGGCCGGCGAAGGGGGGCACGCTCCAGCCGGGGCCGGGGGGGACGGTGTCGAGGTGGTGCAGCAGCAGGAGGGCGCCGGGGCGCGGAGCCGTCCTGCCGGCGGGGCCGGGCGCCGCGGCGGGAAGCCGCGCATAGAGGCTGGTGCGCCCGCCGGGGCCGGTGAGCAGACGCGCCGCGATCCCCTCGCGGCGGAGGAGGCCGGCGAGGTAGGCCGCGGCCCGCCCTTCGCGCCCGGGGGGGTTGCTGGTGTCGAGCCGCAGGTAGCCCTGGAGCCAGCGCGCCGGCTCGGAGAGCTCCGGCGCCGCGGCGGCCGGCGCCGCGCCGAGCGCCACGAGCGCGGCGGCGAGGGCCGCCGGCAGACGGGTGCGGGTCACGCGCGCGAGCATGCCGGGGGGCGGCCGAAAAGGGAAGGGCGCCGGAGCGATCCGGCGCCCTTCGTGCTGCCGTTGCCGCGCGTCGGGGAGAGGACTTACGGCTTCTTGCGCCCTTCCGGCCAGCGGACCATGAAGCCGTCCGCCCAGACGATGTCCTGGTCGTAGTCCGTCGGGTCGAAGTTGGTGACGGTGTAGGCGGCGCCTTCGGCCTTGGTGTTGCGGCCGAAGCTGCGGATCGCCATGACCTTGGGGGCCAGCGGGTTCGCCGTGTTGAGGTAGAACTCGTAGTCGAACTTCCAGCCGTCGAGCTGCGGCACTTCCTGCAGGTAGGTCGAGACGAGCTCCGTCTTGAGGTTGGCGTGCGTGATCTTCTTGTAGTCGGTGATCGTGACCGTACTCGCCGAGCCCGCCGCGGCGGCGCCGACCTGGTCGGTGAGCCAGGAGAACATCGCCGTGCCGGTGTTGCGCACGTCGGCCACCGTCCGCTTCTGCTTGGCCTTCTGCAGCGCGTCGAGGAAGTTGGGGATGAGCAGGGCCGCGATGATGCCGATGATCGCGACGACGATCAGCAGCTCGATCAGCGTGAACCCCCGCTGCCGGTTGCGAAGCCTCTTCAGCATTTCGAGTCCTCCCTCCGTCCGTGGAAATTCGGTCTTTGCGAATCCCTGTGAGAGCAGGCTTTGTGCCAGCGCGCCGCGCGCGTGGAATCAGCGACTTGCCGAGCGAGCGCGGGTGCCGGCTGACAAGAATTGACAGATGGCAGAGCGACAAAGTGTCAGTCGCGGCGGGGGCGGCGCACCGGGCTCAGCCGACCAGGCGCTCGACCAGCCGGCGGTAGAGCGCCACCCCCTCGACGTAGGCCGGCAGCGAGATCCGCTCGTTGCCGCCGCCGACGATCAGCGTGTCGGTGACCGGGGTCGGGAAGGGCGAGAAGCCGTAGCTCGGGATGCCGGCGGCGCGGAAGAAGCGGACGTCGGTGGCGGTGCGCGGCAGGAAGAGCGGGCCGACGGCGGCGCGCGGGTAGGCCGCGCGCACCGTCTCCTCGATGGCGCGCGGCAGGGGGTGGTCGGGCGGGCTGCCGTGCGCCGCCGACCCGTTGTCGTAGAGCTGCACGCGCAGCCCCCGGGTCAGCCAGCGCGGCACCAGCTCCTCGCGCGCCGCCGCGGCGTCCGAGCCCGGCAGCAGGTGGAGCTTCAGCAGGAGCTGCCACCCGCCGCCCGGCGCTTCGCGCACCGGGAAGACCGCCACTTCGTCACGCAGCATCGCCTGTAGGAAGTTGGGGAGGCGGCGGAAGGCGAGGCGGTCGCGCGTCAGCGCCTCCGGCTCGGCGAGGAGGCGGCGCAGCTCCTCGCGGTCGCGGCTCGGGGCGTAGGCGCGGAGGAAGCGCGCCACCTCCGGCGTCAGGCGCAGGTGCTCCTCCGGCTGGCCGCGCGCTCGCAGCTCCCCCGCCAGCTCCTCCAGCGGCTCGCGCGCCCCGGCGCAGACCCAGAGATCGAGGAAGCGCTTCTGCGCCACCTCGATCCCCCAGTACTTGACGTCGCCGGCCTGCCGCACCTCGACCGAGCCGCCTTCGGTGAGCACCGCCCAGGCGCGGCGCACCAGCTCCGGGTGGCGCGCGATGACCCAGCGGGCACCGAGCTCGCTGCCGTCCTCCTCGCCGTTGGTGGCGAGGAAGAGCACCGAGCGGCGGAGCGGGCGGCCGCGTCTCTTCAGCTCCGCCATGGCGAGGAGCTGCGCCACGGTCGTGCTCTTCATGTCGAAGGTGCCGCGGCCGTAGACCCAGGGCCCCTCGATGTGCGCGGAGAAGGGGGGGAAGAGCCACTCCTCGGAGTAGAACTCCGGCTCGGTGTCGATGTGGTTGTGGAGGATGAGCGGGCGGGGGTCCTGCCCTTCGAGGAGGGCGTAGACGTTGGCGCGGTCGCCGACGAGCTCGAGCGTGGCGGGGAGGCCCGCGGCCCGGAGCTGGCGGTGGAGGAAACGGGCGCCGGCGAGCTGATCGCCGGTGTCGCTGGTGTTGATCCGCACGTACTCGCGGAGCAGGCGGACCTCGGGAAGCGCGGCGTAGTCCACCCGGCGCCACAGCCCCGCCGCTCCTAGCGACAGCGGCCGCCGCAGGTAGGCGAACCCCGCCGCGGTGGCGGCGAGAGCCAGCGCCAGGCTGCCGTAGAGCGCCACCCGCGCCGCCAGCCGCTGGCGCTTCTCGAACGGGGAGTAGCGGCGGCGGCGCATGCGGCGGTGGATGGTACACCTGGCGCGGGGAGGGCGAGGTTGGCGGCGAAGCAGCGTGACTGCTGCGGGGGGCAGAGGTACTCCTGCTCAGGGGAGCGTACTTTGCCCCGGCACAAGCGTACTTTCGCCAGGTACCCGGTACTTTTATGAGGGACCAGCGTACTTCGAAAAGTACATGCGTACCGGGCGGAAGTACGGGCGTACTTTCGCTAGGTACCCGGTACTTTCATGAAGGACAAGCGTACTTTCCGTTAGTACAAGCGTACCGGCGGGCGGTACAAGCGTACTTTCGGTTGGTACAAGCGTACCGAGGGCTGGTACAAGCGCACCGAGCGTCGGTACAAGCGTCCTTCGCCCGGTCCAGGCGTACCATGCACCGGTACGAGTGGACTTCTGAGAAGTACGCTTGGCCGGAGGTCCAGTCCGTTTGCCCCGAGCCGTTTCCCGCTTGCCCCGGGTCCCTTCCCGTTTGTCCGGAGACGCTTCTCCTTTGCTCGGAGCATCTTCCCCCTTGTCCGGAGCGTTTTCCCGCTTGCCGCCCTGACTCGCGCGGCCGGCTTGGTAGGCTGCGGGTCACATGCTCCCGAGCGCGGTGACCACGGCCGAGCCCCGCGTCGAGGCGGCGGGCGCCGAGCGCCCGCGCCTCCTCGTCCTCCTCGCCGCCGCCCTCCTCGCCTGCGCGGGGTACGCCGCGACCGAGTGTTATGTCCTCGACGGCGACGTCGGCTTCCCGCTCGACGACAGTTGGATCCACCTCCAGTTCGCGCGCAACCTGGCGGCCGGCGACGGTCTCTCCTACAACCCGGGCGAGCCGGTGACCGGCTCGACGGCGCCGCTCTGGACGGCGTTGCTGTCGTTCGTCTTCCTGCTGCCGGGCGGCACGGCGGCAGCGGTCTGGGGCGCGAAGCTGCTGGGCTGCGCGCTCTACCTGGCCGGCGTGCACGCCACTTGGCGCTTGGCGCGCGAGCTGGGGCTCTCGCGGGGCCTGGCTCAGCTCGCGACGGCGCTGGCGCTCGCGACGAGCTGGCTCGTCTGGTCGGCGCTCTCGGGGATGGAGGTGCCGCTCTTCGTGCTGCTCTCGGTCTGGGGGATGGTCCTCCACCTGCGCGAGCGGCGGCGGCCGGAGCGGCCGCCGCTCGCCTTCGGCCTTTTCGGCCTGGCGGCGCTGGCGCGACCCGAGGGATTTCTCCTTGTCGTGCTGGCGGCGCTCGACCGGCTGCTCGTCTTCCACCGCGACGCCGGCGGCGCGCTGCGCTGGCGGCGGCCCGACTGGCGCGGGCTCGCGCTCGGGCTGGGGCTCGCGGCCCTCGCCGTCCTCCCGGTCCTCGTCTTCTACGCCGCCGCCGGCGGCTCGGTCCTACCGACGACCTTCGCCGCCAAGGGGGCCGAGGTGCGGCGCTGGCTGCCGGACGCGCGCTACGTCTACCAGGTGCTGGGGATCCTCTTCCGGCCGCAGCCCTGGGCGGTGCTCTTCGCCGGCGCCGGTGTGGCGGCGCTGGTCGAACGGCTGGGGACGGCGCGCGACCGCGGCCTCCTGCCGGCGCTCTGGCTGCTCGGCCTGCCGCTCGCCTACTCCACCTTGAGCCCCGCCGGCGCGCACTGGATCGCCGGCAACTTCGGCCGCTACTACTTCCCGCTCTTCCCGGTCGTCGCGGTGCTCGGCGTGCTGGGGATCGAGCGCGCCGCGGCGGCGCTCGGCCCGCGCGTCGCCGCCGGGCGATTCCGTCTGCCGCTGCGGGCCGCGCTCGCGGCGCTCCTCCTCTGGCCTACCGCCGCCACCCTCGTCGAGGGGGCGCTCTTCTACGCCCGCAACGTCGCCAACGTGCAGGGCAGCGACGTGCGCGTCGCCCGCTGGCTCGCCCCGCGCCTGCCGCCCGAGGCGGTGCTCGCCGTCAACGACATCGGCGCCCTCAAGTTCCTCCTCCCCAACCGGGTGATCGACCTGGCCGGCATCGCCACCCCCGAAGTGCGCCGCCGGATGAACGCCGCCGCCGCCCGCCACGAGCCCTGGGAGCGCGCCGTCTCCGACTACCTCGTCGAGCAGCGCCCCGACTATCTGGTGATCTTCCCCGACTGGTTTCCCTACCTCTCCCAAGACCCCCGCTTCAAGCCGGTCGCGGGCGTGCGCGTCGAGGACAACATCACCATGGGCGGCGACGAGGTCGTCGTCTACACCACCCCGTGGACCCGGCATCCGCTGCGCGCTCCTTCTTGACGCGCCGCCCCGCCGGTGGCATTCTCGACGTGCATCGGGCGTCGACCTGCCGCCCAACCCCGCTCGGCCTCCCCCCGCGAGGCCCTCGGCCGGGGCAAAGGGGTCTCCAAGCCTCGGGTCGTGTGTTTCATCTTCGGTCACCGGGCGTGCAGGCGGGGGCTGGCGCCGCGTGTGACGGGAGACGAGACACATGACCGACCAGAAGAAACTCAAGCGAGTCGTCCGTGCCCGGTCCGCCAAGACCGGCGAGAGCTATACCGCCGCGCGCCGCCAAGTCCTCGCGGCGCGCTCCAAGCCCAGCACCTCCGCCGTCGAGCCCGCACCGGCCAAGAACAAGAAACCGGCCCTGGTCGCCGCGCCGGCGCCTGCTCCGCCGCCGGCGTCGAAGTCGGGCGCGCTGACCGACAAGTCGGCGCGCGAGAAGACCGGCCACGGCCTCGACCACTGGTTCGCGGTGCTCGACGCCTTCGGCGCCGCCGAGAAGGGCCACACCGGCGCCGCCGATCACCTCTACACCGTGCACGGCGTCCCCGGCTGGCACGCCCAGGGGATCACCGTCGCCTACGAGCGGGCGCGCGGTCTGCGCCAGGTCAACCAGTCGTGCACCGGCAAGTTCCAGGTGTCGGTGTCGAAGACGATGCCCGTGCCGGTGTCGGAGGTCGTCGCGGCGCTCCGTGACAAGCGGCGGCGGGCGGCCTGGACGAAAGGCGCCGATCCGGCGCTCGTCGCCGCGCTCGACGCCGCGTTCGCCAAGCCCAAGCCGCGCGAGGTCAAGACCAAGGGGAGCGACTATGCCTGGCTCCGCTTCCCCTGGGACGGAGCGACGATCGTGATCTACGTCTACGGTAAGCCGGCGGGCGCGAGCGTGGTGGCGGACAGCAGCAACCTGCCCGAGCCGGGACTGGTCGAGGTGCGGCGCGCGCAGTGGAAGGTCGCCCTCGACGGGCTGCTCCGCCACCTGAGCGGCTAGGGCGCGCTCGCGGCGACGAACGCGGCGGGCGGGAGGCGCACCACCTCGAAGAGGGTCGCCACCAGCTCGCCGTGCCGGCCGGCGCGGTGGGGGCTGCGGAACTCCCACACCACCGCGCCGGCCGGCGTCACTTCGAACGCCCGCCCGCGCTCGGACTCCGTGATCAGCGTGTTGCCGTTGGCGAGGCGCTGGCAGGAGCCCGCCTCGGGCGAGGAGAAGCGCGCCGGCGGCTCGCCGTGGAACTCCCAGACGATCTCCCCGCTCGCCAAGTCCAGCTCCAGCACCCGCGAGTGGCCGCGGTAGCCACGGTTGTCGAAGAGGAGGAGGCGGCCGCCGGGGAGGAGATTCGGCTGGTGCTGGGAGTCCCAGCGGCCGCGGCGCGCCCACACGACCTCGCCGCGCGCCGGATCGACGAGCGCCACGGTGTCGGTCTCGCGCAGCGAGACGAGGACGCGCCCTGGCGCGAACGGCGGCGGCGCGCCGGCGGTGTCGCGCAGCACCTCGACGCTGTTGCTGTGGAAAATGTCGCCGGCCGGCGGCAGCGGCTGGAGGAGCGGCGCGAAGCGCGAGCGCCGTAGGGCGCGCAGGAGCGAGACGCGGCGAACTGGCCGGCCGTCGGGCGCCAGCTCGACGAGGAAGTCTTCGAGCACGGGCTCTTTCGAGTTCAGCTCCGGAACGAGGCGCGCCTCTTTCGTAAGACCCCAGAGGTGCCCGCGGTCATCCACGTCGAGGTCGTTGTAGAAGCCGGCGTCGTAGGCGCGCAGGAGGCGCGAGCCGCGGTCGAGACGCACCAGGCCGGCGCCCTGGTAGAGCGCCAGGAGCGACCCGTCCGGCAGCAGCCGAGCGCGGCGGAAGTAGCCGCTCTGCTCGTCGGCGCGCTTGCCGGGAAAGGCGCGCGCGAACGGGTAGCGCCAGCGGTGCAGCCGCCGCCCCTCCATGTCGATGAGCATGGCTTCCGGCGCGTGGCCGGAGACGTAGAGGTTGAGCCCCGGCTCGGCACGGGCGCGGTCGTGGAAGACGACGCCGCTGCGGCCGCCGGCGCGAGCGCCCCCCGCCGAGTACGGGAGCGACAGGGCGCGCGCAGCCTCCTCGGCGGCGCGGCGCCCGCCGGCCGCGGTCAGGCCGTCGAGCGCGAGGTGCCAGCGCCCCGGCGGAAAGGTGTCCTCGCGGGCCAGGAGGCCGGCGTCGCGCGCCGCCCGCGCGCGCAGCAGCCAGACGGCGCCCAGCGCGAGCGCCAGGGCGAGCGCGAGGACGGCGAGCCGCCGCCGGAGGAGCATCGGCGCGCACGATACAATGCGCCCCTCGCCGGAGACCCGCCCCGTTGGACGTTCCCTATCTCGATCTCTCCCGCGCCCGCGCCCGCATCGCCGCGGAGCTGGAGACGCGCTGGCGGCGGGTGCTCGACACCAACGCCTTCATCCTCGGCCCCGAGGTGCGGGAGTTCGAGGAGCGCTTCGCCGCCTTCCTCGAGGTGCCGGCCTGCGCCGCGGTGGCGAACGGCACCGACGCCCTGGTCCTGGCGCTGCGGGCGCTCGGCCTCGCGCCCGGCGACGAGGTCTTGGTCCCCGCCTTCAGCTTCTTCGCCACCGCCGAGGCGGTGATCCTCCTGGGCGGCCGCCCGGTCTTCTGCGACGTCGAGCCGGCGACGCTGAACCTCGACCCGCGCGACGCCGCGGCGCGGGTGACGCCGCGCACCGTCGGCGTCATCGGCGTCCACCTCTACGGCCGCCCATTCGACGTCGCGGCGACCACGGCGCTCTGCGAGCGGCACGGCCTCTGGCTGCTGGAGGACGCGGCGCAGGCACAGGGGGCGCGGCTCGACGGGAAGCGCGTCGGCGGGCTCGCGCCGCTCGCCGCCTGGAGCTTCTACCCGACCAAGAACCTGGCCTGCTTCGGCGACGGCGGCGCGGTCACCGGGCGCGACCGCGAGCTGGTCGAGCGGGTGCGGCGGCTCGCCAACCACGGCCAGACCAGCCGCTACCACCACGTCGAGGTGGGGACCAACAGCCGCCTCGACAGCCTGCAGGCCGCGGTCCTCAACTGCCGGCTGCCGCTCCTCGACGCCGACAACGAGCGCCGCCGCGAGCTGGCCTGCCACTACCACGGCGGCCTCGCCGGGGTCGGCGATCTGAGGCTCCTCGAGGACCCGCCGGGGTCGGTCGCGGTCTACCACCAGCTCACCGTCCGCACCGCGCGGCGCGACGAGCTGGCGCAGCACCTCTCGGTGCGCGGCGTCGGCAGCTCGGTCCACTACCCCTCGCCGCTCCACCGCCAGCCCGCCCTCGACGGCCTGATCCCCGACCCCGGTGAGCTGCCGGTCTCGACCGCCGCGGCGCGCGAGGTGCTCTGCCTGCCGATGTACGCCGAGCTCACCGACCGCGAGCTGGAGGCGGTCTGCGCGGCGGTAAGGTCCTTCTTCCACTAGAATTACGGTTGACTGGAGCCCGGCGCGAAAGTCTTCGCGCCTTTGCAGGAGTCCCCCTGATGCCGAAAGCCCGCGTCGCCGTTCTGAAGACCCGCCCGGAGACCGTCCTCGAGGACGTCGGGCGGACGATGGAGCTCGCCGAGGCCCGCCGCCACCTGGCGCCGGGCGCCACGACGATCCTCAAGGACAACATCTCCTGGCACTTCCCCTTCCCCGGCGCCAACACGACGCCCTGGCAGCTCGAAGGCACCATCCAGAAGCTGCGCGCCGACGGCTACGGCGACCTGGTCTGCGTGCAGAACAACACCGTCGTCACCGACCCCAAGAAGGGCGAGCGCCTGAACCGCTACCTGCCGGTGCTCGACGAGTACGGCGTGCCGGTGCGCTACAACTGCTTCCCCGACGACCTGAAGTGGGTGCGCTACGAGCCCAAGGGGAAGATGCTGGCGCTGCCGCGCATCTACCCCGAGGGGATCACCATCCCGGAGTTCTTCCTGGGCAAGAACGTAGTCCACCTGCCGACCGTCAAGTGCCACATCTACACGACCACGACCGGCGCGATGAAGAACGCCTTCGGCGGCCTTCTCAACACCCGCCGCCACTACACGCACTCGTGGATCCACGAAACGCTGGTGGATCTGCTGACCATCCAGAAGGAGATCCACAGCGGCATCTTCGCGGTGATGGACGGCACGACCTGCGGCAACGGCCCGGGGCCGCGGACGATGATCCCGGTCGAGAAGGACGTGCTGCTCGCCTCCGGCGACCAGGTGGCGATCGACGCCGTCTCCGCCAAGATGATGGGCTTCGACCCGCTTTCGATCCCCTACATCCGCCTGGCGCACGACGCCGGGCTGGGCTGCGGCGACCCGCGCGACATCGAGGTCGTCGGCGAGGACGTCTCGCGCTGGAACTTCCGCTTCTCGGTGGGGAACAACGCGGTGTCGCGCTTCGGCCACCTGGTCTGGTTCGGGCCGCTGCACGGGCTCCAGAAGCTGCTCTTCCGGACGCCGCTCGTCTACCTGTTCGTGTTCGGCTCGTACTTCTACCACGACTTCGCCTGGTACCCGACCGTCGGCAAGCGGCGCATCGAGCAGTACACGCGGACGAGCAAGTGGATGCGCCTCTTCGAGCAGTACCCGGAGGCGGTCGCGGAAGAGAAGGCGGCCTGAGCGAAGAGCCCCCGCCGCCCGCGGCCGCCGCGGTCGAGCCCCCCGCGCCCGGGCTCGAGCGGCTGGGGCGGCGGCTGGGCGTGCCGCTGCTGCTGGCGCTGCTCGCCCTGGTCGGCCTGGTGCTGGTGGCCGACGCCGAGAAGCTGGCCGCCGAGCTGGCCCGCTTCGACCTCTGGCTCCTCCTCCCCGTCCTCGGCCTCTCGCTGATCAACTACACGCTCCGCTGGCTGCGCTGGGAGATCTATCTCGCGCGGCTCGGGGTCCGCCTGCCGCGCCCGCGCAGCTTGGCGGTCTTCCTGGTCGGGTTCCTCCTCGGGATCACCCCCGGCAAGGCGGGGGAGCTGGGGAAGGCCTGGATCATCCGCGAGCTGGGGGGCGGGCCGGCGCGGCGGGTGGTGCCGGCGGTGCTCGCCGAGCGGGTGACGGATCTGGCGGGGGCGCTTCTCTTGCTCGCTCCCGGGGCCCTGACGCTCCCCGGCGGGCCGTGGATCGCGGCGGCGGCCCTCGCGTCGGCGGCGGCGCTGGTGCTGCTGCTCACCTGGCGGCGCGCCGCGGTGCGCGTCTTCGCGCTGCTCGGGCGGTTGCCGCTCGTCGGGCGGCGCATGCACATGCTGGCCGAGCTCTACGACGGGGTGCGCGACCTCATCTCGCCGGGGCGCCTCGAGCTGGGGCTGGTCCTGGCGATGGTCGCCTGGGGCGCCGAGGGGATGGGGTTCTGGCTGGTGATCCGCGAGTACGACCCGAGCGCCGGGGCGCTGCTCGCGCTCTTCAACTACACCGCCAGCACCTGCCTCGGCGGCCTCTCGGTGCTGCCGGGGGGACTCGTCGCGGTCGAGGGGATGCTCACCGCGCTGCTCGACTCCCAGGGCCTCTCCACCGCCGCTGCGGCCTCGGCGACCCTGATCATCCGCGCCGCCACCCTCTGGTTCGCCGTCCTCCTCGGCCTCGCCGCCCTCCCCTTCGTCGGACACTGGCTGCGCCGGCGGCGGCGGGGATAGCGCTCCGGCGCCCTGCGAGATGATCCCCCGCATGGCGCGCAACGGGGGACGGCGGCGGTGGGCGCTCCTGGCGGTCCTCGCGCTCGCGCTGCTGGTGCGGGTCGCGCACTGGTGGGCGGTGCGCGAGGCGCCGTTCGTCGCCTCCCTGGCGGTCGATGCGCAGGAGTACGACGCCTGGGCGCGGCGGCTGGCCGCCGGCGCCTGGCTGGGGGAGGAGACGTTCTTTCAGGCGCCGCTCTACCCCTACCTCCTCGGAGCGCTCTACGCGATCTGGGGGCGGAGCCTCGACGCCGTCTATCTTCTCCAGATCCTCGCCGCCGTCGCAGGCTGCTGGGCGCTCTACCGCGCCGGCCGGGCGATGGCGGACGAGCGGGCGGGGCTCGCCGCCGCCGCTCTCGCCGCGCTCTACGGGCCGTTCGTCTTCTACGACGTGCAGGTCGCCAAGGAGTCGCTGGCGGTCACGACCGTCTGCTTCCTGCTCTGGGCTCTCGCCGCCGCGCGCGCCAGCGGGCGCGCCGCGCTCTGGCTCGCCGCCGGCGCCCTCCTCGGGGCGCTGGCGCTGCTGCGCGAGAACGCGCTCCTCGTCGCGCCGTTCCTCCTGCCGCTCGCCTGGGAGCGCGGGCGCGGCTTCCCCAGCGGCGCGCGCCGCGCCGGCGCCCTGCTCCTCGGCGTCGCCTTCGCCCTCGCGCCGGTCGCCTGGCGCAACCAGGCGGTCGGCGGCAGCCCGCTGCCCACGACCTTCCAGGGGGGCGTCAACCTCTGGATCGGCAACAACCCCGACGCCGACGGCACCTACCGGCCGCTGGTCCCCGGGCGGCAGGTCCCGGCGCTCGAGCGGCAGGCGCCGGTCGCCCTCGCCGAGCGCGCGGCCGGCCGGCGGCTCGGTCCGGCAGAGGTCTCCGCCTTCTGGGCGCGGCGGGCCCTCGCCTGGGCGGCGGAGCGGCCGGCCGACGCCCTGCGCCTGCAGCTCCGCAAGCTGGCGATGTTCTGGAGCTGGTACGAGTGGCCGGACGCGGTCGACACCTACTATTTGCGCCGCCTGTCGCCGCCGCTGCGGCTCGCGGCCGTCGAATTCGGGGGCGTGTCGCTCCTCGCGCTCCTCGGGCTCGGGCTCTGGTTCGCCCGCCGCCGCGCCGGCTCGCCGGCCCCGGCCCTCGCCCCCGCCCTCCTCTGGACCGCCGGCTGGACGCTCTCGACGGTCGTCTTCTTCCTCTTCTCCCGCTACCGCCTGCCGGTCGTGCCGGCGCTCCTCCTGCTCGCCGCGCTGCCGCTCGCCGCGGTTCCCGAGCTCGTCCGCGCCGGCGCCCGGCGCCGGGCCCTCCTCCTCGCCGGCGCCTGCCTCGCCGCGCTCGCGGCGCCGCACCTCGCCGGTTTCCGGCCGCGCATGGACCTCGTGCACTACAACCTGGCGCGGATCGCCGAGGCGGAGGGGCGCCCCGAGGCGGCGGCCGCGCACGACCGCGCGGCGCTGCACCTCGACCCGTCGGCCTTCCTGCCCCACCTGACGCTAGGGAGCCAAGCCGCGCGCGCCGGCGACCTCGACGGAGCGCTCGCGCACTTCCGCCGCGCCGCCGCGCTCGAGCCGCGCTCGCCGGAAGCCTGGAGCAACCTGGGAGGGGCCTACCTCGCGCTCGGAGACGCCGCCCGCGCGCGCCGCGCCCTCGAGCGGGCACTGGCGCTCGACCCGGCGAGCCTGCCGGCGCTCCATAACCTGGCGCTCCTGGCTGAGCGCGAGGGCAACCTCGACCGCGCCCGCGACCTCAACCGCCGGGCCCTGGCGCTCGATCCGGCGCACCCGGCCGCCCGGCGTCTGGCGGCGCGTCTCCGGGGCGCGGCCGCTCCTTAGCCGGCCGCTCCGGCAGCACCTCGACGAGTACGCTCAGCTCGTCCGCGTGGCGGACCGCGAAGCGCTCCGGCCGCTCGTGCACCCACTTGGCCTCGATCGGCCAGTGGCTGCGCGGCTCGCGGATCAGGTGGACCCAGCGCACCTGCGCGCGCCGCAGGTTGGCGAGCCACGCCTCGGCATTCGGACGCACCCGCGGATCGCAGCGCGGGTACGCCGCCGCCGAGCGGAGGTCGGCGGCGTTGAGGTTGACGTAGATCGACCGCCGCTCGAAGCGCGGCCCCATCGCCGGGTAGCGGAAGCCGTTGACCGCGGAGCTCGCCACCGCCACCGTGCCGCCGCCGCCGTGTGCGTCGAGCCACTCCCAGACGTCGGCGTAGAGCGGCGCCGGCGTGACGTGGACCGTGAACTCCTCGCGCAGCGCCCGGCCGCGGTCGAGGATGCGGAAGCGGGCGAGGAGCGGCGCGGCGAGGACGGCGAGCGCCAGCGCGGCCGCGGCGAGGAGGCGCCAGCGCGCCCGCGCCCCGGCGCGCGCCGCGGGGGAGACGGCGAGCAGGGCCACCGCCAGGTCCGCGACGCCGATCGCCGCGCGCGCTCCCTGCGGCAGCTCGGCGTGGAGCATGAGGAGTCCCTGGACGACGACCGCCAGCGCCAGGCCGCGCAGCAGCCGCTCGCCGGCGCCGCGCGTCTCGCCGATCGCGACCGCGGCGGCGAAGGCGAGCCCGAAGGCGGGCAGCAGGTACCGGGTGTTGGCGTAGATGTGCCCGTACGCCGCGTAGGGGACGATCGCCCAGAAGGCGGTCTCGACGGCGATCTGGCTCCACGCTACCCACCCCTCCCGGCGCCGGCGGCGCGCCACGGCGAAGGGTAGGACGAGCGCAGCGGGCACGAGCAGGAGGACGACCGGTCCCACCCCCATCTCCAGCGACGCCGGCTCGGTCGAGCCGAGGAGCGACCGCACCGCCTCGCCTCGTTTCCACATCAGCTCCGGCAGGTCGGCGACCGAGCTCGCCCGCGGCAGACGGTGCGCCTCGGCGCGCGGCTCGTCCCGGCCCCTCGCTTCGCACTCGAGCGCCAGCGGGTCCACCCCCACCGCCAGGTTGCGCAGGTAGAAGCCGCCGCCCAACGCGGCCGCAGCGAGGACGGCGGCGCCGAGCTGCGGCAGGCGCCGGCGCCAGTCGCCGCGGGCAGCGGCGACGACCGCGAGGCCCAGGGCCAGCGCGTAGAACGCCCCGAGCACCTTGGCGCCGGCCGCGATCCCCAGCCCGGCGCCGGCGAGCACCGCCTCTCCCCATGCCGGCTCGCGCAGCCAGCGCAAGCCGAAGTAGGCGGCGGCGAGCAGGCCCGCGGCGGTCAGGATGTCGACGTAGGGCGTCGCCGCGAAGCGCAGCACCGCCGGCACCGAGAGCGCCGCGAAGGCGGCGAGCGGCCAGTGCCGCTCGGCGCCCAGCCGCCGCGCCACGCCCCCCACCGCCAGCCCGAGCAGCGCCCACTGCGGCAGGAAGGCGAGGTTGACGTACAGCTCGCTGTGCGAGGGCGCCATCCACCACCAGAGCCAGAGCGAGCCGTTGGCCGGCGCGTAGCCGTAGTAGTTGACCGGGAAGGCGCCGAAGACCGGGCGGACGTCGCCATCCTGGAGCCACGTCGCCGCCAGCAGCAGGTGGTAGTGCAGCGCGTCCCACGACAGCGGCGGCCGCAGCAGGTTGCGCAGCGCCTCGCTGGCGACGCCGTGGAAGAGCGCCAGCGACAGCGCGGGGTGGGCGCGGAGCCGGCGCCGGACCGCGGCGGCGAGCGCGGCGGCCGGGGCGCGCAGCTCGGCGGCGGCGAGGCGCCGCGGCCAGGCGATGAGCGCCGCGGCGGCGAGCGCCTCGACCGCCAGCGCCACCTCGATGCGCAGCGCGGCGAGGAGGCCGAGGAGGAACGCGACGGCCAGCGCCTGACCGGTGGCGGCGGTGAGCGTCGCGACCGCCAGCGGCAGCGGCTCGGCGCGCGGCCCGAGCAGGCGGAGCGCCAGCAGGTACCCGACGAGCCCCAGAAGGCCGAGCGTCAGCAGGGTGAGCGCGGCACCCAGCAGGTCGAGCACGGGAGCGGCGTCCTCAGGCGGCGGCCAGCCGGGCGACCAGGAAGGCGCCGTGCCGGCGGTCGAGTCGGGTCGCCCAGCGGGCGAGCCGCGGCGGGAGCGGGTAGTAGGCCACGGTCTTGAGCGTCTCGACGCGCAGCCCGTGGTGGCGGCAGAGCTCGGCCAGGGCGCGGCCGCTGAAGAGCCGGAGGTGGCTGTCCTCGGGGTGGTCGATCGCCTGCCCGTGGAGCGGGTCGAAGGGGTTTCCGACCAGTACCTCCGAGGAGACGTGCGCCGGCGGCGGCTGGAAGCCCAGGGCGAGCGAGACCACGTTGTGCCAGCTCGCCAGGTTGTTGGTCGAGAGCAGCGCCACGCCGTCCGGCCGCAGCACCCGCCGCACCTCGCGCAGGAAGTGGTCGGTCGAGCGCAGGTGCTCGATCACCTGATTGGCGTGGACGACGTGGAAGCTGGCGGCGGCGAAGGGGAACGGGGCGTTGAGGTCGGCGATCGCTGTCCGCACGCCGCGCGCGACCGCGGCGCGCGCCCGCGCCGGCACCGCCTCGATGCCGTGCGGCCGCGTCTCGGAGCGCGCCGCCAGCTCGGCGGTGAAGGCGCCGTCGCCGCAGCCGCAGTCGAGGAGCGCGCCGCCCGGACGCCGCTCGAGCAGGCCGAGGATCTCCTCCCGGTTCAGCCGCTCGCTGGCGCGGAACACCCTGAAGAGGTAGCTCTGCGGCTCGTCCATCGGCGCGGTCCCGTGGGGTCGCGGCAGTCTAGCAGCCCGCTCCGCGCGCCCCGCCCAAGACCTCGGCATAAAAGGCCTCGACGCGCGCGGCGAGGATCTCCCAGTCGTACTCGGCGGCGCGCGCCCGGGCGGCCGCGGCGAGACGCGCGCGCGCCGGCTCGTCGTCGAGCAGCCGGGCGAGCGCGGCGGCGAGGGCCGCGGCGTCCGGCTCGACGGCGCTCCCCTCGACGCCGTCGCGCACCAGCTCGGCGACGGCGCTGCCGGGAGCGCGGCAGTAGACGACCGGCAGCCCCGCCGCCATCGCCTCCAGCGGGAACATGCCGAAGCTGTCCTGGGAAGAGGGCTGAACCGCCACCCGCGCGCCGCCCATCGCTCGCCACAGCTCGCCGCTCGGGAGCTTGCCGGTGAAGCGCACGGCGCCGCCGAGCCCGAGCGCCGCGGCCCGCTGCTCCAGCTCGTCGCGGCCGGGGCCGTCGCCGGCGAGCGTCAGGAGCAGGCCGGGGCGCGATTCCGCGAGCCGGGCGACGGCGGCGAGGAGGAGGTCGAGCCGCCGCTCGCGCGTCAGCCGGCCGGCAAAGAGAAGGGGCGGCCCCGCCCCGCTCGCGGCCGCGGCGGCGCGGCGGACCGCCGCGCCGGGGACGCCGTTCGGCAGCACCCGCACGTCGGCCCGCCCGCGGTCGGCGGCGACGCGCTCGGCGGTGAGCCGGCTGACCGCCGCCACCGCGTCGCCGCAGCGCGCCGCCCGCCGCTCGATCGCGCGGTAGACCGGCCACCGCCAGCCGCCCAGGTACTCGCGCCAGTAGGGGCCCCAGTGGGCGTGCCAGTTGACGATGAGCGGCCGCCTCGCCCGCCGGCAGCGCCGGGCGAGCGGGAAGAGATGGAGGTAGGGGATGTTGGCGGTCTCGACGAGGTCGTAGGGATCGAGGTCGAGCCGCGTTACCCGAACCGCGTAGGAGATCGCGCGGCGCGTGCTCCGCCGCCCCGCCGGCGTGTAGAGCGGCAGGTCGGGCCCGAGCGGCAGGTAGCGGACGCCGGGGGCGGCTTCGCCGCGCGCCGCGCAGAGGCCGCCCAGCGTCACCGCGTGGCCGCGCGCCGCGAGCGCGCGAGCGAGCTCGAAGTTGCGGTGCTCGACGCCGCCGACGTGCTCGGGGTAGACGACGTCGTAGAGGAGGAGGAGCCTCATGCCGCGCCCGCCGCAGGCCGCCGCCGCGCCAGCAGCGCCAGGCAGAGCGCGCCGGTCGCCGCCTGGAAGGTAAGGCCGAGGGCGGCGAAGGCGAGCCCAAAGGCGAGGACCGCCGCCTCGCGCGCGGCGGCCGTGGCGCCGGGGGCGAAAGACGCGAGCAGGACGATCTGCGCCGCCTGCACCGTCCCCAGCCCGGCGGGGGTGATCGGCAGGGCGGCGACGAAGAGCACCAGCGGCAGCAGCGCCAGCCCCTGCGCCAGCGGCATGCGGACCCCCCAGATCCAGAGCGCCCCCCACTGGCCGAGCGCGAGCGCCGCGACGTGCGGCAGGCGGGCGGCGGTGGCGATCAGGTGCCCGCGCAGGCCGGCGGCGAAGAGCGGCGCCAACCCGGCCCTCTCCACGAGGCGGCGGGGCTGCGCGGCCACGATGCCGTAGTAGACGAGGAGAGCGCCGCCGGCGGCGAGGAGCGCGGCGTCGACGGCCCGGAGGCCCGCCGGCGCCGGACCGCCGGCCGCCCGGCCCACCGCCGCCGCGGCGACCAGGGCGGTCACGTTGCAGCCAAGGAGGAAGAGGACGCAGCCCGCGGCGCGGGGCGCGTCGAGCCCCCGCCGGTGGAGATACACCCCGATTCCCCCCTGCCCCGCCGTGTAGCTCACCAACCCCAGGAGATAGCTCGCGCCGCGCACCAGCAGCAGCTCGCCTGCCGGCAGCCGGACGCCGGCCGCCGCCAGCCCGGCGCGCGTCGCCCAGGCGTCGGCAACGAGCGTCAGCGCGGCGAGCGGCAGGGTGTAGAGCGCCAGCGCCGGCCATGGGCCGGCGGCGAGAGCGCTCCGCACCTCGTCGAGCGGCAGCCGCCAGACCAGCCAGGCGAGCAGCGCGGCCGCGGCGAGCCAGGGCCAGAGCCGGCGGCGGGCGCGCGGCGCGGCCTCCACTACCGGCGCGGCACGAGCATCAGGTTGAGCAGGAAGGCGGCGAAGACGGTCTGCGCGCCGAGCACCAGCGCCGCCATCCCGATCACCACGCCGCGCACCGCCATCAGGTCGCCGTAGCCGCTCGTCACCCAGTCGGCGACGATCTTGATCTCCAGCCCGAGGCCGGCCAGGAAGAGCAGCGCCCCGGCGAGCAGGCCGCGCTCCAGGCTGAAGCGCGGCAGCCAGCGCCGCAGCCACTGCTCGCGGCGGGCGAAGCCGGCGGTCATCGAGAAGGTCTTGGCGAAGAGGTCGAAGAGCACCAGGTTGTAGCCGAGGATCAGCGCCGCGGCGCCGAAGAGCAGCGGGTGGTAGTCCCAGCGGTGGCCGAAGAGCTCGCGCGGCCCGCCGGCCAGGGCGAGCATCAGCGCCCCGCCGACCGCCATCAGCAAGAGGCCGGGGAGCTGGAAGAGATAGGAGGGCGAGAAGAGAAGCATGAAGCGGACGTGCCGCCAGGCGTCGCGCAGGCCGGAGAGCTTCGACTCCCCTTCCCGCGGGTGGTAGGTGATCGGCACCTCCTCGATGCGCAGCTCCTCGCGCAAGGCGTTGACCACCATCTCGGAGGCGAACTCCATCCCGGTCGTGCGCAGGTGCATCCGCTCGGCGGCGGCGCGGGTCAGACCGCGCATGCCGCAGTGGGAGTCGGAGACCCGGGTCTTGAACAGCAGCCGCAGCATGCCGGAGAGGACCGGGTTGCCGATCCAGCGGTGCGACCAGGACATGGCGCCGGGGAGGATCGTCCCCTTGAAGCGGCTCCCCATGACGAAGTCGCAGCGGCCGGCCAGCAGCGGCTGGAGGAAGCGGCCGATATCGGCGAAGTCGTAGGTGTTGTCGGCGTCCCCCATGACCAGGTAGTCGCCGCGCGCCTCCGCGAAGCCGCGCAGGTAGGCGGCGCCGTAGCCGCGGCGGCGCTCGTGGACGACGCGCGCGCCGGCGGCGGCGGCGACCTCCGGCGAGCCGTCGGTCGAGCCGTTGTCCACCACCACGACCTCCCCGTCGACGCCGAGCGCGGCGAGGGCGGCGAGCGCCTTGCCGACGCAGGTGCCGACCCCTTCGGCCTCGTTCAGGCAGGGCATGACGACGGAGACCAGCGGCGCGGCCGCCGGGGCGCGGAGGTCGCGCAGCTCGGACGGTCGGGTGACGGCGGGGTCGGCCAAGCGGGGACGCCTTGCAGTTTGCGTTGAAACGCGCCGCTATTGTACGTCGCCCTCCGGCAGGACCTCGTAGAGGCGGTTGCGCGCGTCGGCGAAGACGCGGCGGAAGCGGCGCGGCCGCGCCTCGGCCCAGGTCCACTCCACCGGCCAGGGCCGCTCGGGATAGCCGTAGACGTGCAGCCAGCGGACGCCGGCGCGCCGCAGGTTAGCGAGCCAGGCCTCGGGGTCGAGGTCGACGCGCGGGTTGCACGCCGGGTAGTCGGCGGCGCCCGGGTGGTCGGCGCGGTTGACGTTGACGTAGACCGCGCGCCGCTCGAAGCGCGGGCCCATCGCCGGGTAGATGAAATAGGTCGGATGCCCGACGACCGCCACCGTCCCTTCCGCATCGTGGCGCTCCAGCCAGCGCCAGGCCGGGGCCCAGTGGCGCGCCGGGGTGTAGTGGACGCTCGACTCCTGGACCAGCGCGCGGCCGCGGTACGCCACGCGGTAGCTCGCCCAGGCCGGTGCGAGGACGACGACGGCGAGGAGCGCCGCTGCGGCGAGGGCCGGCAGCCGGCGGCGGGCCGCGGCGCGCAGGCGCGGCGCCAGGAGGAGCCCGAGCGCGGCGAGGTCGGCGGCGCCGATCGCGACCCGGGCGCCGCGCGGCATCGCCGCCTGGAGCATCAGGAGGTCCTGGACGAGGAGCGCCAGGGCGAGCAGGCGCAGCCCGCGGTCGGGGACGCCGCGCGCTTCGGCGATCGCCACACCCGCGGCGAAGAGGAGCGCCACCGTCGCCAGCAGGTAGCGCGGGTTGGCGAAGACGTGGCGGTGCCCGGCGTAGGCGACGGTGGTCCAGAAGAACAGGTGGAGGAGGACCTGGAGGAGGATGACCGTCCCCTCGCGCCTGCGCGCCCGCGCCAGCCCCCAGGGCAGCGCCAGGAGGGCGGCAAGGAGGACGAAGGCCTGCGGCCCGACTCCCAGCTCGAGCGACGACGGCAGCGTGATCCCGAGGAGCGCGTCGAGGAGCTGCCCTTCGGCGAGCATCGCCCGCGGCAGCATGACCACCGAGCCGGCGCGCGGCAGCGCGCCGACGCGCTCCGGCGGCTCGCCGCGCGCCGTGCCCTCGCAGACCGCCGCGAGCGGGTCGGCGCCCAGCGCCAGGTTGCGGGCGTAGAAGAAGCCGCCGAGCGCCAGGGCGAGGGCGAGGGCGGCGGCGGCCTGCGGCAGGCGGCGCCGCCACTCCCCGCGCGCCGCGGCGAGCAGCGTGACGGCGAGCGCGGCGCCGTAGAAGACGCCGAGCACCTTGGTGCCGGCGGCGAGCCCCAGCGCGGCGCCGGCGAGGAGCGCCTCCGCCCAGCGCGGCGCGCGCAGCCAGGCGAGCCCGCAGGCGCAGGCCGCCGCGAGGCACGCGGCGGTCGGGATGTCCACGTACTGCGTCGCGGCGAAGCGCACCACCGCCGGTACGTTGAGGGTCAGGAAGACGGCGAGCGGCCAGTGGCGGGAGGCGCCGAGCTGCCGCGCCACGGCGCCGGCCGCGAGCCCGAGGAGGAGCCACGCGGGGAGCGCGGCGAGGTTGACATACAGCTCGCTGTGCGAGGGGGCCATCCACCACCAGAGCCCGAGCGCGCCGTTGCCCGGCGCGTAGCCGTAGTAGTTGATCGGCACGGGCCCGAGCACCGGCCCGAGGTCGCCGCGCTGCAGCCAGCTGGCGGCCAGCAACAGGTGGTACATCAGGCTGTCCCAGGAGAGCGGCGGGCGGAGCAGGCCGCGCAGCGCTTCGCTCCCCGCGGCGTGCAGGGTGATGAGCGCCAGCGCCGGGTAGTCGGAAAGCCGCGCGCCGGCGCGGCGGGCGAGGTGGGCGAACGGCGCGAAGTCGGCGCGGGCGACCGCGCGCGGGAAGCGAGCGAGGAGGACGACGAGCGCGGCCAGCAGCGGCAGCGCCAGCGCGATGCGCAAGAGACCGAAGGCGCCGAGGAGGAGCCCGAGCCCGACCGCCACGGCGGCGCCGCCGACGAGGGTGGCGAGCGCCAGGAGGAGGGGGTCGGAGGCGGCGCGCTCGCGCAGCAGGCGCAGGGCGAGGAGCGCGCCGGCCAGGCCGAGCAGCCCGAGGGCGACGAAGGTCGCCAGCGCCCCCAGGGCGTCGGTCCAGAGCATGGAGCGCATTGTCTAGCACAGCGCCGCGGGTGCCGCGCGCTACGATCCGCGCGTGCACGGCGAGGCCGGCTACTTCGAGCGGGAGTACTTCGAGCTGCACCCGGGGAAGGTGCGTTACCTGGAATGGCTGATCCGGCTGCTGCGGGCGCACGGGGTGGCGGGCGGGGCGGTGCTGGACGTCGGCGCGGGCTACGGGTTCTTCTTGGCGGCGCTGGAACGGGCGGGGTACGAGCCGGCCGGGCTCGAGGTGGCGCCGCACGCCGTCGAGGAGGCGCGGCGGCGCACGGGGGCGGAGGTGGCGGCGGGCAGCGCCGAGGAACCGTTTCCCTTCGCAGACGGCCGCTTCGCCGCGGTGACGATGCTCGACGTCATCGAGCACCTCCGCGACGTCCCCGGCGCCCTCGCCGAGTGCCACCGCGTCCTCGCCCCCGGCGGCAAGTTCGTCGTCATCACCCTCAACGCGCAGAGCCTCGCCCGCCCCCTCCTCGGCCGCAACTGGAGCTGGCACCTCGACCCCACCCACATCCACATGTTCTCCCCCCGCTCCCTCCACACCGCCCTCGAAGAAGCCGGCTTCAAGGTGGAGAAGCTGACGACCATCTCCAACTTCTGCAACGTGGGCGAGGGTAATGCGTCGCTTAAGCCCCTGCGGCGGATTGGACGTGTCGTTACGACTCCCTGGTTCGGGGACTCGTTGCTGGCTGTGGGGACAAAAGAGAAGAGTGCCGCACGGGGCGGATAGTGCCGCGTGAGATGCCGGGCCACCCGGCCCGCGAAGAGGCGCGCCCGCTTCGCGGGTTCCTGGTTGGGAGACGCAGTGGCGGATGAGTCGGGTCGGCTTCGTTCGCGTGCGGCAGTGGCCCCCTCACCCGAACGCGCCGCTTCGCGGGCCTCTGGCCCGGCACCTCACGCGGCGCCATGACTCCAATCTCTGAAGTGACGACGGCCCCCACCCAAGAGGGGGCAGACATGAGCATTGGCTCCACCGCCGGTGCTAGGGCCCGCAGGATCTCTGGAGCGCCGGGCGCTCCGTCCGCTCCCCGTGGCAGTCCACCGTGCGAGGCGGCGGAGGCAAGCACGTGTTTGCCGGCAAGAGAGGTATGGACCAGCACGCGAAGCGCGGACACAAAGGAGCGCCCGGCGCGGAGGAGACCTGCGGGACCCCACACCGGAACGGCCGCTCAAGCGCGCCTAACCAGCGACCCGAAGATCTCTTCGAACCGCCGCGCGATTTCCTCCCAGTCATATAGCTCCGCCCTCGCACGCGCTCCATCAGCGAGTCTCCCCCGTTCGTCGTCGTCAACCAGCAGCCGTTCCAACGTCGAAGCGAGAGCCTCCGCAGTCGGCGCGCAGCAAACGCCCTCGACCCCATCGCGCACCAGCTCCGGCACCGCACTCTCCGCCGATTCGCAGTACACCACCGGCAACCCCGCCGCCATCGCCTCCAGCGGAAACAGACCGAAACCTTCCCGCCCCGACGGCTGCACCGCGATCCGCGCCCCTCCCATCGCCCTCCACACCTCCTCGCTACGCTCCACGTGCCCCCGGAACCGCACCCTCCCCTCCACCCCCAGCTCCCGCGCCAGCCCCTCCAGCCGCTCCCGCTCCGGCCCCTCCCCGAAGACCGTCAGCAGCGGCTCCGGCCCCGGCATCGCCGCCGCCAGCCGCCGCACCGTCGCGAGCAGCAACGGCAGCCGCTTGTGCGCGATCAGCCGTCCGGCGAAGAGCAGCGGCGGCGCCCCCGGCTCGGCGTCCGCCGCCGCCGCCCGCACCCGCGCCACCTCGATGCCGCAGGGCACCAGCTCGACCCCACCCCGCCGCCGCGCCGCCGCCAGCCGCTCGGCGGTCAGGCGGCTCGTCGCCGTCGCCACCGTGCCGAGCTGCGCCGTCGCCCATTCGACCGCGCGGTAGGCCGGCGCCTTCGCCGCGCCGACGTACTCGCGCCAGTAGGCGCCCCAGTGCTCGAACCAGGTGACGACCAGGGGCTTGCCGGCGCGGCGGCAGCGCGCGGCGAGCGGCAGGAGGTGGACGTAGGGCATGTTCGGCGTCTCGACCACGTCGTAGGGCCCGAGGTCGAAGCGCGCCGCGGCGGCGGCGAAGCGCAGCGCCTGGCGCGTGCTCCGCTTACCCTCGCGGTTGTAGAGGCGGCCGCCGAGGTCGCCGAGCGAGCGCACGTGCAGGCCCGGCGGCTCGCCCGCGAGGTCGCCGCAGAAGCCGGCCAGCGTCACCTCGTGGCCGCGGCGCACCAGCGCCCGCGCCAGCTCGTGGTTGTGCGTCTCCACCCCGCCGATGAAGTCGGGGTAGACGGTCTCGTAGAGGATGAGAACGTGCAGGGCCGCGCCCTCGCGCTATCGCCAGGGCAGCAGCGAGGCGAGCTCGGCCGAGCGGCGGTTGATCGACGACAGGAGCACGCCGCAGGTGAACGACAGGGCCGAGAGGATGAAGAGCGCCGCCGAGAGCACCGCCAGCGGCAGCCGCGGCACCAGCCCGCTGCGCAGGAACTCGGCGATGACGACCGCGCCGCCGGCGAGCGACAGCGCCAGGAAGACCACCGCCAGGCCGCCGAAGAAGGCGAGCGGCTTGTAGTCGCGGAAGAAGGTCAGGATGGCGAAGAGGATGCGGGTGCCGTCGCGGTAGGTCTGGAGCTTCGACGGGCTCGCCTTCGGCCGCGCGCGGTAGCGCACCGGCACCTCGGCCACCGGGAAGCGCTGCACCGCGGCCTGGAGCGACAGCTCGGCCTCGACCTCGAAGCCCTGGGCGATCAGCGGGCAGGCCTCGAGGAAGCGGCGGCTGAGGACGCGGTAGCCGGAGAAGAGGTCGTGCGTGCGCACGCCGAAGAGGAGGCGCACCAGCCAGATGAAGAGGCGGTTGCCGAGCGAGTGGCCGGCGCGGAAGGCGCCCTCCTCGGCACCGGCGAGGCGCGTCGCCACGACCATCTCGGCGCCGTCGCGCGCCGCGGCGAGGAGGCGCTCGGCGTCCTCGGCGGGATAGGTGTCGTCGCCGTCCACCATCAGGTAGTAGTCGGCCGGGCGCGCCCGGCGCAGCCCCGAGAGCAGCGCGAACCCCTTCCCCGAGCGCGGCTCCTGGACGACGGTGGCGCCGGCGGCGCGCGCCGCCGCGGCGGTGCCGTCGCTCGAGGCGTTGTCCACCACCACGAGCTCCGCCTCCGGCAGCGCGGCGCGGAAGTCGCGCACCACCTTGGCGACCGTCGCCTCCTCGTCGCGGCAGGGGATGACGACCGCGACGCGCTCAGGTGCCATAGACGATCCAGACCACCGCGCCGCCCCAGAGCGCCAGGTTGATGAGGAAGGGGGGGTCTCCCAGGATCGCCTCGGTCGGGTTGCGCTGCTGCGGGCTCTGGTAGATCAGGTAGAGGTAGCGGAAGATCCCGAACAGCACCAGCGGGATGGTGTAGACCAGGTACTTGGTGTGGTACTTCTCGACCGTCTCGGGGGCGACCGCGTAGAGCGCGTAGGCGACCACCGACGAAGCGGTCACCACGTTGATCATCTGGTCGAGGAAGGCGGGGCTGTAGTGGTGGAGCACGCGCCGCTGCTCGGTGGCGCCGCCGGCCAGGAGGATCAGCTCGTGCCGGCGCTTCGAGAAGGCGAGGAAGAGGGAGAGGAAGATGGTGCAGAGGACCAGCCACGACGACACCTCGACCGCCGCCGCCGCCGCGCCGCCGAGGACGCGCAGCACGAACCCGAGGCTGATCGCCATGACGTCGAGGATGACCTGGTGCTTGAGCCAGACGGTGTAGGCGAGGTTGAGCAGGAGGTACCCCGCGAGGACGGGCACCAGCGGCCCGCCGACGGCGAGCGCCGCCGCGACCGCGCCGAGCCCGAGGACGACGAGCGCCGCCACCGCCGCCGCCGCGGGCAGGGCGCCCGAGGCGATCGGGCGGAGCTTCTTGAGTGGGTGCCGCCGGTCCTCCTCGCGGTCGCGCAGGTCGTTGAAGAGGTAGACCGCGCTCGAGGCGCAGCAGAAGGCGAGGAGGGCGAGGAGCGCGCGCGTCACCGCCGCCGGGTCGTCCAGCTTCTGGCCGAAGACGAGCGGCGCCAGCACGAACAGGTTCTTGGCCCACTGGGTGGGCCGCAGCGAGCGCACGAGCGGCCGGAGCATCGGCGGGTATTGTAAGAGGGCGTGGAGGGATCGCGAGGGAACGGTGCGGCGCGGGCGAACCGCGAGCGGATGGCGCTCGCGGCGGCCGCGGCGCTGGCGCTCGGGTTGTGGCTCTGGATCGCGCTGCCCCTGGCGCTCGGCCGGCGCACCCTCTGCTACCGCGACGTCTTCGCCACCCACCTGCCGCTCAAGGCCTTCGGCGCCGCCGAGCTGCGGCAGGGGCGGGTGCCGGCCTTCAACCCGACGTGGGGGCTCGGGCAGCCGTTCCGCGGCAACCCGAACGCCCTCGCCTTCTACCCCGGCAACGTCCTCTACCTGGCGCTCCCCTTCTGGAGCGCCTTCAACCTGCACTACGCCCTGCACTGGCTGCTCGCCGGGCTCGGCATGCGGGCGCTGGCGCGCGCCCTCGGCCAGGGGCGCGCCGCGGCACTGCTGGCGGCGGTCACCTACGCCGGCTCGGGTTGGGTGATGAGCGGGCTCTCGTTCTACAACCTGCTCGCCGTCTCGGCCTGGTGGCCCTTCGTCCTCTGGGGCGCGGTGCGCGGCGGCCGGCGCGGCGTGGCGCTCGGCGGCGCCGCCTGCGGCATGGCGCTCCTGGGCGGCGAGCCGGTGGCCGCGGCGCTGGGGACGGTGCCGCTCCTCCTCGCCGCCGCGGCGGGGCGCGGCCTGCGCCGCGGGGTGCCGGTTGCGGCGGCGATCGGCGGGCTGGGGCTCCTCGTCGCGCTGCCGCAGGTGGTGGCCACGGCGCGCGTCCTCTCCTTCACCCTGCGCGGCGCCTACGGCACGCTCCCGGGGAGCGGCGGCTACGCCCTCGCGCCCTGGCGCCTGGCCGAGCTGCTGGTGCCCTTTCCGCGCGGCGTGCCCTGGGACTTGGGGCCGCTGGGCTTCGGCGGCGAGCCGCCGTACGTCCTGACCATCTCGTGCGGCGCGGTGGGGCTCTGGCTGGCCGTCCTCGGCGCGCGGCGCGGGCGCTCCTGGGCAGTGCTCGCCGCGGCCGGCCTCGTCGGCGCCTGGGCCGCCGGGCTCGGCGGCGACGCCCTCATGACGCTGTCGCGCGGCCTCGCCCGCTACCCCGAGAAGCTCCTCTTCTGGACGGCGCTGGCGGCGCCGCTCCTCGCCGGCTGGGGCTGCGAGCGCGCGCTCGCCGAGCGGCGCTGGCGCGGCGCGGCGGCCCTCGCCTGCGTGGCGCTGGCGCTCGCCGGCGGGGCGCTCGCGGTGGGGTCCGCGCTCGCCGGCCTCTGGGCAGGCTTGCTGGCGCTCGCCGCCGCGGCGCTCGGGCTCGCCGCCTGGGGCGCCGCCCGCGGCGGGGCCGGCAATCTGGCGGCGGCGCAGCTCCTGGCGCTCCTGCCGCTCGGCGGCCTCGCGGTGACGGCGCCGGTCGCCGACTTCGCCCGCCCCACCCCCTGGGCCGAGCGGCTCGGAGCGGGCGCCGCGGTCGTCAGCTCGACGACCGCCAGCCCCTTCGGCAACCCGCGCCCCGCCTACCGCCTCGCCGACACCTCCTACGCCGCGCAGCTCCGGCTCTCGGCCCTCGACCTCGACCCCGCGCCCGGCGTCCTGCACGGCCTCGCCTACCCCATCGCGCCCGACCTCGAAGGGATGCAGTCGCCGCTCGCCGGATTGCTGCAGCGGAACCTGCCGGGGATCGACTGGCCGGAGCGCGCCAACTGGCTGCGCGCGCTCGGCGTCGACGCCGCGGTGCTGCACGAGCCGGCGGCGACGCCGCGCCTGCGTCTCGTCGAGGCGGCCGAGCGCGCCGGCACGGTGAGCTTCCTGGCCCACGTCGTCGCCCCCGCGCCCGTCGCCTGGTGGCCGCGCGAGGTGGCGGTCGCGGACATCCCCGCCGAGGCCTTCCGCGCGGTGAGCGTCGCCGCCGACCCGCTGGCGCGCGTCGTCGCCTCGCGGCCGGTCGCGCACCGGCCCGGCGGCCGGGTGCGCGCGCTGCGCGCCGGCCCCGACCGCCTCGAGGTGGAGGTCGACTCCCCCGGCGGCCTCCTCGTCCTCCGCCGCGCCTTCCAGCCGCTCTACCGCGCGACGAGCGCCGGCCGGCCGCTCGCCACCCTGCCGGTGGACCTGGCGCTCCTCGGCGTCGAGCTGCCGCCGGGACGGCACCGCGTCGTGCTGGCGGTGCCGGCGGGACCGGAGGTCGCCGCCGCGGCCGCCGGCGCCGCGGCGCTCGCCGCCGCGCTGGCGCTCGGGCTCTGGCCGGCGCGGCGGCGGGCGCGCGGGAGCGTCGCGTGAGCCTCTCGGCCCGTCTCGCCCGCAGCGGCGTCCCCTGGGGGCAGGCCGCGGCGCTCCTGCTCCTCCTCGTCTGGGTCTTCCTGCCGCTGGTGCGCGGCACCGAGACGCTCTTCATGCGCGACGTCTTCAACGCCCACCTGGAGATGAAGTGGGCGCAGGCCGAGGCGATGCGCGAGGGCTACCTGCCGCTGCTCGACGTCTACCGCGCCGGCGGCCAGCCGCTCCTGGGCAACCTCAACGCGGTGCCGCTCTACCCCGACAACCTGCTCTATCTCGCGGCGCCGTTTTTCTGGGCCTTCAACGCCCACTTCTGGCTGCACGTGCTGCTGGCGCCCTTCGCCATGGCCTGGCTGGGGCGGGCCTGGGGCCTTTCGCCGCCGGCCGCCTGGGCGGCCGGGGTCTGCTACGGGCTCTCCGGCTTCTACCTCTCGAACCTCACCTTCTACAACCTGATCGCGGGGGCGACGCTGGCGCCGGCGCTGGTGGCGGCGGCGCTGCGGCTGGCCGAGGCGGAGCGGCGGCGCGGCTGGCGGGTCGCGGCGGTCGCCGCGCTCTGGGCGCTCCTGCTCCTCGCCGGCGACCCGGTCACCGCGCTCCTCGCCGCGGTCCTCGCTTGGAGCGCGGTCGCCGTGCGCTCCGGCCGCCGCCTCGCCCCCTTCGCGCCGCTCGCCTTCGCCTTCGTCTGCGGCACGCTGCTGGCCGCGCCGCAGCTTGTCGAGTTCCTGCGCATCCTGCCGCTGTCGCAGCGCGGGCAGGGGTACGGGCGGGAGGCGACGACGGTCGCCAGCTGGGACCCCTGGCAGCTCCCCGAGCAGTTCCTCCCCTTCTTCTTCGGCCGCCCCGACCGCATCGGCATCGGCGGCTTCTGGGGGCGGCGCTTCTACACCAACTGGCAGCCCTACTACTACGCGCTCTACCCCGGGCTCCTGGCGCTCGTCCTCGCCGCGGCGTCGGGCCTGCCGCGCCGGCGGCGCGCCGCCTGGTGGGCGTGGAGCTCGGTCGCGCTCGGGGTCTTCCTGGCCCTCGGGCGCTTCAACCCGCTCGCCGCCTGGCTCTTTTCCTTGCCGCGCGCCGAGGCCTTCCGGTATCCGGTCAAGTTCTGGCTGCTCGTGGCGGTCGGCGCGGCGGTGCTCTGCGGCATCGGCTTCGAGCAGGTCTTCGAGCGCGGCCGGCGCGCCGTCTTCCGCGCCGGCTTCGCGGTCCTCATCCTGCTGCTCGGCTGCTTCTGGGCGGTGCTCACCTGGCTGCCGGAGCCGGCGCGGCGGGTGAGCGGCTTCCTCATCCCGCCGCGCTTCTCCGAGCAGTTCGAGCTCAGCGAGCGCACGCGCTGGGCGGGCCTCTGCCTGATCTCGCTCCTCGTCCTGGCGGCCATCTTCCTCGCCTGCGGCCTGCTGCGAAAGCGGCCGCTCGCCGCCGGCGCCGCCGCCCTCCTGATCCACGCTGGCGCGCAGCTCTTCTTCCTGGCGCCGCTCGCGGCGCGCGACGCCGTCCTCCCCTACACCCGGCGGCCGGCGCTGACCGCGGAGGTCCCGGCGGGCTCCTACGCCGAGCACGCCTCTTTCCTCGAGCTCTTCGGCAGGTGGAAGGACCGCGCCCGCTTCCCCGAGCCGCTCAACCGCTGGGTGGAGCGGCGCGCCTTCCACGACCTCTACCCGCTGGCCGGGCCGCTCTGGGGGGTGCGCTACCAGCTCAACACCTCGCCCGAGGGGCTGGACGCCTTCATGACCCGCATGGCGCGCGGCGCGGTCAAGCAGAGCAAGGACCCGGAGCGGGTGCGGCTGCTCGCCGCCTGGGGGGTGGACTTCCTGCTCATCACCCGCGAGCTGGCGAAGGAGGCGGAGCCCTACGCCTGGCTGGTGCGGCGCGAGCCGAGCTTCGGGCAGGAGGTCTTCGTCTACGCGCTGCGCGGGCGGGCGCCGCGGGTGCTCTTCGCCGGCGAGGTGCGGCCGGCGCCGACGATGACGCACGCCTTCAAGATGCTGGCGGCGCCGGACTTCAACCCCTGGCGCCAGGTGGTGGTGCGCGACGAGGTGCGCGCGCGCCGCGGCGCCGGCGGCACGGCGCGGCTGCTCTGGGAGAAGCGAGAGGCGCTGGAGGTCGAGGTCGAGGCGCGCTCGCCCGGCGTCCTCGTCGTGCAGCGCGCCCACCTGCCGATCTACAAGGCCACGCTCGACGGCCGCCCCGTCGAGCTGACGGTGGCGAACCTCTACCGCCTCGGCGTCGAGGTCCCCCCCGGCCGCCACCGCGTCCGCATCTGGGTCGACCGCCGCCCCCCCCTCTGGGGCCTCGCCGGCACGGCGCTGGCGCTGCTGAGCCTGGCGGCGTTCGGTGCTTGGGACCGCCGGCTACGTAGCCCTGACCGTCCCGCTTCTGGCCCGGCCGCGGCTGGCGGCGCGCCTGGGCCGGAGCTCCAGCGAGAGCTGACAGCCGAGCACTCGGGCGTAGCGGGCGAGAGTTGACAGGCGGATGTCGCCGGCGCGGGTCTCGATGCGGCTGATGGCCGACTTCTTCGTCGCCAAGCGCTGCGCCATCTCGTCCTGGGTCAAGCCGGCCCGCTGGCGTGCCTGCCGGAGGAGCACCCCGATCCGGAGATCCGCGTAGCCGGACTCCAGTCCCTCGGCGAACTCCGGGTCTCTCGCGGCGCGCGCTCGCGCGTACTTCCTGACGTCACTCATCCCTTATTCCTCCTGCGGCCGAGATGGTCCTGCCGGCGTTGCTGCGCGAGCGCGATCTCGCGGCGTGGCGTCGTCTCGCTCTTCTTGGCAAAGGCGCTGGTCAGGACGAGCCGACGCGGCCCGTCGAAGAACCCGAGGAGGCGAAAGGCGTCGCCGCCGTGCTGCGCTCGCACTTCCCAGATGCCGTCCGTCCCTTCCAGCTTCTTGAAGAATTGCACGGGCACGACCCCCAGCTCCTCGACCAGCCGCAGCACCCAGACCACCTTCTGCGCCTGCTTGCCCGTCAGCGAATCGAGGAACTCCTCCACCGGGCAGCGGCCCGAAGCGGCCCGGTAGAAGCGGACCTCTCGCACCTAGAGAGGTTAACACCAATGTGAACCGCGAGGCGCGCTACGGGATCAGGAAGTAGCTCGGCAGCCAGGCGGCCTGGTGGAGGGCTTCGATGAGCTCGATGACGCCGATCAGGGGCACGACGGCGCCGGCGGCGATGAGCTCGCGGCGGAAGGCGCGGGGGTTGAGCTGCAGGGCGCTCTCGTCGACGAACGCGGACCAGCGCGGGAAGAAGAGGGGCACCCGCCGCTTGTAGGCGGCGTAGCCCGGGAAGTTGTCGTCGAGGAACCGCTCCTCCCGGCGGATGACGGAAGGGTAGTAGACGGCGAACGCGGCGACGACGAGCACCGGCGCGGTGAGCGTCTCGGTACAGAGGCCGAGGCCGACCGCGCCGACGAGTGAGCAGAAGTAGAGCGGGTGGCGGCAGAGCGAGTACGGGCCGGTGACGACCAGCGCCCGCTTCTTGCGCCCGGTGATGTAGGCCAGACACCAGAGGCGGCCGAGGAAGCCGAGGACGGCGAGCAGGATCCCGAGGATGAAGAGCGACTCCTCGACCAGGACGTGGTTGGCGTGGTCCCAGTAGTTGGAGCCCAGGGTGAGGAGGACCAGCACCGCAGCGCCGAAGGCGCGGCTGGCGATCAGCCGCACCCGCGTGCCGCGGCACTGAAGGGCGTTCAGCGAAGGGGGCGCGCTCACTCGAAGCTCCTCCATCGGTCCCTCCTCGATCGAATGATTAAATCGTTCGAGATCAATGCTTTGGCGCGGCAGTAAGCTGCGAAGCCTTTTAGGCGAATCGGCGCCCCCTGTCAATGGCGGCTAGGATAAGCGTCTCCCGCATGCCCCCTTCCCCCCGCCGCATCCGCAAGGTCCTGATCGCCAACCGCGGCGAGATCGCGGTGCGGGTGCTGCGCGGGCTGCGCGAGCTGGGGATCCGCGGCGCCGTCGTCTACTCCGAGCCGGACCGCAAGAGCCTGCCGGTCTTGCTCGCCGACGAGGCCTACCCGATCGGCCCCGCCCCCTCGCGCGAGAGCTACCTGCGCGGCGAGGCGATCGTCGAGCTGGCGCGCGAGATCGGCGCCGACGCCATCCACCCGGGCTACGGCTTCCTCTCCGAGCGCGCCGAGTTCGCGCGCCTCTGCCGCGACGCCGGCGTCGTCTTCATCGGCCCGCCGCCGGAGGCGATCGCCGCGATGGGCTCGAAGGTCGAGAGCCGGCGGCTGATGATCGACGCCGGCGTGCCGGTCGTGCCCGGCGGCCGCGACCCCCTGCCCGACCTCGAGGGCGCCGCCGCGGCGGCTGGCGAGATGGGCGACCCGGTGATGCTCAAGGCCTCGGCGGGCGGGGGCGGCAAGGGCATGCGCCAGGTGCGCGAGCCGGGCGAGCTGGCCGCCGCCTACCGCGCCGCGCGCTCGGAGGCCGGCGCCAGCTTCGGCGACGACTCGGTCTACCTCGAGAAGTACATCGAGGAGCCGCGCCACGTCGAGATCCAGGTGATGGGCGACCTGCACGGGCGGATCGTCTCGCTCGGCGAGCGCGAGTGCTCGCTCCAGCGCCGGCACCAGAAGGTCGTCGAGGAGGCGCCGTCGCCGGCCGTCGGCGAGGACCTCCGCCGGCGCATGGGCGAAGCGGCGGTCAAGGCCGCCGCCGCGGTCGGCTACGCCAACGCCGGCACCGTCGAGTTCCTGCTCGCCAAGGACGGCGCCTTCTACTTCCTCGAGATGAACACCCGCCTCCAGGTCGAGCACCCGGTGACCGAGCTGGTGACCGGCCTCGACCTCGTGGCCTGGCAGGTGCGGGTGGCCGAAGGCGAGCCGCTCGGCGCGGAGTTCGACGACGTCCGCCCGCGCGGCCACGCCGTCGAGGTGCGCCTCTACGCCGAGGACCCCTACCAGCGCTTCGCCCCCTCGCCCGGCCGCATCGCCCTGCTGCGCTGGCCGCAGGGCCCGGGGGTGCGGGTCGACGCCGGCGTCGCCGAGGGCGCGGAGGTGACCATCCATTACGACCCGCTGCTCGCCAAGCTGATCGTCTGGGCCGCCGACCGCGAGCGCGCCCTGGCGCGCCTCGGCCGCGCCCTGGCCGAGCTGCGCATCGAGGGCATCCGCACCACCGCGCCGCTCTACCGCGCCCTCCTGGCCGACCCCGACTTCGCCGCCGGCCGGCTCGACATCGGCATGCTCGACCGCAAGCTCACCGCCGGCGAATTGACGCCGCCCGCGGACGAGGCGGCCCGCGATCTGCCCTTCGTCGCCGCCGCCATCGCCCACCTCGAGCGCGCCTCCCGCACCGCCGCCACCGAGCCGGCCGCGGCGGGCGGGCGCCGCAGCCGCTGGGGGGAAGCGGGGCGGCGCGAGGGGCTGCGGGGCGGCTGATGGAGCTCGTCGTGCGCGCCGGCGAGCGGGAGGAGCGGGTGCGGATCGCGCGCGCCGAGGCGGGCTACCGCGTGACCGTCGGCGAGCAGACCTACGAGGTCGATTCGGTGGTCGTGGCCGGCGAGCTGTACAGCCTGCGCGTCGGCGGCGAGCAGCAAGAGGTCTGGGTCCACCGCCGCGAGGAGGGCCGCTACCACGTGAGCTGGCCAGGGGGCGAGACAGAAGCCGAGGTCGCCGACCCGCTGACGGTGCTGGCCCGTTCCGCCCACGGCCCCGGCGGCCCCAAAGGCCCGCGCCGGGTGGCGGCCTACATGCCCGGCCGTGTGGTGGCGGTGCTGGCGGCCGAAGGCGACGAGGTCGCCGCCGGCCAGGGGATCGTGGTGCTCGAAGCGATGAAGATGGAAAACGAGATCCAAGCCGACCGCGCCGGCACCATCCGCGCCGTCTTCGTCACCCCGGGGCAGGCGGTGGAGGGGGGGGATCCGCTGTTCGAGATCGGGTAGGGTTCACGCACGGGTAAGAACCGGCGCTCCGACGCATCGGGCCTTCTTTGGGTAGCACAAGCGGAGGTCGTCCTCCCGCCGAGTTGCCTCTGGTGAACTGCGCCGCGACGGCCTTTGGTCTTTGTTCCCTCAGCCCATGTTACAGCTTGAATCTGCATTGCGAGACTCCTCGCTTCTTGAGGTCCTGAATGCCCCCATTGAGCCTAACGTTCCTAAAGCCTGACAACGAAGCGCTTTTTGAGACCTGGTGTCTCAAAATCTTTCGCGGCGAACTACAGCTAGAGACTCTTCAGAAATTTGGTAGGCGCGGACAGCGACAGCAAGGAATCGATCTCCTTGGGTGCACTCCCGAGGGAACCTACGTAGGAATTCAGTGTAAATTGCGCAATGCCCCTCCGGCACGACTGTCGATTTCCGAAGTCGACAGCGACATTCTGCAAGCGCGCAGCCTCCAGCCTGAGCTTAGTCGTTTCATCATTGCCACTACAGCAGACAGAGATCCCGAGCTACAGAAGCGCGCGGCTCAAGTCACTGCCGAGCATGCAAAGCTCGGCCTCTTCAGCGTCACCGTTTACGCATGGCAGGACATCGAGGAAGTACTTAGGTTGAATCCTGCGCTGGCCAGCGAGTTTTATCAACAGCTTCCTTCACCCGCGAGTGCCATCAAGGAGTTTAGCGCGATCGTCGCTGCCGAGGTCGCATCCGTAGCCACGGTGAATATCCCTGGAAGTCACGCCGAGATAGATCAAGCTGTGGAGCGCCTTAAGCAAGGTTCTCCCGAAGTCGCTATTGTTCTCCTGGAGAAGATTCAACGAGAGCGATGGGACGTCTTAAAGCCGCGTGAGAAATACCGCCTGCTGGCGAATCTGGGTCTGTCGCATCATGCTCAAGGCGAGAACGACAAGGCAACACCGTTACTTCTTCAAGCCGAGCAGCAGCAGCCAAACGACGAAGCGGCGAAAGCCTTCGGAGCTCTTGGCCATCTTCTCGCGGGTGACAGTCTTCAAGCGTATGAAAAGGCGGAGGCAGCTTGGAAAGTCGATCCCTACTTGCCAGTTGCTCAAGCTGTACGCATTAGGACTGCGCCTCCTGAGCTTACATATGAAAACCTCGTGGGCGAGATCCCGGAACCAGTAAGACGAGAGCCGGACGTGGCGCGCGCCTTATATCTTCGCGCCGCACAAGAAGGAAAGTTTAAAGAGGCGGAAGCAGTCCTGAGGGCGGTGGGCGACACAGAGTCTCCGCCGATGGCATTTTCGCTGGGAACAGCTATTCTGTATCAGGAGATTAGTCGTGCACGTTTGTCGGGGATGCGCATGCTCGCAGCTGACCAGGACCGCGTGATCGAGGCACGCTCACTCTTGGCATCTGCGATCACCGCAATGACAGGTAGTAACGCGGAGGAACTGCCACTAGCTTGGTACAACCGTGGACAAGCGAATTTACTCCTGGAGGACGAGCAGGCCGCATACGCGGACTTTGAACGTGCGCATGAGTCCGTTCCTACAGACAGCGATTTTGGTGCGGCGTACGCCTCAATGGCGCTTGAGCGAGGAGAATCCGCAACAGCGCTGCAAGTAGCGGAGAAGATGTTCGCGAGCGATCAGCGGCCGCGAACCCGGCTTCTTTTGGCCCTCGCACTTGAACAGGAGGGCGGCGCGGACTACCTGCTGAAGGAGGAGCGAGTCTTGCGCGAGGGTCTTCCCCAGCTCATAGAAGCTGACAGTGAACTACGACTGCAATATATCGTCACGTTCATAGGCGTGCTAGCAGCTCGCCAGTCTCTCGACTCTCAAGAGGTCGAAGGTCTGACGTCCAGCGCCGCGGGCTCGTTTGAAGCTGCCGTAATTCGCGCCTCCGCTGAGCTCAGAATGGGCGCCCGCGATAGTGCCAGCACCAGCATCGAGGCTGTTTTAAATTCAATCGAAAACGTCGAGAACGGGCAGTGGAAGCGGCAAGCGGCCTTGATTCTCGAAGAGCTAGACAGATTCGCTGAGGCATTGAACGTGTGGCTTCAGCTTTATGTCCCTGGAGTTGCCGACAGTGAAGTGCGGCACGTTCTTAGGTGTGCCAATGATTCCGATAATGATGAGTTGGTTCTGCGCATTGCCGCTGAGCTGCGTGCGGGAGGAGCGTTTGTATCCGAGATCATTGCGTTGGAGGTAGATACGTTAGTCCGATACAACGAGCTCGGAGAGGCGAGAAAGGTCTTGGTAGAATATCTAGCGGTGGAGCCTCAGGACTCACGAGCTCGCATGCGCCTTCTCAATCTGGCAGTTGTCTTTGACTGGTCCGATATCACCCGCGAGTACTCAGCTGACCTGCCTTCGGCCTTCGCAGTTAACAGCCCAGAGTTTGGCTTCCACATCGCTGCAGTGTACGGAAAGTTGGGCCAGTCTAACAAGGCTACGCAGTACGCATATGAGCTCACGAGACGCTTCCCGGATAGTCCAGACAGTCATAGGGCTTTGATTACCGCTGTCTTTGGACCCCGCGCGGGAACACTTGATCTATCTAAGCCAACGAGCATTGAGGTTGGATGTGCTGTTCGCTTCACCGAGAAGGCATCCGGAGAGTCGCGATGGATTGTCATCGAAGACGGATCCGAGCCACAGTCGAGTAGGGGTGAGTATGGCCCCGCGCATCCGCTCTCACTTTCCATGATTGGAAAGTCACCAGGAGAGGAATTCAGCTTGCCAGGGTCCGCACTTGTCGAGCGAAAGGGTGTCGTGGAGGAGGTCCAGAATCGGATCGTCTTTCGCGCAAACGAGGCAATGCAGCTCTGGTCGCAACGCTTTCCCGATACGTGGCTGCTCGAGGCCCTTACTGTCCCTGAAGATGAGGAGGCAGGCACTGGCCAGTTCTTACAGGAACTCATCGAGATACATAGAAGGCTTCAAGAGGGACCGCGCGCGGCGGAGCAGCTTTATAAGGAAAAGAAGCTTCCTCTTCCTGCCCTTGCGACAGTCGCCAGCAAGGAGATTCCGGTAGTTGTAGATCATCTGATCCACGGTTCACCTCCGATGGTCCACTGCATAGAAGGCACTACGGAGCAGTTCCGGCGAGGTGCAGCGGCACTGGATCGGGCGGAGGCCGTGGTGGTTGACGCTGTTGCCCTTAGTACCCTCAAGCTACTTCGCGATCACTTGCCGTTAGCCGCGCTACCATTCCGGTGCATCGTTACTACAGGCACCGTGAGCGAATTTAGGAGACTGGTGGACTCTTCCTTTGACGATCCGCGTCTTCAGGGGTTTCTTGGCTTCGATGGAGAGAGGCTAGTGCTTACCGAATTGGACCGCGACCTAGAGCACAAGAGACAGGAAGCGATGCACGTCTTTGTGGAACAGGTGGAAGGCAGCTGCGAGATAGTGGGCGGGAGAGCGCTAGCATCGATTGAGCCTAGCTTCCGGGCAAAGCTCCGGGATCTGATGGGCACCGCGACGGCTGAAACTCTGGCGGTGGCTAGTGTGCGGCGGGTTCCTATCTGGACAGACGATTTCTTGACCGGCTTGATTGGCACGAAGGAGCTTGGAACCGTGCAGGTTTGGACCCAGGCGGTATGTTTGAAAATGAACGAGATGGGCAGGATGTCAAGGGAGGCGTTCGATACCATCACCGTCATGTTATGTCAGTGGGGTTATAGATTTACGTCCATTGCTCCCGCAACCATTGTGGCGGCTAGCCTTCGAAGCGATTGGCGGCCGGATGAGGAGCCCCTGCGCAGTGTCTTGGCGCGGCTCGAGGAAGAATGGGGTTTTCCAAACACACTGGGATTCACGATGACGACCATCACCGAACTCTGGAAAGCCAGCCCACTGGAGGAGCAGGCAACGTTAGTCACCCTGCGAATCTGTGACTACCTGTTGAAGAAACCCTATGGTCGGAAGATTTTGGAGGCAGTAGGCCAAAATCTGGAGTCGGCCTTCGGAGTTAACGTCTTACGCGCCCGATCTGCAAAGCTTGCTTTAGCGGCTTGTCTCGAGTCCGCGAAGATATCTGGTGTCATATTGACTTGAGGCTACCGAAATTCTTAGCGCGGCAGGAGAGGCCCCCCTCACGACGGAGGCAGCTCCGAGGCAGCAGCCCCATAGGCCCGCGCCGGGTTAAGGCCTACCTGCCCCGCCTACGGTCCTGGCGGCGAAGGGCGAAGAGGTCGCTGCCGGCCAAGGGATCGTGGTGCTCGAAAGCGATGAAGATGGAAAACGAGATCCCGACCGCGCCGGCACCATCCGCGCCGTCTTCGTCACCCCGGGGCAGGCCGTGGAGGGGGGAACCCGCTGTTCGAGATCGGGTAGGTCGCGGCCAAATCAAGCGACTTTGAGAACGAAGTTGACGCGCACGGCGTCGAACGGGAAGAGGATCCGCCCTTCCTCTGTCCGCCTGAGGATCCCGGCACCGAGCAGCGCGTGCACGTCGCCGTGCACCGCCTTGACGTCCCGCTCGACGCGGCGCGCCGCCTCGCGCAGCGTCACGGGACCTGCGCCCGTCAGCGCCGCGAGCAGCTCCCACCGCTTCTGCGTCAGGACCTTGAACAACAGCGCCGGCGTCTCGAAGCTGATCACGGCCTCCTGCGGCCGCCCTTCGAACGCCCGCCGCACCCGGCGTTCGGCCTCCTCGCGTGACGAGACTCCCGGGGTCACGGTGCGCAGGTCAGAACCCCCATCATCTACGCCGCTCCAGAAGTCGACAGCCTCGACCAGCCTCAGGCGACTCGTTTCGGTCGTTTGATCGCGATGGTGACACGCGCCCCGGCCCGGCCCGCCATCTCGATCAGGCTGTCGACGCTGAAGCGGTCGATCTTGCCGCGCGTCAGATCGCTGACCCTCGGCTGGGTCACGCCGAACAGCTTGGCGGCGGCGGCCTGGGTGAGCTTCTGCTCTTCGATCAGCTTCGTCAGCGCGATCATCAGATCGGAGCGAACCTTGAGGTTTTCGGCTTCGTCCGCACCGAAGCCGAGATCTCGGAACACGTTGCCGGTGGAGCGCTTGGCTCTCGCGGTCACCTCACGTCCCCGTCCATTCGATGACCGTATCAGGCATGCAGGTGCCATACAAGTGGGTGTATAGACCGCGCTAGTCCGAGGATGAAGGCAGCACCCGGACAGGAGGAATCACGCCGCCTTGAGAACGAAAGATCACGGCCCCCTGCGGCCACCCCCTCGAACCTCGGCCGCTGGGCCTTCCTCGAGGTCCGGGACCCCTGGAATGCAAAGAAAGAGGTCCGAAATTCCGTCTTCCTTCCTGAGGAGGACGGACCGCGTGAACCGAAGGCGTCTTCTGGAGCGGCTGCGTAGGGGGCATGTTCAGAACGTCCCGTTCGAAGATTTCTGCACTCTGCTGGAAGGGCTGGGGTTCGAGCTCGTGCGGACGGTCGGCAGCCACCGCCAGTTCGACCATCCGGCCTTGCCGGAGACATTCACGGTCCAACCCCGGCGCGGAGACGCCATGGCCTACCAGCTCCGCCAATGCCTGCGGCTGATAGACCGGTACAATCTCGAACTGGAGGACATGCCGTGAAGGATCATCACATCAACGTCTTCTGGAGCGACGAGGACGATTGCTACGTCGCCGACATCCCTGACTTCGAGTACTGCTCCGCGTTCGGAGACACTCCGGAGGAGGCGCTTGCCGAAGTGCTCATCGCCAAGAAAGGGTGGATCGAAACCGCGCGAGAGCGTGGCAAGACGATCCCGGAGCCGCGCTACCGGCCGGCACCCGAGCGACCTGTGAAGACCCGCGCCGCCGGCTGACGCCGCCCAATGCCACTCCGCAAGCCGAAGGCCCCGCCACCCGCCGCAGGCCTCCGGGCGCCGGGCAACCGGCCTGTTCTCGGGCGACTTCGAGCTGATGGGCCCAGCTCTCGCTAAGAAGGCCGGCGCGGGAGCCGGGGGACTCTTGGAACGCTCCGAACAGCCCCCGTGCGGCGGGGGAGACCCTGCGAGCCGCTGCCGAACGGCCCTCCGAGGGCGGGAGATAGGCTCCCGAGAGCTCGGAATGGATTCCCGAGCCTGGGAATGAATTCCCGGGGCTTCGGAATAGATTCCGGGCGTTCGGAGGATATTCCCGGGGGCTTCGGAATAGATTCGGGGCGCTCCGGAAGACATTCCCGGCGGCCCGGATAATCATCCCGACGCTCCGGATAGCTTTCCCGACGCCAGGGATAATTTTCCCGACACCCCGGATGATTATCCCGACACTCCGAATAGTCATCCCGACGCTCCGGATAGCTTTCCCGACGCTCCGGATGACTTTCCCGGCACTCCGGATAATCTTCCCGACGCTCGGGAAAGCTTTCCCGACGCCCCGGAAGACATTCCGGGGCTCCGGGAGGACATTTCCAGGCTTCGCCGGGGCGTCCCGAGCCCCGGGGGAGGACGTCAGACCTCCAGCTTCACCCCCGCCGTCTCCGGCAGGGTCCATACCCACGCCCCCGCGAGGGCCGCGAAGGCCGCCGCCAGGGCGATGCCGCCCGCCAGCCCCCATTTCCCGGCCACCGCGGCGATCGCCAGCGGGGCGACGAACTGGATACTGCGGGTTACGTTCATGATCACCGACATCGCCGCCCCGCGCACCCTCGTAGGGAAGAGCTCGGAGAAGTAGGGCCCGTAGCACGACCAGGTGCCGGTGCCGATGCCGGCGACCAGCATGCAGGCGAGGCCCACGGCCGGGCGCGCGGCGAGGGCGTCCCAGAAGAGGGTCACCAGCGCCAGCCCCACCGCCGTCACCGCGCAGTAGAGGGTGAAGGCGCGCCGCCGGCCGATGCGGTCGGAGACGACGCCGAAGGTGAGGTAGCCGAGGAGCGACCCGGCGACGAAGGTGAGCGTCCACCAGCCGGAGCCGAAGATCGAGAGGCCGCGCTGCTTCTGCAGGTAGCGCGGCAGCCAGACGACCGCGAACCAGTAGGCCGACATGTTGAGCCCGGTGAGGACGAAGGCGCGCAGGAAGAGGCCCGCGAGGTCGGGGGCGACGAGCTGGGCCAGGATCGGCCGCCGGCTGCGCGCCTCCTCGCCGGCGGCGAGGCCTCCCGCGTCGAGGCGCCGCCGGTGCTCGAGCCAGAGGTCGGACTCCGGGAAGCGGCGCCAGGCGAGGAGGGCGACGGCCGGCAGCGCCGAGAGCAGGAAGACGGCGCGCCAGCCGACCGCCGGCGCCAGGAACGAGCCGACGATCGCCGCCAGCCCCAGCCCCGCCGGGGCGCCGCTCTGGGCGATGGCGCCGTAGCGGCCGCGCAGCGCCGGCGGGAAGGTCTCGCCGAGCATCGCCTGCCCCGCCCCCCAGGTGCCGCCGATGCCGAGGCCGGCGAGGCCGCGCGCCGCGAACAGCGTCCCCGCCCCCGGCGCCAGGCCGCAGAGGGCGTTGCCGAGGCAGAAGGCGGCGATCGCCACGACCAGCGACAGCCGCCGCCCCAGCCGGTCGCTCATCCAGCCGAAGAGGAGACCGCCGGCGCCGGTCGCCCCGACGCCGACCGCGGTGAGCCACGCCAGCCCGCCCTCGGAGAGCCCGAGCTCGTCCTGCACCGGCTGCAGGACGAAGGAGAGAAGCATCAGCGAGTAGAAGCCCGCGCACCAGGCGCCCCAGGCGAAGGCGAGGACCCGCCGGTGCGCGGCGCCCGGCCGCTCCTGCTCGCTCCAGAGGAGCGGCGGCGCGGCGGCCGCTATCGCGTCACCTTCATGTAGAGCAGCGCGTGATCGCCGAAGCCCGCCGGGCGGACGCTCTCCCCCTCCGCCGTCGGCTCGCCGGGCGCGCAGTCCATGCGGAAGGCCGCCGCGGACGGCCACTCCAGGATGCAGTAGAGGGTCTTGCCCTGGAGCTGGCCGCGGTCGAAGCCGGTCAGGTCGAGCGTGTTCAGCTCCGACTCGTCGTCGAAGATGTAGCGGATCTCGAAGTTCTCGTCGACCCCTTGGCCCTCGATGGCCCAGAGGGCGCGGCCGCGCTTCTGGAACGACAGCGTGTGGCGGCGGCCGTCGGCGTCCTCGGCCGTCCAGTTGCCGAGGATCGGGTTGGCTTCGCCGCAGGCGGCGAGCAGCATGGCGGTCAGGACAGTGGTCAGGACGGTGAAGGCCAGGACTCGGCGTCTCATGGCACCTCCTCGGGGTCGCGGGCGGGTGTCGAGGATACCGCGTCGGCGGCGCGGAGGTATCGTCCCGGCGTGCCCGCCCGCCTCGCGCCGCGCGCCGAAGGGCCGCTCGCCCTCGTCCTGCTCGCCGCCTTCGCTGCCCTCTGCGCCCACGGACTGGCGTGGGACTCGCCGACGGTCGACGAGTTCTACCACCTCCCGCTCGGCCTCTACACGCTCGAGACCGGCGACTTCATGCTCTTCCCGGCCAACCCGCCGCTCGTCGAGCTGCTCGCGGCGCTCCCCCTCCTGGCGCTCGACCCGGTGATCGAGACGCGCCTGCCCGGGGCCCGCGGCGGCTGGCTCCCCTGGCAGCTCGGCACGCGCTTCATGGAGCGCAACCGCGCCGTCTACGACCGGCTCTTCCTCCGGGGGCGGCTGCCGATCGTCGGGCTGGGGGTGCTGCTCGGTCTCCTCGTCTGGCGCTGGGCGCGCGCCCTCTACGGCGGCGCCGGGGGCCTGCTGGCGCTCGGGCTCTACGCCTTCCACCCGGCGTTCGTAGCCCACGCCCACCTGGCGACGCTCGACGTCGGGCTGACCTTCTTCCTGCTCCTCGCGCTCTACGCCTTCTGGCGCTTCACGCGGCGCCCGGGGCCGGGCACGGCGCTCCTCTGCGGCGTCGCGGTCGGGCTCGCACAGCTCGCGAAGCTCACCGGCCTCCTGCTCTATCCGGCACTCCTGATCCTCGCCGCCGTCGAGCTGGCCCGCGGGCGGCGCTTCCCGTTGTGGCGCGGCGCTAGGGATGGATGGCGCGGTGTGGCGGCGAGCCTCGGCGCGGTGGCGGCGATCTTCGCCGTCAGCCTCCTGGTGCTCGACGCCGGCTACCTCTTCCAGGGCGTCGGACGGCCGGTCGGCGCCTACCGCTTCGCCAGTGCGCAGATGCGCGGCCTCTTCGCGGCGCTGCCGGCGGGGCTGCCGCTGCCCTTCCCCACGCCCTGGCTGGTCGGCTACGACGCGCTGCAGCGGATCAACGAGGCCGGCGAGTTCCCCACCTACTTCTTCGGCGAGGTCCGCTACGGCCCCGCGCCCGCCTACTTCCCGGCGGCGATCCTGCTGAAGACGCCGCTGCCGCTCCTCGCCGCCTGGCTCTTCGCGCTCTTCGCGCGCGGCGGGCGGCGCGACGGCGAACGGTTCGTGTGGCTCCCGGCGCTCCTCTACCTCGCCGTCTTCTGCCTGCTGTCGAAGGTCCACTACGGCATCCGCTACGTGCTGCCGGTGGTGGCGCTGGGGACCGTCTGGGCCGGGCGCCTCGGGCCGCACTTGGCCGGCGAGCGCCGCCCGGTGCGGCTCGCCGCCGCCGTTCTCCTGGCCTTCTACCCGCTCGCCGCGCTGCGCGCCACGCCCGACACGATCGATTACTTCAACCCGCTCGCCGCCGGCCGCGGCGACGCCTTCCTCCTCGACTCCAACCTCGACTGGGGGCAGGGCCTCAAGCGCCTGGCGGCGTGGATGGAGCGCGAGCGGGTGGAGAAGGTCGGCCTCGCCTACTTCGGCCACGTCGACCCGGCGATCTACGGCATCGCCTGGGAGCTTCCAAAGCAGAACGGCGGCCCCGAATGGACCGCCGTCTCCGCCAACTTCCTCCACGGCCTGCCCTACGCCACCTACGACCGGGGCCGCATCGTCCCCGTCCCCGCCGGCGCCTTCACCTGGCTCGCCGCCTACCCGGAGCGCCGCTACCTCGGCGGCGGGCTCTTCCTGGTGCGCACCGGCCGCTCACCTACCAGAGGAACGCGTAGCTCACCTTGAAGAAGTAGGCCTGCTCCTGGCGGCTGAGGTCGAAGTTCTGGTCGCCGAGCTCGTCCTGGCTGTAGCCGAGGAAGACCAGAGTGCGGGCGTTGAGCTTGTAGGAGAAGAGGAACTGGCTGACCAGGGTCTCCTCCTCCGGCCGCACCGTCGCGCCGCGGTTGTAAAGGGACAGGTCGCGCTTGACGTCGCGACGCTGGACGATCGCGCGCACGAACATCCGCGGCGTGAAGTGGTAGCGGAGGGTCGACGAGATCGTCGCCGCCCGCTGGTACTCGCCGCCGCCGTCGGTGCGCCCCCGCCCGCTCACCTCGAAGACCTGGCGGTTGTACTGGACGTCGCCGAAGAAGCTCTTGCCGAGCTGGAAGTCGACGCGCGGCCGGATCTGGAGGAAGGTGGCCTGCCGCACGTTGGTGGTGTCGATCGTCTCGCCGCCGCGGATGAAGAGCGCCAGGCCCAGGTCGCCGCGCGGCCGGACCTGGATCAGCAGGTCCGAGCGCATGTTGGTGAACATGCGGCCGCGCAGGCTCTCGTTGTTCGGCCGGAAGGCCAACTTGACGTAGCTCTCCTTCGGACCTTCGTAGTTGAGCTCGAGGTTGGCGTTGCGCTGCAGCACCCGGAGGGTCTGCTCGTCATCCAGGTAGAGGGCGTCGACGTGCACGGTCAGCCGCTGGTACCAGGAGTCCTCCCCGCCCCAGAAGAAGCGCTGGATGAAGCCCCCGGCCTCGCGGACGCCCACCTGGGGCATGAAGCCGCTGTCGGTCCGGAACCCGGAGGCGAGCTCACCCGCCCCCAACGCCCACCGCCAGTCGCGGGTGGAGTGGACCCAGTCGACGAGGTAGGCGGTGCCGTCGAAGGAGTCGGTGGGCTGCCGGTTGGCCAGGGCGAACGCCCGCGGGTAGGTGGTGTCGGAGGCCAGGATCTGGGTGCGGAAGGTGTCGGATTCGGTCGCCCGCCAGTTGGCGTCCACGCCTAGCACTTGGTTCTCGTAGTCCGTGCCTTCCCGGCCGGTGTACAGCACGCCCAGGGCGGAGGTCTCCCCGAGGTCGCGGCGGTAGCGCAGGATGCTGCCGGTCACGTCCTGCACCAGGGTGCGCTGGACCGAGCGCTCGGGACCCGGGAGCACCAGGTTGTTGAGCTGGTCCTCGGTGAACATCACGCCGTAGGCGTTGGGCCCACCCTTGCCGGTGAGCCGCAGGCCGTACTCGGGGTCGGCGACGGTGCGGGTGAAGACAGCCTCGAACGGGGTCTCGAAGAAGTCGGCGCCCTCGAGGAAGAACGGCCGCCTCTCCGGGAACTGCAGGGCGAAGCGCTCGTTGACGGCGAGCTCGATGGTGTCGGTCTCGACCTGGGAGAAGTCCGGGTTGAGGGCGGCGCCCAGGACGACGTTGGGGCTGATGCTCCAGCGGGCCGAGACCCCGAGGTCGGTGTCCTCGTCCCCCTCCGTCAGCGGCGCGCTCTGGGACGCCCGGGTGTCGGCGCGGGTCGCGGTCAAGGTGGGCACGACCTCGACGTTGAGGCCGGTCTCCATGTCCTCGAGCCCGCTGATGGCGTCGAACTGGCAGACGAAGCAGCTCTTGCCGCGGTCCACACGGCCCGAACGGAGCTGGTGGAAGACGTCGCGCGAGTACTCGCGCGAGGCGAGGAAGCCCCAGGTCTGCGGCTCCCGGGTGCGGGGGAAGCGGAGCTGCTTGAAGGGGATCGCCAGCTCGACGACGTAGCCGGACTCGGTGAGCTTGCCGGCCGAGTCCCACAACGCGTCCCAGGAGGTGTCGAGCCGCTGCATCTTCTCCTCCCTCGGCGCCACCGAGGTCACCGGCCGGAAGTCGACCACCACCGCGTCGGTCTGGATGCCGAGCGGGTTGACCTGGAAGTAGAAGGCGCGGCGCCGGTCGTCGAAGGCGTCGATGAAGAAGCCCACGGTGTCGTCGGAGTTCGGGGTGTCGCGGTCGGCGTAGAAGGCCCGCACGGCGCCGGGCTCCGGGTCGTGGGCCCGGAAGGCGACGTAGAGGTTGGCCTCGTCGAAGGTCACCAGGCAGTCGGTCTCGACCGGCGCCGGGGTGTTCTCTCCGGGGTACCACTCGTAGGGCACCGGGATGCGGGTCGCCGTCTCCCAGGCCGGCTCGTCGAGCCGGCCGTCGATGGTGATCTCGGAGGTGGCGCGGTCGACGCCGAACCTCTGGCGCGGCCCCTCGGCCGTCTGCTCCGGCGGGGACCCCTCCTCAGGGGTCTGGATCTGCGGCGCTTCCTCGGTCTGCGTGTCCGGGGTCTCGGCCGGCAGCGCTTCGGCGGCCGACTCCTCGGGGGTCTCAGCGCTGGTTTCGCTGCTCTGGGCGGCGGCACCGGCGGGTACGGTCAACAGCAACAGCGCCAACAACAGGCGCACGGCGAGCGATGAGGGCCGAGTCATACGGATTGCCTCCACTTGAGCCTCCTTGGATGGGAAGGGATGTGATGTGCTCCAGTCGCACAGTGCGGCCCGCCGCCGCCGGTGGGACGGGGAAGCCCCGCGCCGCCCTCGGGCGCTGTCCCTAGTCTCCGGCGTTCCCACACTGATAGGCTGGATCGCCCCACCGTCTACGAGGGAGACTAGCAGTCTATGCCTCACCCCGCTTCGACCGCGCTGGCGCTCGCGGCCCTGACCGCCGCCGCGGCGACGGCCGCCTTCGCCAACGGGCCGGCCGCCGCCCCCGACGCGCAGGGGCTGTGGAGCGGGCAGATCGTACAGAAGCGGGGGGAGGCGGAAATAGACCTCACCGTCGAGCTGGGGCGCGCCGCCGGCGGGGACCTGGTGGGGACGCTCGACCTGCCCGTCCGCAACATCCTGTTTCACCCGCTCGACGGCGTGCGCCAGGAGGGCCGGGAGGTCACCTTCACCTTCAACTGGCACAACCGCGAGGAGGACAAGCGGGAGTCCACCCCCTTCAGCGGCACCCTCTCGGCCGACGGGCAGACGCTCGAGGGGCTGATGAACGACGGGGGTCGCCCCCTGCGCTTCGAGCTGCGGCGCCTCGGCCCTCCGGGGACCGACCGGCCGGTGCGGCCCGAGCAGCCCCTGGCCGCTCTCGGCGCCGCGGCCGAAGAGCTGCGCGCGGCGTTCAACCGCGACGCCGATCACCCGCGCCTGGTGCTGCTGCTCTCGCCGACGTGATGGATCTGCCTGATGAGCGCCCGGGTGGTGCAACGCTACGTGCTGGACGACATCGCCGACCCGCGGCTGCGGGTCTACATGGTCTGGGGGCCGATGCTGGACAAGGAGACGGAGGCTGACGCGCGCCACGCAACCACCTTCATCCAGGACCCGCGGCTGACCCACTTCTGGACCGACTCGGACGGCGTGGCGGAGCGGTTCAAGGCCCCGCTCGGCCTGACCGACACCGACGCCTGGGACACCTACCTGCTGTTTTCGTCGGGCACCCGCTGGACGGAGGAGGCGCCGCGGCCGTCCTCCTTTATGCACGTCGGCAAGCCGCTGCCGAAGGAGCGGCGTTTGAACGCCGTCACGCTGGCCGCTGAGGTGCGCGCCGCCCTTGCCGGCGCGCCTTGAGCGCAGCGTGCTCGAGCTGATCCCCCTCCCCGCCGCCGAGGACGCCGGCGACGAGGTCTTCGTCCTCCCGGCCTCCTTCGCCCAGCGGCGGCTCTGGTTCCTCGAGCGGCTGGAGCCGGGGAGCCCGCTCTACAACATCCCGGTCGCCCTGCACCTCGCCGGCGAGCTGGCGGTGGGCGCGCTGGCGGGCGCGCTGGCGGAGATCGTCCGCCGCCACGAGCCGCTGCGCAGCGGCCTGGAGGCCGATGGGGAGGAGCCGGTGCAGGTCGTGGCGCCGCACCGGGAGTGCCCGCTGCCGCTGGTCGACCTCTCCAACCGGTCCGCCGCGGGCGCGCGGGAGGCGGCCCGCGCGCTGGCCCGGGCGGAGGCGGCGCGCCCCTTCGACCTCGAGCGCGGACCCCTCTTCCGCTGCCTCCTGGCGCGCCTGGGCCGGCGCGAGCACCTGCTGCTCGCCACCTTCCATCACGCGGCGGCCGACGGCTGGTCGCTGGGAGTCTTCCACCGCGAGCTCGCCGCCCTCTACGGCGCCTTCCGGCAAGGGCTCCCCTCGCCGCTGCCCGAGCTGCCGATCCAGTACGCCGACTACGCCGTCTGGCAGCGGGAGCTGCTGGACTCGGGGGTGCGCGAGCGCCAGCTCGCCTACTGGCGGGCGCAGCTCGCGGACGCCCCGCGCGTCGCGGAGCTTCCCGCGGCGCGGCCGCGGCCGCCGGCGCGCAGCCACCGGGGCGTCCAGGCCGCCCGCCCGCTGCCCGCCGCGCTCGGCGCCGCGGCGGCGGAGCTGGCGCGGCGCGAGGCGGCCACCCTCTTCCTGACCTACCTCGCCGCCTGGCAGGCGCTCCTCTTCCGCACCACCGCGCGGGAGGACCTGGTGGTGGGCACGCCGGTGGCCGGACGGCGCCCCGAGGAGACGGAGACGCTGATCGGGCTCTTCGTCAACACCATCGCGCTGCGGACGCGCGTCGACGGGCGGCTGGGGTTCCGCGCCCTCCTCGGGCGGGTGCGGGAGACGGCGCTCGCCGCCTTCGCCCACCAGGACCTGCCGTTCGAAGAGATCGTCGAGGAGCTGGCGCCGGAGCGCAGCCTCTCCCACGCGCCGCTGGTGCAGGTGATCTTCGGCCTGCAGGACGCCGCCACCCACCCGCCGGAGCTGCCCGGCCTGGCGGTGCGGCACTTCCCGGCCGGCCACGACACGGCCAAGTTCGACCTCGCGCTGTCGCTGGCCGAGGAGGCCGGCGGGCTGATGGCTCGCCTCGACGCCCGCGCCGACGTCTACGACGAAGCGGACCTCGGGCGACTGCTGGCCGCCTTCGAGACGCTGCTCGCGGCGGCCCTCGCCGAGCCCGACCGCGCGCTCGAGGAGCTGCCGCTGCTGTCGGCCGCCGAGGAACGGCAGGTGGTGGTGGAGTGGAACGACACGGCGGTGGCGCTGCCGGCGGAGCCGACGATCCCGGCGCTTTTCGCGGCTCAGGCGCGGGAGCGGGCGGACGCGGTGGCACTGGTGTGGGACGAGGGGAGCCTCTCCTACGGCGAGCTGGAGGCGCGGTCCAACCGCTTGGCGCGGCGGCTGGCGGGGCTGGGGGTAGGTCCGGAGAGCCTGGTGGGCGTGGCGCTGGAGCGCTCGCCCGAGCTGATCGTGGCGCTGCTCGCGATCCTCAAGGCCGGCGGCGCCTACCTGCCGCTCGACCCCGACTACCCGCGGCAGCGGCTGGCGCTGATGCTGGAGGACGCGCGCGCCGGGCGGGAGGGTCTGGTCGTGGTGACGCGCGGCAGCCTGGCGGCGGGGCTGCCGGAGCTGCCGTCGGGGTGCCGGATGGTCGACCTCGACCGCGAGGACCTCGCGGCGGAGAGCGCGGCGCCGCTCGCGGTGCCGCTGACCGGCGACCACCTGGCCTACGTGCTCTACACCTCGGGCTCGACCGGCCGGCCGAAGGGGGTGGCGGTGCCGCACCGCGCCGTGGCGCGGCTGGTGCGCGGGGCGGACTACGCGGAGCTCGGGCCGGAGGAGGTCTTCCTGCAGCTCGCGCCGGTGCCGTTCGACGCCTCGACGCTGGAGATCTGGGGGCCGCTGCTCAACGGCGGGCGGCTGGCGCTGCTGGCGCCGGGACGGGCCTCGCTCGAGGAGCTGGGCGCGGCGATCGCGCGTCACGGAGTGACGACCCTCTGGCTGACCGCCGGGCTGTTCCACCAGATGGTGGAGGCGCAGCTCGGAGCGTTGCTCGGAGTGCGCCAGCTCCTGGCCGGCGGCGACGTGCTGTCGCCGGCGCACGTGGCGCGAGTGCTCGACGCCGCGGACGGCGCGGAGCGAGTGCTCGTCAACGGCTACGGCCCGACCGAGAACACGACGTTCACCTGCTGCCACCGGATGGCGGCGGCGGCGGAGGTGCCGGCGAGCGTGCCGATCGGGCGGCCGATCGCCAACACCCGGGTCTACCTGCTCGACCGGGGGCTGCAGCCGGTGCCGGTGGGGGTGGCGGGGGAGCTGTACGCGGCCGGCGCGGGGCTGGCGCGCGGCTACCTGCACCGTCCGGAGCTGACCGCGGAGCGTTTCGTGCCGGACCCGTTCGGCGACGGCGGGCGGCTCTATCGCACGGGGGACCTGGCGCGGTGGCGGGCGGACGGCGCGGTGGAGTTCCTGGGGCGGCTGGACGCGCAGGTCAAGCTGCGCGGCTTCCGCGTCGAGATCGGCGAGGTGGAGGCGGTCCTCGCGGCGCACCCGGCCGTGGCGCAGGCGGCGGTGGCGTTGCGGGGCGGGGCGGAGGACAAGCGGCTGGTGGGCTACGTGGTGCCGGCCGAGGGGGAGGCCGCAGGGCCGGAGCTGGTGGCGGCGCTGCGCAGTGAGCTGGCGCGGCAGCTCCCCGACTACATGGTGCCGTCGGCCTGGGTGACGCTCGAGCGCCTGCCGCTCAACGCCAACGGCAAGGTGGACCGGGCCGCCCTGCCGGAGCCGGCGCCGGTGGTGAGCATCGCGACGGCGGACGCCGCGCCGCGGACGCCGCTCGAGGAGCTGCTGGCGCAGGTGTGGGAGGAGCTGCTGGCGGTGCGCGGGGTCGCGCGCAGCGACTCGTTCTTCGACCTCGGGGGGCACTCGCTGCTGGCCACGCGCGTGGTGTCGCGGCTGCGCGAGCTGCTGCGGGTGGAGGTGCCGCTGCGGACGCTGTTCGAGGAGCCGACGCTGGCGGGGCTGGCGGGGCGGGTGGAGGCGCTGCTCGCGGAGGGTGAGAGCCCGTCCGCGCCGCCGCTCGCGCCCCGACCGCACGACGGCCGCCCGCTCGCCTCCTTCGCCCAGGAGCGGCTCTGGTTCCTGGACCAGATGGGGGGCGCCGGGGCCTGGGCCCGCGCCGCCTACAACGTGCCGCTCGCCCTCGACGTCGACGGTCCCCTGGACCGCCCGGCCCTGGCGGCGGCGCTGGCCGCGGTCGTGGCCCGTCACGAGGTCCTGCGCACCAGCTTCGACTTCGCGGAGGGCCGGCTGGCGCAGGTCGTCGCGCCCCGGCTCGAGCTTCCTCTGCCGCTGGTGGACCTCTCGGGGCTGGCCGCGGCGGCAGGCGGCCGGGCCGACGCCGAGGTCCGCCGCCTGGCGGGGGAAGAGGCGCGCCGCCACTTCGACCTCGCGCGCGGGCCGCTGCTGCGCTGCGCCCTCCTCCGCCGCGGGCCCGCCGCGTCCGCGGACCGCCACCGGCTGCTCCTCACCCTGCACCACGTCGTCGCCGACGGCTGGTCGCTGGGCGTGCTGCTCGCCGAGCTGGCGGAGCTCTACGCCGCCGCTCTCGACCGGCGTCCCGCGGCGCTCCCGCCGCTGCGGATCCAGTACGCCGACTACGCCGCCTGGCAGCGCGACCGGCTCGCCGGCCCGCAGCTCGCGGCGCAGCTCGGCCACTGGCTGGAGCGCCTGAACGGCCTGCCGGACGGGCTGGAGCTGCCCGCGGACCGCCCGCGCCCCGCCGCGCCCGACTATCGCGGCGCGCGGCTGCGGCGCCACCTGCCGGCCGGCCTGCTGGCGGACCTCGGGGCGCTCGGCCGGCGGCAGGGGACGACGCTGTTCATGACCCTCATGGCCGGCTTCCAGGCGCTGCTCGCGCGCTGGAGCGGGAGCGAGGACCTGGCCGTGGGCTCGCCCGTCGCGGGGCGCGACCGGGCCGAGCTGGAGGGGTTGATCGGCCTCTTCGTCAACACCCTGGTGCTGCGCGGCGACCTCTCCGGCGACCCGCGCGGCACCGACCTGCTGGCGCGGGTGCGAGAGGCGGCGCTCGCCGCCTGGGCGCACCAAGACCTGCCGTTCGAGAAGCTGGTCGAGGAGCTGGCGCCGCGCCGGCACCTCGGCCGCGCGCCGCTCTTCCAGGTCTTCATGGTGCTCCAGAACGCGCCGCTCGGCCCGCCGCGGCTGCCGGGCCTCGCGGTGCGCCCCGTCCCGCCCGCCGAGGCGGAAGAGACGGCGGTCAAGTTCGACCTGGCGCTGGCCTTCGCCGCTTCCGAGGACGGCCTCACCCTCGAGGCCGAGTACAGCCGCGATATCTTCGAGGGCGCGAGCGTGGCCCGGCTCGTCAGCCATCTCGAGACGCTGCTCGCGGGCTTCGCGGCGGCGCCCGAGCTGCGGGTCTCGGAGCTGCCGCTGCTCTCCGCCGCCGAGACGCGGCAAGTGCTCATCGAGTGGAACGACACCGGCTCGGCGCTGGCGCTGTCGGCGGCGCCGGCGCTCCTCCACCGGCTCTGCGCGGAGCAGGCCGACCGCACACCGGACGCCCCGGCCGTGCTCTACGCGCCGGCGGGCGGAGAGGCGGTGGAGCTGACCTACCGCGCCCTCCAGCGCCGCGCGCGGCGCCTCGCCCGCCACTTGCGCGCGCTCGGCGTAGGGCCGGAGGTGCGTGTCGGGGTCGCCCTCGAGCGCACGCCGGAGCTGCCGGTGGCGCTGCTGGCGGTGCTCGAGGCCGGCGGCGCCTACGTGCCGCTGGACCCCGCCTACCCCGCCGCGCGGCTGGCGGCGATGGTGGAGGACGCCCGCGCCGGGCAGCAGGGGTTCGTCCTCCTCACCCAGGAGCGGCTGGTGCCGCGCATCGAGGCGGCGCTGGGCGGGCTGGACTCTCCGCCCGTTCACCTGCTCTGCCTCGACGCCGAGGTGGGCGCCGGGGTCGCCGAGGCCGCCGAGGAGGAGGGGCCGCTCCCGGCCGCGGTCGACCCGGACAACCTCGCCTATCTGATCTACACCTCCGGCTCGACTGGCCGCCCCAAAGGGGTGGCGATCACCCACCGCAGCGCCGCCGCCCTGCTCGCCTGGGCCCGCACGCTCTTCCCCCCGGAGGATCTGGCCGGCGTTTTTGCATCGACCTCGATCAACTTCGACCTTTCGGTCTTCGAGCTCTTCGTGCCGCTCGCCGGCGGCGGCACGGTGGTGCTGGGAGACGACGCCCTCGCGCTCGCCAGCAGCCCTCTCGCCGCGCGGGTGACGTTGGTCAACACCGTCCCCTCGGCGATGGCCGAGCTGGTACGCCTGGGGGCGGTGCCGCCGACGGTGCGCACCGTCAACCTCGCCGGCGAGCCGCTGCGCGGCGCCCTGGCGCGCCGTCTCTACGAGCTGCCTCACGTCGAGCGGGTGCTCAACCTCTACGGCCCCTCGGAGGACACCACCTACTCGACGGTGGCCCTGGCGCCGCAGCACGGCGAGCCCACGATCGGCGTGCCGGTCACCGGCACCCGCGCCTACGTGGTGGACCGCTGGGGCCGGCCGGCGCCGGTCGGGGTGCCGGGCGAGCTCTTGCTGGGCGGCGAGGGGCTGGCCCGCGGCTATCTCCACCGCCCCGACCTGACCGCCGAGCGCTGGGTGCCCGATCCCTTCTCCGGCGCCGCGGGCGCCCGCCTCTATCGCACCGGCGACCTCGCGCGCTGGCTGTCGGAGGGGGAGCTGGAGTTCCTCGGGCGGATCGACCACCAGGTCAAGGTGCGGGGCTTCCGCATCGAGATGGGCGAGGTGGAGGCGGCGCTCGCCGCGCACCCGGCGGTGCGCGAGACCGTGGTGCTGGCGCGCGAGGCGCCGCACGCGGCCGGTGCCCTGTCCGGGGAGAAGCGCCTCGTGGCCTACGTGGTGCCGGCCGAGGGGGAGGCCGCGGGGCCGGAGCTGGTGGCGGCGCTGCGTAGCGAGCTGGCGCGGCATCTCCCCGACTACATGGTGCCGTCGGCCTGGGTGACGCTCGAGCGCCTGCCGCTCAACGCCAACGGCAAGGTGGACCGGGCCGCCCTGCCGGAGCCGGGGCCGGCGGTGAGCGCCGCGACGGCGGACGCCGCGCCGCGGACGCCGCTCGAGGAGCTGCTAGCGCAAGTGTGGGAGGAGCTGCTGGCAGTGCGCGGGGTCGCGCGCAGCGACTCGTTCTTCGACCTCGGGGGGCACTCGCTGCTGGCTACCCGGGTGGTGTCGCGGCTGCGCGAGCTGCTGGGAGTGGAAGTGCCGCTGCGGGCGCTGTTCGAGGAGCCGACGGTGGCAGGGCTGGCGGCGCGGGTCGAGGCGTTGCGCGCCGCCGCCCTCGGCACGGCGGTGCCGCCGCTGGGGCGCCGGCGGCGCGATGGCCGCGCGCCGGCCTCCTTCGCCCAGGAGCGCTTCTGGTTCCTCGAGCAGATGGAAGAGCAAGGCGCCGTCTACAACGTGCCGGCGGCCCTCGCCATGGACGGTCCGCTCGAGGTGCCGGCGCTCGCCGCCGCGCTGGCGGCGCTGGTCGCCCGGCACGAGGCGCTGCGCACCAGCTTCGCCGAGGAGGGCGGGCGGGTGGTGCAGATCGTCGCTCCCGAGCTGCCGATCGCCTTGCCGCTGGTGGACCTGTCGGCGCTGGGCGCGCAGGCGGCGGGCGAGGCGAGGCGCCTGTCCGCGGCTGCCGCGGCGCGGCCCTTCGATCTGGCGCACGGGCCGGTGCTGCGGGCGCTCCTGCTGCGCCTTCCCGCCCGCCACCTCTTGCACCTCTGCCTCCACCACGTGGCCTGCGACGGCTGGTCGATGGGCGTGTTGTTCGGCGAGCTGGCCGAGCTCTACGGCGCCGCGGCGGGCTCGCGCCCGGCGGCGCTCGCGCCGCTGCCGGTCCAGTACGCCGACTTCGCCGCCTGGCAGCGCGAGTGGCTGGAGGGCCCGGCCCTCGAGGCGCAACTCGGCTTCTGGCGCGCGGCGCTCGAGGAGCTGCCGCCGTTCCTCGAGCTGCCCACCGACCGGCCGCGCCCGGCGGTCCGCGGCTTCCGCGGCGGCCGGCGCACGGCGCTGCTGCCGCCGGCGCTGGCCGCGGGAGCGGCGGCGCTCGGCCGGCGGCACGGCACGACGCTGTTCATGACGCTCCTCGCCGCCTACCAGACGCTGCTGTCGCGCAGCACCGGCAGCGAGCGGCTGGCGGTCGGGTCGCCGGTGGCCGGGCGCACGCAGGCGGCGACCGAGGGCCTGATCGGCTGCTTCGTCAACACCCTGGCTCACGCCGGCGACCTGCGCGGCGATCCCACGGTCGCGACGCTTCTCGCCCGCACCCGCGAGGCGACGCTCGACGCCCTGGCCCACCAGGAGCTGCCGTTCGAGGGGCTGGTCGAGGCGCTCCAGCCGCCGCGCGACCTCGTCCACCCGCCGCTGTTCCAGGTGATGCTGGTGGTGCAGAACACGCCGGGGCCGCCGCCGCGCTGGCCGGGGCTCGAGGTGGCCCAGGTGCCGGCCGGGAACGCGAGCGCGAAGTTCGACCTGACGCTGGCGTTCGCGGTCGACGGGTCCGGCGGCCTGTGGGCGGAAGTCGAGTACGACCGCGACCTCTTCGACCCCGCGACCGCCGAGCGTCTGGAGCGGCGGTTCGCGCTCCTGCTCGCCGGCATGGTCGAGCAGCCGGAGGCGCGGCTCTCCGAGCTGCCGTTCCTGGCGCCCGCCGAGCTGGCGCAGGTGCTGGTCGAGTGGAACGACACCGCGGCGCCCATGCCGGGCGGTACGGCGGTGAGCGCTTTCGAGACCTGGGCGCGCCGCCGGCCGGCGGCGACGGCGGTCGAGTCGGCGGAGGGGGCGCTCACCTACGGCGCGCTCGACGCCTGGGCCGACCGTCTGGCGGCCGACCTGCGCGGCTTGGGCGTCGAACGCGAGGCGCGGGTGGCCGTGGTCATGGAGCACTCCGCGGCGCGGGTGGCGGCCGTGCTCGCGGTGCACAAGGCTGGGGGCGCCTACGTCTCCCTCGATCCCGCCGACCCGCCGGAGCGGCTGGGCTTCCTGCTCGCCGACTGCGGCGCGGCGGCGGCCCTGAGCGCGGCGCCGATTGCCGGCGGGCGGCGCTGCTTCCTGGTGGGCCGGGAAGGCCTCGAGCCGGCCGGCGGGGCTACGCCGCCGCAGAACGCTCGCCCGATGGCCGCCGCCGCCGATCCCGAGGACCTGGCCTACGTCATCTATACCTCGGGCTCGACCGGCGTCCCCAAGGGGGTCGAGGTACCGCACCGCGGGCTCGCGAGCCTCGTCGCCTGGCACCTCGCCGCCTACGGCCTCGGGCCCGGAGACCGCACCACGCAGCTCGCCGGGGTGGGCTTCGACGCCTCCGTGTGGGAGCTCTGGCCGACGCTCGCCTCCGGCGCGACGCTGGTCGTGGCGCCGGCCGAGCTGCGGTCCGATCCGCCGCGTCTCGTGCCGTGGCTCGCCGCGCAGGAGATCAGCGTCTGTTTCCTGCCGACGCCGGTGGCCGAGCTGGCCCTGGCCGAGCCCTGGCCGCCAAAGATCCGCCTGCGGGCGCTCCTGACCGGCGGCGACCGCCTGCGGCGGGCGCCTCGTCCGGGTCTTCCCTTCCGCGTCGTCAACCACTACGGCCCGACCGAGAACAGCGTCGTCGCCACCTGCGGCGAGGTCGTCCCCGGCGCCGCGGGCGCGCCGCCGATCGGCGGTCCCATCGCCAACACCCGGGCGTACGTGCTCGACGGCGCCGGCCAGCCCGTGCCGCCGGGCATCGCGGGCGAGCTCCATCTCGGCGGCGCCGGTCTCGCGCGCGGCTACCTCGCCCAGCCGGACCTGACCGCCGAGCGCTTCCTGCCCGACCCGTTCGGCGGCGTGCCGGGCGGGCGTCTCTACCGCACCGGCGATCTGGCGCGCTGGCGTCCCGACGGGACGATCGAGTTCCTGGGGCGGCTCGACGGACAGGTGAAGCTGCGCGGCTTCCGCATCGAGACCGGCGAGGTGGAGGCGGTGCTGGCGGCGCACCCGGCGGTGGCGCAGGCGGCGGTGCTGCTGCGGGGGGCCGCCGGCGGCGAGACGGGCGCGGCCGAGGACAAGCGCCTCGTGGCCTACGTCGTCCCGGGCGCGGAGTGGTCCGCGGGGCCGGAGCTGACGGAGGCGCTGCGCGCCCACCTGGCGCACCGGCTCCCCGACTACATGGTGCCGTCGGCCTGGGTGACGCTGGCGGCGCTGCCCCTGACGCCGAACGGCAAGCTCGACCGCGGCGCCTTGCCGGAGCCGGACGTCGCCGCGGCCGGCGACGCCTACGCGACGCCGCGCGCCGGGATGGAGGAGCTGCTCGCCGGGTTTTGGACCGAGCTGCTGGGCGCGCCGCGGGTGGGAGCCGGGGACGACTTCTTCGCGCTCGGCGGGCACTCGCTGCTCGCCGCGCGCCTGGTGTCGCGCCTGCGCGAAACGCTCGGCGTCGAGCTGCCGCTGCGGCGGGTGTTCGAGCGGCCGGTGCTCGCGGACCTGGCGCGCGAGCTGGAGGCCGTGCACGGCCTCGCGGCGGAGGCGGCGGGAGCGGCGGCGCCGCCGCTCCTCCCCCGGCCTGACGCCGCGGACGGCACGGCGCCGCTCTCCTGGGCGCAGGAGCGGCTCTGGTTCCTCGACCAGTTCGAGCCGGGGACCGCCGCCTACAACGTCCCCGCCGTTCTGCGCCTCACCGGATCGCTGCGCCCCGACGCCCTGGCCGCCGCGTTCGCCGAGGTCGAGCGGCGCCACGAGGTGCTGCGCACGACCTTCCACTTGGCCGCCGACGGCGACCGGCCGGTACAGGCGATCGCGCCGCCGGGCCCGGCGCGGCCGCTGCCGCTGGTGGACCTCTCGGGCCTCGCGCCCGCGGCCGTCGAGGCGGAGGCGGCGCGCTTGGCGGCCGCCGAGGCGCTGCGCTGCTTCGACCTGGCGGCCGGGCCGCTCACCAGCCGCCGGCTGCTGCGCCTCGGCGGCGACCGCCACCTGCTCCTCCTCAACCAGCACCACATCGTCACCGACGGCTGGTCGCTGGGGGTGCTGATCCGGGAGCTGGCGGCGCTCTATCCGGCGCTGCTCGAAGGGCGGCCCGCGCCGCTGCCGCCGCTGCCGGTGCAGTACGCCGACTACGCCGCGTGGCAGCGCGCATGGCTCGCCGGCGAGGTGATGGCGTCCCAGGTGGCGCACTGGCGCGAGCGTCTCGCCGGCGCGCCGCCGCTGCTCGAGCTGCCCACCGACCGGGCGCGGCCGCCGGTCCAGAGCTTCCGCGGCGACTGGCACTCCTTGGTCCTGCCGGCGGAGCTGACCGGCGCGCTTGCCGCGCTCTCGCGCCGCTCCGGGGCGAGCCTGTTCATGACGCTCCTCGCCGGCTTCAAGCTCCAGCTGGCGCGCCTCGCGGGTCAGGAGGACGTCTCGGTGGGCTCCCCCATCGCCGGCCGCGGGCGGGGCGAGACCGAGGGGCTGATCGGCTTCTTCCTCAACTCCCTGGTCCTGCGCAGCGATCTTTCCGGCGCCCTGGCCGGAGAGCTCTCCTTCCGCGACCTGCTGGGCCGCGTGCGCGAGACGGCGCTGCAGGCCTTCGCCCACCAGGACGTGCCGTTCGAGAGGCTCCTCGAAGAGCTGCAGCCGGCGCGCAGCCTGAGCTACACGCCGCTCTTCCAGGTCTTCTTCAACATGCTGAACTTGCCGACGTGGGATCAGTGGCTCGGGCCGGAGCTGGCGCTCGAGGTGGCGGGGTCGCCGACGGTGCAGTCGAAGTTCGACCTCACGCTCTACGTGCTCCAGGGAGCGGCCGAGAGCGACGGGCTGCGCATCGACTGGGTCTACAACGCCGACCTCTTCGACCGCGAGCGGGTCGTCGAGATGGGCCGCCAGCTCGAAGCGCTGCTGCGCCAGGTCGTCGCGGAGCCCGAGGCGCCGGTGGCCGGCTTCTCGCTCTCGAGCGACGCGGCGCGGGCGGTGCTGCCCGATCCGGCCGCGCCCCTGGACGCCGCCTGGCGCGGCTCGGTCCCGGAGCGCTTCGCCGAGATGGCGCGCCGCTTCCCGGAGCGGCCGGCGGTCGCGGACGGCCGCCGCGCCTGGAGCTACCGCGAGCTCGACGAGGCGGCGAGCCGCCTCGCCAACCTGCTGCGCGCCGGGGGCGTCGAGCGCGGCGACTTCGTCGTCCTCTGGGCCCACCGCAGCGCGCCGCTGGTGCTGGCGCTGCTCGGCACCCTGCGCGCCGGCGCCGCCTTCGTGTCGCTCGACCCCGACTACCCGGCGCCGCGCCTGGTCCACATGCTGGCGCTCGCGCGCCCCAAGGCGTTCGTGGCGCTGGCGGCCGCCGGGCCGGTGCCGGCCGAGGTCGAGGAGTGGCTGGCGGCCTCCGGCTGCCGCTGCCTGACCCTGCCGGAGGCGGCGGCGGGCGGCGCCGCGGACCCGCTCCTCGCGCTCCTCGCCGCCGCCTCGCCCGAGGACCCGCGCGTGCCGCTCGGGCCCGACGACCCGGCCTACGCCGCGTTCACCTCCGGCTCGACCGGGGTGCCCAAGGGGATCGTCGGGCGGCACGGCTCGCTCACCCACTTCCTGCCTTGGCAGCGCCGGGAGTTCGGGTTCGACGAGAGCGACCGCTTCAGCATGCTCTCGGGCCTGGCGCACGATCCGCTCCACCGCGACGTCTTCACGCCGCTCCAGCTCGGCGCCGCGATCTCGGTGCCCGACCCGCTGGAGATCGGCACCCCCGGATACCTCGCGGAATGGATGCGTCGCGAGGGGGTGACGGTGGCCAACCTCACCCCGGCGATGGGCCAGCTCCTGGCCGAAGTGGACGGCGCCGAAGGCGTGCCCGCCGCGACCGTGCCGGCGCTGCGCTGGGCCTTTCTGGTCGGCGACGTGCTGTCGCGCCGCGACGTCGCCCGCCTCGAGGCGCTCGCCCCCGCGGTCACCTGCGTCAACCACTACGGCTCGACCGAGACCCAGCGGGCGGTCGGCTACCACGTCGCCGCGCGCGGCGCCGGCGCCGGCGGCATGGAAGTGCTGCCGCTGGGCCGCGGGATCGAGGACGTGCAGCTCCTGGTGCTGACGCCCGGCGAACGGCTGGCCGGCGTCGGCGAGCTGGGCGAGCTCGCGATGCGCAGCCCGCACATCGCGCTCGGCTACATCGACGACCCCGAGCTGACCGCCCGGCGCTTCCCCGTCAACCCGCTCTCGGGCGACGCCGAGGACCGCATCTACCGGACCGGCGACCTCGGCCGCTATCTGCCCAACGGCGAGGCGGTCTTCGCCGGCCGCGCCGACCTCCAGGTCAAAGTGCGCGGCTTCCGCGTCGAGCTGGGGGAGATCGAGGCGGTGCTCGGCCACCACCCGGCGGTGCGCGAGGCGGCGGTGCTGGCCCGCGGGGACGAGCCGGGCGACAAGCGCCTCGTCGCCTACGTCGTGGCCAAGGACGGAGCGCTTGGCCAAGCGGAGCTCCGTTCGTTCCTCGCCGGGCGCCTGCCGGGCTACATGGTGCCGGCGGCGTTCGTGGAGCTGCCGGCCCTGCCGCTTACCCCGAACGGCAAGCTGGACCGCAAGGCCCTGCCGGCCCCGGCGGCGGCGGTCGAGCGCGCCGCGGTGCCGCGCACCCCGGCCGAGGAGCTGGTGGCCGGCATCTGGGCCGAAGTCCTCCACCTCCCGGCCGTCGGCCCGGAGGACGACTTCTTCGCCCTAGGTGGCCACTCGCTCCTCGCCACCCAGGTCGCCTCGCGGCTGCGCCACGTCTTCGGCGTTGAGCTGCCGGTACGCAAGCTCTTCGAGCTGCCGACGGTCGCCGCCCTCGCCGCCCATCTCGCAGAGGCGCGGGAGACGGAGGCGCCGCCCCTCCGGGCGATCCCTCGCCGCGCCGCGAGTGGGCCGGCGCCGGCCTCCTTCGCGCAGCAGCGGCTCTGGTTCCTGGAGCAGCTCGGCGAGGGGGCGTCCTACGTGGTCTTCGGGGCCTACCGGCTGCGCGGCCGGTTGGACCGCGCGGCCCTGGCGGCGGCGCTCCAGGAAGTCGTTCGACGCCACGACGTGCTGCGCACCACCTTCGCCGCCGCCGAGGCGCTCGCGGTGCCGGCGCCGCTGCTCCAGGTGGTGGCCCCGGAGGTCGGGCTGCCGCTGCCGGTCTTCGACCTCCGGGCGCTCGACCCCGGGACCGCGGAGGCCGAGTTCCGCCGCCTGCTCGCGGCCGAGGGGAAGCGCGGCTTCGACCTCGCGCGCGGTCCGCTGGAGCGGGCGGCGCTCGTCCAGCTCGCCGGCGACGACCAGGTCCTTTTCCTCACTTTCCACCACATCGTCACCGACGGCTGGTCGATGGGGGTCCTCCTGCGCGAGCTCGCGGTGCTCTACGGCGCCTTCGCCGCGGGGCAGCCCTCGCCGCTGCCGCCCCTCCCCGTCCAGTACGGCGACTTCGCCGCCTGGCAGCGCGAGTGGCTCACCGGCGAAACGCTCGCCGCGCAGCTCGCGTTCTGGCGCGCGGCGCTGGCGGGAGCGCCGCCGGTGCTGGAGCTGCCTGTCGACCGGCCGCGGCCGGCGGCGCAGACCTCCCGCGGCGACACCCTCTCGTTCCGGCTGTCGGGGGAGGCGACGGGCGCTCTCCACGCGCTGGCGCGGCGGCAGGGAGTCACCCTGTTCATGACCCTCCTCGCCGGCTTCCAGGCCGTCCTGGCGCGTTGGACCGGCGCCGAGGACGTGGTCGTGGGATCGCCGATCGCCAACCGCAACCGGGCCGAGATCGAGGGGCTGATCGGCTTCTTCGTCAACACCTTGGTGCTGCGCGGAGACCTCGGCGACGACCCGAGTTTCACGACGCTGCTCGCCCGCACCCGCGAAACCACCCTCGCGGCGTACGCGCACCAGGACCTGCCGTTCGAGAAGCTGGTCGAAGAGCTGCAGCCCGAGCGCGACCTCGCCCACTCACCGCTCTTCCAGGTCATGCTCGTCCTGCAGAACGCGCCGGAGCATGAGATCGCGCTCCCGGGCCTGACCCTCTCGCGGTTCCCCATCGCCACCGGCACCGCCAAGTTCGAGCTGACGCTCGCCTTCGCAGCGGCGGGCGATGCGCTCGTCGGCTTCGCCGAGTTCAACAGCGACCTCTTCGATGGGGCGACGGTGGCGCGCTGGGCGGGGCACTTCCAGAGCTTCGTCGCCGCGGCGGCGGCCGAGCCGTCGCGGCGGACCTCCGAGCTGCCGCTCCTGACCCCCGCCGAACGGCAGCAGCTCGTGCGCGACTGGAACGCCACCGCGGCGCCCTACCCCGACCGGACCCTTCCCGACCTCCTCGCCGCGAGCGCCGCGGCGCGGCCGGAGGAGGTGGCGGTGGAGCACGAGGGAGAGCGGCTCACCTACGACGAGCTCGAGCAGCGCGCGAACCGGTTGGCGCGCCGGCTCGCTCGGCTCGGCGTCGGTCCCGAGGTCCGCGTCGGGATCTGCCTGGAGCGCTCGCTCGATCTGCCGGTGGCGCTGCTCGGGATCCTCAAGGCGGGCGGCGTCTACGTGCCGCTCGACCCCTCCTACCCGCGCGAGCGCATCGCGCTGGTGTTGGAGGACGCGCGGGCGGCGGTGCTGGTGACCGAGGAGCCGCTCCGCCCGCTCTTGCCCGCGCGCGGCGCCGCGTTGGTCTGCCTCGACTCCGAGCGCGCGGCGATCGAGCGCGAAAGTGCCGCACCCTTCCCTTGCCCCGCTCTCCCCGACAACCTCGCCTACGTCCTCTTCACCTCCGGCTCCACCGGACGACCCAAGGGGGTGCAGGTCGCGCACCGGGCGCTGGTCAACTTCCTCTGCGCCATGCGCCGGGCTCCCGGCTTCGCCGCGGGCGAGGTGTTGCTCGCGGTCACTACCCTCTCGTTCGACATCGCGGGACTCGAGCTCTACCTGCCTCTCCTGGCCGGCGGGCGCGTGGCGATCGCGAGCCGCGCGACCGCCGCCGACGGGCGGCTCCTCGCCGCGGAGATCGCATGCTCCGGGGCCGCCGCCCTCCAGGCTACCCCGGCCACCTGGCGGATGCTCCTCGACGCGGGGTGGACCGGCGCGCCGCGGCTCACGGCCCTCTGCGGCGGCGAGGCGCTGCCGGAGGAGCTCGCCGCGCGGCTCCTGCCCCGGGTCGGCGCTCTTTGGAACCTCTACGGCCCCACCGAGACGACGATCTGGTCCGCGGTCGCGCGCGTGTGGCCGGGCGAGCGCGTGGCGATCGGGCCGCCGATCGCCAACACCGGCTTCCACGTCGTGGACCGCGGCTTCCAGGCGGCGCCGGTCGGGGTGCCCGGGGAGCTGCTGATCGGCGGCGACGGGCTCGCTCGCGGCTATCTCGGGCGGCCGGAGCTGACGGCGGAGCGGTTTGTCCCCGACCCCTTCGCCGCCGCGCCGGGGGCCCGCCTGTACCGCACCGGCGACCTCGCCCGCTGGCTCCCCGACGGGCGGCTCGAGTACCTGGGCCGGCTCGATCATCAAGTCAAGGTGCGCGGGTTCCGCATCGAGCTGGGAGAGATCGAGGCGGCTCTCGCCGCCCAGCCCGGGGTGCTGCAAGCGGCGGTCGTCGCGCGAGGAGAGGCTGCGGCCAAGCGCCTGGTCGCCTACGTGGTGGGGGAGGCCGATCCCGCACGGCTGCGCGCGGCGCTGGGCGAGCGCCTCCCGGAGTACATGGTGCCCTCCGCTTTCGTGGCCCTCGCCGAGCTGCCGCTCACGCCCAACGGCAAGGTCGACCGCAAGGCGCTGCCGGAGCCGCTCGCGGAGACGGCCGGGGCGGCCTCCGAGCTGGGCGCCTGGACGCAGCTCGAGGAGCTGGTGGCCGGGATCTGGGCCGAAGTGCTGGGGACGCCCCCTGCCTCGCCGCGCGACAACTTCTTCGAGCTCGGCGGCCACTCGCTGCTGGCGACGCAGGTGGCCTCGCGGATCCGCCAGTTGCTGGGTGTGGAGCTGCCGCTGCGCCGCCTCTTCGAGCGCCCCACGGTGACCGGCCTCGCCGCGTACCTGGCCGAGGCGCGGCACGAGACGGCCGGCCCCGCCACGCCGCCGCTTCTGCCGCTGCCGCCGGACGCCCGGCGCGGTCCCCTCCCCGCGAGCTTCGCCCAGGAGAGGCTCTGGTTCTTGATGCAGTTCGGGGTGGAGCCCTCGGCCTACAACATCCCGAGCGCGGTGCGCCTGAGCGGCCGGCTCGAGGTCCCCGCCCTCGTTGCCGCGCTCGCCCAAGTGGTCCGCCGCCAAGCGGCGCTCCGCACCACCTTCCGGATCGACGCCGCGCGGGTAGTCCAGGTGGTGGCGTCCGAGGCCGACGCGGCGCTGCCCCTGATCGACCTCGCGGCGCTCGGCGGTGCCGCCGAGGCGGAGCTTCACCGCCGCACCGCCGCCGAGGTGGCCCTCCCCTTCGACCTCGAGCGCGGGCCCCTGCTGCGTGCCACGCTCGTCCGGTTGCCCGGCAGCGACCGGCCGGAGCACGCCCTTCTCGTGACGATGCACCACATCGTCTCGGACGGCTGGTCGATGGGTGTCTTCCTGGGCGAGCTGTCGGCCTTCTACGAAGCGCTCGTCACCGGCAGGCCGGCGGCGCCGCCGCCGCTCCCGGTCGAGTACGGCGACTTCGCCGCCTGGCAGCGCGGCTGGCTCGCCGGCGAGCCGCTCGCGCGGCTGCTCGCCTACTGGCGGCAGCAGCTCTACGGCCTCCCGGAGCTCCTCGAGCTGCCGCTCGACCGGCCGCGCCCGGCGGTCCAGACCTTCCGCGGCGCGAACCGTCCTTTCACCCTGCCGGCCGAGACCGCCCGCCGCCTGCGCGCCCTGGCGCGGCGCGAAGGCGCGACCCTGTTCATGACCCTCCTCGCCGCCTTCGAGACTCTGCTCGGCCGGATCTCGGGCGCGCCGGACCTGGCGGTCGGCTCGCCCATCGCGGGGCGCAACCGCGCCGAGACCGAGGGGCTCATCGGCTTCTTCGTCAACACGCTCGTCTTGCGCGCCGACCTCTCCGGCGAGCCGACGTTCGCCGGTCTCCTGGCCCGTGTCCGCGACGTCACGCTCGACGCTTACGCCCACCAGGACCTGCCGTTCGAGAAGCTGGTCGAGGAGCTGCGGCCGCGGCGCGACCTCTCCCACTCGCCGCTCTTCCAGGTGGTCTTCGGGCTGCAGAACGCGCCCGCGGTGCGCGCTCATCTCATCGACCTCGAGCTGCGACGCCTGAAGGTCGAGATCGCGACCGCCAAGTTCGACCTCGTCCTGCAGCTCTTGGAGACTCCCGACGGCATCGCCGGGGGGCTCGAGTTCAACCGCGACCTCTTCGACGCCACGACGGCCGAGCGGCTGCTCCGCCACTACGCAACGCTGGTTGAGGCGCTGGTGGCCGCGCCGGAGGCCCGCCTCTCCGACCTGCCGCTCCTCACCGCTGCCGAGCGGCAGCAGCTCGCCCACGAATGGAACGATACCGGCGCCCCTCTCCCGCGCCACCTCTGCCTGCACGAGCTGTTCGAGGCGCAGGCCCAGCGCGCGCCCGAAGCGACGGCGGTCCTCTGCGGCGGCGAGGCGCTGACCTACGGCGAGCTCGATCGGCGCGCCAACCGCTTGGCCCACGCCCTGCGGGCCGCCGGCGTCCGTCCCGGTGACCTCGTCGCCGTCCATCTCGAGCGCTCGGTCGAGATGGTCGTGGCGGTGCTCGCGGTGCACAAGGCCGGCGGCGCCTACGTGCCGCTCGAGGTCGCTTGGCCGGCGCACCGGGTGCACGGGCTCCTGGTGCGTCACCGCATGGCTTACCTCGTTACCCAGGCGGCGCGGCTGCCGGCCTTCGCCGGCCTCGAGGAGGTCCCGACGCTCGGCCACGTGGTGTGCCTCGAGCCCGGCCCGGCGCCGGCGGCGACGACGACGGAGCCGTTCGCCCGCGCCCGGCTGTGGGGCGGCGACGACCTGTCCGGACTGCCCGAGACGCCTCTCGGCCGCGCCGCCGCTCCCGACGACGTCGCGTACGTCATCTTCACCTCCGGCTCGACCGGCGCCCCGAAGGGCGTGATGGTCCGCCATCGCGCGGCGGTCAACCTGGTGCAGTGGGTCAACCGCACCTTCGACGTCGGCCCGGACGACCGGCTGCTCTTCATCACCGCCCTGTCCTTCGATCTCTCGGTCTACGACATCTTCGGCACCCTCGCCGCCGGCGCCTCGATCCGCCTCGCGGCGGCCGACGAGGTGCGGGACCCCGAGCGGCTGGTGCGCATGCTGCGGGCGGAGCCGATCACCTTCTGGGACTCGGCGCCGGCGGCGCTCCAGCAGTGCGTCCGCTTCTTCGGCGCCGGCCCGGCCCCCGCCGCCGCGCTCCGCCTGGTCTTCCTCTCCGGCGACTGGATCCCGCTGCCGCTGCCCGACCAGGTGCGCGGCGCCTTCCCGCGGGCGCAGGTGGTGAGCCTGGGCGGCGCCACCGAGGCGACCGTCTGGTCCAACTTCTTCCGCGTCGGCGAGGTGGACCCGGCTTGGCGCAGCATCCCCTACGGGCGGCCGATCACCAACGCCCGCTACCACGTGCTGGACCGCGGGTTCGAGCCCTGCCCCATCGGCGTCGCCGGCGACCTCTACATCGGCGGCGAGTGCCTGTCCGACGGCTACGCCGCCGAGCCCGAGCTGACGGCGCGCAAGTACCTCCCCGATGCGGTCTCCGGCCTGCCGGGCGCGCGGCTCTACCAGACCGGCGACCGCGCCCGCGCCTTCGCCGACGGCAACCTCGAGTTCCTCGGCCGCCTGGACACCCAGGTCAAGGTCAGGGGATACCGCATCGAGCTGAGCGAGATCGAGGCCGCGCTCGCCGCCCATCCGGGGGTGCGCGAGGCGGTGGTGCTGGTGCGGGAGGAAGGTGGCGCGCTGCGGGCGGCGGCGACCGGCGCCGGCAGCGTCGACGCCGACCAGCGCCTCGTCGCCTACGTCATCCCGCGCAACGGCGCCGAGATCGAAGCCGCCGAGCTGCGCCGCCACCTGCGGGCGCGGCTGCCGGAGTACATGGTGCCCTCGGCCTTCGTGCGGCTCGAGAGCTGGCCGCTCTCGCCGACCGGCAAGCTCGACCGCAAGGCGCTGCCGGCCTCCGAGCGGGCGGACGGCGGCGCGCCGCGCTCGCCGGCCGCGGCGGGCCCGCAACGGACCCTCCCGCCGGCCGCCCGGCCCGGCGCACCGGCCGGCCGCGAGACGTTGGAGGAGACGATCGCCGCCGTCTGGCGCGAGGTGATCGGCACCGAGGCGGTGGGCCGCAGCGACAACTTCTTCGACCTCGGCGGTCACTCGCTCTTGATGGCGCGGGTGCAGGCGCAGCTCGAAGAGCTCCTGGAACGGAAGCTCCCGTTGGTCGAGCTGTTCCAGCACCCGACGGTGGCGGCGCTCGCCGAGCACCTGCTGCCCAAGCCGGCGGCGGCCAGCGCGCCCGCCGCGCCCGTGGCGCGCGAGCGGCGGACGACGACGGCCATCGCCGTCGTCGGCATGGCCGGGCGCTTCCCCGGCGCCCCCGACCTCGAGACCTTCTGGTCCAACCTGCGCGACGGCGTCGAGTCGGTCCGCGTCTTCAGCGACGAGGAGCTGATCGCGGCGGGGCTCGACCCGGCGGCGCTCGCCGATCCGCGGCTGGTCAAGGCGCGCGGGGCGATCGACGGCCCCGACCTCTTCGACGCCGCGCTCTTCGACGTGCCGCCGCGCGAGGCCCAGCTCCTGGACCCGCAGCAGCGCTTCTTCCTCGAGGCCTGCTGGCAGGCGCTCGAGGACGCCGGCTACGGTTCGCCGGCGCAGCGCGGGCGGGTGGGGGTGTGGGGAGGCGTCAGCGAGAGCACCTACCTCCTCGAGCTGCTGCGCGATCAGGAGCTGGTGGCGACCGCCGGCATGCTCCAGATCCTGATCGCCAACGGCCATGACTACGTGCCCACCCGGGTCTCGTACAAGCTCGACCTGCGCGGCCCGAGCGTCAACGTGCAGACCGCTTGCTCGACCTCGCTCGTGGCCGTCCACACCGCCTGCCTCGCACTGCTCCACGGCGAATGCGACATGGCGCTCGCCGGGGGCGCCTCGGTGCGGGTCAAGGAGGTCTGGCCGTACCGCTACATGGAAGGCGGCACCTACTCGCCGGACGGCCACATCCGCGCCTTCGACGCGGCGGCGGGCGGCATGACGACCGGCAGCGGCGTCGGCGTCGTGGCATTGAAGCGCCTGGAGGACGCGCTGGCCGACGGCGACCGCGTGCGCGCCGTCATCCTGGGCAGCGCCAGCAACAACGACGGCGCCGGCAAGGTGGGCTTCACCGCCCCCAGCGTCGAGGGACAGGCGGCGGCGATCCGCGATGCGCAGGCGGCGGCGGGGGCCGAGCCCGACACCATCCGCTACGTCGAGGCGCACGGCACCGGCACGCCGATGGGCGACCCGATCGAGATCGCCGGCCTGACGCGCGCCTTCCGCGCCGGCACCGACCGGCGGAGCTTCTGCGCCGTCGGCACGGTCAAGCCCAACATCGGCCACCTCGACGCCGCGGCCGGCGTCGCCGGGCTGATCAAGGCCGTGCTGGCGCTCGAGCATCGCGAGATCCCGCCTTCGATCAACTTCCGGACGCCGAACCCGAAGATCGACTTCGCGGCGAGCCCGTTCTACGTCGCCGACCGGCTCGAGCCCTGGGAGGAGAGCGAGGCGGCGCCGCGGCGGGCGGGAGTGAGCAGCTTCGGCATCGGCGGCACCAACGCCCACGTCGTGCTCGAGGAGGCGCCGGCGCAGGGCGCGTCGGGCGCGGCGCGGCCGGTCCAGCTGCTGCTGCTCTCGGCCAAGACGCCGACGGCGCTCGCGGCGGCGGCGGAACGCCTGGCCGAGCACCTCGAAGCGCAGCCGGGCGCGGACCTCGCAGACACCGCCTACACCTTGCGTCTCGGGCGCGCCGAGCTGCCGCACCGGCGGGCGGTGGTGTGCCGGAGCCGCGAGGAGGCGGTCGCCGCGCTGCGCGGCGGCGACCCCGGGCGGTCCTTCACCCGCGCCTCTCCGGACGCGCCGACCGGGGCCGTCTTCCTCTTCCCCGGCCAAGGGGCGCAGCACGTCGGCATGGGTGCCGAGCTCTATGCCGAGGAGCCGCTCTTCCGCGCCGCGCTCGACGAGTGCGCCGACGGCCTCGCCCCCGAGCTCGGCTGCGACCTGCGGGGCCTGGTCTATCCGCCGGCCGGCGCCGACGTGGCGGCGGCGGCCGAACGCCTGCGGCGCACCGAGATCGCCCAGCCGGCGCTCTTCGCCGTCGAGTACGCGCTGGCGCAGCTCTGGCGCGGCTGGGGAGTCGAGCCGCGGGCGATGCTCGGCCACTCGATCGGCGAGCTGGTGGCGGCCTGCCTGGCCGGGGTCTTCCCGCTGCCGGAAGCGCTGCGGCTGGTGGCGCTGCGCGGGCGCCTCATGGGCGACCTGCCGGCCGGCGCCATGCTGGCGGTGCCGCTGCCCGAGGAGGAGATGCGGTGCCTGCTCGCCGCCGAGAGCTGCGTCGCCTTGGCGGCGGTCAACGCCCGGGCCTCCTGCGTCGTCTCGGGGCCGGAGCCTGCGGTGGCGCGCTTCGAGGAGCGGCTGGCGGAGGGCGCCGCGGCGCGGGGCGAGACGCTCGAGACCCGCCGCCTCCACACCTCGCACGCCTTCCATTCGCCGATGATGGACGCCGCCGTCGAGCCCTTCGCCGAGGCGGTGCGGGCGGCCCGGCCGCGCCCGCCCGAGGTGCCGTTCGTCTCCAACCTGTCCGGCACCTGGATCACCGACGAGGAAGCGACCGACCCCGGCTACTGGGCGCGCCACCTGCGGCACACCGTGCGCTTCGCCGACGGTCTCGCGACCGTCTTCGCCGCTCCCCGGCGGGCGCTCGTCGAGGTCGGGCCGGGGCGGACGCTTACCACCCTCGCCCACCAGCACCCGGACAAGGCGGCCGCCGAGGCGATCGTCGCCTCGCTCGGCCGCTCGGCCGGCGCCGGCTCGGACCTCGAGCCCCTGCTCGGCGCCTTGGGCAGGCTCTGGGCGTCGGGCGTGCCGGTGGACCACGCCGCCTTCTTTGCCGGCGAGCGGCGCCGGCGGGTGCCGCTGCCGACCTATCCCTTCGAGCGCCAGCGCTACTGGATCGACGTCAAGCCGTCGACCGCCGGCGCGCGGCCGCGCGCGGAAGACGAGGAGGAGACCCCGGCGATCGCGGACGCCGCCGCGGCGGAAGCTTCCGTGGAAGCCGGCGAGGCTCCCGCCGGCTTCATCGCACCGCGCAACGAGCTCGAGGCGGAGATCGCCGCCGCCTTCGTCGCTCAGCTCGGCGTCGAGCGTCTCGGCGTCCACGACGACTTCTTCGAGAGCGGCGGCAGCTCGCTGATGGCCGTGCAGCTCGGCAGCCGGCTGCGCGACCGGCTGGGGGTGGAGCTGTCCTCGAACTTCCTGCTCGAGGCCTCCACCGTCGCCGGCCTGGCCGAGCGCATCGCCCGCGAGCGAGGCGCCGAGGGCGAGGCGCGGCCGGCGGCGCCGCCCTCCTGCCTGGTGGCGCTTCAGACCGGCGGCGCGCGGCGGCCGCTCTTCCTGGTCCACCAGGTGGGCGGCAACGTCTTCACCTTCCGCGCCCTGGCGCGCGAGCTCGGGCGCGACCAGCCGGTCTACGGCCTGCGCTCGCTGGGCCTCGAAGCGGACGAGCGGCCGCTCGCCACGGTGCCCGAGATGGCGGCGCACTACCTGGAGCTGGTGCGCGGCGTCCAGCCTCGCGGCCCCTACCTGCTGGGGGGCGCCTCGATGGGCGGCATGGTGGCCTTCGAGATGGCGCAGCGGCTGACCGCCGCGGGCGAGGAGGTCGCCCTGCTGACGCTGATGGACACCCCGCGCGTCGATCACGTGCCGGGGCGCCCGCAGAGCTACGCCGAGTTCCTGAGCGGGATGCTCCAGGGGACCGTGCCGCTGACGCGCGAGGAGCTGGCCGGCCTCGAGCCGGAGGAGCAGCTCGCCCTGGCGGTCGGGCGCATGAACGAGCCCGATCCGGAGCTCAGCCGCCGGCTGCTGCGCGTGCGCCTCGCCAACACCATCGCGCTCTTCGACTACACGCCGGGGCCCTATCCGGGCTCGCTCCTCTTCTTCCGCGCCGCCGAGCGGCGGCCGATCGACGACCCCCGCCCCGAGCTACACTGGCCGCCGCTCGCCCGCGACGGTGTGGAGATCCTCTTCGTGCCCGGCACCCACGAGTCGATGCACGAGGCTCCCAACGTCAGCGCCATCGCCAAGCGCCTGCGGCGCCGCCTGCGCGAAGCCGCGCGGTAGGCGTGCGCCCGCCGCTCACCCGCCCCAGCGGCGGTGCATCCAGAGCCACATCTCCGGGTGCTCGCGGATCTGCTCCTCGGCGACCTCCAGGTAACGGCGGGTGAGGGCCAGCACCGCCTCCTCCCCTTCCCCTTCCGGGAAGATCGGCGGCCGCGCGACGAAGCGGTAGCGGCCGCGCGGCGCCGGGAGCACCGCGACCGGCACGACCGGCGCGCCGGTGCGCAGCGACAGGCGGGCGAGGATCGGGGTGGTGCGCGCCGGGCGGCCGAAGAAGGGCACCTCGATCCCCTCGCGCGGCTGCACCCGCTGGTCGATGAGAATGCCGATCCGTCCGCCCTCGCGCAGCACCTCGAGCATCCGCCGCGCGGCGCCGCGCTTGGGGACGACGACGCCGAAGAAGCGCTCGCGCAGGGCGCGCAGCTCGCGGTCGAGCCAGGGGTTGTCGGGCGGGCGGACGACGATGTGCAGGCGCCCGCGCCAGAGGCCGACCGCCGGCGCCACCAGCTCCCAGAAGCCGATGTGGGGCGACAGCACGAAGAGGCCCCGGCCGGCGGCCTCCGCGGTCTCGAAGTGCTCCCACCCCACGAGGGTGAAGCGGTCGCAGGTCTCCTCGTAGTCGAAGCGGGTCGAGGAGACGGCGTCGCAAAGGGCGGCGCCGAAGTGGCGGAAGCAGGCGGCGGCGAGGCGCCGGCGCTCCGTCTCCGGCAGCTCCGGGAAGGCGAGCGCCAGGTTGCGGCGCGCCACCTCGCGGTGGCGGCGGTCGAGCCGGTGGGCGAGGGCGCCGAGCGCCCGCCCGACGCGGCGCGTCGCGGCGTGCGGCAGGGCGCGCAGCCCCCCCTTGAGCGCCAGGTAGAGCGCGTACTCGACGCGGTGGCGGAGCGGGCGCGCCTTCACCGCTCGGCCGGGCCGCTCTCGCCGAACCGGCCGCGCAGCGCGTCGACCTCGCCGTCCAGCCACTGCCAGAAGGCGGGCTCCGGCACGGCGCGCACCGGCAGCTCGGCGAGCGGCAGCTCCAGGCGGCCGAGGAGCTTGACCCGGTCCTTGCCGGTGGTGAGGACGGCGGCGGCGCCGTTGGCGGCGAAGGCGCGGCGGATGCGCGCCAGGCTCGCCTCCGGGTAGGCGTGGTGGTCGGCGAAGCGCAGCTCCCCGGCGACCTCGTGGCCGGCGGCGCGGGCGGCGCGCGCGAACTCCTCCGGTCGCGCCAGCCCGGAGACCAGGAGGACGCGCGTGCCGGCCGGCAGCGGGCGGCCGTCGCGCAGCCGCGCCGGGCCGGCCGCGGTGGCGCTGGCGAAGCCGGGGCCGCGGAAGCCGAACGGGCCGAGGGCCTGGGCGAGCGCCGGGCCGGGGGAGAGACCGCCGCTCCAGCCGGCGCCGGTCAGCACCACGGCGTGGGCGCGGGCCGCCGACGCCAGCGGCTCGCGCAGCCGGCCGCCCGGGAGGAGCCGGCCGCCGGCGAAGGGGTCGGCCGCCGGGAAGGCGAGGAGGTCGAGATCGCGGGCGAGCGCCAGATGAGAGAAGCCGTCGTCGAGGAGGAAGAGGTCGGGGACCGGGTCCAGCCGTTCGAGGGCGTGGCGGCCGCCGAGCCAGCGGTCGGCCGCGGCCACCACCGCCACCCCCGGCAGCTCGCCGGCCAGGAGCACCGGCTCGTCCCCCGCCAGGCCGGGCCCCAGGAGCGGTCCGGCACCGGCGCTCACCAGCCGCACGCCGCGCCCGCGCCCGCCGTAGCCGCGGGTCAGGATGCAGACCGCGAGGCCGCGGTCGCGCAGGTGGGCGGCGAGGGCGGCGACGAGCGGCGTCTTGCCGGCGCCCCCCCAGTGGAGGTTGCCGACCGACACCACCGGCCGCGGCAGCCGGCGCGCCCGCCGGCGGTACCAGCGCCGCCGCAGGCGATGGGCGGCGCCGTAGAGCCGCTGCCAGGGGGAGACGGCGGCGCGTGGCGGCTCCGGGAGGAGAGGGGAGGTCATGCGCTCGCGGGGCCGGGGGGCAGAGTGGCGAGGACCGGGGCCAGGAGCTCCAGCGTGCGGGCCAGGGCGCCGCGGTTGGCCTCGACGAGGGCGCGCCCGCGGTGCCCCTGCCGCTCGGCCTCCGCCGGGTCGTCCAGCCAGCCGCGCCAGGCGTCTCCCAGCTCGGCGGCGTCCGCCACCCGCCTCCAGGCGCCCGCCCGGTCGAAGCGCTCGGCCACGTCGCGGAAGTTGTGGAGCGAGGGGCCGACCGCCAGCGGCACGCCGAAGCGCGCCGGCTCGAGCGGGTTGTGGCCGCCCGTCGCCACCAGGGTGCCGCCGATGAAGGCCGCGGCCGCCAGACGGTAGAGGCCGGCGAGCTCGCCGAGGCTGTCGAGGAGGAGGACGACCGGGGGCTGGGTGGGAGGGAAGGCAGCGAGGCGGCTACGGCGGACGTGCGCCGCGCCGCGCGCCTGCCCCCAGGAGGTCAGAAGAGCGTCCACCTCGTCCCAGCGCTCGGGGTGGCGCGGCGCCAGGACGAGGAGCGCCCGCGCCCCGCCGCCGGCGCGCTCGAAGGCGGCCAGGACCTGCTCCTCCTCACCCGGCATCGTCGAGCCGGCCAGCAAGACCGCACGATCCCCGGCCAGCTTCCGGACTTGCGCCGCCAGCGCCGGGGCGAGCGGCGGCTCGGCGGCCTCGAACTTGAGGTTCCCGGTCACCCGCACCCGCTCCTTCGGCACGCCGAGGGCGGCGAGGCGCCGGCGGTCCTCCGCGTCCTGCACGCCGTAGAGGGCGACGCCGGCGAGGAGCCGCCGCGCCAGCGGCGCGAGCCGGCGCATGCGGCCGAAGCTGCGGTTGCCGACGCGGCCGTTGACGACCGCCACCGGCAGGCCCCGCCGCCGCGCCTCGGCCAGGACCAGCGGCCAGTAGTCCCCCTCGACCAGCACCAGGGCGCCGGGCCGGAAGCGGTCGAAGAAGCGCTGCACGGCGAAGCCGAGGTCGAAGGGGAGGTAAGCGACCGCCGCGCGGCCGGCGAAGGCCTCGCGGGCGCTCGCCTGGCCGGTCGGGGTGACGGTGGTGACGACCAGCGGCAGGTCAGGCGGCAGCGCCCGCGCCAGCGTCGCGGCCACCGCCACCTCGCCGACCGAGACCGCGTGCAGCCAGAGGCCGCCGGGCGCCGGGGGCTCCTGCGACGAGTCCCGCCCCAGCCGCCCGGGCAGGGTCTCCAGGTAGTGCCGGCCGCGCCGCGCCAGCAGCAGCGGCCCCGCCGCCAGCAGCGCCAGCCCCATCGCCGTCTGATAGAGCCCCCGGGCGGGGGCTCGATCGAGCATCGGCGGGGGCATGCGCCGGGCAGTATAATCAACCGTTCCCGGCGGCCGTCCCCGCACGTTAGACGCTCTAACTCCTGCCGCCGTATACGCCTAAGACCATGCTGAGGCTCGTCCACTCCACCCCGACGCCCCGCCCCGCCTGGGGGGAGGTGTCCGACCGCGAGCTGCTGCTCGCGGTGCGCGAAGGGGAGGAGGCGGCGCTCGCCGAGCTGATCGCCCGCAAGACCAAGCCGCTCCTCCAGGCCACCCAGCGCATCCTGGGCGACCTCGAGGAGGCGCGCGACGTCGTGCAGGTCACCTTCTTCAAGGTCTGGGAGAACCGGCGCAAGTTCGACGAGCGCTGGAGCCCCAACACCTGGATCTACCGCATCGCCAGCAACCTCGCCATCGACCACCTGCGCTCGCGCAAGAGCCGCGAGCGCAGCCACGAGCCGGTCCGCCAGCACCTGCTCCACGTCGCCGACGGCACCGCCCAGCGCGACCTCGCGCGCCTGCAGGACGGCGAGGTGGCGGCGATCTTCCGCGAGCTCTCGGCCGGCCTCTCGGAGAAGCAGCGCATGGTCTTCCTGCTGCGCGAGATCGAGGGCCTCTCCTCGCCCGAGGTGTCGCAGATCGTCGGCTGCCGCGAATCGACCGTGCGCAACCACCTGTTCAACGCCCGCAAGTACCTGCGCCGCGAGCTGCGCCGCCGCTACCCCGAGTACGCCGGCCCGTTCGCCCAGGAGGTGGAAGCGTGAGCGCCTGCCCGGACTGGACGGCGCTCGCCGCCCACCGCCGGGAGCGCGACGGCGCGGAGCCCGCGGCGTGGAGCGAGGCCCTGGCGCACCTCGACGACTGCCCTGCCTGCCGCCGCGCCGCTCCCGCGGCCGACCCGACGCTCCTCTTCCGCCGCCTCGCCCGCGTCGAGGCCCCGCTCGACGAGCGCGCCGAGGTCGAGGCCGTGCTCCAGGGCGTGACCGCGCTGCGCGCCGCCCGCCGGGTGGCGCAGCGGAGCGGCCGCGGGCGGAGCTGGGCGCGCTGGGCGGCGGCGGCGGTGCTCGCCTTCCTCGCGCTCTCCATGGACAACGAGGGCCTGTCGCGCGCCCTGCACACGGCCGGCAACCGCCCTCTCGCCGCCGCGGCGGTGCCCGCCGCTCCGGGCCGGCTGCCGCTGCTCGACGGCATCGAAGGGCCGGCGGCCCGCGCCGGCGCACGCATCTACCAGCTCGAAGGCGAAGACCTCTCGGTGGTCATGATCGTCGACGAGAGCCTGGATGTCTGAGTCGCGTGCCCGCCGCTCCGCTCTCCCTTCGCGCCGCGCGGTCCGTTGACCCGCGCTCTCTCCCGAGCCTCACCATGTCGCGCCTGGTCTCGCCGCTGCTCGTGCTGCTCGTGGTCTGGACGTCGGTTGCGGCCGCCCCGCTGGCGGCGCAGAACGCCCAGCCGGGGGCGCGCGCCGACACCCTCTACGTCCACGCCTACACCCTCAAGCACCAGAAGGCGGCCGAAGCCCTGATGCTGATCCACCCGCTGCTCTCGCCGCGCGGCACGGTCGAGCTGCAGCCGGTGGGCAACACCCTGGTCGTCCGCGACACCGTGGCGGGGCTGTCGCGGGTCGTGCCGGTGCTGCGCAACTTCGACCGCCCGGCGCGGCCGCTGCGCATGGACGTCTACCTCGTGCACGCCAGCCGGCAGCGCCCGACGGCGGTCTCCCCGGTGATGCCGGAGCCGCCTTCCGACCTGGTGCGGCGCCTGAATGCCATCCTCCCCTACAACTTCTTCACCCTGGTGGCGCAGGCGCAGGTGGGCGGCCTCGAGGGGCAGCCGGTGACCTACGAGATCGGCGGCGGCTTCGAGGTGAGCTTCCGGCCGGGCACGGTGATGCCCAACCGCCGCATCCGGCTCAACGACTTCCGCGTCCTGCGCCGCAGGCGGCAGAGCGAGGCCCAGCCGTTGCTCCACACCCATCTCAACCTCATGCTCGACCAGACCGTCGCCCTGGCGCTGGCGAAGAGCGAGGGGAGCCCGGACGCGCTGATGGTGGTGCTGACACCGCACCAGGACAACGCGCCGCGGCTGCCTTAGGCGAGCGCACGGAGAGAGGATGCAGTTCGTCTGCCGCATCGGCACACCCGAAGGGCACGTCGTCGAGCAGGTCTTCGAGGCGAGCGACGAGCTCGCTCTCCACAGCATCCTCGACAAGCGCGGCTACCACCTCTTCGAGGTGCGGCGGCGCGGCCTGCCGCGGGTGGGCGGCGTCGGCGGCCTGCGCCGCCGGCGGCGGAAGATCAAGGACCAGGCCTTCCTGATCTTCAACCAGGAGCTCGCGGCGCTGCTCAAGGCGGGCCTGCCGCTGCTCCAGGCGATCGAGCTGATGCTCGAGCGGCTGCGCGACCAGCACTTCAAGGCGGTGCTCACCGACATCCGCGACCGGGTCAAGAGCGGCGAGGACCTCTCCGAGGCCTTCGCCGCGCACGGCGAGCTCTTCCCCCGCCTCTACCCCTCGACGCTCAAGGCCGGCGAGCGGAGCGGCGAGCTGGAGGGGGTGATCCGCCGCTTCATCCGCTACATGCGGTTGGTGCTGGGCGCGCGCAAGCGGGTGGTCTCGGCGCTCGTCTACCCCGCGGTGCTGGTGGGGCTCTCGGTCACCATGATCGTCATCATGATGATCTACGTCGTGCCGCGGTTCATGGGCTTCTTCGCCGAGATGGAGACCGAGCTGCCGCTGATCACCCGGATCACGCTGGGGGTCTCGGGCTTCGCCAGCCGCAACTGGCCGCTGCTGCTCGTGCTCGTGATCGGCGCCGTCGTCTTCGTGCGCTGGTGGGGGCGGACCACCGCCGGGCGCCTGGCGCTCGACCGCTGGAAGCTCTCGGTCCCCCTGCTCGGCGGGGTGCTCCACCGCTTCGCGCTCTCCGAGTTCTGCCGCTCGCTCGGCACGCTGCTCGCCGGCGGAATCCCGCTGGTGCCGGCCTTCGAGATCGCGGTCGGCGGCGTCGGCAACGCCTCGATCCGGCAGCGCATCGAGCCCCGGATCCAGATGGTGCGCGAGGGCAAGCCCTTCCACGCCGCCCTCGAGGACAGCGGAGTCTTCACCGACATGTCGATCGACATGGTCAAGGTGGGCGAGGCGACCGGCTCGCTCGACGACATGCTGAGCAGCGTCTCGGAGTTCCTCGACGAGGAGGTCGAGACGCGCATGCAGCGCATCCTGGCGCTCATCGAGCCGTTGATGCTGGTGATGATGGGGATCATCATCTCCATCCTGCTGGTGTCGATCTACCTGCCGCTCTTCGGCCTTCTCGGCCAGGCCAACCAGTAGGGACCGGGAGACGACCGTATGGTGGTGCAGACCAGACCCGTGGCGATGGCGGGCAAGGAGCCCGAGCCCGAGACCGTCGAGCAGGCGCGCGCCCGGCTCGACCGCGAGCGGCGGGAGGCGGAGGCCTTCGCCGCGCGCTACGGCCTCGAGTTCGTGGACATGACCCGCTTCCGCATCGACAACGACCTGTTCCGCCGCATCCCCTTCGACCTGCTGCTGCGCTACGGCTTCATCCCCGAGGCGCAGCTCGACGGACGGCTGGCGGTGGTCATGGCCGACCCCTCCGACGTGGTCAAGATCGACGAGATGGAGCTGCTCCTCGGCCAGCCGGTCGAGGTCAAGGTCGGCGTGCGCTCGGCGATCGAGGAGATCCTGCAGAAGTCGGAGAGCGCCCAGCGGGTGCTCGACGAGGCGGCCGAGGACTTCCGCATCCAGCTCGTGCAGGAGGACGACGACGGCGAGGAGGTGCTGTCGACCGACCGCATCAGCTCCGACACCAGCCCGATCATCAAGCTGGTCGACTCGACGGTCTTCAACGCCATCCAGCGCCGCGCCTCGGACGTCCACATCGAGACCCGCGACACCGAGGTGATCATCAAGTACCGCATCGACGGCGTCCTCTACCAGGCGATGGAGCCGATCGACAAGCGCCACCACCAGACGATCATCAGCCGCATCAAGGTGATGGCCGAGCTCGACATCGCCGAGAAGCGGGTGCCGCAGGACGGGCGGTTCAAGCTCCGCTTGAAGGGCCGGACAATCGACTTCCGCGTCTCGATCATGCCCTCGACCCACGGCGAGGACGCGGTCATCCGGATCCTCGACAAGGAGTCGATGAACACGGAGTTCAAGAACCTCCGGCTCGACATCCTGGGCTTCGACGGGGACACCCTGCGCAAGCTGCACAAGTTCATCCGCGAGCCCTACGGCATGGTGCTGGTGACCGGGCCCACCGGCTCGGGCAAGACGACGACGCTCTACGCCTGCCTCTCCGAGATCCAGTCCTCGGAGGACAAGATCGTCACCATCGAGGACCCGGTCGAGTACCAGCTCCGCGGCATCACCCAGATCCCGGTCAACGAGAAGAAGGGGCTGACCTTCGCGCGCGGCCTGCGCTCGATCCTGCGCCACGATCCGGACAAGATCATGGTCGGCGAGATCCGCGACCAGGACACGGCGCAGATCGCCATCCAGTCGGCGCTCACCGGCCATCTCGTCTTCACCACCGTGCACGCCAACAACGTCGTCGACGTGCTGGGGCGCTTCCTCAACATGAACGTCGACCTCTACAACTTCGTCTCGGCCTTGAACTGCGTGCTCGCCCAGCGGCTGGTGCGCAAGATCTGCCCGCACTGCAAGCACCCGATGACGGCCTCGCGCCAGCGGCTCGAGGAGAGTGGGCTCGAGCCGGCGACCTACTCCGAGTTCACCTTCTACGAGGGGGCGGGCTGCATCGAGTGCAACGGCACCGGCTTCCACGGGCGGCTCGCCGTCTCCGAGCTGCTCGACCTTTCCGACCACATCCGCGAGCTGATCCTGGACCGCCGTCCGGCCTCCGAGATCAAGCGCGCCGCCAAGGAGG
>DATLOC010000057.1:0-43859 GCA_035536455.1 Thermoanaerobaculia bacterium | reverse complement strand
GATCGCGCCGGCCGGCCCGGCGGTGGTATGGAGCGATCCGGAGTCGCAGCCGCCCGAGGGGCTCCTGCCGCCGGAGCGGCGCGCCGGCCGCTCGGGGTGGCAGGGCCGGGCGCCGCTGGTGACCCGGATGCCGGGGGCTGCCGGGGGGGAGGAGGAGCCGGGTGGGGAAGCGGGTGGAGCGGAGAAGGCTGGAGAGGGTGAGGAGGGCTCGTCGGAGGAGCCTTCGGAGGCCGATGAGCCACCGCCTAGACCGACGCGCCCGCGGCGCATGCGGCGGCCTGTGATGCCGCCGCCTCCCGAACCGCCGGCGCGTCTCGTAGAGCCCGATCCCGAGCCGGAGGCGCCGCCTCCGGCGCCCGAGCCCGTCGAGCCCGAACCCCCGGCTCCGTCACCCGAGCCGACTCCGGAGCCCCCGCCGAGCCCGCTCACCGACGAAGACCTCTACCTCTTCAACGAGGGCACGCACCGCCGCCTCGCCGACAAGCTGGGCGCGCATCCCGGCGAGGTGGACGGCGTCGCCGGCACCTGGTTCTCGGTCTGGGCGCCGAACGCCGAGCGGGTGTCGGTGGCCGGCGACTTCAGCGGCTGGGAGCGCGACCGCCACCCGCTGGCGGCGCGCGGCGGCACGGGGGTCTGGGAGGCGTTCGTGCCAGGGGTGGGAGCCGGCGCGGTCTACAAGTTCCACGTCGTCTCCCGCTGGCGCGGCTTCCGCGCCGACAAGGCCGACCCCTGCGCCTTCCGCACCGAGACGCCCCCGCGCACCGCCTCGGTGGTCTGGGACCTGGCCCACGACTGGCAGGACGGGGAGTGGGCGGAGGCGCGCGCCGCGTCCGACGCGCTGGCGGCGCCGATGTCGATCTACGAGGTCCACCTCGGCTCCTGGCGGCGGCTCCCCGAGGAGGGCTTCCGCTCGCTGACCTACCTCGAGCTGGCCGAGGCGCTGCCCGAGCACGTCGAGAAGCTCGGCTTCACCCACGTCGAGCTGATGCCGGTCATGGAGCACCCGTTCTACGGCTCCTGGGGCTACCAGGTGACCGGCTACTTCGCGCCGACCGCGCGCTACGGCACGCCGCAGGACCTGATGACCCTGATCGAGCGCTTCCACCAGCGCGGCATCGGCGTCATCCTCGACTGGGTGCCGTCGCACTTCCCGACCGACGCCCACGCGCTCGGCTTCTTCGACGGCACCCACCTCTACGAGCACGCCGACCCGCGCCAGGGCTTCCACCCCGACTGGACGAGCTACATCTTCAACTACGGCCGGCGCGAGGTGCGGAGCTTCCTGACCAGCAGCGCCCTCTTCTGGCTCGACCGCTACCACGCCGACGGCCTGCGCGTGGACGGCGTCGCCTCGATGCTCTACCTCGACTACTCGCGCCGCCACGGCGAGTGGCTGCCCAACGAGCACGGCGGCCGCGAGAACCTGGAGGCGATCGCCTTCCTGCGCGGCATGAACGACGCGGTCCGAGAGGAGGCGCCGGGCGTGCAGACGATCGCCGAGGAGTCGACCGCCTGGCCGCAGGTGTCGAGGCCGACTTGGGTCGGCGGCCTGGGCTTCGACTTCAAGTGGGACATGGGTTGGATGCACGACGCGCTCGACTACTTCGCGAAAGACCCCGTCTACCGCAAGTACCACCACGACCGGCTCACCTTCCGCAGCGTCTACGCCCACCACGAGAGCTTCGTCCTGCCGCTGTCGCACGACGAGGTGGTGCACGGCAAGGGGTCGCTGCTCGCCAAGATGCCGGGCGACCTGCCGGCGAAGTTCGCCAACCTGCGGCTGCTCTACGCCTACCAGTACGCCCTGCCGGGTAAGAAGCTCCTCTTCATGGGGGCGGAGATCGGCCCGTGGCGGGAGTGGAGCCACGAGGGCAGCCTCGACTGGCACCTGCTCGACTACGCGCCGCACGCCGGGCTGTCGCTCGTGCTCGGCGAGCTCAACCGCCTCCACCGCGAGGAGCCGGCGCTGCACGAGCTCGACTGCGCGCCCGGCGGCTTCGAGTGGATCGACGGCAGCGACGCCCTGCAGAGCGTAATCTCGTTCATCCGCCGCGGCCTGGACCCGGGCGAAGAAATCGTGGCGGTCTTCAACTTCACGCCGGTAGTGCGGCCGAACTACCGGCTGGGGGTGCCCGGCGCCGGCTTCTGGCGTGAGCTCTTCAACAGCGACGCCCGCGAGTTCGGCGGCACCGGCCAGGGCAACTTCGGCGGCGTCGAGGCCGTGCCCTTCCCGGCCCACGGCCGCTCGCACTCCCTGACCCTCACCCTGCCGTCGCTCGCGGCGCTCTTCTTCAAGCGGGAGTCTTAGGCGCCTCCGCGAGGTAGCCGATGCATTTGTAGACCAGCTTGGCGGCGAGGAAGTCGCTCGCCGGCTGGCCGCCGATCGGCGCCAGCTCGACTAGGTCCATCGCGATCACCCGCTTGCTGCGGAAGAGGGTGCGGAGGAGGGCGAGCGTCGGGTACCAGAGCCCGCCGCCGGGCTCCGGCGTGCCGGTGGCCGGCACCAGCGAGGGATCGAAGTAATCGACGTCGAAGGTCAAGTAGACCGTCTCTGGGAGCGCGGCGAGGAGCGGCGCGAACAGCTCTTCGGCGCGGGCGAGCTGGTGTCCCCAAAGGACGGCGAGAGAGCGCTCGCGGATGAGCTCGGCTTCGGGGGTGGAGAGCGAGCGGATCCCCACGGCGAGCGTCGGGAAGCGGTCCTCGACCAGCCGGTGCATGACGCTGGCGTGCGAGTAGGGGGTGCCCTCGAACTCCTCGCGCAGGTCGGCGTGGGCGTCGAACTGCACGACGCCGATCTCGCCGTGCATCGCGCGCGCGGCGCGCACCGGCGCCTGGGTCAGGCTGTGCTCGCCGCCGAGAGTGACGAGGAACTTCCCGGCCGCGAGCTGGGTGCGCGCCGCCTCTTCGAGCTCGGCCAGCGCCTCGCCGAGGTCGAAGGCCTCGGGAAGGAACGGCGGCAGCGTCGCGATGCCAACGCGGAAGGGCTCGCCCCCCAGCTCCTCGTCGTAGAGCTCCATCGCCTGCGACGCGCGCAGGATCGCCGCCGGGCCCGCAGCCGTCCCCTTGCCGTAGGAGGTGGTGCGCTCGAACGGCACCGGCAGGACGGCGACGACGCTGGTCGTGTAGCGCGAGAACTCGTCCTCGAGGAGGCCGAAGTTGTCGGGGAGGTAGGGCACGGGGCCGGAGTTGTAGCAACGCCTCTCGGGGCTGTCAAACTCGGCGCGTGGATCTCCCTGCCGAGCTCCTCCGCCGCGCCGCCGCGGCGCGGCGGGTGGTGGCGTTCACCGGCGCCGGGGTGTCGGCCGAGAGCGGGCTCTCGACCTTCCGCGGCGCGGGCGGGCTGTGGGGGGAGTACCGCCCGGAGGATCTGGCGACGCCGGAGGCCTTCGCGCGCGACCCGGCGACGGTCTGGCGCTGGTACGTCTGGCGCTGGCAGCAGGTCGCCGCGGCCTCCCCCAACCCGGCGCACCGGGCGCTGACACGTTGGGAGGCCCTTTTTCCGTCTTACCTCCTGGTGACGCAGAACGTCGACGGCCTCCACCGCCGCGCCGGCAGCCGCGACCCGGTTGAGCTGCACGGCACGATCGACCGCGCCCGCTGCGAGCGGTGCGCCGCCGAGCGACCGATGGCCGAGGCGGTGGCGGAGTCCCCGGACGCCCCGCCGCGCTGCCGCTGCGGCGGGCGCTTCCGGCCGGCGGTCGTCTGGTTCGGCGAGGCGCTGCCGCGCCCGGCGCTGGCGCGGGCCCAGGCGGCGGCCGCGGAGTGCGACCTGTTCGTCTCGATCGGCACCTCCGCCCAGGTCTACCCGGCGGCGGGGCTCCTCGAGCTCGCCCATCGCGCCGGCGCCTGCGTCCTGGAGGTCAACCCGGAGCCCACGCCGCTGTCGCCGCTGGCCGCCTGGCGGCTGGCCGCGCCGGCCGGCGAAGCGCTCCCCGCCCTGACGGAGGCGATCGCGCGATGGCGGCAATCGACTCGCTGATCCAGGAGCTGCCGCATGCCGAGCGGCCGCGCGAGCGGCTCCTCGACCAGGGCAGCCATGCGCTGTCGGACGCCGAGCTGCTGGCCGTGCTCCTGCGCACCGGCCACAAGGGCTGCTCGGCGGTCCAACTCGCTTACGAGCTGCTGCGCGACGTGGACGGCCTGGCGGGGCTGCCGAGCCTCAACCCCTTTGCCTTGCGCCGGCACGGCCTCGGGCCGGCGAAGTCGGCGAGCCTGCTGGCCGCCCTCGAGCTCGGCCGGCGCCTGCTGCGCCAGCAGCTCCCGGAGCGCGATCCGCTGAGCCGGCCGGGGGAGGTGGCGAGCTACCTGGCGCTGCGCTACCGGATGCGCGACCAGGAGGTCGTCGGCGCGCTCTTCCTCGACAGCCGCAACCGGCTGATGGGGGAGAAGGAGATCTTCCGCGGCACGCTGAGCCGCGCCGCCGTCGAGCCGCGCGAGATCCTCAAGGAGGGGTTGCTGCGCGGCGCCGCCGGCATCCTCCTCTTCCACACCCACCCGAGCGGCGACCCCAGCCCGAGCGCCGACGACCTGCTCTTCACCCGCCGCCTGGCGGAGGCCGGCGAGGTGGTCGGCGTGCGCCTGGTGGACCACATGATCCTCGGCGGCGGCGGGCGCTGGGTGTCCTTGCACCAGCGCGGCGCGTGCTAGCGTGACCGCATGGGCCGCGTCTACCACCTGGACTGCTGGAGCGGCCTCGCCGGCGACATGTTCCTCGGCGCCTGTCTTGACCTGGGGATGCCGCTCGCGGTGCTGGAGGAGACGGTGGCCCGGCTCGGCCTGGCGCGGGTCGGCGTGGAGGCGCGGAAGGAGGCACGCGGCGGCCTCGCCGGGACCTACTTCCAGGTGCTGCTCGACGGGCGGCCGGTCGAGAAGTCCGGCGCTGCGGACACGCATCCGCACCCGCACCCGCACGGCGCCCACGACCACCCGCATGAGCACCACCCCGCATCCGGCCACGGGCGCTCCCTGACCGACCTCCTGGGCCTGCTCCGCGCCGGCGCCCTCGCCGCGCCGGTGCGCGAGCGCGCCGAGCGGCTCTTCGTGCGGCTCGGCGAGGCCGAGGCCGCGGCGCACGGGGTGCCGCTCGAGGCGATCCACTTCCACGAGGTCGGGGCGGTCGACTCGATCGTCGACCTGGTGGGAGCGGCGGCGGCGATCGAGCACCTGGCGCCCGAGCGGCTGACCGCCTCGCCGGTCAACGTCGGGGGCGGCCGGGTGCGCACCGCGCACGGCGAGCTGCCGGTGCCGGCGCCGGCCACCGCCGCGCTGCTGCGCGGCGTGCCGGTCTACGGCGGCGGCGACGGGGAGCTGACGACGCCGACCGGCGCGGTCCTCCTCGCCGAGCTGGTGGACGGCTTCGGCGACGCGCCGGCGATGGTGCTCGAAGGGAGCGGCTACGGCCTCGGCCGGCGCGACACGCGCGAGCGGCCGAACGCGGTGCGCCTCCTCGCCGGGCGGGCGGCGGCCGCGGCGGGGGCGACGGCGGAGGTGATGGTCGTCGAGTGCGAGGTGGACGACCTGCCGGGCGAGGGCTTCGGCTTCCTCATGGAGCGGCTCCTCGGCGCCGGCGCGCTCGACGTCTACTTCACGCCGGTGCAGATGAAGAAGAACCGGCCGGGGACGCTCGTCACCCTGCTCTGCCGCCCGGCCGAGCTGGAGCCGCTGGCCGGGCTCCTCCTCGCCGAGTCGGGCTCGCTCGGCTGCCGCTTCCACCGCGCCGCCCGGCTGGAGGCCGAGCGCGAGAGCGGCGAGGTCGAGACCCTCTACGGGCCGGTGGCGGTCAAGCGGGCGCGCCTCGACGGCCGGCCGCTCGCCGCCGCGCCGGAGTTCGAGTCGGTGCGGCGGCTCGCCCTCGAGCGCGGCCTCCCCTGGCGGGAGGTCCACCGCGCCGCCGTCGCCGCGCTCGCCGCGGCCGGCCCGGTCTCCCGCTAGCCGGGAATCCGCGGCCGGGTGCCGCAGTTTTCCAGCAGGCGATGAGTCTCGAACCGCACGACACGGCCACAACGGCTCCCTTCAGCTCGGCCTGGCAGGGGGCGGGAGCCTGCGCTGGGGAGTGGCGGACGTCACCGGCGTGGTCGAGGAGGCGCGCGGGCGGCTCGACCTCTCGCCGGTCGCCGCGGCCGCGCTCGGACGCTCGCTCGCCGGTGCCGCGCTGCTGCTGCGCCTGGCGACCAAGGTGCCGACCCGCCTGGTGCTGGAGGTGAAGGGGGACGGGCCGATCGGCCGCGTCCTCGCCGAGGCCGACCAGGAGGGGAACCTGCGCGGCATGGTGGGGGACCCGCGCGTCGCCGTGCCCGACCGGCCCGACGGCAAGCTCGCCGTCGGCAGTGCCGTCGGCCAGGGGCTGCTGCGGGTGCTGCGCGAGCACGCCGGCGGCGGCAGCTACCACAGCCAGGTCGAGCTGGTGAGCGGCGAGATCAGCGAAGACCTCGCGCACTACCTCGCCCAGAGCGAGCAAACCCGCTCGGCCGTGCTACTCGGCGTCCTCGGCAAGCCGTTCGGTGTCGCGGCGGCGGGCGGGATCATCGTCGAGGTGCTGCCCGGAGCGCGCGACGAGGCGATCGACCGGCTGGAGGGGAACATCGCCGGCGTGCGCGGCGTCAGCCACCTGGTGGAGGAGGGGGGCGCCGAGCAGGTGCTCTCCACGCTCTTCGCCGGGCTCGACCGCGAGGTCGTCGAGAGCCGCCCGCTGCGCTACCGCTGCCGCTGCAGCCGCGAGCGCCTGTATCGCCACCTGGCGCTGCTCGCCGCCGAGGACCGCGACCACCTGCGCGACGAGCGCGGCGATCGTCGCCGACTGCGCGTTCTGCGCCGCGCAGTACCGCTTCCTGCCCGAGGAGCTGAACGGCGGGAGCGAAGGCGAGGGTTAGGGCGCCGCGCCGGCCGCCGCCGGCGGCTCGTGCCCGATCTGCCGGGCGCGGACGATGAACCGCTTGGGCGCCGGGCCGACGTAGTAGAAGGGGTAGCAGGTCACCAGCGTCAGCGCCGGCGTGGCGGTGTCGTCCAGCACGTGGACGGCGCTGCTCTCGACCACCTCGGTCCACTCCACCCGATAGCGGAAGGTGCCCTCCGGCGTGGTGAGGGTGATCTCGTCGTCCCGCCGCACGTCCTTGAGCGGCCGGAAGTAGCGGTCGCGGTGGCCGGCGAGCCCGACGTTGCCCGCTTCGCCGGGCAGCGCCGTGCCCGGAATGTGCCCGACCGCGCGGCGGAGGGTGCGCTTGTCGGTGCCTCCCGCCACCACCACCGAGAGCCCGAGCCGCGGGATCGCCAGCTTGCCGAACGCGCTCCCGGGAGGGGCCGGCGCCGGCGCTTCCCGGGGTTCCTCCTCGCCGGGGAGCTCCGCGGGCCGGACGGCGGCCCGCTCCGCCGGCCGCTCCGAAGGCCGCGAAGCGGCGAGGCGCTCCTCGAGCAGCGCTTCCTCGCGCGCCTGGTAGAGGTCCCCCTCGAGCTGGGCGACGAGGAACCAGCCGATCCCCAGGGCCGCGACGACCCACAGGGCGCGCTCCAAAAGCCGTAGCGAGCCCTTGCGGGCTCGCCGGGGAACTGCGTGTTGAGAATCCATCGGGGGCAATAAAAGCCCGATCGGGGACCGCCGCTCAGGCGCGGCCCCCGGGGGCGTTCGAGAGGATCTTACGCGCGCTCGGGCGCCCGCTTAGACCTTGCGGGTGCGCAGCGCGGTCGCGGCGGCGAGGGCCAACAGGCCGATCAGTCCGGCCAGAGGCGTTTCGCTGCCGGTCTCGGGGAGCGTGTCGGCGTCGGTATCGACGTCCACCTCGGCCTCGACGTCGGTGTCGAGGTCAGCGTCCACGTCGGCCTCGACTTCCGGCGCGGGCTGCAGCTGGGTCTCGACCTGGACCGACGGGGCCGGGGCGGCGTGCAGCGTGTGGTCGACCTCGGTGCCCATCGTCCCCGCCGGACGGATCGCGGTGGCGATCATCGTGCCGTTCGAGTTGCGCACGTAGTCGATGGCGAGGTTCTCACCGGTGGTGAAGGTGGCAGGCCTAGCGGTCTGCGGGGTCATCTGGATGGTCAGGTCGCCGGCCGTGGAACTGAGGACCACGGCGCTGTCGGTGAACGACACGACCGTACCGGTGATGGTCAGCCCCGAGTCGCCGGTGATCGCCGGCGCGTCCGGGTTCGTGCGCTCCTCCTGCACCGGAGGATTGTTCAGCGGTTGAGCTTCCTGAGCGATGGCGGGCCCGGCGATCAGCGCGAGAGCCATTAGGGACAGAGCTAGATTCTTCATCTCAATTCTCCTGTGGAAGTTGGACGCCCGTCCTGGAGTGAGCCCCACGTTGGAGCCTCCACCGCCCCATGGCTCTGCAACGGGAGTGCCACACCGGCGGGGCCTGGACCACACCACGGCCCCCATAGCGAAACATGAATCTTTTACAAATCCGCGGACTAGCGGAGCTTCGCCAGCTCCTCCTGCCCCACCGCGGCGGGGAGCGGCAGGTAGCCGTCCTTGACCACCACCTCCTGCCCCTCGCGCGAGAGCACGAAGCGCAGGAGCTCCGCCACCAGCGGCGCCAGCGGCCTGCCGGGCGCGCGGTTGACGTAGACGTAGAGGTAGCGCGAGAGCGGGTAGCGGCCGGCCAGCACGTCGTCCGGATCGATGCCGACGAAGGGCGCGCCGTCGCGCGCGGCGATCGCCAGCGGCTTGACCCCCGAGGTGCGGTAGCCGATGCCGCTGTAGCCGATGCCGGCGGCGTCCTCGCTCACCCCCTGCACCACCGACGCCGATCCCGGCTGCTCCTTGACGGTGTCGCGGAAGTCGCCGCCGCAGAGCGCCTTGTCCTTGAAGAAGCCATAGGTGCCGGAGGCCGAGTTGCGGCCGTAGAGGCTGATCGGCCGCGCCGCCAGCGGCCCGGCGACGCCGGCGTCGGCCCACCTGTCGATCGGCCGCGGATGGCCGCAGGCGCGCGACTTGCCGAAGACGGCGTCCACCTGCGGCAGGGTGAGGCGCGCGAGCGGGTTGTCGCGGTGGACGTAGACGGCGAGGGCGTCGACCGCCACCCGCACCTGCGTCGGCGGGTAGCCGAACTCGCGCTCGAAGGCGTCGATCTCGCTCGCCTTCATCTCGCGGCTCATCGGCCCGAGCTGCCCCGTGCCCTCGATGAGCGCCGGCGGCGCGGTGGAGGAGCCCTTGCCTTCGATCTGTGTCTGCACGCTCGGGTGGTGGCGGCGGAAGGCCTCGGCCCACAGGGTCATCAGGTTGTTGAGGGTGTCCGAGCCGATCGAGTTGAGCGTGCCCGCGAGGCTCCCGGCGGGGCGGTAGGCGGGGAGCGCGGGATCGACCTGGACGGCGCCCCCCGGCGCTCCAGCCTCGGCCGGCGAAGCCGGGGCGGGCTCCGTCGTCGCCGGCAGCGGGGTCTCCTCGAGGTCCGCCTCGTCCCCGCCGCCGCAGGCGGCGAGGAGGGCGGCGGCGAAGGCGGCGGTGGCCAGGGTCGCCAGCAGTCTCTTGCGGTCTCTCATCGCGCTTCTCCTCCCGGCGGCATCCTAGCCCGGCGGCGCCGCTGTCCCGCGCTCCCCGCCGCTCCGCACCTTGCGTACGGGCGCCGGTCGGCCGTGCGTCCGTACGGACGATGCGACGTCACCTGCTGTCGAGCGGCTCTCTCCTGCTGACCTGTGGCGCGGCCGCCGCGGCCGCCCTCGGCGCCGCCGTGGCGCCCGAGGACGCCTGGACGCTGAAGAATCCCCCGGCACCGCTCTCGATGGCCGAGGAGGCGGAGGGCGGCGCCGACGGCCCCTTCTACCCCTCCTCGGCGCGCACCGCGAGCGGCGCGCGGCTCGACGGGCGCCTCTTCGCCGACGCCGAGGGGTGCGGCCGCGCCGGCTGCCACCCCGACGTCGCCGCCGAGTGGCGCTCCTCGCCCCACCGCTTCTCGGGCCTCGAGAACCCCTGGTTCCGCAAGACCTTCGAGGCCTTCCAGCGGGCCGAGGGGGTGGCGCCGGACGCCGGCCGCTGGTGCGCCGGCTGCCACGCGCCGGCCCTCCTGCACAGCGGGCAGATCGACCGCCTCCCCGAGGCCGACCCGGCGCTGGCGCGGAGCGGCGTCGGCTGCACCGCCTGCCACGGCATCGCGACCGTCCGCAGCTCGATGGGGCAGGGCGACCACGTGCTCGACCCGCCGCCGCTCCACGACCTGGCGACCAGCCCCGAGCCGCTGCTGCGCGCCGTCCACGAGCATCTGGTGCGCGTCGATCCCGCGGCCCACCGCCGCGCCTACGCCCGGCCGGTCCTCGCGAGCGCCGAGCTGTGCGCGAGCTGCCACAAGTCGCACCTCGACGAGCCCGTCAACGGCAAGGGCTACCTGCGCGAGATGAACGATTACGACGCCTGGCAGGCCAACGCGATCTCCGGCCACGGGGCGCGCAGCTTCTACTTCCCCGAGCGGCCGCAGAGCTGCGTCGATTGCCACATGGCGGCGGGCTCGCACCGCTTCGCCGCCGCCAACACGGCGCTGCCGGCGCTCCACGGCGACCGCGAGCAGCTCGCCGCGGTGGAGGCGTTCCTCAAGGCGCGGCAGGTGACGGTGGACCTCTTCGCGCTGCAGGCGCCGGAGGCGGCCGCGGAGGCGGCGATCGTCGCGCCGCTCGACCGCGCCGCTGCCGCGGTGCGCCGCGGCGAGTCCCGCCGCGTGACCGTCGTCGTGCGCACCCGCGGCGTCGGCCACCTCTTCCCCGGCGGCAAGCAGGACGTCCACGACTGCTGGCTGGAGCTCAAGGGGGTGGACGCGCACGGCCGCGTCGTCTTCTGGAGCGGCCGCGCCGACGAGGGCTCGCCCGTCGATCCCGGCGCCCACTTCTGGCGCAACCGGTGGGTGGACGAGCGCGGCGAGCCGATCGTGCGCCGCGACGCCTGGGCGGCGCGCGGCGTCGCCTCGCTGCGGCGCATCATGCCGAGCGCCGCCGAGGCGGTCCACTTCCGCCTCGAGGTGCCGCCCGACGCCGGCGACACCATCACCCTCACCGCGCGCCTCAACTACCGCAAGCTCGCCTGGGAGTTCACGCGCTGGGTCTTCGCCGGCGAGCCCGAGGCGCCGAAGCTGCCGATCGTAACAATGGCCGAGGACAGCGTCATTCTGCGGGTCGTGGACGCCGGCGCGCCGCTGCCGGCGGCGCCAGCGGCAGCCTCGCCGCCGCCGGCGGCGGACGTCGAGCGCTGGAACGACTACGGCATCGCGCTCTGGACGCAGCGCGATCTGCGCGGCGCCCGCGCCGCCTTCGACGCGGGCGTGCGTCTGGCCCCGGCCTTCCTCGACGGCTGGCTCAACCTCGGGCAGGTGGCGCTCGCCGAAGGGGACCTCGCCGCCGCCCGCGCCGCGCTCGCCCGCGCCGCCGCGCTCGCCCCGGAGGCGCCGCGGGTGTGGATCTACCAGGGGCTGCTGCTGAAAGAGGAGGGGGAGGTGCAGAAAGCGCTCGAGTTGCTGCGCAAGGCCGCCCTCCGCCATCCGCGCGACCGCGTGCTGCGCAACGAGATCGTCACGCTCCTCCTGCTCGAGCAGGACTACCGCGGGGCGGTCGCCGAGCTGGAGGCGATCCTCGACATCGACCCCGAGGACCGCGCCGCTCACAACAGCCTGATGCTCGCCTGGCGGGCGCTCGGCGACGCGGAGCGTGCCGCCCGCCACCAGAAGCTCTTCGCCCGCTTCGGACCGATGGAGGCCGGACACATCTTGAACCCGCAGTTCTGGGCCGCGCACCCGCACGAGAACGACGAGCGGCAGCCGATCCACGAGCACCGCTCGGCGCCGGCGGCGCCATGAGGCGCGCACCGTACGCCCTCGCGGCGCTCCTGCTGGCCGCCGGCGGCGCCGTGCTCGCCGCCGCCGGCCCGGCGCCCGCCGCGGGGCCGCGCTTCGCCGACGTCACCGCCGCCTCCGGCGTCGATTTCGTCCACCACAACGGCGCCTTCGGCAAGAAGTGGCTGCCCGAGACGATGGGCTCGGGGGTCGTCCTCTTCGACGCCGACGGCGACCGGCGGCTCGACCTGCTGTTCCTGAACGGCCGCCACTTCCCGGGCCAGCCGGGGGAGGCGGCGACGCAGCGCCTCTACCTCAACCGCGGCGGCCTGCGCTTCGCCGACGCGACCAAGGCCTCCGGCCTCGACCTCGCCGCCTACTGCCTGGGCGGCGCCGCCGGCGACCTCGACAACGACGGCGACGCCGACCTCTACTTGACCTGCCTCGACGGCGACCGGCTGCTGCGCAACGACCCGGCCAAGGGCGCGCCGCGCTTCACCGACGCCGGCGCCGCCGCCGGCATCCCGCGGGAGAGCGCGCTGGGCGCCACGATTGCCCTTTTCGACGCCGACCGCGACGGTCTCCTCGACGTCTTCTCGAGCCGCTACGTCACCTGGAGCCCCGAGGGGGACCTCTTCTGCTCGCTCGACGGCAAGACGAAGGCGTACTGCACGCCGCAGATCTACACCGGCGCGGCGTCGCGCTTCTACCGCAACCTCGGCGGGCTCCGCTTCGAGGACCGCACGCGGGCCGCCGGGCTCCACCATCCGACCGCGAAGACGCTCGGCGTCGCGGTGCTCGACGCCGACGGCGACGGCTGGCCCGACCTGGCGCTGGCCAACGACACCACCCCGAACCAGCTCTTCCGCAACCGGGGGAAGGACGCCGCCGGGCAGGTGAGCTTCGAGGAGATCGGCGCCGCCTCCGGCATGGCCCTCTCCGACACCGGCGGCGCGCGCGGCGGCATGGGGATCGACGCCGCCGACTTCGCCCGCAGCGGCCGTCCGGGGCTGGTCATCGGCTACTTCGCCAACGAGATGTCCGGCCTCTACCGCAACGAGGGGAACGGCCTCTTCATGGACGTGGCGCCGCTGTCGCAGGTCGGGCGCAACACGCTGCTCTGGGTGGCCTGGGCGGCGTTCTTCTTCGACTACGACCTCGACGGCTGGCTCGACCTCTTCCTTGCCAACGGCCACCTCGACCCGGAGTGGGAGCGGGTGCAGGCGACGGCGCGCTACGCCCAGCCGCAGCAGCTCTTCCGCAACGAGGGGAAGGCGCGGTACGTCGAGGTGACGGCGACCGCCGGCGGCGACCTGGCGGCGCCGCTGGTCGGGCGCGGCGGCGCCTACGGCGACCTCGACGACGACGGCGACCTCGACCTGGTGCTGACGACGCTGGCCGGCCCGGCGAAGCTCTTGGAGAACCGTGGCGCCGGCTACGGGCACTGGCTGCGCGTGCATCTCGTGGGGAAGAAGAGCAACCGCGACGGCCTCGGCGCGGCCGTCGAGGCGACGGCCGGCGGCGTCACCCAGACCTGGCTCGCCCGCACCGGCGGCAGCTACCTGTCGCAGTCGCAGGTGGACCCGCACTTCGGGTTGGGGACGGCGGCGACGGTGGAGAAGCTCGTCGTGCGCTGGCCCTCGGGGGCGGTCACGACGCTCACGGACGTCAAGGCCGATCGGCGCCTTGACGTCGAGGAGCCGCCCGGCACACCCTAGGCGCTATCGTGCGCCCCGGCGGCTCGGCCCGTTTCGTTCTCCCTGGCGGTCTCGGCCTCGCCGCCCTCCTGATGCTCGGCTCCTTCACCCAGCAGGTCCTCTACCCGGCACCGCCCGTACGGGTGCCGCCGGCTTTGGCGCCGCTCGAAGAGGTGGCGCTCCAAGGCGCCGGCGGCCTGCCGGTCGTGGGCTGGGCCTGGACGCCGGAAGCGACGCTGACGGGCGCGCCGGCCGTGCTCTTCCTCCACGGCAACGGCGAGAACCTGGAGACGATGCGGCGGGCGGGGCTCTTCGACGAGCTGCGGAAGCTCGGCGCGCCGTTCTTGGCGATCGACTACCCCGGCTACGGCCGCAGCGGCGGGCGGGCGAGCGAGGCGGGGCTCGCGGCGGCGGGCGCTGCCGGGCTCGCCTGGCTGGCGGCGCGCCATCCGGAGCGGCCGCTCGTCGCCTGCGGCTGGTCGCTGGGGGCGGCGGTGGCGGTGGCGCTCGCGGCCGACCCCGAGCACCGCGTCGCCGGCCTCATCGCGCTCTCCCCCTGGTCGTCGCTGCGCGACGTGGCGCGGGTCCACTTCACGTCGCTCGGCGGCATGCTCGTCGTCGAGCGCTACGACTCGCTCGACGCGGCGCCGCGCATCCGCGTGCCGGCGCTGCTGATCCACGGCCGCGACGACTCGATCATCCCCTTCCGCCTGGGCGAGAAGCTGGCCGCCGCGCTGCCGGCCGCGACGACGCGCTTCGTCCCCATCTCCGGCGCCGGCCACAACGACCTCCTCGGCCACCCGGTCGTCTGGCTGGAGCTCGCGCGCTTCCTGCGCGAGGGACTCTCTCCCGCCTAGGCCCGCACCAGCTTGCGGTACTTGATCCGGTGCGGCTGGTCGGCCTCGGCGCCGAGGCGGCGGTGGCGGTCCTCCTCGTAAGCCTCGTAGTTGCCCTCGAACCAGACCACCCGCGACTCCCCTTCGAAGGCCAGAATGTGGGTGGCGACGCGGTCGAGGAACCAGCGGTCGTGGCTGATGACGACGGCACACCCCGCGAACTCGAGGAACGCCTCCTCGAGCGCCCGCAGGGTGTCCACGTCGAGGTCGTTGGTCGGCTCGTCGAGGAGCAGGAGGTTGCCGCCGGCCTTGAGCGTGCGCGCGAGATGCACGCGGTTGCGCTCGCCGCCGGAGAGGTCGCGCACCCGCTTCTGCTGGTCGGGGCCGCGGAAGTTGAAGGCCGCGGCGTAGGAGCGGGCCGGCACCTGGCGGCTGCCGAGAGTCACGACATCCCGGCCGTCGGAGAGGAACTCCCAGAGCGGCTGATCGCTGTCGAGCGCCTCGCGGCTCTGGTCGACGTAGGCGATCTTGACCGTGTCGCCCAGCCGCAGCTCCCCGGCGTCCGGCCGCTCCGCCCCCACGATCATGCGGAAGAGGGTCGTCTTGCCGGCGCCGTTCGGGCCGATCACCCCGACGATGCCGCCCGGCGGCAGCGCGAAGGAGAGGTCCTCCATCAGCAGGCGGTCGCCGTAGCCCTTGGTCAGCCCCTTCGCCTCAACCACCAGGTCGCCGAGGCGCGGTCCGGGCGGGATGTGGATCTCGTTGGGATCGGCGCGGCGGTCGGCCTCGCGCTCCTGGGCGAGCAGCTTCTCGTAGGCGTTGAGCCGCGCCTTGCCCTTGGCCTGCCGCGCCCGCGGCGCCATCCGCACCCATTCGAGCTCGCGCTCGAGGGTGCGCCGCCGCGACGACTCCTGCTTCTCCTCGACCGCCAGCCGGTCGCGCTTCTGCTCGAGCCACGAGGAATAGTTCCCCTTCCAGGGGATGCCCTGGCCGCGGTCGAGCTCGAGGATCCAGCCGGCGACGTTGTCGAGGAAGTAGCGGTCGTGGGTGATCGCCACGACGGTGCCCGCGTACTCGGCGAGGTGGCGCTCGAGCCAGGCCACCGACTCGGCGTCCAGGTGGTTGGTCGGCTCGTCGAGGAGCAGCAGATCGGGGCGCTGCAAGAGGAGGCGGCAGAGCGCGACGCGCCGCCGCTCGCCGCCGGAGAGGGTCGCGACCGCGGCGTCCCCCGGCGGCAGGCGGAGGGCGTCCATCGCCACGTCCAGAGTGCGGTCCAGCTCCCAGGCGTTGGCGTGGTCGATCGCGTCCTGCACCCGCGCCTGCTCGGCGAGGAGCTTGTCCATCTCCTCGGGCGAGAGGTCCTCGCCGAACCGGGCGTTGATCTCGTCGAAGCGGGTGAGGAGAGCGCGCGTCTCGGCGACCCCCTCCTCGACGTTGCCCAGTACGTCCTTCGACGCGTCGAGCTGCGGCTCCTGCGGCAGCCAGCCGACCCGCGTGCCCTTGGCCGGCCAGGCCTCGCCGCCGAACTCCTTCTCGACCCCGGCCATCACCTTGAGCAGCGTGCTCTTGCCGGCGCCGTTGCCGCCGATGACGCCGATCTTGGCCCCGGGAAAGAAGGAGAGCCAGATCCCCTTGAGCACCTCGCGGCCGCCCGGGTAGAGCTTCCGCAGGTCCTTCATGACGTAGATGAACTGCTCGGACATGGGCTCCAGCTCAGGCCGGCTTGGCGGCCAGCGCGTGCATCGCGAAGACCGCCCCTTGCGGGTCGGTGCAGATGGCGATGCGGTCGCCGCCCGGGACTTCCATCGGGCCGTGGATGACCTGGCCGCCGCGCTCCTTGACCTTCTCGACCTTGCCGTCGAGGTCCTCGACCCGCACGTAGTAGACCCAGGCCGGCGGCCCCGGCATGTCGGGCGGCTTGGTGTAGACGGCGCCCTTGGACGCCCCGCCGTAGCCGAACATGTCGTACATCCAGCCGTCGCCCATGTCGAAGCTGTCGGTCTTCTGCCAGCCGAAGAGAGTGGAGTAGAAGCCCCAGGCCGCCGGCCCGTCGCTCGTCGCCAGCTCGTTCCAGGAGACGTTTCCGGGCGGGCACTCGTCGCCCGGGGCCGGTTGCGGGTTGAGGGACTTGTAGACGGCGAAGAACGCCCCCTGCGGGTCGGCGAGGACGGCGAAACGGCCGACGGTGGGGATGTCGCGCGGCGCGACGTGGGTCTGGGCGCCGAGCTCGCCGGCGCGGCGGACGACGTCGTCGACGTCGTCGACGCCGACGTAGCCGAGCCACATCGGCGGTCCTTCGGCCCCCGGCGGCTTCTCCATCATGCCGCCGAGCGGCGCGCCGCCGGCGGTCCACATGGTGTAGGGCTTCTCGCCGCCGGCGCCGGTGAAGGGCTCCGTCCCCCAGCCGAGGATGGCGGGGTAGAAGGCCTTCGCGGCGCCCTCGTCGGTCGTCAGCAGCTCGTACCAGACGAACGGGCTCGGTGCGTCAGACATCGCATCTCCTCCGGGAGAGGGGTGGAAGATCGACCGTCCCGAAGCGGGCGGTCAGGAGGGGTTCTGCGGCTCGACCGGCGCGGCCTCGGACTCGGGGGACTCGGGCGCCGGGGGGGCGCCCTCCGGCAGCTGCCCGAGCCGCTTACGCTCGGCCTTGCGCTGCTGCTTCTCTTCCCGCTTCTGCTTCTTCGCCAGGTCCCGCTGCCGCTTCGAGTGCTGGAAGTTCTGTCGCGCCACTGCGTCACCTCCTCAGTCGGCTGAGATCGTATCGTAAGATGCCCGCCCTCCGGAGCGCCCGTGGACCGCATCCGCAACTTCTGCATCATCGCCCACATCGACCACGGCAAGTCGACACTGGCCGACCGGCTGATCCAGCGCACCGGGGCGGTGGAGGACCGGGACTTCCGCGACCAGATCCTCGACTCGATGGACATCGAGCGCGAGCGCGGGATCACGATCAAGAGCAACACCGTCTCGCTCCTCTACACCGCCGCCGACGGCCAGGACTACGAGCTCAACCTCATCGACACCCCGGGGCACGTCGACTTCTCGCACGAGGTGCGGCGGTCGTTGATGTCGTGCGAGGGGGCGCTGCTCCTCGTCGACGCCTCGCAAGGGGTCGAGGCGCAGACCGTCGCCAACCTCTACCTCGCCCTCGAGTACGACCTCGAGATCGTGCCGGTGATCAACAAGATCGACCTCCCCTCGGCCGACGTCGAGCGGGTGCGCGAGGAGATCGACGCCGACCTCGGGCTCGACCCCTACGCCGCGGTCCTCGCCTCCGCCAAGCTCGGCACAGGCATCGACGAGGTGCTGGAGGCGATCGTCAACCGCCTGCCGGCCCCCGAGGGCGATCCCGAGGCGCCGCTCCGCGCCCTCATCTTCGACGCCCAGTACGACCCCTACCGCGGCGTCGTCCTGCTGGTCCGCGTGCGCGAGGGGACGCTGCGCCCGGGGCAGAAGGTGCGCCTGATGCACGGCGGGCGCGACTACCAGGTCGAGGAGGTGGGGCGCCTGCGCCTGAAGCGGATGGAGGCGCCGGAGCTGAGCGCCGGCGAGGTCGGGTACGTGATCGCCGGCGTCAAGGCGGTGGCGGACATTGCCGTCGGCGACACCGTGACCGAGGTCGAGCGTCCCGCCGCCGAGCCGCTCCCCGGCTACAAGGACGCCAAGCCGGTCGTCTTCTCCTCGATCTACCCGGTCGCCACCGACGACTACCAGGACCTCGCCAAGGCGCTCGACAAGCTCAAGCTCAACGACGCCTCCCTGACCTTCGAGAAGGATTCCTCGTCCGCCCTGGGGTTCGGCTTCCGCTGCGGCTTCCTTGGGTTGCTGCACCTCGAAGTCGTGCAGGAGCGGCTTGAGCGGGAGCACGACCTGTCCCTTCTGCTCTCCGCCCCCTCGGTGCGCTACGAGGTCCACCTCACGGACGGCGAGGTCCTCCAGGTCGACAACCCGGCGCACTTCCCCGACCCGTCGCAGATCGCGTCGGTCTACGAGCCCTACATCCGCGCCACCATCCTGGTGCCCGAGCGGTATCTCGGCTCCGTCCTCGAGCTCTGCCGCGAGCGGCGCGGCGCCAACACCCACTTCGAGTACCTGGCGCAGGGGCGCCTGCAGGTGCTCTCGGAGCTGCCGCTCGCCGAGGTGCTCTTCGACTTCTACGACCGGCTGAAGAGCCTCACCCAGGGCTACGGCTCGTTCGATTACGAGCTGATCGACTACCGCGAGAGCGACCTGGTCAAGGTAGACATTCTGGTCAACGGCGAGAAGGTGGACGCCCTCTCCCAGCTCGTCCACCGCGAGAAGTCGCGCCCCCGCGCCCTGCACTACTGCGAGAAGCTCGCCGAGACGATCCCGCGCCAGAACTTCAAGATCGCCATCCAGGGAGCGATCGGCGGCCAGATCATCGCCCGCTCGACGATCAACCCCTACCGCAAGGACGTCATCGCCAAGTGCTACGGCGGCGACATCACCCGCAAGCGGAAGCTCCTCGAGAAGCAGCGCGAGGGGAAGAAGCGGATGAAGATGGTCGGGGCGGTCGAGATCCCGCAGGCCGCCTTCCTGGCGGTGCTGAAGACCGACCAGGGCGATTGAGCGGGACGCCGATGCTCGCGCCGCCGCTCCCCGACGTGCTGCCGGTCTTCCCCCTGACCGGGTCGCTGCTGCTGCCGGGGAACTACCTGCCGCTCAACGTCTTCGAGCCGCGCTACCGCAACATGGTGGCCGACGCCCTGGCCGGCGAGCGGACGATCGGCATGATCCAGCCGCGGCTGCCGGATCCGGCCGACAACTTCGGGTTTTGGGAGGAGGAGGACCCCGAGCTCTACGCCGTCGGCTGCGCCGGCGCGATCGACCGCTGCGAGCCGCAGCCGGACGGCCGCTACCTGATCGTGCTCAAGGGGCTGGCGCGCTTCCGCATCGGCGGCGAGCTGCCGCTCCACCGCGGCTACCGCCGCGTGCGCGCCGACTACGCCGAGTTCGCCGCCGCCGACCTGGCGGAGCCGGAGGTGCCGCTCGACCCCGGCCCGGTCCTCGCCGCGGTGCGCGCCTTCAGCCGCGCCCACGGCCTCGAGCTCGACTTCACTCTGCTCTCGGGCCTCGGCGGGATCACCCTCCTGAACGGCCTCGCCGCCGCCCTCCCCTTCGGCCCCGCCGAGAAGCAGGCCCTCCTCGAAGCCGCCGCCCCCGAGCAGCGCGAGCTCCTCCTCCTCTCCCTCCTCGAGATGGGCGTCCCCGCCGGCCCCCGCGAGCGCTACGTGCCGCCGACGGTGCACTGAGGCGCGAGGCTTCGGGGGAATATCCTCTCCGTGCCCTCGTTACGGGTGACGTGAGTCAACTCGAAGGCAACGTTCAGGGGCTCTCGCCGTCCCAGCGGCGGGCGCTGGAGAGGACCTACCGGCGACGCGTGACGCCACGGCAGGTGGTGTCGCCGGAGCTGGCGCGGCACCTGGCCGAGGTGTCGCACGACCTCGGGCGGCAGGTCGGCGTGCTGCTCGGGCGCGACGGCGCGGTGCGCAACGTCGTCGTCGGCGACGCGCACAAGCTGATGCTGCCCGACGTCGGCCGCCTGCGCGGCGGCGTCGGTCGCTTCCGCGGCCTGCGCCTCGTCCACACCCACCTGCGCGGCGAGCCGCTGACCGGCGACGACCTCAATGACCTCGCGCTCCTCCGCCTCGACCTGGTGGCGGCGATCGAGGTGCTCGGCGACGGCGACGCCGGAAGCGTCGAGATCGCCCATCTCTCGCCGGCGGCGGCCGCGTCCGCCGCGGCGGACGGCGCCGAGGCCGGCGACGGGCACAAGGCCGATCCCTTCATCCGCGTCCGCGCCGCCGACGTCCACCAGCTCCACTTCGACTTCGAGGCCACGATCCGCGCCCTCGAGGAGGAGTTCGCGCGCGTCGCGCCGCTTTCCGGCGGCACCGAGCGGGAACGGGCGCTCGTCGTCGGCATCCGCCTGGACGACGAGCACTTCGCCGAGATGCTCGAGCTCGTGCGCGCCGCCGGCGTGACGGTGGCCGGCACGCTGCGCCAGAAGCGCGGCCAGGTGCACCCGCGGACGGTGGTGGGGAAGGGCAAGCTCCAGGACATCGTGCTCGAAGGGATGCGGCGGCGGGCGAGCGTGGCGATCTTCGACATCGACCTCAAGCCCGCGCAGGCCCGCGCCTTCGAGGACGCGACGGGTTTGAAGGCGATCGACCGCACGCAGCTCATCCTCGACGTCTTCGCGCAGCGCGCCAAGAGCCGCGACGGCAAGCTCCAGGTCGAGCTGGCGCAGCTCAAGTACTCGCTGCCGCGGCTGACCGAGAAAGACGCCGGCCTCTCCCGCCTGACCGGCGGGATCGGCGGCCGGGGCCCCGGCGAGACCGTGGTCGAGATCGGCCGCCGGCGCATCCGCGACCGCATCCGCGCCCTCGAGAAGCAGGTCGAGGGGCTGGGGCGCCAGCGCGACCTCCGCCGCCGGCGGCGGCGCGACGGGCGGGTGCCGGTGCTCTCGATCGTCGGCTACACCAACGCCGGCAAGAGCACGCTGCTCAACGCCCACACCGGCAGCGACGTCGAGGCCGCCGACCAGCTCTTCATGACCCTCGACCCGACGAGCCGCCGCCTCCGCTTCCCGCGCGAAGGGGAGGTGGTGATCACCGACACCGTCGGCTTCCTGACCGAGCTGCCGTCCGACCTCGTCGCCGCCTTCCACGCCACGCTGGAGGAGCTCTCCGACGCCGGCCTCCTGCTCCATGTCGTGGACGCCGCCGATCCGCGGCTCGACCACAAGCTGGAGGCGGTGCGCGGCATCCTCGGCGAGCTGCACCTCGCGGACGTGCCCGAGCTCGTGGTGCTCAACAAGGCCGACCTCCTGCCGCGCCACGAGGCGCAGGCGCTCGCCAAGCGCCACGACGGCGTGGCCGTCTCCGCCCTCCACCGCAATGGGCTCGACGGGTTGATCGAGGCCGCCCAGGAGCGATTGGGGAAGACGATGCAGGTGGGCAAGGCGATGCAGCCGGTGGAGCCGTCGGCGCGAGCTGAGCGAGCGGTCCCGGCGGGGGAATGACCGCTCCGCGACGCCGCAGCCTCCTCGCCCTCCTTCTCCTCCTCGCCGCCTGCCGCTCTTCGAGCGCCCCGCCGCGCGCTGCCCTCGCGCCCTCCGCCGACTGTCTCGAAGGCTCCGCCTCCGACGACCCGCGCGTCCGCTGGCTCGCCGAGCATGCGATCCGCGTCCGCTCGGTCGATCCGGCGGACGACGACTTCGCCGACCTCCAGCCGCTCAAGGACGTCCTGCGCGACGCCCGCGTCGTGCTGCTCGGCGAGCAGTCGCACGGCGAGGGAACCGTTTTTCTCGCCAAGGCGCGGCTGATCGCCTTCCTCCACCATGAGATGGGTTTCGACGTGCTCGCCTTCGAGAGCGGGCTCTTCGACTGCGCCGTCGCCTGGGAGCGGCTGCGCGCCGGCGAGGCGGCGGCGACGGCGGTGCCGCGCTGCGTCTTCCCGATCTGGACCCGGAGCGCGGAGGTCCAACCGCTCATCGCCTACCTGGGCGAGCAGGCGCGCGGGCCGCGGCCGCTGGAGCTCGCCGGCTTCGACAACCAGTTCACCGGCAGCGCCAGCCGCGAGCGCTTGGTCGCCGACCTGCGCGCCCTCCTCGACCGGCTCGGCGCGCCCTTCGCCGGCGGCCCCGAGTGGGAGCCGTTCGCGGCGCAGCTCCAGGCGCTAGCCGAGAACCTCTACCCGCGCGGCAAGGCGGCGGACCCTCCGGAAGGGGAGCAGGCGCTCTTCCTGCGCCGCCTGGAGACGGTGCGCGCGGAGGTCGCGGCGCGCGGCGCCGCGGACGACCCCGAGACCGCGTTCTGGCTCCAGGTGCTGGAGGGCGTCGGCCCCGCCGCGCGGCAGGCGTGGCTCTACGATCCCGCGACGCAGTCGGTCGGGCCGGAGATCGGGCGGCTGCGCGACACGCAGATGGGCCGGAACCTCGTCTGGCTGGCGGACCGGCGCTACCCGGGGCGGAAGATCGTCGGCTGGGCGGCCACCTACCACGCCGCGCGCGAGCTCGGCCCCCTCGAGCCCGAGGAGCCGGGCCTCGCCGACTGGTACCGCCAAGTCACGGTGATGGGGGAGGTAGCGGCGCAAGAGCTGGGCGACGCGCTGTACACCCTCGGCTTCACTGCCTACGAAGGGGCGATCGCCACTCCCTTCGAGCCGCAGCCCGAGCCGGTGGCGCCGGCGAGCGCGGGCACGCTCGAGGACCTGATGCGCCGCGCCTGCCTCGAGCACGCCATCGTCGACCTGCGGCGGCCGCCGGCGGGCGGCGAGTGGCTCCGCCGCCCGCTGGTCAGCCGCCCGCTCGGCCACCAGGAGATGCGCGCCGCCTGGGGCGAGGTCGTGGACGGCCTGATGTTCAGCCGCGCGGTCGCGCCGAGCACGCCGGCGGTGGAGCGCACGCCCTAGCGCCGGGTGCTACCCTCGCGGCGCATGCGCTCGCCCGCTGCCCCCGGCCTTTACCTCCACGTGCCGTTCTGCTCGGCGGTCTGTCCATACTGCGACTTTGCGGTGCGGACGGGGGGGCGGGAGCGGCGGGCGCGCTTCGTGGCGCACCTGCTCGCCGAGATCGAGCTGTGGGCCGGTGTGCCGCCGCCGCTTGCGGGTTTCGACACGGTCTACTTCGGCGGCGGCACGCCGTCGTGCCTCCTGCCCGAGGAGCTGACGAGCATCCTGGAAGCCGCGCGCGCGCGCCTCGGCGTCGTCGCCGGCGCCCGCGTCTTCCTCGAAGCCAACCCGGAGGACGTCACGCCGGAGAGCCTGGCCGCCTGGCGGGCGCTCGGCGTCGCGACGCTCTCGCTCGGCGTCCAGTCCTTCGCGGCGGAAGACCTCGCCTTCCTCGGCCGCCGCCACGACGCGGCCGCGGCGCGGCGCAGCGTCGAGCTCGCGTTGGCGGCCGGCTGCGAGACGGTGTCGATCGACCTGATCTACGGGCTGCCGGACGGCCTCCCCGGCGGCTCGCCGGCCGGCTGGCGGCGCACGCTGGAGGAGGCGGTGCGCCTCGCGCCGCAGCACCTCTCCTGCTACCAGCTCACCGTCCACGACGGGACGCCCTTCGGCGCCCGCCGCGATCGCGGCGCGCTGCGCGAGCTACCCGGCGAGGCGCAGGCCGGGCTCTTCGCCCTCACCCACGCTTTCCTGGCAGGCGCCGGCTACCCGGCCTACGAGGTCTCCAACTTCGCCCGCGCGCCCGAGCATCGCTCGCGCCACAACCGGAAGTACTGGGAGCACGCGCCGTACCTCGGGCTCGGCCCCTCGGCGCACTCCTTCGACGGCCGGCGCCGCTGGTGGAACGAGCGCGGGCTCGACGCCTGGGAGCGGCGGGTGGCGGCGGGGGAGCGGCCGGAGGCCGGCGGCGAGACGCTGGGGCGGGAGGAGCTGGCGCTCGAAGCCCTGCTCCTCGGGCTGCGCCGCGCCGAGGGCGTGGACCTTGCAGCCCTGCGCGAGCGCTACGCGGTCGATCTCCTCGCCGCCAACGCCCCGCTCGTCGAGCGGCTCGCCGCCGACGGGCTCGTCGCGCGCCGCGGCGAGCGGCTGGTGCCGTCGCCCGCCGGGCTCGCCGTCGCCGACGGCCTGGCGGCGGCCTTCGTCCTTGCGCCGGCCTGAAGAACTTCAACCCTGGAGGCACGAAACTTGAACCCCGCACCCCTCACCGTGGACCCGCGCACGCGACTGACGCCCACCACCCGGGTGATCGAGCAGAAAGTGGCCGGCAGCCGCGTCCTCCTCGATCCCGACAACGGCCGGCACTACGCCCTCGACGAGCTGAGCGGCCGGATCTGGGACCTGAGCGCCCGCGGCCTCAGCGTCGGCGAGCTGATCGCCGCGCTCCAGGACGAGCTGGAGGAGAGGGACGTGCGCCGCGAGCTCGGCGAGATGATGGCGGAGAAGCTGCTGCTGGTGGCCGAGGCGCCGGACGAGTCAGCGGCCTAGCGCGTCGGCGGCGGCAGCGCGTCCTCGACCACGAACCCCGGCCGGGCTCCCGACGCCGGCGGCCACGGAACGAGGAGGCCGTGCGCCACACGCTTCGCCACGTTCAGCCCGTAGAGCTGCTGCACGAGATGGAGCGCCACGGCGTAGCTCCGCGCGCCGCCCTGCGAGGTCAGCGCCTTGCCGTCCTGCACGAAGCTGACGTTGACCCGCAGGTCCACCTTCGGGAAGGCGCGGGCGAAGCGCTCGTAGTCGTCGGGGAAGGTGGTGGCGGCGACGCCGTCGAGGAGCCCCGCCTTGGCGAGGACGAAGGCGCCGTCGCAGAGCGACATGACGTAGCGCGCCTTGGCCCCCGTCTTCCGCACCCAGGCGATCAGCGCCGGGCGCTTCAAGTCGGCGTCCATGCTCCCCTTGGCGCTCGGCACGACCAGGATGTCGATCGCCGGCGCGTTGGCGAAGGAGTGGTGGGCCTGGATCTTGAGCCCTTCGAAGCTGGTCACCGGCCGTCCGTCCGGCGAGACGGTGAAGACCTCGATCCCCGGCTTGGCGTGGAGCCCGGCGTGGTGGAGGACGTCGTACGGCGCCGCCAGCTCGGTGTTGTAGACGCCGTCGACGATCAGGAAGCCGGCGCGCAGCGGGCGGGTCGGCGCCTTGGGCGCCTTGGGCGCCGGTGCGGCGGCGAGGAGCAGGAGGGCGGCGGCGAGTGGGATGAAACGCAGGCGGCGCATGGGGCGGTCTAGGCGCGAAGGCTTTCGCGCCGGGCTCCGATAGAATAGCCGAGAACGAAGGAGGAGGTGCCCCCGTGCCCCACAGCCCACTGCTAGTCCGGCCGATGCGCGAGGAGCTGACCAGCGCCGGCGTCGAAGAGCTCACCACCCCGCAGCAGGTGGACGACTGGATGCGCAGCGCGTCCGGCACCGCCCTGCTGGTCGTCAACTCCGTCTGCGGCTGCGCCGCCGGCATGGCCCGCCCCGGCGTGCGCCTGGCGCTGCGCCACGAGCGCCGCCCCGAGCGTCTCGCCACCGTCTTCGCCGGCCAGGACGTCGAGGCGACGGCGCGCTTCCGCGGCTACATCCCCGACGTCCCGCCCAGCAGCCCGTCGGTCGCCCTGTTCAAGGACGGCGAGCTGGTCTGGTTCCTGCCGCGCCACCGGATCGAAGGGCGGAGCGCCGAGCAGGTGGCCGGCGACCTGACGGCCGCCTTCGACGAGCACTGCGCCGAGGTGGCGGCGGCGTCCTAGACGCGCACGATGTCGAAGAGGTGTACGCCGTACGGCGGCAGGTCGAGGTAGAGGCCGCGCGCCGCCAGCTCGTCGCCGTCGCGCCGGTAGGTCGCCTCCGACAGCGCGTCGCGCAGCTCGACCTCGCCGCCCTCTAGCTCCATCTCAGTCAGCTCCAGGTAGCACTGCCCCGGCGCCGGCGCGAAGTTGACCGCCGCCAGGCGCCGCCCGCCGTTCTCCTCCCAGACGGAGGCGACGAAGTCCTCGCTCGTCGGGTTGCCGTTCCAGGCCGGGCGCGGCGCGAGCAGACGCCAGCCGGCCGGCGGACGCCGCGGCGCGGCGGCGAGGAGGCGCTCGTAGAACGCCGCTACCTCGGGCGCCGCCGGCTCGGACGGGCGGCGCAGGAGCTGGAGCGACTGGCGCTCGCGCCGCCCTTCGAGCTGGCCGTCGTGGAGGAGCAGGAGCCCCGGGACGGTGGCGGCGACGACCGCGGCGGCGCGGTGGCGCTCCCAGGGGAAGGCGGCGGCGGCGCGCGGCTCGTCGTGGTTCTCGAGGAAGCGCAGCGCGCGCCCCTGGCGCGCGGGGTCGCCGCCCAGGTGCTCGCGCACGGCGCGCCCGGAGACGTCGCGCAGCCGCTCGTAGAGCGTCTTGTCGTAGGTGACGTCGAAGCCCAGCTCCTCGAGCGCCGGCTCGAGGCCCCAGTAGGCCTCGGCGACGAAGAGGAAGTCGGGCCGCTTGGCGCGCACCGCGCCGATCAGCTCGCCCCACGCCTCGCCCGCCGCCGGCTCCGGCAGCGGCGCGCGCGCCCGTCCCCACCAGGTGTGGTCGAAGACCTCCGTGAGCGCCAGCATCGCCATGTCGCAGCGCACGCCGTCGCAGAGGTCGGCGAGCTCGAGCAGGGTGTCGCGCAGCTGCCGGCGGGTCTCGGGGTGAAACAGATTGAGCTGCGCGGTGTCGGTCCAGGGAGGGAAGTAGGGGTCGCGGCCGTGCGCCAGGACCCGCGGGCCGAGCCGCGTCTCGACGGCAAAGAAATCCCGCGGCGCGCGCGCCAAGTCCTCCTCGTCGCCCTGCACGTAGAGGTCGGGGCTCTCGGTCACCCAGGGGTGGTCGACGCCGGTGTGGTTGACGGCGAAGTCGAGGAGCAGGCGGATGCCGCGGTTGGCGAGCCGCGCGCGCAGCCAGGCCAGCGCGCCGGCGCCGCCGAGCAGCGGGTCGACGCTGTAGGAGGCGATCGAGTAGGGGGAGCCGCCGACGTCCGCCTCCGCGAAGTCGGGCAGCAGGCGCCGGTACTCGGCGCGCAGCTCCGGCAGCGTGCGCGCGATCTCAATGCCGCGCGGCCCCGACGGCCAGACCCCCATCAGCCAGAGGAAGTCGGCGCCGGTCGAGGCGAGGCGGTCGAGCTCGCCCCGCGGCGCCTCGGCGAGGGTGATCCGCCGCCCCAGCCGGCGCGCCAGGTCGGCGAGCCAGGGGCGGGCGTACAGCTCGTACACGAGGCGTGGCGGGGCGGCTGGAGTCACGAGCGGCTGGAGACTCTAGCCCAGCGCCGTGACGCGCATCAGTTCGGCATCAGCGCGAAATATGCGCCGTAGAACGCGCACCAGAGCGCGGCGTGGAGGGCGCGCTTGCGGGCGAGGCTCCAGGTGCGGAGAAGGGCGGAGACGCCGGCGGCAGCCAAGGTGAGCAACAAGAAGCGGGGTAGACGGGCGAGGACGGAGACGGCCAGGAATCTTGCCAGGCCCTCTCCGTTCTCGCCGCTCAGCGCCGCGTAGATCTTGTAGGGCGTGCCGCGCAGCGGACCGAGGACCGTGGCGACGGCCCCGCGCTCGGCGATCTCGCCCTCCACTCGCTCGATCATCCCCCGCGAGATCGAGGGCACCCGGTCGAGGAGCGCCCGCGCCGCCGCCGGGTCGCGCGCTCCCCACGTGAACAGCAACGCCCCGCCCAGCAAGGCGCCCGCGAGCACCGCAAAACAGGCGCGGATCGCGCGTCCGCGGTCGTGGAGGGCCATCCAGGTGAGCAGCACGTCGGGGACGAGGAAGAAGACCGTCGCCTCCGCGAACCCCCAGAGCGCGGCAACGGCGAGGATCACTCCCACACCGAGAGCCGCCCCTCCGCCGCCAGCCCCTGCATCCGCGCCTTGAGGTCGGCGAGGAAGGCGCCCTTGTCGTCGCCGAGCGGCACCGGCTCGCCGACGAAGACGTCGCAGAAGAAGGGGACCGGCAGGACGGCGCCGCGCGGCAGCGTCTTGCCGAGGCCGTGAAGGAAGACCGGCACGACCGGCGCCGCGGGGCAGCGGCGCGCCAGGTGCCAGACGCCGCTCTTGAGCTCGGCCAGCCGCTCCGGCTCGCCGCGCGAGCCTTCGGGGAAGAGGATGACGATCTCGCCGCGCGCCAGGGCGTCGGCGGCGCTGGCGAGCGGGTCGGGCGCCGGCTCGCCGAGGGCGGGCTTTCCCTTGGCGCCGCCGCCGCGCGCCACCGGCAGGATGCCGATGATCCGCAGCGCGAACCAGGAGAGCAGCGGCCCCTTCAGGAAGTAGTCCGCCGCCGCCACCGGCCGGACCTTGGGCAGGAGGCGCGTCGGCAGCAGCGTCATCAGCACCATCGTGTCGAGGTGGCTGTTGTGGTTGGCGACGAGGATCGCCGGCCCGTCGTCCGGCAGCCGCTCGCGGTGCCGCACGTTGAGCCCGAGGACGACGAGGATGACCGGGCGGACGACGAGCCAGAAGAAGAGCCAGCGCAACAGCGACGTCATCGAACGATCGTAATCAGCGGTCCATACAGGTACCAGACGAAATGGAAGAAGAGCGGCGCGGTGTAGCTGAGGCTGTCGATGCGGTCGAGGATCCCGCCGTGGCCGGGCAGGAGCGTGCCGCTGTCCTTGATCCCGAGGTCGCGCTTCAAGGCCGAGATCACCACGTCGCCGACGAAGCCGCCGAGGCCGAGCAGGAGACCGGCGGCGAGCGACTGCAGCTCGGTCAGCGGTGTCAGGCGCGGCGCGAGCAGCCAGGCGAGGAGGAGCGTCGTCGCCGCCCCGCCCAGCAATCCTTCGACCGTCTTGTTGGGCGACACCTTCGGGATCACCTTGTGCCGCCCGAGCGCCTTCCCCCACAGGTACTGCGCCACGTCGTTGAACTGGGTGAGGAAGACCAGGTAGAGCACCAGCCCTGGGCCGCCGCCGTGCGGGTTGGCGATCGGCAGAACCAGGAGTGCCGCGACGTGGCTGATCGCGAAGACCATCGCCATCAGCCCCCAGTGCAGCGTCCCGGCGGCGCGCAGGAAGCCCTCCGTCTCGCCGATCAGCACCATCCGCATCGGCAGGAAGAGGAAGGCGTAGACCGGGATGAAGACGATGAACATGCCGTACCAGCCCATGCCGATCCACAGGTACTGCACCGGGATGGCGAGGTAGGCCCAGAAGAGGACGCCGCGGTCGGCGCGCCGCGTCGGGATGAGCGACAGGTACTCCTTGAGCGCCAGGAAGCTGACGAAGGCGAAGAAGACCAGCGAGATCTTGCGCGAGAGGACCAGGGCGACGGCGAAGACGCCGGCCATTACCCACCAGGTGCGGACGCGGGCGCGCAGCTCGGAAAAGTCCGCCTGCGGCTTCCAGCGGCCGAGGAGCCAGACCGCGAGCGTGGCGACGACGAGGAGGGTGAAGATGCCGCCCAGCGCCCAGGCGACAGCGGGGTCGAGGCGGCCGCGGAGGAAAGCGAGGGCGTCGTTCACGAGCGGGCCTCGGCGAGCGCAGCGCGGGCGCGGTTGACGACGGTGAGGGCAACGCCGGCGGCGAGCACCCAGAGGAGGACCTCGAGCCAGCGGCCGGCCGGGGCGCCGAGCCCGAGCGCCAGGCCGACGGCGCCGAGGACGAGGGCGCGGTCGCTCTTGCCGGCCGGGCCGTCGTAGCGGCGGGCGGCGCCGATCGTCACCCCGAGGACGCCGGCCAGCTCGGAGAGCCCGGCGAGGACGACCAGCGCCACGACCGGCGCCGGCGGGATGCCGGGGACGAGCGCCAGCGGCAGGTAGAGGGCGGCGTCGGAGACGACGTCGCCCAGCTCGTTCAAGAGTGCGCCCAGGCGGCTCTTCTGGCCGTGCTCGCGGGCCAGCATGCCGTCCACGGCGTTGAGCGCCATGCGCACGAGCAGGACGAGCGGCAGGAGAAGAAGCGACCAGCGGCGGTCGGGGAGGAGGGCGATCGTGGCCCCGGCGGCAAGGGAAAGAACCGCCGCGGCGGCGGTCACCTGGTTGGCGGTGACGCCGGCGCGCGCCAGGGCGCCGACGCCCGGCCGCAGCAGGGCCTGGAACCTGGGTTTCAGGTCGTAGACGCTGGGCACCGCTCCTCCGTGGGTCGGGGGATGATAGCGCGGCGGGGAGGGGGGCGGAGCACGCCGGACCCGAGCCGGGCGCGCCGTTCCCGGCGCGAAACGCGCCATTTTCCGAGCTCGGCGCCCATCTCGGAGATCAGCGCGCGATCTCGGAGCTGAGCGCTCCGTCACCGAGATCGCCGCGCGATCTCCGAGATGGAAGCTCTGTCATCGATGACGGGCGCGCGATCACCGAGATCGCCGGCCGATCACGGAGATGGGCGTGCGATCTCCGAGATGGGCCGTTGATCTCGGAGATGGGCCGTCAATCTCCGAGATGGCGCGTTTTGCGGCGGCTTGCACCCCGCCGCGCGTCCCCGGCGAAGGACGTTCGGCGCCGATCGGGTACCATCCGCCCGTGCCCCCCTGGACCGCCGCCGGCGCGCTACTCGCCGCCCTGGCCGTCGCCGCCGGCGCCTTCGGCGCCCACGCCCTCGCCGCGCGGCTGGACGTCCGCGCCCTCGCCCTCTGGGAGACCGCCGCCCGCTACCTGATGTACTCCGGCTTGGGCCTTGCCCTCCTCGGCCTCTTCGCCCGCCAGGCGCCGCCCTCCGCCGCCCTCCGCGCCGCCGGCTGGTGCCTCCTCGCCGGCGCCGTCGTCTTCAGCGGCACCGTCTTCGCCCTCGCCCTCGGCGGCCCGCGGATCCTCGGCGCTATCACTCCCCTCGGCGGCACGCTCCTGATCGCCGGTTTTCTCCTCTTCGCCTGGGCGGCGTTCACGCGCTAGCATCCCGGGCGCTATGACGAACGCCATCTCTCCCCTGCCGCCGCCGGTCAACGAGCCGGTGCGGGCTTACGCGCCGGGGTCGCCGGAGAAGAAGTCGCTCAAGGAGCGGCTGGACGGGATGCTCGGGGAGGAGATCGAGATCCCGCTCCTGATCGGCGGGCGCGAGGTGCGGACGGGGGAGACGGTGCAGGCGGTTTGCCCGCACGACCACGGGCACGTGCTCGCGACCTACCACCAGGCGGGGGCGGCGGAGGTCGAGGCCGCGGCGCGGGCGGCGGCGGCGGCGTGGCGCGATTGGTCGGAGACGTCGTGGGAGGAGCGCGCGGGCGTCTTCCTGAAGGCCGCCGAGCTCCTCGCCGGCCCGTGGCGCGACACGCTCAACGCCGCCACCATGCTCAACCAGTCGAAGACCGTCTTCCAGGCCGAGATCGACTCGGCCTGCGAGCTAATCGACTTCTGGCGCTTCAACCCCTGGTTCATGCGCGCGCTCTACGCCGACCAGCCCTGGTCGTCGCCGGGGGTGTGGAACCGCGTGGAGTACCGCGCGCTCGAAGGGTTCGTCTTCGCCGTCTCGCCGTTCAACTTCACCTCGATCGGCGGGAACCTGCCGACGGCGCCGGCGCTGATGGGCTGCACCGTCCTCTGGAAGCCCGCCTCGACCGCCGTTTACTCGAACTACCAGATCGCCCGCCTCCTCCAGGCCGCCGGGCTCCCCGACGGCGTGATCAATTTCCTCCCCGGGCGCGCCAGCAGGGTCGGCGACCCGGCGCTGGCGCACCGCGACCTCGCCGGCCTCCACTTCACCGGCTCGACGCCGGTCTTCCGCGCCATGTGGAAGACGATCGCCGAGACGCTCCCCAGCTACCGCTCCTACCCGCGGATCGTCGGCGAGACCGGTGGCAAGAACTTCGTCCTCGCCCACCCCTCGGCCGACGCCGACGCCCTGGTCGCGGCGCTCGTCCGCGGCGCCTTCGAGTACCAGGGGCAGAAGTGCTCGGCCGCCTCGCGCGCCTACGTCCCGCGCTCGCTCTGGGACGGCGTACGCGAGCGGCTGGTGGACGAGCTCGGCGCCGTGCGCCTGGGGCCGCCGACCGACTTCCGCAACTTCATGGCGGCGGTCATCGACAAGCCGTCCTTCGACCGCATCACCGGCTACATCGAGCACGCGCGCAACGCCGGCGAGGCGGAGATCCTCTTCGGCGGCGGCGCCGACGACCGCGAGGGGTACTTCGTCGAGCCGACCGTCGTCGTCACCAGCGATCCGCGCTTCAAGCTGATGCAGGAGGAGATCTTCGGGCCGGTGCTGACGGTCTTCGTCTACGAGGACAGCGCCCTCGACGCGACGGTCGAGCTGGTGGACACGACCAGCCCCTACGCCCTGACCGGCTGCATCTTCGCCCGCGGCCGGCACGAGATCGCCCGCCTCGCCCGCGCCCTCCGCCACGCCGCCGGCAACTTCTACGTCAACGACAAGCCGACCGGCGCCGTCGTCGGCCAACAGCCCTTCGGCGGCGCCCGCGCCTCCGGCACCAACGACAAGGCCGGCTCGATGGCCAACCTCCTGCGCTGGACCTCGCAGCGGGCGATCAAAGAGACCTTCGTCCCGCCGACCGACTGGCGCTACCCGTTCCTCGGCGAGGACTAGGGGAGCTAGCGCCGGGGCTTCGCGGAGGCCCCGGCTCGCCAGTGCGCCGCCTGTTCGGGTTTTCCCCAGGATTCGTACAAAGAGGCGAGATCGGCGAGCACTTGCCGAGTGGAAGGAGCCGCTTCACCGGGGCGGGACCTAAGGGTTTCCAGGCTCTTCAGTAGGAGGGATTCCGCCTCGGCGTACCGGCGCTGGGCGACGAGGCAGTTCGCGAGAACCCGTTCGGCCTCGGCGACATGCTCCGGGACAACCGGCTCCATGCGGCGAACGATGGCCGCGGCTTCCACGGCCAGGGTTTCCGCTTCACCGAACCGATCTCGATGCACGAGCAAACTGGCGAGCCTTTCGAGGTTCACGGCAACTTGAAGGTGCTGGTTCCCTAGCACTTCTCGCCGGATTCTAAGAGCCTCGCGCAACGTCTTCTCGGCACCGCCGAAGTCCCCTTGCCGCTCCAGGACTGTGGCGAGGGCCACGAGGCTATCGGACACCAGACGGTGGTTCTGACCCAGGATCTTGGTGCGGATCGCCAGGCTCTCTTGCTGCAGGCGCGCGGCGGCTGAATAGTCCCGATTGAGCGCAATCCATCCCAGGTTCTCCAAGGTCGTCGCGACACTCAAATGCTCCTCGCCGAAGAGCTCGCGGCGCATCGTGAGCGCCTCGCGAAATAAAGCCTCCGCGTCGTCTGGATTTCCGCGATCCTTGAGCAAGGCTCCGAGGTTGTTGAGGCTTTCGGCGATTTTCGGGTGGTTGCCTTGATAGAGCCGCCGTCGCATAGCCAGTGCCTCGCGCATCAGTGCCTCGGCTTGCGGCCAGTCGCCATCGGCGGCCATGATGGTCGCGAGTAGGTTAACGGTGGTGGCGACCTCTACGTGATTGCGACCGAACACCTCTCGACGAATGGCCAGGGCCTCGCGAGTCACTCGTTCAGCCTCCCCGTACCTTCCGCTCTCCCAGAGCACAACGCCGAGGCCGTTCAGGCTCTCTGCGACATCGCGCTGGGAAGGTTGAGGAAGCCTACGCCGCAGCGACAACGCCGCCCGCAGGTTGTCCTCCGCCGAAGCCAGATCCCCCTGGCGCCGAAGCAGCAAACCCAGGTCGTGCAGACTGCGCGCAACCATCTCATGCTGCGGCCCATACTGACGCCTGCGAATCGCTAGAGCTCGATGCACGAGGTCGATCGCAGCTTGAAACTCGCCCTTGTCCTCCTGCACGCTCGCGAGGCCACTCAGCGCGTCGGCTACCTTGGAATGTTGCTCTCCGAACAATTGCAGGCGAGTCGCGAGAGAGGCTTCGAGGAGGGGTTGAGCGCGATCTGGAAGGCCCAAGCGTTGGTAGATAACCCCAATGGTTTCCATCAGGTCCGACCGCACCAGCGGCTCGTCAGTCAGTTTGGTGACCAGCCGGCGGGCACCCGAATCCAAGATGGCGCGCGCCGTGACCGTCTCGCCGCTCGACTTCCAAGGATCGGAGACTTCGAAGATTTCCGTCAGAAGAGTCGTGACCTGCTCGGCCCGCCGCTGCGCCAGCTCGGCGCGCTCCCGCTCCCGCGCGAGCCGCAGCGAAAGTGCGGTCATACCGGCTCCGAAAAGGACTAGCGCAAGAAAGGCGGTCACCGCGACGGCTACGCCGAGACGGTGCCGGCGCACGAACTTGCCCGCCCTGTACTGCACCGTGGGCTTCCGCGCCAGGACCGGCAGGCCTTCCAGGAAGCGCCGGATATCCTCGGACAGCCGCTCAACTGTCCCGTAGCGGAGCCGCGGCTCCTTCTGCAGCGCGGTGAGCACGATGGTGTCGAGGTCGCCGGCGAGCCGGCGGGCGAGCCGGCGGCGGCCACCCCTGCGGACTCCCTCGCCGACGCCGACCGTTGCTCTGTCGCACGTCCGATCGCCCGGCGGTTCGTGCCCGCCCGCCGCACTGCTCGGCCGCTCGGGCTCCACCTCGGTGATCCGGCGCGCCATCTCCTCGGGCGTGCAGCCGTCCGTGCGGAAGGGATGCCGGCCGGTCAGCAGCTCGTAGAGCACGACCCCGAGCGAGTAGACATCGCTCGCCGTGGTGACGTGCCCGCCCCGGATCTGCTCCGGGCTCGCGTACTCGAGAGTGAGCGGGTGGGTGCCCAGCGACGTCCACGCCACCGTCTGCGCCATGAGTTCCGGGTTGAGCAGCTTGGCGATGCCGAAGTCGAGCAGCTTGGGTGTGCCATCGGCGCCGACCAGGATGTTGCCGGGCTTCAGGTCCCGGTGGATCACGAGGTTCTGATGGGCGAACTGCACCGCCGCGCAGACGGTGCGGAAAAGTCGCAAGCGCTCGTCGATCGAGAGGCTCCCCCGATCACAGTAGTCGGTAATCGGCAGGCCGTTGACGTGCTCCATCACGAAGTAGGGCAGGCCCCGATCGGTGGTGCCGCCGTCGAGTAGGCGGCCGATGTTGGGGTGATCGAGCGCGGCGAGGATCTGGCGCTCGGTGCGGAACCGGCGGAGGATCTCCTCCGAATCCATCCCCGGCTTGAGCACCTTGAGGGCGACTCGCTTCTTGAATTGTCCGTCGACGCGGGCCGCGAGGTAGACGACACCCATCCCGCCGCCGCCGAGCCGCTGCAGCACTTCGTAGGGTCCGAGACGCTGGCCTACGAGGGGGTCCAGCGTAGGTTGCTCGTCCGCTCCCGCCGCCCGGGAAGGCTCGGGTAGGAGGCTGCCTCCTTCGCGGTGGGCGGCGAGGAGCGACCGGACCTCCTCGCGCAGCGCCAGATCTTCCCCGCACGCGGTCTTGAGCCAGGCGGGCCACTCGTCCGGCTCACGCTCGATGGCGGCGGCGAAGAGGCTCCGAACGCGCTGCCAGCGCTCCGCGTCCACCGGATCTCACTCGCGGCGCAGCTCGCGCAGGAGCCAGGCCCTGGCGAGCGACCAATCGAGCTTCACGGTGGCGGGCGAGACCCCGAGCACCGCGGCCGCTTCCTCGACGGTGAGCCCGCCAAAGAACCGCAGCTCGACGATCCGGGCCTGGCGCGAGTCCAGCGCCGCGAGGGACGAGAGCGCCTCGTCGAGCGCGACGAGCTTCACATCACGAGCCTCCACCACGGCGTCCCAGTCGTGGAGCGTGACGCAGAGCCTTCCGCCCCCGCGCTTGCCTGCCCGGTGCTTGCGCGCGTGGCTGATTAGGAGCTGCCGCATGAGGGTGGCGGCGAGGGCGAGGAAGTGCGCGCGGCCCTGCCACTGAATGCGCCGCTGATCGACAAGCCGTAGGAAAGCCTCGTTCACGAGCGCCGTCGGCTGCAGTGTGTGGTCGCGGCGCTCGCGGGCGAGATGGCCGGCCGCCAGGCGCCGCAGCTCACCGTAGACCAGCGGCATCAGGCGATCCAGTGCCGCTCGATCGCCGCTCGACCATTCCAGCAGGAGCTGGGTCACGCCGTCCTCGGAGGGGGTGGACACCTACCTATCAATGATACCCCGCTCAAGCCCCGCAGGCAATCGACGCAGCGGAAGAGCCAGTCAGCCGCTTTTCCCTCGGATTGCGCTTTGCCTGATGAGCGGGACTCCTCCCGCTTCGGCAACGAAAAGGAGATTCTCATGGCTATGCAAACACGACGGTTGGCGAAACTTGGCTTCGCCCTCCTGGGATGTGGCGCAATCCTGGCCGCCGCCCGCCCCGCCGCCGCGGGCTTGCTCGCGCAGGAGCGGCCGGCGATGGCCCTCTGGACCGTGCCCCCCGATCCGCTGGCGCCACCGCCCGAAGGCCTGAAACAGTTCGACCGTCTGATGATCGGCGTCTTCGTCCGCAGCACCACAGGGAGGCTGGTCGCGCGCCGGTGGGGCGGCACCTCGTGGAACTGGGTCGATCACGGGCTGCCACCAAAGACTTCCCTCGCCTGCGCGCCGGCCGTCGTGGCGTGGCGGTCGGGGAGCTCGCTTACGGGGAGCCTTCTCCAGATCAGCGTCATGGCCTGTGGTGCCGACGGCACGCTAGTCGAGCGGCGCTTCAACGGCTACAGCTGGGTCTGGGTCCGGCACGAAGCTCCAAAAGGTGCGGCTGTCAAGTCTCCGGGCGCGGTGGTCCAGTGGAAGGACGGTGGCGGCCTGAACCGGTTGAGCTTCTTCTTCGTGGGTACGGATGGCAACCTTCACGAGCGTTTCTTGAACGGAAGTAGCTGGGGCTGGACAAACCATGCGACGCGGGTCAGCTCCTTCCAGCAGGATGAGGCGCCGGCGGTCGTCACCTGGGAGCCGGGCCGCAGCCCGTTGAGTGTCTTCTTGCGGGACGACATCGGTGACCTGACTGAGCGCCGGCTCACAGGAGGCAACTGGGAGTGGAAGCACTACCCCCTGTTCGTGGGTGCGTGGGAGCTATCGCTGCCCCTGAACTCCGCCTCGGCCGCCCTCGCCTGGCGGCCGCCGAGCGCATCCGTTCGCCTCCAGGTTTTCGCCGTCGGCGCCGACGATCACTTGCTCGAATTCTGGGGAGACGACAAGAGCTTGGAGTTGAAGGACCATGGCCTTTCACCTAGCCCCACGCCGTGGCTCGGCTTTGCGGCGGCGGCCTGGGGAAGCGGATCGATGTCGATCCGGATGAGCCTCTTCGGGCGCGATACTGACGGCAGTCTGATCAACCGCTGGTTTGATGGCGCGACTTGGCATTGGAGCGACCATGGGAAACCGGCGTCGACCTCCCTTGGCAAGGCGGCGCCGACGATCATCACTTGGAAGGCCGGTGCCGTCACTCGCCTCAACCTCTTCGCGGTGGGGCTCGACGGGAGCCTCGTCGAGTACTGGTGGAATGGCCAGCAGTGGAGCTGGACGGAGCACAAGTTCCCGCCGTTCTAAACACAGCTAAGATGCGGAGCCGGCAAGCCGGCGCGGTCGCCAGCGACCGCGCCGCTTGGCCCGTCGCGCCGATGAGGAGTAGGGCAGCCGCTCGACCTGCGGCGGCCGATGCACTACGATGTGGTGCATGGCGAAGACCGAGGTCTACAGTTGGCGGCTTTCCCCCCGGCTCAAGACGGAGCTGGAGGAGGCGGCGCGGGCCGAGCGGAAGAGCCTGGCGGAGCTGCTCGAGCAGATCGCGAAGGAGTGGCTGGCGCGCTCCGGCGAGGAAACCGAGGACGAGCGGGAAGAACAGGAGCGGATCCGCGCCCGCGCGATGAAAGCCATCGGCTCGCTCTCAGACGCCGATCCCCACCGGTCCGAACGGGTGAGCGCCGAAGTGCGCGCACGCCTGGCCCGCCGGTATGGCCGCTAGGCCGCGCGGGCTCGTCGACACGGGCGCTCTCGTCGCGCTCCTCGATCGCGACGACCGGTGGCACCGGCGCTGCGCGGAGGCCTTCTCCGCTCTCCACCTGCCGCTCGCGACGTCCGCCGCGGTGCTCACCGAGCTCTTCCACTTCTTGGGCGGTGCCCACGAGCATGCCGCCGCATGGACGCTGATCCGCTCCAGCGCGATCGTGGTCCTGCCGATCGGCGACGACGACCTCCCCGACCTCGAGGCCCTGATGCACCGCTACCGCGACCGCCCGATGGACTTCGCCGACGCCACCTTGGTGCACCTGGCGCGGCGGGAGGACCTCGCCACGATCTTCACCGTCGACCACGACGACTTCGAGACCTATCGCATCGACGGCAAACGCCGGTTCCGCATCGTGCCCCAGCGTTGAGCGCAGAGCGACGATGAACGGCGGCGACCGGCTGGCGGAGGTGCTGGAGCGGCGGGGGGTACGGACGCTGTTCACGCTCTGCGGCGGGCACATCGCGCCGCTCTTGGTGGGGGCGAAGCGGCTGGGCATCCGGGTGGTGGACGTGCGGCACGAGGCGGACGCGGTGTTCGCGGCGGACGCGACGGCGCGGCTGACCGGGGCGCCGGGGGTGGCCGCCGTGACCGCCGGGCCGGGCGTCACCAACGCCATCACCGCGCTCAAGAACGCGCAGATGGCGCCGTCGCCGCTGGTGCTGATCGGCGGCGCCACGGCGACGCTGCTCAAGGGGCGCGGCGCCCTCCAGGACATCGACCAGCACGCACTCGTGCGGCCGCACGTCAAGTGGCTGGGCTCGCCGCGCTCGGTGCGCGAGCTGGCGCCGGCGCTCGAGCGCGCCTTCCACGAGGCGGCGGCCGGGCTGCCCGGGCCGGTCTTCCTGGAGGTGCCGGTGGATCTCCTGTACGACGAGTCGCTGGTGCGGCAGTGGTACCTCGCCGGCACGGGCGGCGGCGGCCTCGCCGGCTGGGGGCTGCGGCGCTACCTCGAGCGGCACCTCAAGAAGCTCTTCGCCCGCGACGCCGGGCCGCCGCCGGCGCCGCTGCCTCCGGCGCCGCTCCAGCCGCCGCAGCGCGCCGTGTCCGGGGCGGCGCGCCTCCTCGCCGGCGCCGAGCGCCCGGTCCTGGTGGTCGGCGGGCAGGCGGTGCTGCGGGCCGCCGAGGTGGGGGAGGTGGCGGCGGCGGTGGCGGCGCTGGGCCTGCCGGTCTATCTCGCGGGTGGGGCGCGCGGCCTCCTCGGCGCCGAGTCGCCGCTCCAGCTCCGCCACCGGCGGAAGGAGGCGCTGCGTGAGGCCGACCTGGTGATCCTGGCCGGCATGCCCGCCGACTTCCGGCTCGACTACGGCCGCCACATCGCGCGCGGGGCGCGACTCGTCGGCGCCAACGTCTCGCGCGGAGATCTCACGCGCAACCGCAAGCCGGACGTGGCGGCGCACGCCGACCCCGGGCTCTTCCTGCGCGCGCTGGCGGCGGCGGCAGGGGGGCGCCGCGCGAGCGGCAAGGCCGCGGCGCGCGGGGAGTGGCTGGCCCGCCTGCGCGCCCGCGACGAGGAGCGGGAGCGGGAGATCGCCGAGCAGGCGCGGCAGCCGGCGGGCGGGTATCTCAACCCGCTGGCGCTCTGCCGCGCCATCGACCGGCAGCTCGGGCCGGAGAGCCTGATCGTGGCCGACGGCGGCGATTTCGTGGCGACGGCGGCGTACACGCTGCGGCCGCGGGCGCCGCTCTCGTGGCTGGACCCGGGGGCGTTCGGGACGCTGGGGGTGGGCGGGGGGTTCGCGCTGGGGGCGAAGCTGGCGCGGCCGGGGGCGGAGGTGTGGTTGTTGTGGGGGGACGGGTCGGCGGCGTTCAGCTTGGCGGAGTTCGATGCGTTGGCGCGGCATGGGGTGGGGGTGGTGGCGGTGGTGGGGAACGACGCGGGGTGGACGCAGATCGCGCGGGAGCAGGTGCCGGTGCTGGGGGACGACGTGGGGACGGTGTTGGCGCGGACGGCTTATCACACGGTGGCTGAGGGGTATGGGGGGCGGGGGTTTCTGCTGGAGCGGGCTGAGGAGATGGACGGCGTATTGACGGAGGCGCGGCGGTTGGCGCGGTCGGGAGTGCCGGTGTTGATCAACGCGCAGATCGGGAAGACCGAGTTTCGTAAGGGGTCGATCTCGATCTGAAAATCACGATGACCGCCGGGCCGGGGGCGTGTGCTCCCCTGCGGGAACGGCGCGCGCTTTGAAGACTGCGATGGGAGGCGCGCGCCTCCGCTGCGCTGCGCGCGGGATCGGTGGTGAACTGCGGGGGGAGTTGCCGGCGCTTGCGCAGAGGTCCCTCCGGGGAGCACACGCCCCCAGCCCTACCGAAATGCCCTAAAGATGAACCAGCCTTCTTTTCCTACCCAGCCCTCTTTTAAGGAGGTGCATCCCAAGGCCGGGGTGCGGCGGAGCGTGCGTGGGTTCCTGGGGGAGCGGCTGGTGGTGGTGCTCTGGTCGGTGGTGGCGCTGTTGGTCGCTTATCGGATGCTCGGGCGGGCTACGGACGACATCTACATTACGTACCGCTACGCGTGGAATCTGGCGCATGGGGCGGGGCTCACGTTTAATTCGGGGGAGAGGGTGTTCGGGGTTACGGATCCGGGGGTGGCGCTGCTGTTGGGGTGGCTGCACTGGATCTCGCGGGTGGACGTGCCGCGGTTGGGGAGTTTGCTGACGGCGGCTTGGTTGCTCACGGCGGGGCGGGTGTTGTTGCGGGGGGCGGCGCGGAATGGGCTGCGGGTGGAGGGGATTCTCGGGGGGACGCTGCTGGTCACTTCGCCTTTCCTCTGGACGGCGCAGGGGGCGGGGCCGTTGGCGGTGCTGGCGTTTCTGCTGGCGGCGGCGGCGCGGGCGGAGCGGTGGCCGACTTCGGCGGGGTTCTCGGCCGGGCTCGCGGTGTGGATGCGGCCGGATGCGGCGCCGGCGGCGGTGCTGCTCGGGCTGCTGCGGGCGCGGCTCGTGGGGCGCTTCCCGCGGCGCTATGCGCTGGTCTGCGGGCTGGTGGTGCTTGCCGGGTGCCTCGCCGCCTGGAGCTGGTTCGGGACGGTGCTGCCGAACACGCTGGCGGCGAAGCGGCAGTTCGCGGCGCTCGGGCCGGAGCTGGTCGGCGCGACGCCGGCGGTCTTCTGGGGGCGCGCCTGGGGGCTCTTCCGGCAGCACGCGGGGCCGCTGGCGCCGGCGCTCGCGGCGCTCGGGCTCGCCGGGCAGGCCTGGCTCTGGCGGCGGTGCGGCCTGCCGGGGAAGCTCCTCGTGCTGCACGCCGCAGTCACCGCCATCGCCTACACCGTCCTCGGCGTGCCGTTCTTCGTCTGGTATGCGGTGCCGGCGGTCGCGGCGCTGCTCTTCGCCGCCCCCTTCCCGCTGGTGGCGCTGGCGCGCCGCGCCGGCGCGTTCCGGCTCACGGCGCTGCTCGCCGCGGCGCTGGCGCTCCTGCCGCTGCTCGGTACGGCGCGCTGGCTGCGCGACGGCGGCCGCGGCGACTGGCGCCTCCCGGCCTACCGCGCCGCCGGCCTCTGGCTGCGCGAGCACACGCCGCCCGACGCGACGGTGGCGGCCGACGAGATCGGCATCCTGGCTTACACCAGCCGGCGGCGGGTGTACGACCTGATCGGTCTGGTGAGCCCGGAGGCGATGCCCTACGCCGCGGCCGGCGACCCGGTCGGCGCCTTCCTGGCGCGGCCGGCGGACTACCTCCTCTTCCACGGCTTCACCCACCGCGGTGGCAGCCGGCCGATCGTCTCGAAGCCCTGGTTCGCCGGCGCGTACGAGGAGGCGGTGCGGCTGCGCATCGCCCAGCCGCCGGGGACGGTGACGATCTACCGCCGCCGGCCGGGTACGCCACTGCCGCCGCGCCGGCCGCCGCGCCAACGCTCGGCTATCATCCCGCCCCGCTAGGAGACCCGCCGATGCGCCACGCCGCCGCCGCTCTCGTCCTCCTCCTCGCCGCCGCGCCCGCCCTGGCCAACGGCCCCGCGGGGCCGCACCCTTTCGGGCCGCAGGACCTGCTGGCGATGCAGCGGCTTTCGGAGCCGAAGCCCTCTCCGGCCGGCGACCGGGTGGTCTTCGCCGTGCGCACGCTCGATCGCGCCGCCGACAAGTACCGCACCGATCTCTGGATCGTCGGCGGCGACGGCGCGGGCCTACGCCGGCTGACCTCGCACGAGGGGAACGAGAACAGCCCCGCCTGGTCGCCCGACGGGCGGACGGTCTACTTCCTCTCGCCCGCCTCCGGCAGCTCGCAGGTCTGGGGGGTGGCGGCCGACGGCGGCGAGCCCGAGCAGGTGACGAAGCTGCCGCTCGACGCCGGCAACTTCCTGCTCTCGCCCGACGGCAAGACGCTGGCGGTGACGATGGACGTCTACCCCGACTGCCCGACGCTGGCCTGCACCGTCGAGCGCAACGCCGAGCGCGACAAGCGGCAGAGCAAGGGGCGGCTCTACGAGCGCCTCTTCGTGCGCCACTGGGACACCTGGGAGGACGGCCTCCGCTCGCACCTCTTCGTCCTGCCGGTCGGCGGCGGCGAGCCGGTGGACCTGACGCGCGGCCTCGACGCCGACGTGCCGGCGCCGCCCTTCGGCGGCGGCGAGGACATCACCTTCACCTCCGACGGCCGCAGCGTCGTCTTCGCCGTCCGCGACGTCGGGCGCGAGGAGGCCTGGTCGACCGACTTCGACCTCTACGTCGTCCCGGCCGACGGCTCGCAACCGCCGCGCAACCTGACCGACGACAACCCGGCCTGGGACACGCAGCCGCTCGTCACCCCCGACGGCCGCACGCTGGTCTACCTGGCGATGCGGCGCCCGGGCTACGAGTCCGATCGCTACCGCGTCACGCTGCGGCCGCTCGACGGCGGCGCGCCGCGCGTCGTCGCGGAGGCGTGGGACCGCTCGCCGGGGGAGATCCGCCTCTCGCCGGACGGCGCCACGCTCTATGCCGCCGCGCTCGACGGTGGCCGCGCCTCGCTCTTCGCCATCGACCTCGGGAGCGGCGCGGTGCGCAAGCTCGTCGCCGGCGGCACGGTGCACGCTCCCGGGGTGGCCGGCGACCGGGTCTTCTTCACCCTCGAGCACCTGCGCTCCCCGGCCGAGGTCTTCTCGGTGCGGACCGACGGCACCGACCTCCGCCAGCTCACCCGCGTCAACGCCGAGGAGCTCGACGGCGTCGCCTTCGGCGAGCCCGAGCACTTCACCTTCCCGGGCTGGAACGGCGAGGAGGTCCACGCCTGGGTGGTGAAGCCGCCCGGCCTCCCCGCCGGTGGCAAGGCGCCGGTCGCCTTCCTCATCCACGGCGGGCCGCAGGGCTCCTCCAGCGACAACTTCCACTACCGCTGGAACCCCGAGATCTACGCCGGCGCGGGGTACGCGGCGGTGCTGGTCGACTTCCACGGCTCGACCGGCTACGGCCAGGCGTTCACCGACTCGATCCGCGACGACTGGGGGGGCAAGCCGCTCGAGGACCTGCAGAAGGGGCTGGCGGCGGCGCTGGCGCGCTACCCCTGGATGGACGGCGACCGCGTCTGCGCGCTCGGCGCCTCGTACGGCGGCTACATGGTCAACTGGATCGCCGGCCGCTGGCCCGACCGCTTCCGCTGCCTGGTCAGCCACGACGGCATCTTCGACCAGCGGCTGCAGTACTACTCGACCGAGGAGCTCTGGTTCCCGGAGTGGGAGTTCGGCGGCCCCTACTGGCAGAACCCGGAGGGGTACGAGAAGCACAACCCGGTGCATCACGTCGAGAGCTGGAAGACGCCGATGCTGGTCATCCACGGCGCCCTCGACCACCGCATCCCCGAAAGCCAGGGGCTCGCGGCCTTCACCGCGCTCCAGCGGCGCGGCATCCCGAGCCAGCTCCTGGCCACGCCGAACGAAGGACACTGGACGCTCCGTCCCGCGAGTGCCGTGCTCTGGCACGAGACGGTCCTCGCCTGGCTCGACCGCTGGCTGCGCCTCCCGCCATAGACGATTCGCCATAAGCGCGCGCCCGCGCCGCTGTCCCGGAATGACCCCGCTGCGGCAACCCATCCTTCTGGACCCTGCCGCGATGGACACCGCCTCGATCCTCCTGCCCGGCGCCCTGCGCCTCCGCCCGTTGCGCGCGCTGCTCGAGCCGGACGGCTCCTGCCTGCGGGTGTTCGACCTCGAGCGGGCGGCGGAGGTCGAGGTGCCGCCAGAGCTGCGCCTCCACGTTGCCTCGGCGCTCGACAGCGGCGACTTCGACGAGGCGCTCATCGACTGGCTGGTGAGCGCGGGGCTCATCACCTCTGAGAGCTGGCACTCGACGGCGGGTGTCGCCGGCGCCGCGTCCGAGAAGCCGCCGCCGGCGGGCTGCGTCCGCGTCGACGGCGAGGTGCATGCGCGGCTCGATCTCGCCGACGAGGAGGGGCTCGCCGGCGCGCTCGACGCGCTGTTCGCCGCCGCGGC
>DATLOC010000056.1:0-59149 GCA_035536455.1 Thermoanaerobaculia bacterium | reverse complement strand
AACCCCTACCCATTGTGTCGAAAGGCCTACCCATTGGGTAGCTATGTCGAACCACTGGGTAGAGGGCTCGAACGAGCTGTGGGAGCGGCCTACCCACTGGGTAGCAGGTTCGCTTGAGTCGTGCGAGCGGCCTACCCACTCATCCGGAGCGCTCACCCACCGGTCCGGGTTTCGCATATCCTTCCCCGGCCATGGATGGAAAGCTCACCTACGCCGCTCACGTCCCCGAGGGGGACGGTCCATTTCCCGCCGTGATCCTACTGCACGGTTGGGGCGCCAACGCTCACGACCTGCTCGGCGTCGCTCCCTACATGCACGGCGGGAAGACCCTGGTGCTCTGCCCGCAAGGGCCGGTCTCGCTCCCGATCGGCTACGGCGTGCGGGGCTACGGATGGTTCCCGCTCACCCCCGGCCAGCCCGCGGACCCCGAGGCCTTCCGCCAGGGGGCCGACGCCCTGCGCGCCTTCGTCAAGCAGGCGCTGGAGCACTATCCGATCGACCGCGAGCGGATGGTGATCATGGGCTTCAGCCAGGGAGGTACGATGGCCTACGACCTGGCGTTGCGGGACCCCGCCCACTTCGCCGGCCTGGCGGCCCTGGCCTCCTGGCTTCCCGGCATACTCGCCGAGACCCTGCCGAAAGTGCCCGAGCACGAAGGGTTCCCCGTGCTGGTCATCCACGGCACGCGCGACGACCGCATCGCGGTGGAGAAGGCCCGGGAATCCCGCGAGACCCTGCGCCCCTACGGCGTCGCCATGACCTACCGCGAGATCGAAGGCATGGGCCACGAGATCAACCAGGAGTCCCTGCGCATCATCGTCAAGTGGCTTGACGAGAAGGCGTTCGGGAAGTCGCGCTAGGGATGTGATAACCTAGGAATGTTCGAGGCGGGGTCTCTTGATCCCGTTTCCGCCCGGCGCCTCTCCGAGACGCGCAACCCGGAGAGACCCCGGGCGGTACATCGAGCAACCCTCCAAGTCCCCATCGTCTAGTGGTTAGGACTCCGCCCTTTCAAGGCGGCAACACGGGTTCGAATCCCGTTGGGGATGCCAGCGAGACCCTTGTTGGCTCCTTCGCAGGTTCAACGGCCGTGCCCGGCTAGCCGCCGCAGCCCGTGGCAGTCGCCAACGCCCGGCAGACCTCGGTCATTTTGCTCGGGTGGAGGCTGCCGACGTAATGTCGCAGACGCGCCTGCTCAACGGTTTGCACGTGGTCGAGGTTGATGGCACTCTCGGTCTTGAGTCCTTCCTCCACGCCTACCACGACTTCGCTCGGTGCCCCGTAGATCGTGGAGGTGATGGGAGCGACCATGACCGTGCGCAACAGCGGGATGACGTCCTGCCGGCTAAGCACGAGGACTGGGCGCCGCTTGTCGGGCGGCTTGAAGGTGTAAAGCCAGATCTCGCCGCGGGCTATTTCTCGGGCCACTGGCCTTCGTCCTCCCAGCCGGCGAACTCCTTACCGATGTCGGAGGCTTGGCCGTACGCGGCTGCATAGCGCTCGGCAATCTCGCGGCTGCGGCGGCGGCGAAGATACTCCTCGGCGGCCCGCCGTAGGACCGCCGAGCGCCCGTACTTCCTCACTTCCGGAGTGGCGTCCAGCCGCGCGAGTAGCTTGTCGCCCAAGATCACTTGTACAGGTTTCATGTGGAGATGGTATGTGGACCGCCGAGTGCGGTCAATCTCCGCAGCGGACGGGGGTCGGAAAAGGGCGCGGCGGGCGCGCTTGCTCCACGCCCGCCGCGCCTGGCTTGGGTCAGGACTCCTGGCCCTGCGTCTTGACGGGCTCTTCGGCTTCGGCCTGGGCCGCGGGGGCCGTCTTGGCCGCCTCCGGCGTCTCCTTCTTGGAGCGCCGGCGCGGCGGGCGGCGCGGCTTGAAGCCGAACCTCAAGAGCGTCTCGCTGGTGAAGCCGTACTTGCTGTGCAAGCCGGCGCCGATGCGGGACCGGAGCGTGGCGCCCTCGGTGACGAGCTTGGGCGCCCGCGCGGTGAGGGTGCGGAACTCCGCGCGCAGGTCCTCCATCTTGTTTTCGAGTCCGCGCGCCTCGGCCAGCCGCTCCTCGAGCTGCCGCAGGTCCGCCGCGATGTGCTCGAGGGTTGCTCGTCGATCGCCGGCGACGCCGAGGCGGACCGCGGCAGGCCGGCGCGGGCGAATGGGCTGGGTCTACGGGTGAATGGGCTGGGTCTACGGGTGAATGGGCTGGGTCTGCGGACGAATGGGCTGGGTCTACGGGCGAATGGGCTGGGTCAGCGGGCGAATGGGCTGGGTCTGCGGGCGAATGGGCTGGGTCTGCGGGCGAATGGGCTGGGTCTGCGGCCAAACCGAGTGGGTCGAGCTGCCCACCCAGTCCAATGACCCGCCGCCCCACTCCATTCGTCGGCAGACCCAGCCAGTCGGGTCGCCGACCCATCCCATTCGTCGCCTGACCCACGCGTCCGTTCGTGCCTCCTCCTCGGCCGCGCGGGTGCAGCGGCGGCAAGGCTGGCCGCTCTCGATGCAGATCGAAGTGGGTTACGATCTGCATCGGAAGGAGGCGCTCATGAGGACCACGCTCAACATCGACGACGAGGCCTTGGCCAAGGCGATGAAGTACGCCGAGGGGCGCACCAAGACGGAGGTCATCAACGAGGCGTTGCGCGAGTACGCTCGCGATGGCGCCCTCGGCGACCTCCGGCGGTTGCGCGGCAAAGTGGAGTGGCAGGGCGATCTCGACGAGCTCCGCGGGCGAGAGCCGCGGGATTGAGAGTCCTCGTCGACACCTCGGTGTGGGTCGATTACTTGAACGGCTACCCTTCCCGTGAGAGCGAGGCCCTCGATCAGCTATTCGACCGGCCGCGGCAGCTCTGTACCTGCGGCGTCGTCGTGACGGAAGTCTTCCAAGGGCTGCGGCGCGACAAGAACCGTACTCTGCTCGCCGACCGCTTTCGCCAGCTCAGCTTTCTGGAGCCGGCGAGTATCGACCTCTACTTCCGGGCCGCCGGGATCTACCGCGAGATGCGCCAGCGTGGGTACACCGTCCGGTCGACGATCGATTGCCTGATCGTGGCTCTCGCTGAAGCGGGCGGCGCCGCGATCTTGGCGCGCGACCGCGATCTCTCCGCCATCCTCGACAGCGGCCTCGTCGAGGTGAAGCGCTGGCCCGTGTCCCAGCCGCCGGTGGAATAGCCCACACAGTCCCTCTGTTTCCGTTGTCCCAGGCACCCCGTAGGCCCCCGAGACGAAGTCTCGTAGTGGCAGGAACCCAGCGTCCCTAAAGAAAGGACGCGACGACGAAGCAGCGTTTCTACACCGCCTCCTCGCGGGGCGGGAGCTCATAAAACGTCGCACCTCTTCGAAGGAGCATCATGAACCGTATCGCGACGCTGTCCCTGCTGCTGTGCGCCCTCGTGCTGGGTGTCGCAGCCGCGCCCGTGTCCGCCCAGGCGGACGAGGCCGTTTCGGCCAAGGTCGCCGGCCCGGCGGCCGACGCTTTCATCGTCCGCATGAGCGAGGACCCCGTGGTGGCTTACCGCGGCGGCATCCCCGGCCTCAAGGCGACGAAGCCCGCCAAGGGCCAGAAGATCAACCCCAACAGCCCCGACGTGGTCCGCTACGTCACCTACCTCAAGGGACGCCACGACGCCGCCCTGGCGGCGGTCGGCGGCGCCCGCAAGATCTACGACTACACCTACTCGCTCAACGGCTTCGCCGCCAAGCTCACGGCCGAGCAGGCCGCGGCGATCGCGGCCGTGCCGGGCGTCGTCTCGGTCGAGCGCGACGAGCGCCTGAAGGTGAGCACGGTGAGCACGCCGGCCTTCCTCGGTCTAACCGCCCCCGGCGGTCTCTGGGAGCAGCTCGGCGGCGCCGAGCGGGCGGGCGAGGACATCGTCATCGGCGTCCTCGACACCGGCGTCTGGCCGGAGCACCCGAGCTTCTCCGACCGCACCGGCGAGAACAACAACGGCGTCGGCGACAAGCGCGCCTACCAGCAGCTTCCCGGCTGGCACGGCAAGTGCGTCCCCGGCGAGGCCTTCAACGCCTCGCTCTGCAACCAGAAGCTGATCGGCTGCCAGCCGTTCAACGCCGCCTTCGGCCCTGAGAACCTGCACGCCAGCGAGTTCGACTCCTGCCGCGACTCGGACAGCCACGGCACCCACACCGCCTCGACCGCCGGCGGCAACCACGGCGTCACCGCCGTCATCGACGGCATCACCGTCGGCAACGCCAGCGGCATGGCGCCGCGCGCCCGCATCTCCGCCTACAAGGTCTGCTGGACCGACACCGCGCTCGACAACTCCTGCTTCACTTCCGACAGCGCGGCCGCGGCCGACCAGGCGGTGGCGGACGGCGTCGACATCATCACCTTCTCGATCAGCGGCACCACGACCAACTTCTTGAACGCGGTCGAGGTCGCCTTCCTCTTCGCCGCCGACGCCGGGATCTTCGTCTCGGCCGCCGGCGGCAACTCCGGCCCGGGGGCCTCCACGGTCAACCACCCCAGCCCCTGGATCACCACCGTCGGTTCCACGACCCACAACCGCTTCTTCCAGGGCTCGGCAGTCCTCGGCAACGGCGCCGAGCACACCGGCGCCTCGCTGACCGCCGGCACCGGCGCGCCGCTGCTGCCGCTGATTCACTCCAGCTCGGCGGGCCTCCCGGGCGCGAACCCGACCGAGGTGGCCCTCTGCTTCGAGGGCACGCTCGATCCGACCGTGGTCGGCGGCAAGATCGTCCTCTGCGACCGCGGCGTCAACGACCGGGTCGCCAAGAGCCGCGCCGTCCTCCAGGCCAACGGCGCCGGCATGATCCTGCGCAACATGGCGGCCGGCCAGACGCTCAACGCCGACCTGCATTCGGTGCCGAGCGTCCACGTCGACAACGTCAAGGGCGCCGCGATCAAGGCCTACATCGACGGCTCCGCCGGCACCGCGACCGCCCGCATCACGGACGGGGCGGTCCTCACGTCGGTGGCGGCTCCGTTCATCGCCTCCTCCTCCGGGCGCGGCCCGCTGGCGGCCACCGGGGACATCCTCAAGCCCGACCTCACGGCCCCGGGCGTGGACGTGCTCGCCGGTACCTCGCCCTACGGCAACGGCGGCCGGTCCTTCGACTTTTTCAGCGGCACCTCGATGGCCACGCCGCACGTCGCCGGCCTCGCGGCGCTCCTCATCCAGCAGCACCCCGACTGGACGCCGATGATGGTGAAGTCGGCGCTGATGACGACCGGCGCCCAGATCCTGGGGACCGGCACCGCCGCCAGCCCCTTCGCCCAGGGCGCGGGCCAGGTCACGCCCAACAAGGCTGCCGACCCCGGCCTCGTCTACGACGCGGGCTTCAACGACTGGCTGGCGTTCCTCTGCGGCACCGGCCAGCTCGTGGACCCGGGCTGCGGAGCGATCGCCATCGACCCCAGCGACCTCAACCTGGCGTCGATCGCCATCGGCGACCTCCTCGTCGGCCAGACCGTCACCCGCACGGTGACGAACGTCGGCCCGGCGGCCACCTACAACGCGGCGGTCGTGGCGCCGGCGGGCTTCACGGTCACCGTCAACCCGACGGCCCTCACCCTGGGCTCCGGGCAGTCGGGGAGCTACACCGTGACCTTCACCCGCACCACGGCACCGCTCAACGCCTACGCGTTCGGCTCTCTGACCTGGTCGGACGGCACCCGCTCGGTCAAGAGCCCGCTCGTCGTGCGGCCCCTGCCGATGACGGCGCCGGCGACCTTGAACCTCACCGGCGCATCCGGCTCGACCAACTACACGGTCAAGTTCGGCTACACCGGTGCCTTCGCGGCCAACCCGCACGGCCTCGTGGCGCCGACGACGACGAACCAGACCGTCGTCGACGATCCGACCAACAACTTCAACACCGCCAACCCGGCGGGCAACCAGGGGATCCAGACGTACTCGCTGGTGATCCCGGCCGGGACCCTCCTCGCCCGCGTCGCGCTGTTCGACGAGTTCACCGACGGCGCGGACGACCTCGACCTCTACGTCTACAACGCCGGCGGCACGCTGGTCGGCGCCAGCGCCGGGGGGTCCTCGGCGGAGACGATCAGCCTGTCGAACCCGGCGGCGGGCACCTACACGGTGTACGTCCACGGCTGGCAGACGGACGGTCCCGACGCCAACTACACGCTGTTCGACTGGAGAGTGGGGGCCAGCACCGGCAACATGTCGGTCTCGGCCCCGGCCTCGGCGGTCGCCGGCGCCACCGTCACCGTCACCGTCAACTGGGCGGGCCTCGCGGCGGCCACGCGCTACCTCGGCGTGGTCCGTTACCTCGAGGGCGCCAGCGAGCGCGGCCGCACGGTCGTCAACGTGCTCGTGCCGTAAGCGGCAGCCCGGTTCTTCGCTGAGCCGCATCGGGGCGGCCGGGGGAAACTCCGGCCGCCTCTTTTGTATCCGGCCTACGGTTTGGCGGCCGCGGCCGGCGCCGCGCCGGTCTCGAACATCTGATCGACGGGCACGATCACGACCGCCCCCGCGGCGACGCCGAGGGGGTAACTCGCGATCGCCTTGTCCTCCTCGAGCACCTCCACCGGCTTCTCGGAGGGGTAGGTGATCGGCGTCGGCGCGCCGGAGACGAGGGCCTTCTTGAGGCCCTCGGCGTCGCCGGTGACGATGGCGATCTGGAGGTTGCCGAGCTGCAGGTGCTTCTTGAGCGCGGCGTTGACCTGCTCGCGGGTGAGCTGGTCGAGCTTGGCCTGGAGGAGAGCGAGGTGGCCGGGCGCCGGCACGCCGTAGAAGCGGTCGTCGATGGCGTAGCCCAGCCGGTCCTGCGTCGTCTCGGCGTAGTGCAGGGAGTACTTCTTGAGGAACCCGCGGGTGAGCTCGAACTCCTCCTGCGTCATGCCGCCTTCGATCAGGTCCTGCACCTCGCGCAGGGCGGCGCGCAGGGCGAAGACGGCCTGGTTGTTGGGCAAGGTGCGGATCCAGACCTCGAAGAGCTGCCGGCTACGCGGCGTGTTGGGCGGCGGCTGCTGGCGCTGGCCGCCCTCGACGAAGGCCTCGACGTAGGAGTAGTCGCCGTAGTTGAGGCCCCGGGTCTCGCGGATCACCTGGTAGAGGTGGCTCGAGCTGTTGCGGTGCTCGCCGAGCCAGGAGCTGGCGAGGAAGAGGGGGTAGAAGTCCGCCTCGCCGCGCGTGACGTCGAGCGGGAAGCCGAAGCTGATGGAGGAGTCGGCGCCGGGCTTCTGGACGAGCACCACCTGGCGCCCCGCGAGCGCCCGCGGCGCCGGCGCTTGGGCGGGCTTGGCGCCGCCCTCCGGGAGCTTGGCGAGCGTGCCTTCAAAGCGCTCGACGAGCCCCTGCGGGTAGCTGCCGCCCAGGGCGACGACGGCGTTGCCGCGGGTGTAGTGCTCGGCGTAGAAGCGCTTGACGTCGTCGAGGGTGATGGCCTTGAGCCCCGCCACGGTCCCCTGCGGCGGGTGGGCGTAGCGGGTGCCGGCGAAGACGGCGCCGTAGAGCGCGGCCTTCCCCAGCTCCTCGTCCTGGGCGTAGCGCAGGGTCTTCTCGAGGTAGTTCAGGGTGCTGCTCTTCACCCGCTCGAAGTCCTCCGCCTTCCAGGCGGGCCTCAGGTAGGCGTCGGTCAGGATGACGAAGTAGGGCTCCAGGTTGTCGCGGTGGGTGCGGCCGGAGACCGTCGTCATCTCACGGTCCACACGCACCGAGTACCCGGCGGCCATGGGGTAGAGCTTCCGCAGGATCTCCTCGTAGCTGTTGGCGGTCGTCGAGCCTTCGGAGAGCATCTGGCCGGTCAGGTAGGCGAGCCCCTCCTTGCCCGGCGGGTCGTCCTGGGAGCCGGTCTTGAACCACACCTTGAAGGCGACCGTCGGGTCTTCGGGGACGGCGAGGAGGACGGGGCCCCGGGGAGGCACGACGGACTCGTCGTTCGGGGTCGCGGTGGCGGCGGTGGTCGTCATCAGCAGGGTCAGGGCCGTCGTGAGAGCGGCGCGGCGCGGGCTGGGCATCAGGACTCTCCTCGCAGCACGGCGACGGTGCGCCGGTTGGCCCGCAGCAGCTCGCGGGCGGCGTTCTGGACGTCGGCGGGGGTGAGCGCCTCCAGGCTGGTGTACATGGTGTCGATGGCCTCGTGGCCGCCGGAGACGGCGATGATCCGGGCGAGGCTCTGGGCCACGGCGTCGGGGGTGGCCAGGTTCATCAGGAAGCCGTACTTGACGCGCGACTTGAGGTCGGCCAGGCGCTGCGCCTCGACCGGCTTGGCCTGGTAGGCGGCGATCGTCTTGTCGATCTCGGCGAGCACGTAGTCGACCTTGGTCGGGTCCTTGACCATGGTCACGACGTCGAGCAGGCCGGGGTCGCGGTTGACGTTCAGCTCGCCGTCGATGAGCTCGACGACCTGCTCGTCGAGCACCAGCTTCTTGTACAGCTCGCCGGTCTCGCCGAAGAGGATGTCGCCGAGGAGGTAGGCGGCCATGTACTCGCGGGAGGCGGGGTCGAAGGCCGGCCCCTTGTAGGCCAGCCAGAGGATCGGGAGCGACCGCCCCTCGTAGGCGACCTGGATCTTCCGCTCCTCGGTCTGCGCCGGCTCCGGCTTGACCTCCGGCGCGCGATAGCCCGACTGCCAGTCGGCGTAGTACTTCTTGACCAAGGCGAGCATGGCGGCGGGATCGACGTCGCCGGCGATGAGCAGCACCACGTTGTCCGGCCGGTAGTAGCGGCCGAAGAACTGGCGCGAGTAGTCGAAGAGGGCGGGCATCCCCTTGATGTCCTCCTCGTAGCCCATCGTGGTGTGGCCGTAGGTGTGCTCCTTGAAGGCCTCCCTGTGGACCGCCTCGAAGACGGTGAAGAAGGGGCTCGAGCGGTTCTTGCGGTACTCGCCGTAGACCGCGCCGGCCTCGGTCTTGAAGGCCTGCTCGTCGTAGGCGAGGTTCTTGAAGCGGTCGCTCTCGATCGCCATCGCCGTCTCCAGGTCCTGGGCGGCGATCCCCATGTGGTACGCGGTCAGGTCGTCGGTGGTGAAGGCGTTGGCGTCCGCCCCCATCTTGGTGAGCATCTCGTCGTAGACGCGGGCCGGGTACTTCTCGGTGCCACGGAACATCATGTGCTCGAAGAAGTGGGCGAAGCCGGTGCGGCCGGGCTCCACCTCGTCGCGCGAGCCGGTGCGCACGACGCTCCAGAAGGACACCAGCCCCTCGGACGGCATGGGGACGACGATGACCTTCAGGCCGTTGTCGAGCTTGGTGACGTGGGCGGGGTAGGGGAAGACGCTGGGTCGGGGCTGGGCGGCGGCGGCGCTCGCGGCGAGGAGCGCGACCGCCGCGAAGAGGATGGCGGTTCTGATCAAGGGCGTTCTCCTATGGGGTCTCTCTCCGGCGCGGGCCGGCCGGGGGCCGCCCGCGGGCGCATAAGGCTACCAGGCCGGTGGGGACCGGCGCTGGTAGAGATACGAGCGGGCGGGGACGGGGTTTCGAGGGGGAGACCGTCCGTCCGTTCACGGACAGACGAAGGCGCTGGTGTCGAGCGTCGTCTTGTAGGTCTGTCCCTTCGGGCTCGTCCGCGTCCAGACGGCGCCGGTCGCCAGGTTGGTCACCCTGAGGAGGACGTTGACGTCCGTCATGCCGGCGGTGAAGACCCAGATGCGATCGTTGAGCGCGCAACCGTCGAGCACCTTGGCGAGCACCTCGACGTTGGCGGCGTCGAAGAAGGTGGCATAGACCGTGTTGTCGCTCAACCGCACGACGTTGCCGGCCTTGAGGGCCTGCGCGGGCGAGGTCCTGAAAAAGGCCTCGACCTTGAAGGGGCCGTCCGGCGCGGCGTGGTCGGTCTGCACCAGCGCCGAGCTGCCGCCGGCGCTCGACGGGCAGAGCGGCTCGCAAGCGTCGCCGGCCCCCACGCCGTCGCTGTTCTCCTGGTCCGGGTTCGGCGTCGCCGGGCAGTTGTCGACCAGATCCTCGACCCCGTCGCCGTCGGAGTCGTCGTCGCCGGCGGCGTCACAGGCGTCCCCGACGCCGTCGCCGTCGCCGTCGGCCTGATCGGCGTTGGGGTTGACCGGGCAGTTGTCCACGACGTCGAGGATGCCGTCGTCGTCGGCATCGGCCACCGCGCAGTCCACGCTCGCCGCCGCGTGGCTGACGACGATGTCGCCCGACACGGTCAGGCCGCCGAGGACCGCGGCGTCGAGATAGACGTGGATGGCGTTGACCGTGATCCCCGCCGCGCTCCCGCCGCCGCTCGTGGACTGCTCGTTGAGGACCACGCGGACTCCTAGGCCGTCGAAGGCGACCGTGTTGGGCGCGGGATGGGAGGCCAGCGTGACGACCGTCGGAATCGGGTTGGCGATCGTCAGGCTGGCGTTCTCGAGGACCGTCGAGCCGGAGGCCGCCAGCGTGCCGCAGGCGCCGGAGGCCCCGGCTTCGGCGCGGACCGTCGTCGCGTTGAGCTGGACCGCGGTCGCGGCTTGGACCGCCAGGTCGTTGACGACCGCTTGGGCGCTGGTGTCGCTGGCCTGCGGAGCGGCCGACGCTGCGCTCACCGCGAGCACGCCGGTGGTGAGGAACGTGCCCAACGGGGGCGAGGAGGCGCTCGCGGAGGCCGCCTGGTCGTCGAGGTCGTAGGACGGCGGCGACGTACCGGCCACGGCCGGCGTCGGCGCCACCGCGACGGTCAGCGGCCCGGCCTGGACGCCGACCGAGACGCCGAAGGCGTCGCTTTGCCCTGTCGGGGTTGTCTCGGCGGCGAGCGGCGGGACGGGAACCAGGGCCGCGAGCGCGGCGAGTGAAACGAGGCGGACGAGGGACGAAGCTTTCATGATGTCCTCCTTTCTCATCCAGCCTCAATTTAGAAAGGAAATCCGCACATGTCATGTCGTCAATACGATGAAATGAGCACGCTCGCAGGACGACGGTGGTGTCGTCCGCGGGACGACAGCCGGACCGCGCCGCCGCAGTCGGCGGTCAGTCGTCTAGCAGGCCGTGCTCGACCGCGTAGCGGGTCAGCTCGGTGTTGCTGTGGAGGCCCAGCTTCTGGAGGACGCGCTCGCGGTAGGTGCTGACCGTGCTCTTGCTCAGCGCCAGGGTGGCGGCCACCTCCTTGACCGCCCTCCCCGAGGCGAGCAGGCGGAACACCTCGAGCTCCCGCTCCGAGAGCGCCTCGTGGGGGGGCCCCTCGGCGTGCTGCCGCTCATGGACCAGGCGATCGACCACCCGCCGGCTGATGTAGGTCTCGCCGCGGAGAATGATGCGGAGGGCCTGCACCAGCTCGGTCGCGGTGCGGTCCTTGGTCAGGTAGCCGGCGGCGCCGGCGCGCAGCGCCCGCAGGGCGTACTCATCGGACTCGTGGACGCTGAGCACCAGGACGGGGACGTCGGGGGCCGCCTGCTCGACCTCGCGCAGGAGGTCGAGGCCGCTGCGGCCGGGCAGCGAGATATCGAGGACGACGAGGTCCCAGGGATCGCCGCGGAGGCGGGCTAGCGCCTCCGTCGCGTCGCCGGCCTCGCCGGCGACCATCAGGTCGGGGGTCTCGGCGAGGATGCCGCGCAGGCCGGCGCGGACGATCGGATGGTCGTCGACGATCAGCACCCTCCGCATATATGCAAAACAGTAAATCAATCGTCCAGTGGCTGAATTGACCGTCACTTGACGGCTCGCCCCCGTCGAGGATCGGAGCTTGTGACTGCCAGTCACAAGTGCTACGATGACCGTCCCTCGCCGGGGGGGAGGTCGGGCCGCATGATCGGGGAGAGCTGGGTCACCACGACGTTCGAGAAGTTGGAGGACTGGGGGCAGCGCAACTCCTTCTGGCCCTTCCCCTTCGGCACCGCCTGCTGCGCCATCGAGTTCATGTCCACGGTGTCGTCGCACTACGACGTCTCGCGCTTCGGCGCCGAGGTCGTGCGCTTCTCGCCGCGGCAGAGCGACGTGCTCCTTGTCGCCGGCACCATCAACGACAAGATGGCGCCGGTGCTCAAGCGCATCTACGACCAGATGCCGGACCCCAAATGGGTGATCTCGATGGGCGCCTGCGCCTGCTCGGGCGGCTTCTACCGCGCCTACCACGTGATGCAGGGGATCGACGAGATCATCCCGGTGGACGTCTACGTGCCGGGGTGCCCGCCGACGCCCGAGGGGCTCATCTACGGCATCCTGCAGCTCAAGCAGAGGGTGGTGCGCGACCGCAAGCGCCACCGGGCCCGCGCCTCGGAGGGGCCGGCGGTGGACAGGGTGGCGAGTGGAGACGCTGGCGCCGCCTAGCGACCTGCCCGGGGTCGCCGGCCGCTTCCCGGAGGGAGCGGTGGCGCCCGAGGCGGGGAGCGACCTGCCGACCTGGGTGGTGCGCCGCGAGGCCCTGCCCGAGCTGGCGCGCGCCCTCCGCGACGACCCCGGGACCCGCTTCGACCTGCTCTCCGACGTCTGCGGCGTCGACTACCCCGAGCGCTCGGCCGAGGAGGGGGGACGCTTCGACGCCGTCTACCATCTCTACTCGATCCCGCGCAACGAGCGGCTGCGGCTCAAGGTGCCGGTGCCGGAAGACGACCCCGTGGTGCCGTCGCTGGTCGGCGTCTGGAAGGCGGCCGACTGGGCCGAGCGCGAGCTCTGGGACATGTTCGGCATCCGCGCCGAGGGCCACCCGAGCCTGCGCCGCATCCTCTGCCACGAGGCCTTCGTCGGCCACCCGCTGCGCAAGGACTACGACGCGGCGCGGCGCTGGATCCTGACCGAGGACAAGATCTACAAGCCGAAGTTCGACCTGCCGGAGACGGGCGACGACCTCTTCGAGCGGATGACCATCAACATCGGCCCCTCGCACCCGGCGATGCACGGCACCTTCCGGCTCACCGCCGTCCTCGACGGCGAGACGATCGTCGCCTCGGACGTCGAGATCGGCTACCTCCACCGCTGCTTCGAGAAGATGGCCGAGACCCACACCTGGCAGCAGGTGATACCCTACACCGACCGGCTCAACTACTGCTCGGCCTTCATCAACAACGTCGCCTACTGCCGGGCGGTGGAGAAGCTCCTGGGGGTCGAGGTACCGCCGCGGGCGGTGTGGGCGCGCACCATCCTCTCAGAGCTGTCGCGGATCATGGACCACTGCGTCTGCAACGGCACGACGCTGGTGGACGCCGGCGCGCTGACCAACTTCTGGTACCTCTTCCAGCCGCGCGAGGAGATCTACGGCCTGCTTGAGGCCTGCTCCGGCGCGCGCCTGACCGTCTCCTACGGCCGCATCGGCGGCCTGTCGCAGGACCTGCCGCCCGACTTCGAGGCGCGCTGCAAGCGCCTGCTCGAGATCGTGCCGCCGTTCGTCGAGGACGTCGAGAAGCTCGTCGACCACAACCGCATCTGGCTCGACCGCTCGGTCGGCATCGCCGCGATCTCCGCGGCCGAGGCGGTCAACTGGGGGTGGACGGGGCCCTGCCTGCGCGCGTCCGGTGTGCCTTACGACGTGCGCCGCGCCCAGCCCTACGACCTCTACGACACGGTGGACTGGGAGGTGCCGGTCCTCTACGGCGGGGACGTCTACGACCGCTACCGCATCAGGATGCTGGAGATTCGCGAGTCGCTCAAGATCGTGCGCCAGCTCCTCGAGCGCGGCATGCCGGAGGGGCCGTACATCGTCGACGACCCGCACGTCGCGCTGCCGCCGAAGGAAGCCTGCTACAACCAGATGGAGGCCATGATCTACCACTTCAAGCTGATCATGGACGGCATCACCGTGCCGGCGGGGGAGCTCTACACGGTGACGGAAGGCGCGAACGGCGAGCTCGGCTTCTACGTCATCAGCGACGGCACCCACAAGCCGTACCGCTGCCACGTCCGCGGCCCGTGCTTCCCGATCTTCTCGACCTTCTCGAGCCTCATCGCCGGCGGCTCGGTCTCCGACGCCATCGTGTCGCTCGGTGGGCTCAACGTGATCGCCGGGGAGCTGGAGCGATGAGCGAGACGCTCGCTTCGCCGCCGCCGCCCGATCGGCCGCGCCTGCGCGAGCCTTACCCGGCGGCGCCGCGCCCTTACCGGCCGAGCCTCGCCGAGCGGCTCTACCTACCGCTCATCCCGGGGCTGTTCGTCACCCTCAAGCACTTCCTGCGCAACCTCCTCCGGCGGGGCGACACGCCGTACACGATCGAGTACCCCGAGGAGCGCCGCGCCTACAGCCATCGCTTCCGCGGCCACCACATCCTGACCACGCGCCCGGACGGCTCGGTGCGCTGCGTCGCCTGCTACCTCTGCGCCTGGGCCTGCCCGGCGGAGTGCATCCACATCGAGGCCGGCGAGCACCCGGACGTCAACATCGAGAAGTACCCGCTGGTCTATGAGATCGACATGCTGCGCTGCATCTTCTGCGGCTACTGCGTGGACGCCTGCCCGGAGGAGGCCATCATCATGTCCAACAACTACGACATGGCCTACTTCAACCGCGAGCAGTCGATCGTCGGCAAGGACGACCTGATGAAGCCGTTCACCTTCGACGAGGACCGGCTCGGCTACCGGCCGCGTTACCCGGAGGAGGACGCGCAGCGCACCCGCATGCGGCGCGAGGCCTTCTCGATCGTCGAAGCCGCGCGCGCCGCCCAGGAGCGCGAAGAGCAGGCGGCGCGCGGCGCCGCGCGCTGAATCCCGCCTAGATCGGGCAGTTGATCGAGAGCAGGAAGCCGTCCGGGTCGGTGACGGTGATCTCGCGCACGCCCCAGGAGCGGTCGGTGGGCCCGTCGGTGAGCGTGCCGCCGGCGGCGCGGATGCGTTCGGCCAGGGCGTCGACGTCCTGCGCCGTCTCGCCGTGGAGGCGGATGCCGACCCCCTTCTTGCGATCGCGCCCCTTCTTCCAGTCGTCCTGCGTCAAGTAGAGCTCGCAGCTCCCGGCCTTGAGCTGCACGCCCTGCAGCACGCCGTCCGCCTCCCAGTGCTCCCCCTCGACGAAGCCGAGCACGTCCCGGTACCAGGCGAGGCTCTTGCCGATGTCGTCGACGGTCAGCGTCGGCGTGACCGAGCGCAGCCGCAGCGTTTCGGGCTGGCGCCGCTCGCGATGCTCCCGCGGCGCCGCGGCGCCTGCCCCTGCTCCCTTGTTGGCCATGGTGAATCCCTCCGGACGAAAACGCTAGCACAGGCGCTCCGTCAGCCGGCACCGCGGTGCCGTCCCGCCGGGCACTCTCGCGGACACCCGGTAAGAGAGAGGACCTCTCATTCACGAAAGGAGGAGACAATGCGCGTCGTTCCGCTCCTGCTGGCCCTGGCCCTGCTCTCGATCCCTGCCGCGGCGGCGGCGCCCGATTCCGCGCCCACTGAGGCCCAGCCCATGGCTCCGGCGGCGGAGGGCGGCTGCGCGGCGCCCTTCGATCTCGGGGCCGAGCTCGGCCTCCGGGAGGTGGCGGCGAGCCCGGCGGCGGCCGAGGCCGGAGGTCCCGAGTGGCTCCGCCCGGCCACGCGGCTCGGCTATTGCCACTGCGGCTGCGGCGCCCGCTGCCAGACCAGCGCCGACTGCGGCGGCAGCCCCTGCCGGCCCTTCATCACCTGCTGCTGAGCGGCTCGGAGCGGGGCGGGAGCGGTTCGCAGCGGGTGGTTGAGTTCTTGCCCGGCCCCGGGGCCGATGCTAGTTTTCTTGATGAATGGAAGAAGCCGCGACGGGATCGCGGCGCCCGACCTCTACCTCTACCAGCGCACCGCCGAGGCCGGCCTCCACGCCCGCTGCGACGACCCGGCGACCTGGTGATGAGCAAGATGACCACCGAGCAGGTGCTGGCGGCCATCGCCTCCCTGCCCGACGACTTCCGCGGCGTGGCCACGCTCTACTTCGTCGAGGACATGACCTACCAGGAGATGGCCGAGGTGTTACGCTGCCCGGCCGGCACCGTGCGATCGCGCCTCCACCGCGGCAGGAAGCTCCTGCAGCAGAAGCTTTGGGCCCTGGCCGAAGCGAGCGGCATCATCGGCGAGCTGACCGCCGGGGCGGCGACGGCATGAGCGCCCCCGACCGCTACACCTGCGACGAGGTCTTCCGCCGGCTCGACCTCTATCTCGACCGCACCCTGAGCCCCGAGGAGCTGCGGCTCGTCCAGGAGCACCTCGAGACCTGCGCCGCCTGCGCCGGCGAGTACCGGTTCGAGGAGAACGTGATCGCCGAGGTGCGGCGGAAGGTCGCCCGGATCGAGGCGCCCGCCGGGCTCATGGAACGCATCGCGGCGCGTCTCGCCGGCGGCGGCGACGAGCCGGAAACCTAACTCCCTCTCTTCCTCTTCTTCTTCGCGCGGGCCCCCGAGCGGGGGGCCGGCGGCGCCGGGAACCTTTCGCGCGGCCCCGGCATTTGAGCCGCCGAACGACCTCTTCGCCAAAAGGAGACGACCATGTCCCGCAATTTCGCCCTCGCCCTGGTCCTGGCCCTCGCCCCGCTCGCCGCCGCGCCCGCCGCCGCCGACGCGTCGTGCAAGCGGATCCACGCCCACCTCTTCCTCCAGGCCGACGCCGAGCCGACCTGCGGCTCGCCGATCGGGCTCTGCGCCACGGCGACGCTCCAGGGCAGCCTCACCGCGAACACCGAGTTCGTGGGCACCAGCTTCCTGCCCACCGTCGACACCGCGACGACCGGGGTGGTCGTCTTGACCGGCGACAACACCTTCCACACCGACAGCGGTGACTTCTTCACCAAGGACGCGATCGTCCTCTCGACGGTCGGCGCCGGCGAGTTCTCCGAGGTGGACGTGGTGACCGGCGGCACCGGCGAGTGGGCCGGCGCCACCGGCGTCCTCATCGCCTCCGGCACCTTCGCCGACGGCGCCGGCGAAGGGATGATCGACGGCCAGATCTGCACCCCCTGAACCGGCCCCACTTCTTCGAGAGCCCCGCCCGGAATGACACCGCGGCGGGGCTCTGTTACCATTTGCAGGCCCGGCCCGTGGGCCGGGTGTTCTCGCCTCCAGGCCGCCCCCACCGCTACCCGAGAAAGGAAGGCATGAGCACCGTCGCAGAGAAGGAGAGCCCCAAGGGCCAAGTCGCGGCGCAGAAGCTGGAGGAGGTCGTCGTCCGCTTCGCCGGCGACTCGGGCGACGGCATGCAGCTCACCGGCAACCAGTTCAGCAACACCTCGGCGCTGCTCGGCAACGACCTCTCGACCCTGCCCGACTTCCCGGCCGAGATCCGCGCCCCCGCCGGCACCCTGCCGGGCGTCTCCTCCTTCCAGGTACGGATCGCCGACTACGACATCCACACCCCGGGCGACGCCCCGGACGTGCTGGTCGTCATGAACCCGGCGGCGCTCAAGAAGGAGATCGAGGACCTCAAGCCGAACGGTGTCGTCATCGCCAACACCGACGAGTTCAACGACCGCAACTTCGCGCGCGCCGGCATCACCAGCAACCCGCTCGAAGACGGCAGCCTTGCCAAGTTCCGGGTGTTCAGGGTCGATCTGACGACCATGACCCGGCGCACCCTCGAGGGCAGCGGCCTCGACACCAGGTCGATGGACCGCTGCAAGAACTTCTTCGCCCTGGGGATGGTGTACTACCTCTTCAGCCGCCCGCTCGACAACACGATCTCCTGGCTGACCAAGAACTTCGCCAAGAAGCCGCACCTCGCCGAGGCCAACATCAAGGTGCTCAAGGCGGGCTGGAACTTCTGCGACATCACCGGCCTCTTCCAGGTGCGCTACGAGGTGGCGCCGGCGGAGCTCGAGCCGGGCAAGTACCGCAACATCCAGGGCAACGCGGCGCTGGCGATGGGGCTCATCGCCGCCAGCCGCCGCAGCGGCCTGCCGCTCTTCCTGGGCGCCTACCCGATCACCCCGGCCTCCGACGTCCTCCACGAGCTGGCGAGCTACAAGCAGTTCGGGGTGACGACGCTGCAGGCCGAGGACGAGATCGCCGCCGTCTGCGCCGCCATCGGCGCCTCCTTCGGCGGCGCGCTCTCGGTCACCGTCTCCTCCGGCCCGGGCATCGCGCTCAAGACCGAGGCGATGAACCTGGCGGTCATGACCGAGCTGCCGCTCATCGTCTGCGACATCCAGCGCGGCGGCCCCTCGACCGGGCTGCCGACCAAGACCGAGCAGGCCGACCTGCTGCAGGTGATGTTCGGGCGCAACGGCGAGAGCCCGCTGCCGATCGTCGCCGCCTCCTCGCCCAAGGACTGCTTCGAGGTCGCCCTGGAAGCCGCGCGCATCGCGCTGCGGCACATGACGCCGGTCGTGCTCCTCTCCGACGGCTACATCGCCAATGGCTCGGAGCCCTGGAAGCTGCCCGACCTGTCCACGCTGCCCGACCTGGGCGTCGAGTTCGAGCGCAACCCGGAGGGCTTCGAGCCCTACCGGCGCGACCCCGAGACCTTGGCCCGCCCGTGGGCGATCCCGGGCACGCCGGGTCTCGAGCACCGGATCGGCGGCCTCGAGAAGGAGGACGTGACCGGCAACGTCTCCTACGATCCGGCCAACCACGAGCGGATGATCCACCTGCGCGCCGAGAAGGTGGCGCGGGTGGCGCGCGACATCCCGCCGCTCGAGGTGCACGGCGAGCCGGAGGGGGAGCTGCTGGTCCTGGGGTGGGGGAGCACGGCGGGCGCCATCAACGGCGCCGTCAACCTCGCCCGCACCGAGGGCCTCGTGGTCTCGCGCGCGCACCTGCGGCATCTCAACCCCTTCCCCTCGAACCTCGACGAGGTGCTCGGCCGCTTCCGCCGCGTGCTGGTGCCGGAGATGAACCTCGGGCAGCTCGCGCTGCTGCTGCGCGCGCGCACCCTGAAAGACATCGAGAGCCTCACCAAGGTGCAAGGCAAGCCCTTCACCCGCGGGGAGATCTACGAGCGGATCCGCGAGCTGCTGGGCGCGCGGCCGACCGTCCACTAGGAGCCCGACGATGGCCGCCACGCCGCCGACCCTGACCAAGAAGGACTTCACCACCGACCAGGAGGTGCGCTGGTGCCCCGGCTGCGGGGACTACGCCATCCTCTCGGCGGTGCAGCAGGTCTTCCCCGAGCTGGGGATCCCGAAGGAGCGCTTCGTCGTCGTCTCCGGGATCGGCTGCTCGTCGCGCTTTCCTTATTACATGAACACCTTCGGCTTCCACTCGATCCACGGCCGCGCGCCGGCGGTGGCGACGGGGCTCAAGATGGCGCGGCCGGACCTCGAGGTCTGGATCGCCACCGGCGACGGCGACGCGATGTCGATCGGCGGCAACCATCTGATCCACACCCTGCGCCGCAACGTCGGGGTCAAGATCCTGATGTTCAACAACCGGATCTACGGCCTGACCAAGGGGCAGTACTCGCCGACCAGCGAGCTGGGCAAGCGCACTAAGTCCAGCCCCTCGGGGTCGGTGGACTACCCGTTCAACCCGCTGTCGCTGGCGCTCGGCGCCGGCGCCACCTTCGTGGCGCGCACCGTGGACATCTACCAGCAGCACCTCAAGGAGACGCTGCGGCGTGCCGCCCGGCACCGCGGCACGGCCTTCGTCGAGATCTACCAGAACTGCAACATCTTCAACGACAAGGCCTTCACCTACATGACCGAGAAGGACACGCGCGACGACGCGACGCTCTACCTCGAGCACGGCAAGCCGATGGTCTACGGCAAGGCGCGCGACAAAGGCATCCGCATGAACGGCACGCGGATGGAGGTGATCCACCTGGGCGACGGCCTCACCGAGGCCGACTGCCTGGTCTGGGACGAGTCCGACGAGAACCCGGCCACCGCCTTCCTCGCCGCGCAGCTCCTCCCCCCCGACTTCCCGACCCCCGTCGGGGTGATCCGCGCCCACGACATCCCGAGCTACGAGGAGCGCGTCGTCGCCCAGATCCAGAGCGAGATCGACCGCCTGGGTCAGGGGAGCCTCGAAGCCCTCATCCATTCGGGCGACACCTGGACGGTGCACCCGGACGGGCACGTCAGCTAGGCGCGAAGCCGCTCTTCCGGCCGGGCCGGCCGGACTCGTTTAGGCCAGCGGCAAGGTGAAGGAGAAGGTGCTGCCAGCCCCGACTTCGCTCTCGACCTGGATCGTGCCGCCGTGCTGCTCGACGATCCAGCGGGAGATGTAGAGGCCGAGGCCCAGGCCGCCGCGGGACTCGCGGTCGAGCTGGGTGAAGCGGTCGAAGATTCCCTCGCGCTCCTCCTCGGGGATGCCGGGCCCGGTGTCGCGCACGGCGAAGCGCGCGACGCCGTCCACGCGCTCGGCCTCGACCCACACCCGGCCGCCTTCCGGCGTGAACTTGACGGCGTTGCCCAGGAGGTTGGCGAAGACCTGGAGGATGCGGTCGCGGTCGAAGCGGGCGACGAGCTGACCGGGAGGGAGCTCGGCCTGCAGGGTGATCCCCTTGGCGATGGCGGCGGGCCGCGCCCGCTCGACCGCCTCCCGCGCCACCGCGACGGCGTCGCGGGGCTCTGGATCCATGCGTAGCCGCCCGGAGGCGATCCGCTCGAGGTCGAGGAGGTCCCCGATCAGGGTTGTCATCTGGCCGACGCAGCGCTGCACCGTCCCGGCGAGGCCGCGGACGAGCCCGCCGCTCTCTCCCGGCGGGGCGTTCTCGCGCATCAGGTCGGCCGAAAGCGCGATCGTGTGCAGCGGGTCGCGCAGGTCGTGGCTGACGATGGCCAGGATCTCGTCGCGGGTGACGACCGGCTCGTGCCGCACGCTTCCGGCCCGTGCGGCGAGTTGGCCGACCGCCTCGTCCGCCCGGTCCCGCTCGTGCGCCAGGTTGCCGTCGGTCTGCCGGCGCTCGCGCTCGAGCAGCCGCTCCTGCAGCTCCAGCCGCTCCCGGCGCTCGCGCTCGAGCGCCGCGTCGGCCCGTTCGCGCTCCAGGCGCAATAGCTCGTTGGCGCGCTCGCGCTCTTCGCGGACCGCCTCGTCGGCGAGCTGCCGCTCCTGGGCGATCACCTCGCCGACCTGCGCCGCCTCCGGTACCTCTTCCGCGAGGGTCTGCTCGACCCTCTCGGCCGCTTCCTGGCGCACGTCCTCGATCGCCAGGTCGGCCTCCACGCGCTCGCGTTGCAGGCTCTCGTCGGTCTGGGCGCGCACCTCCTCGACCGTCGCCACCGTCTTCGCGGCGGCCTCGGTCATTCCCTCGGCGATCGCCTGGTCGGCCAGCGAGCGTTCCTGCTGCAGGCTCTCATCGGTGAGGACGCGCGGGGCGTCGAGGTCCGGAATCGGGTCCGGCGCTGGGTTGTGCGGTTCGGTCGCCATTTCTTTAAGGGGATTCTATGCCTTTGCCGGCCCGGCGGCGCGCAGGAGGTAGGTCTCGGCCCCCACGACCTCCGGGTCGAGGGCGAACTCGTAGAGCTGGAGGCCGCCGAAGAGGGCCTTGACGCGCGGCCAGCCGGCGGCCTGCATGTGGCGGGCCCCCTCGACGGCGAGGGCGCCGTCGTCGTCGAAGAGGACGACGTCCCGGTCGGCCGGCGGCGACCAGTCGGGGCCCGGGTAAGGGACGGCGCCGCGCAGGCTCAGCGCCCCGGGCTCGGGGCGGACGTCCACGAGGAGCGGCGGGTCGCCGTCGCGCAGCCGGCGGAAGACGGCGTAGGGCGAGACCTCGAGCTGGACGTCGAACTGGACGACCGGGGTGTCGTCCTCGAGGAAGCGGGTGGGCACGTTCTCCGCGCCTAGCCGAGGGCGGCGTCGTGGTCGGCCCAGATCAGGCCGGCCATCACCTTGGGCAGGAAGCGGGTGGACTTCGGGGGCAGCATCTCGCCTTCGGCGATCGCCGCCGCGAACTCCGCCGGCCGCATCGGCGGCAGGAAGATGGCCGTCCCGAGCTCGCCGCCGGAAACCTGGCTCCAGAGCTCCGCCGGGTTGGCGCGGTAGACGACGGTGCCGTCGGTCTCGGCCTCGGGCGGCAGGCCGAGCGCGGGGAGCACATCGTCGCGGAGGACGACGACCGCCGCCGGGCGCTCGCCGCCGCCGAAGCTCCAGACCTCCGGCTCGCCGCCGGCGACCCAGAAGCCGAGGGCCGGCTGCGGCGCGGCGGCCACGGCGGCGGCAAAGGCTGGGCCGTCGCCGCCGTGGAAGGACGCCCGCGACGCGGCGAGCGGGGCGAGCGGGCCGAGGTCCGCCGGCGCGCGGAGGGCGCGGTGGATCGGGTCGATCGTGAGAGCAGGGGAGTCGAGGCTGGTCACCACCGCCAGCTTGGCGGCGGCGGCGCTCCCCGGGGCGGTGCCGTGGCGCTCGGCGTAGCGCTGCGCCACCTTGTAGCGGTGGTGGCCGTCGGCGATGGCGCCGGGACCGGCGAGCGCCTCGCGGTAGCGCGCGATCCGCGCCGGGTCGTCGATCCGGTAGAGCAGGTGGCGATTACCGTCGGCGTCCTGGTAGGCGACGAGCGGCTCGGCGCCTTCGAGATCCTCGGCGAGGAGAGCGTCGAGGCGCCCGCCGTCCTCGGCGAGCAGGAGGATCGGCTCGATGTCCACCCGCATCGCCTCGAGCAGCGCCAGGCGGTCGGCGAACGGCTTGTCGAGGGTTTGCTCGTGCGGCCGGATGGCGCGCGCGTCCTCGAGCTCGACGAGGCCGGCGATCCCCAGGCGCTTGCCCGCGCCGCCGGCCAGCTCGATGACGTACGGGTAGAGCGCCGGCCGCGCCTCGCGCGTCACGACGCCGTCGTCGAGCCAGCGGCGGTGGAGCGCCGCGGCGTGGGCGTAGGGATCGGTGCCGTCCGGCGCCACCGGCCGGGAGAGGTGGACGAACTGGTGCGGGGACTGGGCATGGAAGCGGTCGCGCTGCCGGTCGTCGATCTGGTCGTAGGGTGGCGCGGCGAGGGCGCCGGCCTGGTCGGCGGGACGGTCGTAGCGCAGGCCCTGAAAGGCGTGGAGGCGCATGGCGGGCGTTATTCTATGGGCATGACTCGCAAGCTGCCGACCGCACTCGTCCTGACGTCCCTGGTCACGTCCCTCGTCACCTTCCTCGCCCCGGCGCCCGCCGTCCTGGCCCAGGGGCACGAGCACGACCATACGCACGCCGATCCGGCCGCGAGCCTGGGCAACGTGCGCTTCCCGACCTCCTGCCGTCCGGAGGTCGCCGCTGACTTCGAGCGCGCGGTCGCCCACCTCCACTCCTTCGGCTACGAGGCGGCACGCATCGCCTTCGCCGCGGTCGCCGAGCGCGACCCCGCCTGCGCCATGGCGCAGTGGGGGATCGGGATGAGCTGGTACCACCCGATCTGGGCGCCGCCGACGCCGCAGGAGCTCGCCGCTGGCCGCGCGGCGGCGGAGAAGGCCGCCGCGCTGGGCGCGCCGACGCCGCGCGAGCAGGGCTACGTCGCCGCCATCGGCGCCTTCTACAAGGACGCCGACCGGCTCGACCACAGGACACGCGCCCGGGCCTACCTGGCGGCGGTCGAGGAGCTGGCGCGCCGCCAGCCGGACGACCACGAGGCGGCGATCTTCCACGCCCTCGCACTGCTCGGCACCGCGCCGCCGAGCGACGCCACCTACGCGCAGCAGAAGCAGGCGGCCGCGATCCTCGAGCGCATCCTGCCGCTGGCGCCCGAGCACCCCGGCGTCGCCCACTACATCATTCACTCCTTCGACTATCCCGAGCTGGCGTTGCTGGCGCTGCCGGCGGCGCGGAGCTACGCGAAGATCGCGCCGGCCTCGGCGCACGCGCTGCACATGCCGTCGCACATCTTCGTCCGCCTCGGGCTCTGGCAGGAAGCGATCGACTCCAACCTGGCCTCCGCCGCGGCCGCCGACCGCTGGGTGGCCGAGCGGCACCCGGGCGCCGCCGCCTTCGACACTCTCCACGCGCTCGACTACCTCGCCTACGGCTACCTCCAGACCTGTCAGGACGACAAGGCGAAGGAGGTCCTGGCGCGGACCGCGGCGGCGCGCACCTTCGACGATCCGGGCTTCGCAGTGGGCTATGCGGTCGCCGCGGTGCCGGCGCGGTGGACCCTCGAGCGCCGCCGCTGGGCCGAGGCCGCGGCGCTGGCGGCGCCGCTGCCGTCGCTCCCGTGGGATCGCTACTCCTACGCCCTCGCCCTCCATCACTTCGCCCGCGCGCTGGGGGCGGCGCGGAGCGGCGACGCCGCGGCGGCGCGCACGGCGCTGGGAGAGATCGAGCGTCTCCACGCGGGCTTGCGGCAGGCGCCGCCTGCCGGACCGTACGACTGGGCGGGGCAGGTCGAGGCGCTCCGGCTCGCGGCCGCCGGGTGGCTGGCGCGCGCCGAGAGGAAGGACGAGGAGGCGGTGCGGCTGCTGACCGCGGCGGCCGACCTCGAGGACCGGGTCGGGAAGCACCCCGTGTCGCCCGGAGCGGTGCTGCCGGCGCGCGAGCTGCTGGCCGACCTGCTGCTCGAGCAGGGTAAGGGCGCGGCGGCACTGGCGGAGTACGACGCGGTGCTGCGCTCGGCCCCCGGCCGTTTCAACGCGCTCTACGGCGCGGCGCGCGCCGCCGAGCTCGCCGGCGACGGGCCGGCGGCGCGGCAGCGGTACGAGGCGCTCGTCGCGCTCTGCGGGGAAGGCGACCGCGAAGAGCTGCGACGAGCGCGAGAGGTCCTGGCCGCGCGCTGAGCGGCCGCGAAACCCGCCGCCGCGGCGGCGCGTACTGCATGGCATGGGACGCCGGCGGACCGCCGGCACCTCCCCACGGAGACCTCCCCACGGAGACGACGCCATGCAAGCCGCCATCCTGGACCTTCACGCCGAGCCGGAGGCGCCGCGTGCCGCGAGCGCGCCCTCCGACAATCCGCTCGTGCGCTTCCTGCGCGCGCCCGTCGAGCCGCGCACCGGGGGGAACCTCCTCTACCTGCTCCTCGCCTTCCCGTTCGGGCTGTGCTACTTCGTGCTCCTGACGGTGGGCTTCTCGGTCGGCCTCGGGCTAGTCATCGTCTGGGTCGGCCTGCTCATCCTGGCGCTGACCTTCGCCCTCGTCTGGGGGGGCGTCGCCCTCGAGCGGCTCCTCGCCATCGGCCTCCTCGGCGCGCGGGTGCCGCCGATGTTCACCCCCGGCGCCCCCGACCGCCGGCCGCTCCAGCGCGCCCGCGACGTCCTGGCCAACCCGGTCACCTGGACCGGGCTGCTCTTCCTGCTCCTCAAGCTGCCGTTGGGGATCGTGTCCTTCGTTCTCTGGGTGACGATGATCGCGCTCTCGGGGTCGCTGATGGCCGCGCCTTTCCTCTACCAGGAGTGGCCGCCGCAGATCTTCCTTTACGAGATCGACACACTCCCCGAGGCGGTGGCTTGCGCGGTGGCGGGGATCCTGCTGGCGTTCGTCGCGCTCAACCTCTTCAATGGGCTCGCCGCGGTTTGGCGCTGGCTGGCGGAAAGGATGCTGGGGAACGACCGCCACCAAGCTCTCGCCAGCGGAAGCAGCTCTGCAGGTGGTCGTTGACCAGCCCCACGGCCTGCATCGTGGCGTAGACGATCGTCGGGCCGACGAAGCGGAAGCCGCGACGGCGGAGGTCGCGGCTGAGCGCCTCGGCCTCAGGCGTCGTCGCCGGCACCTCGGCCGCCGACCGGAAAGCGTTCTGGCGCGGCCGGCCGCCGGCGAAGCCCCAGAGGTAGCGGTCGAACGTGCCGTGCTCGGCCTGCACCTCCAGGAAGCGACGGGCGTTGCCGATCGCCGCCGCGACCTTGGCGCGGTTGCGCACGATGCCGGGGTCGGCGAGGAGGCGCTCCACGTCGGCCTCGCCGAAGCCGGCGACGGCGCGCGGATCGAAGCCGGCGAAGGCGCGCCGGTAGCCCTCGCGGCGCTCTAGGATCGTGCGCCACGAGAGCCCCGCCTGCGCCCCTTCCAGCACCAGGAACTCGAAGAGCTTGCGGTCGTCGTGGACCGGCGCCCCCCACTCGCGGTCGTGGTAGGCGAGCATACGGGGCTCGGTGCCGGCCCAGGGGCAGCGGATGGGCTCCTGGCGGCCGGCGATCACGAGGGGGCATCCTACCCGCCGCCAACGCCGGGTGCAGCCACCCCTCGGTTTGTGCTAACGTCGGGCGCAACCTAAGGAGTGAAGCGGGTTCCAGCAGGCGACTGCCCGGACCGGTCCGGTGCGCCCGCACGACCCGCAGATGGAGCCGTAGATGAGAACGATTGCACGCGTCGCCGCCGGGACGTTTCCCCGAAGGAGTTCCACGATGAGTCTTCGCCCGTCCCTTGCAGCCAGGATCGCGTTCGCCGTGATCTCCACCGTGGCCTTCCTGGCGGCCTCTCCTGCTGCCGCCCAGCTCGCCTTCTTTACGGTGCCCCCATGCCGTGTCTACGACAGCCGCGGCACCGACGGCCCGCTCGACATGGGCCAGACGTTCACCGCCCAGACCGGGACGGACGGAATCCAGGTGGCGGGGGTCTGTGAAGTTCCCGCCGACGCCGACGCCGCCGCGTTCAACGTGACGATCGTCGGCGCGACCGAGTCAGGAGGGCTCGTGGTCTTCCAGGCGGGGCAGGTGCCGCCGACGGCCGGGGCGCTTGCCTTCAATGCCGGCCGGACGCGCTCCATGTTCGAGATCGTAGAGCTGGGAAACAACGGTACCTGCACGGGTTGCGTCGACGCCCTCGCGACGGTGACTCCCCCCAGCAACCCCGGCCCCGACCAGTATCAGCTGATCCTCGACGTCACCGGCTACTTCCTGCTCAGTGAGCCGCCGGCGGCGGTCGACGACCACTACGACACCGAAAAGGACACGGTGCTCGTAGTCAATGCGGCGAGCGGAGTGACCAGCAACGACACCCTGAATGGGGCGTCGATCGTGAGCTACGGCGCGACCACCGGTACAGAGCAGACGACCATCGGCGCCGCCACGCCGACCTCGGCGGGGGGCTCGATCACCCTCAACGCCGACGGCAGCTTCAGCTATACGCCACCGAGCGGCGCGGTGCTCATCGACGACACGTTCAAATACGTCATCCAAAACCCCAGTGGCAGCTCGACGGCCACCGTCACCATCTCCGTGGGCAAGGCCTCGCAGACAATCAGCTTCACCTCGACGGCGCCGAGCGATGCCAAGGTGGGCGGCCCGACCTACGAGGTCACGGCCACGGCCACGTCGGGTCTGGCGGTCACATTCACGATCGACGCGTCGGCGAGCGCGGTCTGCTCGATTTCGGGCTCGACGGTCTCCTTCATCGGTGTCGGCACCTGTGTCATCAACGCCAACCAGGCCGGCGACGCCAACTACCAGCCGGCGCCACAGGAGCAGCAGTCGTTCGCGGTGAGCAAGGGCGATCAGACCATCACCTTCACCTCGACGGCTCCTTCCGATGCGACGGTGGGCGGGCCCACCTACAACGTCACAGCGACCGCCTCGTCGGGCCTGACCGTCGCGCTGACCATCGACGCGTCGGCGAGCACGGTCTGCTCGATCTCCGGCTCGACGGTGTCCTTCATCGGCGTGGGTACCTGCGTGATCAATGCGAACCAGGCCGGTGACGCCAACTACAACCCGGCGCCGCAGGTCCAGCAGTCGTTCGCGGTGGGGAAGGGGTCGCAGACGATCACCTTCACGTCCACGGCGCCGAGCGACGCGACGGTGAACGGACCCACCTACAACGTGACGGCAACCGCATCGTCCGGGCTGCCCGTGACCTTGACCATCGATGCGTCGGCCACGTCGGTATGCTCGATCTCGGGATCGACGGTGTCGTTCACCGCCGCGGGCACGTGTGTGATCAACGGCAATCAGGCAGGCGACGCCAACTACGATCCAGCACCCCAGGCCCAGCAGTCGTTCGCGGTGAGCCTGGCCTCGCAGACGATCAGCTTCACCTCCACAGCTCCGGCAGGAGCCACGGTCGGCGGCCCGACCTATGAGGTGACGGCCACGGCGAGCTCGGGGTTGACGGTGACGTTCACGATCGACGCCTCGGCGAGCACGGTGTGCTCGATCGCGGGCTCGACGGTATCGTTCATCGGCGACGGCACCTGCGTCATCAACGCCAACCAGGCCGGCGACGCGACCTACGCTCCGGCGCCCCAAGAGCAGCAGTCGTTCGCGGTCGCCAAGGGCGACCAGACGATCAGCTTCACCTCGACGGCCCCGGTCGGGGCACAGGTGGGCGGCTCGACCTACAACGTTACGGCAACAGCGACCTCGGGGCTGACGGTGACGTTCACCATCGACGCCTCGGCGAGCACGGTGTGCTCGATCTCGGGCTCGACGGTGTCGTTCATCGGCGTCGGCACCTGCGTCATCAACGCCAACCAGGCCGGCAACGCCAACTACAACGCGGCGCCGCAGGTACAGCAGTCGTTCGCGGTCGCCAAGGGCGATCAGACGATCAGCTTCACCTCGACGGCCCCCGTCGGGGCACAACTGGGCGGCCCGACCTACAACGTGACGGCAACGGCGACCTCTGGGCTGACGGTGACGTTCGCCATCGACGCCTCGGCGGCCTCGGTGTGCTCGATCTCGGGCTCGACGGTGTCGTTCATCGGCGCCGGCACCTGCGTCATCAACGCCAACCAGGCCGGCGACGCCACCTACAATCCGGCGCCGCAGGTGCAGCAGTCGTTCCTTGTGGTCAAGCAGGACCAGACCATCACCTTCACCTCGACCCCGCCAGCCTTCGCGACGATCGGCGGCCCGACCTACAACGTGACGGCGACGGCGACCTCGGGGCTGACGGTGACGTTCACCATCGACGCCTCGGCGGCCTCGGTGTGCTCGATCTCGGGCTCGACGGTGTCGTTCACCGCCGGCGGCACCTGCCTCATCAACGCCAACCAGGCCGGCAACGGCACCTACAACCCGGCGCCGCAGGTGCAACAGTCCGTGACGGTCAACTTCCCGCCGCAGCCGGTCGCCAGCCCGAAGGAGACCTTCGACACTATCGGCAACACGGAGTTCCAATTCGCCGCGGCGCAGTCGGTGTTCCCCGGGGTGTTCGTCTCCGGCAACCTCAAGGACAACTTCACCGACGGGGACGGACCGAGCCCTCTCGCTGTCGTACCGATCTCGAACGGCCCTACGGCGAACGGAGGAACTGTCAACCTGCTGTCCAACGGCGAGTTCGTCTTCACTCCCAAGGCGGGCGATACTGCCGCCTCCGACAGCTTCGGCTACCAGGTCACCGACGGCGCGTACACGGTAAACCGCACGGTGACGATCAACCGGAAGGAGCGCGTCTGGTACGTGAAGAACAACGCGACGGCCGGAGGTCTGGGCCGATCCAACGATCCGTTCGACACGCTCGCCGAGGCGCAGACGGCCTCGCTCGTCAACGACTACATCTTCGTCTACTTCGGCGACGGCACGAGCACCGGGCAGGCCGGCGGCATCGCGCTCAAAGGCGGCCAGCACCTGATCGGCGAGTTCGCCGGACTCACAATTTCCTTCAATCCAGCGATCACCTTCAACGGCGTCCCCGCCACGACCTCGGTGCCGCTGCTGGCGCAGCCTGCCCCAACCGCCTGTTCGGGTAATCCCTGCCGGCCGTTCCTCGACGACACCACGGCCGGAGCGCCGGAGGGTGTCGGCGCGACCGACGTCATCCCGATCGAGATCGTTGGTCTCAACCTGGCCGGCAACGTCAACGCCATCGACTGGACGACGAGCGGCAGCTTCGCGGGCTCGGGGAAGCTGACCATCCGCGACAACGTCGTGCGCTCGGCAGCGGTTGAAGGGGTCGACATCAACCTCGCCGGCACGGGTGCCTTTAACCTCAACCTCGCCTTCCACGACAACAACCTGACCGCGACGGGCACGGCGCTTGATATCCAGGAGACCGGTACAGCTGGGTCACTCACCATCACGGCGTTTGACGACAACGTCGTGAGCGGCGCCACCGGCGGCACCGGTATCAACGTCCTCAACGCCACCTTCGACGGCACGCCGACGGGCAGCTTCCAGACGGTCTCCGGCGGCACGACGGTCGTCGGGGCGACAGGCGCCGGCAACGGCGTCGGCGGCAACGGCATCGTGATGACGGGGGTGGCCGGCGACCTGGCCTTCACCGACCTCGACATTTTCGCCGACAACGGCGCCGGCCTCCGGATCACCGGCACCGGCGCGGTCAACACCGGCGCCGGCACGGGCACCCGGGTGACGGTCGGAGCCGGTGTGAGCATCATCGAAGCGACGGGCGGTCCGGCGGTGGACCTCTCGACGATGACCACCGACCTGCAGCTCTCGAGCTTGAAGAGCACCAACACGGCGAGCAAGGGCGTGGCGCTGGCCAACGTCTCCGACGGCACGACGAACTCCGTCTTCTCGGCTGGCTCGGGTAGCAGCATCACGACGACCGCCGGCGCGACCGGACCGATCTTCGACGTCAGCGGCGGCAACGCCGACATCACCTACGCCGGGACCATTACCAACAACTCGGCGTCGGCGCGCGCCGTCTCGCTCGCCACCTGGAGCGGCGACGACGGCACCGACGACATCACCCTCTCGGGCGCCATCGACGAGAACGGCTCCGGCATTCTGGTCAACGGCAACACCGGCGGCCGCCCGATCACCTTCAGCGGCGGGATGGACATCGACACGACGACCGGCGAGGGTTTCGCAGCGACCAGCAACACCAACACCCTGGGGCTCCACATCACCGGTAGCACCAATGACATCACTTCGATCAGCGCCACGGCGTTGCGCGTCACTAGCACCACCATCGGCTCTTCGAATCTCAACTTCCGCAACGTCTCCTCGGGCAACAACACCGCGGCCGCCGACCCGGCGAACGGCATCGTGCTCAATGCCACCGGGACGCTGGGGCGGCTGATCGTCACCGGCACGGGAGTGTCAGGGCAGGGCGGCAACGCCACGGGCGGGCTGGTCCAGAACACCACCAGCCACGGTATCGCCCTGACCGACACCATGAACCCGTCGTTCACCAACATGTCGATCCAGAGCACCGCGGGAAGCGGCGTCAACGGGACGTTGGTTGCCAGCTTCACCTTCGACAACGGCACGATCAACAACTCGGGGACGGCCGGAGGCACGGACGACTCAAACATCAGCTTCAACGACAGCAGCTCCAGCGCCAACGTCAGCGGCACGCTGACGTTGACCGACAGCGTGCTCACCAACTCCCGGTTCCACGGTGTCGACATCCAGCACTACAATGGCACCATCGCTCACGCCGACATTCAGAACAACGCGTTCACCAGCGCGGCCTCGATCGCCACCTCGCTGGGATCGGCGATTCGCCTCGACGCCTATGGCACAGCGGCAATCGTGGGGAACGTGACCCGCGCGACGATCAACAACAACGTCATCACCAACTTCCCGACTGGCGCCGGCATCCACGCCTTCGGCGGCAACTCGGGCGGCAGCGGGGCGGCGGGCACCTTCGGCGTCGCCGGCAGCGGCACCGACGTCATCGCGATCACCAACAACCTGATGAATGGTGGCAGCTTGGGCGTCGGCAACCAGCCGGACCGCTTCTTCACGGGTGGCGTCACCGGCAGCGGACAGGGCAATTTCAACATCTCCGGTAACGGAACCGTCGCCAGCCCGATCACCAACATCGACGGCGTCGTCATCGAGCTCAACCAGTTCGGGACCGGCTCGATGACTGCGACAGTCAATAACAACCGGATCGTTGCCAACAACGCCGTCGGTTCGGCGGGCATCAACGTCGGCTGCGACGCCGACGCCACGGTGGCTCTCGACAATGCCGTCGTCTCCGCCACCATCTCCGGGAACAACGTGAGCGACACCGACGGGCCGGGGATCTTCGCGATTGCCCGCGGCTCCGACTGCAGCCTGACCGCCCGGATCCTCAACAACACGGCGGCCGCCCCGGACACTACGACCGCCGCGCGCGCCGGGATTCGCGTCGACTCCGGGTCGGCGGCTGGCGACACCACGCTGTGCCTAGAGATCAGCGGCAACACCACCGCCGGCAGCACCAACACCGCGACCGCCACGACCTCACCAGGCATCAACCTGCGCAAGCAGGGGACCAGCACCACGGTCAATATCTTCGGTATCGAGGGCCTTGCTCCGTCGCCGACCGGCACGCCGAACGTGGAAAACCACGTCAACAGCCTCAACACCAGCACTTCTGGCACGTTCGGCGTCAACGGCACGGCCCTGCTCTCGGGCACCAGCGGATTCACCAGCTGCGTCGCACCGTAAGGATGAAGCGCGGGTTTCTCTAGTGGACCTCGGTCTCGTCGTGGCACCATCCGGCGCCAGCGGCGGCCGAATTTACGAGGAGGAGAGATGGCGGAACCGTTCTTATCCGAGATCAGGATCATGAGCTTCCAGTTCGCACCAAAGGGGTGGGCTCTCTGTAACGGTCAGCTGTTGCCCATCAACCAGAACCAGGCGCTTTTCTCGTTGTTGGGGACGACCTTCGGCGGTGACGGCCGGGTCAACTTCGCGCTGCCCGACCTGCGTGGACGCACGCCGATCCACGTCGGTAGCGGCCACACGCTGGGAGAGCGCGGCGGCGAGCCGGCACACACATTGTCGATCGCCGAGCTGCCCGAGCACGCTCACGTCCTCAACGCGACGACGACGCAAGCGACAGCGGCAACCAACGGACCCGCTCCTACGATGATGCTCGCTCAGTCGAACTTCAGCATGCTGTACGGACCACCGGCTAACCTGGTGGCGATGGCGCCCAACGCGGTAGGCAACGTGGGCGGTTCGCAGGCCCACCTCAATATGCAGCCATTCCTCACCCTCAACCTCTGCATTGCCCTGCAGGGCATCTTCCCGAGCCCGAACTAGAGGAGAACGCGACATGGCACAACCTTATGTCGGTGAGATCCGCATGTTCGCCGGGAACTTCGCCCCCGCCGGCTGGATGTTCTGCGAGGGACAGCTCCTCCCCATCAGCGAGAACGAGACGTTGTTCCAGCTGATCGGGACCACCTATGGAGGTGACGGTGAGTCCACCTTCGCGCTGCCCGATTTGCGCGGGCGCATCCCGATCCATCAGGGAAACGGTTTTATCCTCGCGGAGACGGGAGGGACTGAAGAGATTACGTTGACCGTTCAACAGATCGCCGCGCACTCGCACGCGCTCTTGGGCTCGGCGGCCATCGCCAACACCAACTCCCCCCAGGGCGCAGTCTTGGCGTCCGGCTCGGGCACCACGATCTTTCCGTACGGAACGGACCAACCGCCCACCAATCTGAGCCCGTCGTCGATCAGTCCGGTGGGAGGCAGCCAGCCGCACACCAATTTCCAGCCATACCTGTGCGTCGACTTCATCATCTCGCTGTTCGGCATCTTTCCGTCACCCACCTAGGAGGAGACATGGCCGATCCGTTCGTTGCGGAGATCCGCATATTCCCCTTTAACTTCGCTCCCAAGGGCTGGGCGTGGTGCGATGGACAGCTCATGCCGCTGTCCCAGAACACGGCTCTCTTCTCGCTCCTCGGCACGACTTATGGTGGAAACGGCAAGAGCAACTTCGCTCTGCCGGACCTGCAGGGACGGGCGCCGATGCACCCGGGCCAGGGGCCGGGACTCAGCCTGCACGACCTCGGCGAAATAGGGGGCAGCGAGACGGTCACTCTTCTGGAATCGGAGATTCCGTCTCACTCGCATTCGCTTGTCGCCTCGCAGGCGGACGGCGTCGAGCGGATCCCGACCGACCAGCTCCTCGCGACTGGTATCGGGATCTCCGCCTATCAGACGCCCGGTCCCCTGACCCAGCTGAGCCCGAACGGGCTCACCCCTGCCGGCGGCGACCAGCCGCACAACAACCTACAGCCCTACCTGACCTTCTACTTCTGCATCGCCCTGCAGGGCGTCTTCCCGCCCCGCGGTTAATCAGGACGGCGCCGCCGCAGCTCCTCGCGAGCTTCGGCCGGCGTCTCTCCAGTCGCTTCCTTCGGCGCTTGCGATTGCGCGAGGCTGGAAGCGATGCGTAGCGAAAGATATTGGCCGAGTTCCATTTGACGCCGTCCTGACGTTTGCTCTAGCGTCGCAACCCTCTTGAGCATCCAGCTCCGCCGCCGCGACGTCGTCGCTTTCGGCTCGCTCGCCCTCCTCTCGCCGTGGGTGGGAGGGGTCGCGCGCGCCGAGGAGGCGCTCTTCGGCGCCGCGGCCGCGGGCGTCCGGCTCGCATCGCTCGGCTACATCGAAGAGACGGAGACGCTCGGCAGCCTCCGTAAGCTGCCGCGCGCGGTGCGCAACCCGGCCGCCGCGCGGCTGGCCGACGGTGCCGGCACCGTCGTGCCGGCGCACACCCTGCCGCTCGGCGACACGGAGCTCATCGGCCGGCCGCTGCGGCTCACCGTCCACGGCCTCTATCCCGGCGCGGCGCTACGCGGCGCCGCCCGCCAGCAGCTGCCGCTGGCGGTGGACCTCGACGTTCTCTTCCCCGCCCCCGAGCCGGCGGTCTCCGAGGCGCCCGTTCCCTATTACGCCTGGAGCTTCCGGCGCCGGCCGGGCTGGAACCCGAGCCCGCCGGTCTCCTTCGTCTTCCCAGTCGATTGGTCCGCGTTTCCGGAGCTGGCGGTGCGGGTGATTCCGGCCAACGGCGGCGCGCCGGTGGTGATGCGGGTGCGATTCACGCTCGACGACGAGGCCGGACTGCCGCGCCTGCGCCGCGGCGTCTACCTCGTCGGGCTCGTCCCCGACGCTTGGCGGAACGGCATGGACCTCGCCGAGCTGGCCGCGACCGCGCCGGCGTCCCGTCTCTCGCTCCTCCTCTCGATCGACTCGGAGCCGCTCGCCGAGTGACCTCGGAGGGGGCCGCCGCCGGGCTTTCTCTCCGTCCGGTGCGCGACGACGACCGCGACTTCCTCTATCGCGTCTACGCGGGCACACGCCTGGAGGAGCTGAAGCTCGCGACCGACTGGTCGGCCGAGCAGAAGGAGCAGTTCCTGCGCCAGCAGTTCGCGGCGCAGGACGCCTACTACCGCGAGAACTACCCCGGCGCCGAGTGGTCCGTGGTGCTGCGGCACGGCGAGCCGGCCGGTCGCCTTTATGTCCACCGCCGGCCGGCGGAGATCCGCTTGATGGAGATCGCGCTGCTGCCAGAGCACCGCGGCTGCGGGCTCGGCACGGCGCTGCTCGAGGAGCTGATGGCCGAGGCGCGCGCCACGGCTAGGCCCCTGACCATCCACGTCGAGGTCTACAACCCCGCCCTGCGCCTTTACGAACGGCTCGGTTTTCGCAAGCGGGAGGACAAGGGGGTCTACTGGCTGATGGAGTGGACGCCGTAGGACTCCGCTGGAGGACGCGATGAGCGACGGGATCGTCCGGACCTGCCCCTCCTGCGGCAAGGCCAACCGGGTGCGTTACGAGCGCCTGGCGAGCGAGGCGCGGTGCGGGGCGTGCAAGACGCCGCTGCCGCCGCCGTCCGAGCCGCTCGCCGTGGACCGCGCGGACGAGCTGCGCGAGGTGCTGCGGCAGAGCGCCCTGCCGGTGCTGGTGGACTTCTGGGCGCCGTGGTGCGGGCCGTGCAAGATGGTGGCGCCCGAGATCGCCAACGTGGCGGCGCGCAACGCCGGGAAGCTCCTGGTCGTCAAGGTGAATACCGACGTCGATCCGGCGGTGGGCTCGACCTACGGGATCCAGTCGATCCCAACGATGGCCGTCTACCTGGGCGGCGCCGAGGTGGCGCGCACCGCCGGCGCCCGGCCGGCGGCGGCGATCGAAACCTTCGTGCGCGGCGCCGTGGCCGGCGCCGCCGTCGCGCAGCCGGCGGCCCGCGCCTGAGCGGGCGCCCCGGGCCTTCTAATTGAACACCGCCTCGTAGCGGTACCCCTCCGGGTCCAGACCGACCGGCACGAGGAAGATCTCGAGCTTGCCGAGCGCGGCATGCTCGAGCGGCACGATCTGCTGCGGTACGTAGAGCTCACGCGGGCCGCGGAAGAAGAGGGAGAAGGGGCGGCGCCGGCCGGGCGCCTCGTCCTTACCCGGCAGCACTTCGAGCAGCTCGAAGCGGATGGTCCGCTCGGGCAGGCGCACCTCGAAGGGGCTGCCGACGTGCGGCGCGAAGCTGTCGTGGGTGAGCGTGTCGAGCACTCTCAGCTCTCCTCGGGACCGGCCGTCACGGTGCGTTTGCGGAACCGCCAGTATACCGGCAGCCCGAGCGCCAGGAGCCCGAGCCCCCAGAGCGACTCGACGGGCCGCTCGCCGAGCGTGTTCCAGACCAGCAGCACGCAGGCGAGGATGAAGAGCGCCGGCACCACCGGGTAGCCCCAGGTCTTGTAGGGGCGCGGCAGCTCGGGCCGCGTGCGGCGGAGGACGAAGACCGCCGTCCCGATCGCGGCGTGAAAGACGACGCTGACGAAGACGACGTAGGTGTAGAGCTGCTCGTAGGTGCCGGAGACGGTGAGCACGATCGCCCAGCCGCTCTGCGCCCAGAGCGAGCGCACCGGCGTGCGGTAGCGCGGGTGGACGGCGGCGAGGGCGGGGAAGAAGAGGCCGTCCTGCGCCATCGGCTGGTAGATACGCGAGCTGTAGAGGATGGTCGAGGAAAGGCAGCCGAAGGTCGAGACCAGGACGGCGGCGGCGAGGAGCCGCGCCCCCGTCGGCCCGAAGAGCGCCGCGGCTGCCGCCTCGCCGACGCGCTCCGCGCCCGCCAGCTCGGGGAGCGGCAGCGCCCGCACGTAGACCAGGTTGAGGAGCAGGTAGAGGACGGTGATGACGAGCGTCCCACCGATCAGCCCGCGCGGCAGGGCCCGCGCCGGGTCGCGCACCTCGCCGGCCGAGCAGGTAAGGCCGTACCAGCCGTCGTAGGTCCAGAGGGCGGCGATCATCGCCACGCCGAAGGCGGCGAGGAGGCCGCCGGCGGCGCCGGCGAGCGGCGCGAAGAGCTGCGGCTGCGCGGGCGCCGGAGCGAAGAGACCGAGTCCGGCGAAGACCACGATCGAGCCGACCTTGAGCAGCGTCAGGGCGTTCTGCAGCAACGCCCCCTCCTTGAGACCCAGGTGATTGACGGCGGTGAGGAGGACGATCGCCGCGACCGCCGCCACCTGGCCGCCGGAGAGAGTCCAGGTCCAGCCGCCGAGCGGCACGGCGAGCAGCGCGTGCCGGGTCGAGAACCAGGGCAGGAAGCTCCCCAGGTACTCGCCGAAGGCGACGGCCAACGCGGCGATCCCGCCCGACATGATGACCAGGAAGGCGGCCCAGCCGTAGAGGAAGCCTGGCAGTCGGCCGTAGGCCTCCTTGACGTAGTGGTAGAGCCCGCCGGCGCGCGGGAAGAGGACGCCCAGCTCGGCGTAGGTGAGGGCGCCGGCCAGGGTGAGGAGCCCGCCCGCGAGCCAGACCAGCAGCACCAGCCCGGCATGCGGCAGGACGCGCGCCATGTCGGAGGTGGTAAGGAAGATGCCGGTGCCGATCGTGCTGCCGATCGTCAGCAGCGCCCCGTCCCAAGCGGTCAGGCCGCGGACGAGGGTAGGGCCGGACGTGGGAGGCGACGCGGGTTCGGCGGCCAAAACGGATGGATTCTAGTCGGTCGAGCGGAAACCGTCTGCGAGGCCCGGGCCGCGCAGCTGGAGCCGCGTGTCGGGGGTCGGTGTGCAGGGGAAGGGCGCGTGCCAGCACTGGTCGTTTCTCACCGGCCCATGAAGGGGGAGGCCGCCGAGCGCGACGCGGCGGGTGACCGGACGCGGGTAGTCGGCCGGGACTAGCGCGTGGCGGGCCGCGGCGGGGAAGGCGTCCGGCTCCCACCCGCGGACCTGCCAGGCCTCCCAGGCGAGGGCGGCAAGGAGGAGGGCGGCGAGGGCCGCCGGGGGGAGGCGGCGAGCGGCGGCGGCGAGGAGCGGGAGGGCGAGGAGAAGGGCGAGGAGCACCACGAAGCCCCAGCCGAAGCGCGGCGCGGGGGCGGTGAAGAACCAGAAGAGCGCACCGGCCCAGACGGTGGCGTGGAGGGCGAGGCGCTCGAAGCTCGAGCGGCGGGGCCGGCGGATCAGCAGGAGCGCCAGGTGGAACGGGGCGAGGAAGACGATGGCGAGGACCACGCCCGAGAACGGCCAGCGCAACGACTCCCACCAGCGCGGCAGCCATTCAGTCAACGGCATCGCCAACGCCTCTTGCTGGGGCCGGTGGGGGAGGAGCGCCGAGCTCCGGATCCAATCCACGTACGCTGCCGCCTGCGCGCGCGGCACCTGCCAGTCGAAATCGAAGGGGTCGAGTAAGGCGAGGGGGAAAACCGGGTAGCCGGAGGCGACGAGGCTCTGCGCGACGGCCGGGAGGAGTAGCAGCACGAGCGCCGCGGCGAGCGCGCCCGCCCGCCGCGGCTTGCCCGCCGCGAGCCGGTGAACGGCGAAGAGAAACGGAAGCAGGAGGAGCGGCAGGGTTGAGAGCTTGACCGCCACGGCGAAGCCGGCGAGGAGAGCGAGGGCAACGGCCCGGGCGTCGTCGGCACCCACCGGTTCTCCTTCTGCGCTTTCGGCGAGCTCGAGCGCGAGGACCCCCACGACCCAGACCAGCACCGCCGCGGCGACGTCGGGCGTCGGCGACGAGAGCCACTTGCCGAAGAAGCGTAAACCCGCGAGCGGCAGGAGGAGGCGCAGCACGAGGCTCGCCCGCCGCTCCCCGCGACGCCAGGCGGCGAGCGCGGTGACTCCCGAGAGAAGGACGAGCAGCAGGACGGTACCGTTGAGGACGTGCAGCGAGCGTCCGCCGAGCCAGACGAAGGAGAAGAGCGCCGACGGCACGAGCCACCCGGCCGAGAGGGCGAGCCGCCCGTGCAGGTTGCCGAGGCCGGGTACGAAGCCGTAGCTCTCCAGCCAGCGGATGAGTGGGGCGTGGTAGGTGCCGGCGTCGTAGCTCTCGACCGGGCCGGCGGTGCGGGCGAGGACGAAGAGGGCGCCGGCAGCGAGGAGCAGCCAGCCGGGCGGGCCAGCTCCCCGCACTTCGGCCGCCTCGGGCCGCAGCGCCTCTGAGAGCCAAGGCGGCCGCAGCAGGGCGATCAGGATCGCGCCGGCGAGGAAGGCGCAGAACGCGAGCGCCCCGAGGCCGCTGCAGAGTGCCCAGATGCCGGCGAGCGCTCCCAAGACCGCGAGCCCTGCCAGGGCCACGATCGGGAAGGGCAGGCGGTTGGGCTCCCCGGTTGCACCCGCGCGCGCGAGCAGGACGAGCGCCGTGCGTCCGTAGAGGAAGCTCACGACCGCCACCAGGAGCGAAACGATCAGCGCGGCGAGCATCGGCTACGCGGCTTGCAGCGCGCGCCGGCGCGGGGTCAGGGGACCAGCCGGGTGCCGGCGGCGTCCAGCACCACGAGCGCGTCCACCGGGCAGACGCCGCAGGCTTCGACCAGCCGCTCGCGCTCGATGTCCGGCGCCTCCGGCCGGAAGGTGACGATCCCCTCGGGATCGAGCACGAAGACGTCGCCGGCGAGCTTGGTGCAGTTGGCGCTGCCGATGCAGACGTCGCGCTCGATCCGCACCGTCAGGCCGGAGATCCGCCGCTCCTGGATCTCGCCCATCCGCGCTTTCCTCCCTACTCCAGCACCAATCCGTCGAGACCCGGCGGGCCGGGCGGATAGGTCATCCCGAGACCTTCCAGCGCCTCGACCAGGACCGTCGCTACCACCAGGTTGCGGTACCACTTCTTGTTGGCCGGCACCACGTACCAGGGCGCGAAGTCGGTCGACGTGCGTGACAGGGCGTCCTCGTAGGCTTCCGTGTAGCTCCCCCAGAGCTTGCGTGTCTCGAGGTCGCCGGGGTTGAACTTCCAGCGCTTCGTCGGGTCGTCGATGCGCGCCTGGAACCGCTCGCGCTGCTCGTCCGCATCGATGTGGAGGAAGAACTTGAGGATCGTGGTGCCGGTGTCGGCCAGGAGCTTCTCGAAATTCACGATCTGCTCGTAGCGAGGCTCCCAGACCGCACGCGGTACCAGCTCCATCGCCCGCACGACCAGCACGTCCTCGTAGTGGCTGCGGTTGAAGATGACCAGCTCGCCGAGTCCGGGCACCTTCGGATGAACACGCCAGAGGAAGTCGTGCGCCAGCTCCTCCGGCGTCGGCTTCTTGAAGGCGGCGACCTTGACGCCGGCGGGGTTGACCCCTTCGAAGACGTGCCGGATGGTGCCGTCCTTGCCGCTCGCGTCCATGCCCTGGAGAACGACCAGCACCTTGTGCCGGTGCTCCGCCCAGAGCAGCTCCTGGAGCTCCTCCAGCCGCTCGCTGAGCCGCGCGAGCTCCGCCGCCGCGCGCTTCTTGCCGCCGCGGAAGCCGGTGGTCGAGCCGGCGTCGCGCCGCGCCAGCTCGACGCGGATTCCCGACTTTACCCGGTGGCGCTGCATCGTCCTCTCATGCGAGGGGGCAAGCTACCACAGGGATAGGCGGCGCCCGGAGGCGCCGGCTCCGGAGCCTTCGCTACTCGGCGAGCAGCTCGCTCAGGAAGTCCAGCGCCCGCGGATCCTTCGATTGGCCGAGCCAGAAGAGGGCCTTCTTGCGCACCTCGGAGTCGCGGCTCTCGCGCACCAGGCGGACGAGGTGCTCGGTGCCGTCGTCGGGGAGCTGCGAGAGAGCGAAGACCGCTTGCTCACGCACCTCGGGGTCGGGGTCGCGCGACACCGCCTCGAGGATCGCGTCGGCCCGCTTCACCCGCCCTTGCGACAGCCAGAAGAGCGCCTGCCCCCGCACTTCCGGGCTGCGGTCGCCGCGTGCCACCTCGACGATCGTGTCCGCCGCCTCCGGCACCTCGCTCTGCGACAGGGAGAAGACCGCCTTCTCGCGGATCTCGCCGTCGGGATCCTGGCGCACGACGCGGGAGAGGATCTCGTAGCCGCGGCGGCCGCGCGTCTGGCCGAGCCAGAAGAGGGCGGCCTCGCGGATGTCCGAAGGGTTGTCTTCCTGCGCCAGCTCCGCGAGCGCCGCGTCGGCCTCCGGCAGGCCGTGGAGCGCGATCGCCATGACCGCCTCCTCGGACGGGTCCTTGCCCTTCCGGCGGCCGTCGCCGCCGGCTGCGAGCGCCGTCAGCGCGCGAAGGCTGTCCACGGCGTCCACGTCCTCGAGCCAGACCAGACGGCGGCCGCTCAGGTCGAGCTGGCACCCCTGCGAGACCGCACGGACCTTGCCGATCTCCCCCTCCGCCAGCCGGAAGAGGATCATCGCGTTGGGACCGGCGAGGCGCTCGCGGTCGCGGTCGGAGCTGCCCCAGCTCTGGTTGGTCGCTTCGAGCCGGCACGGTCCCGGCTTCCAGTCGGACGTCCAGCAGCAGGTGTAGGAGTGGTCAGCCACGATCGGTACGTGGTAGCCGACCCAGAAGGGGTCGCGGTCTGCTGCCGCGAGCCGATCGAGGGTGGCGGCAACGCTCCCCCGCGCGGTCGCCCGCTCGAAGCGGACGTTCAACATCTGCGGCGGCGGCTCCGCGGTGGCAGGGGCGGGCGCGGCGGGCGCCCCTTGCGGCGCCGCGGCGGCGTCGCAGGAGATGAGCAGGGCGGCGGCGAGGAGCTGGAGGGCGGCGCGCGTCATGACGTTCTCCGTTAATCGTCGAGCACCGACTCGATGAAGCGGTCGGCCTCGGGGTCGTCGATGAGGGTCAGCTTCTGGACCGCCTCGCGCTTCAAGGCCGGGTCCTTCTCGGTGCGGAAGATCTCGATCAGGGCGCGGGCGTTGTCCTGGACGAAGAGCGCCTCGATCACGGCCATGCGCGTCTCGCGGTCGGGAAAGGCGGCGTAGATCGCCTTGAGCGACTCACCGCTCCCTTTGCCGCCGGTGACCCCGAGCGTGTGGATCGCCTTGCGGCGCAGGCGGGGATCGCTCTCCGCGCGCGCCACCGCGGCCAAGCCTTCAGCGTCGCCGGCGACGAGCATGGCGCTGATGACCTTCTCCTTGATCGCGGGCCCGCCGCTGCGGTAGAGCTCACGCAGCGCGGCGCGGTCGCCGCTGACGCCCAGGTACTCGATCGCCTTGCGCTGCAGCTCGACGTTGGAGCCGCCGCGGGCGATCTCGAGCAGCGTCTTGCGCGCCTCGGGGCTGTCGGCCTGGGAGAGCACGAAGAGCGCCTTCTCCTTGAGCCGCACGGAGTGGTTGCCGCGCAGGAACTTCTGCAGCAGCGGCACGGCGCGCTCGGGCTCGGCGCCCATCAGGCTGTTGATGGCGAAGAGCTTGAGCTCTTCATCGTCGACCTGCTCGGGGTTGGTGGTGCCGCCGGCGGCGTTGATCTCGACCTCCAGCGTCTTGGCGTCGTCCACCCAGTTACTCTTCGGGAAGGAGTCCCGGAGCCGCTTCAGGACGGCGAGCGCGTCGGCCTTCCGCCCCGCCTTGTGCAGCGCGTAGGCCCGCCAGTAGAGGGCGTCGTCCGCCTGCGCGCCGCCGGCCTGCGCGGCGCGGCCGAAGAGCTCGGCGGCGCGCTCCCACTTCCGCTCGTCGAGGGCGTCCTGGGCCTCGTCGTAGAGCTCTTCCCGCTCGTCGGCCTCGTCCTCGTCGTACGCGGCGAAGTGGAGACCCGCCGGCAGGGTCATGGCGGCCGCCGGGCCGGTCAGGGAGCTCGCCGCCAAAAGCGCGGCGAGGGTGAAAGCGAAGGTGCTGCGTCGTGCCATCGTCTGCATCTCCTAAAGGGTGCTGGCGCCGGGCTCGGCGTCCTGGAGCAGGCGCTCCAGCCGCTCGGCCACGATGCGGGTCTTGAAGAGGAGGGCGCGCGCCTCGATGCGCGCGCGCAGGGAGTCGAGCTCCGCGGCCGGGAGCTCCTCGGGAGCGTGAGCGAGCTCGAGCAGCAGGGGCTCCAGCTCGTCGAGCAGGGCGGCGAGGCGCGGCCGGCCGCCCTGCTCGGCGGACTGCCGGTAGAGGCGGTTGGCGCCGAGCAGCTCCTCGGCCCAGCGGCGCTCGGCCGCCAGCTCCACCTCGCCGCTGCGCCGCTCCGGCTCGACGTTGTTGAGCTCGACCAGCAGCCGCTCTGAGCTTTCGAGGTGCCCCGCCACCGAGGCAAGGAGGATCTGGTCCCGGCCGCCGGGGGAGAGGGTGCGGGCGAGCCGCGGAGCTCTGTCCCGGCCGCTAGCGGGAGCGTCCGGCGGCCAGACGCGGCCGGCGACGAAGCCGACGACGAGGAGCAGCGCCGCCGCCGCGGCGAGCGGCAGCAGGCGCCGGCCGTCGCCCGGCGCGGGCGCCAAGAGCGAACGCAGCCGTTTGCCCCAGGCCGGCCGGCGTTCCGGCAGGCGCGGCGCGACCCGCCGCCAGACCTGGGCGCCGTAGTCCACCGGGCGGTCCGGCACTGGCAGGGCCTTGGCCACCGTCTCCAGCACCCGCCGCAGCTCGGCGTAGCGCGCCGCCGCTTCGGGGGAGGCGGCGAGCAGGGCTTCGATCTCGGCGGCCCGCTCGGACTCGCCGTAGTAGAAGAGGACCAGGTCGTCGTCGCTGGGGAGTCTCGTCGTCATACGCGCTCCGGTACGGCCCTGCCGGCCAGTGGGGCGAGGGCGCCGCGCAGCTTGCGCACGGCGCGGAAGACGGCGTGCTTGCCGGCGCTCTCACCGAGCCCGAGATGGGCGCAGATCTCGGCGATCGAGCGCCCCTCGAAGTGGCGCAGGACGAAGGCGGCGCGCTCGAGCGGCGTCAGCTCGCCCATCGCCGCCCGCACCGCCTGCTCGACCTCCTGGCTGAGCGCCAGGCGCTCCGGGCCGGGGGCGGCGGAGGGGAGGGACCCCATGAAGTCCGGCTCCCCGGGCTCGGAAACCGGCTGGTGGTGGCGGTGGCGCTTCTGCTTTCTCGTCATCTCGATCGTCGTGTTCACCGCGATGCGGTAGAGCCAGGTGCCGAACTGCGCCCGGGCGTCGAAGCGGTGGAGCCAGCGGTAGGCGCGCAGGAAGGTCTCCTGGACGGCGTCTTCGGCTGTCCCCTCCTCGCCGGTGATGCGGTAGGCCAGCCGGAAGATCTTGTCGCTGTAACGCTCGACCAGCTCGCGGAAGGCATCGGCGTCCCCCTTCCTGGCGCGGTCCACGACCGCCGGTTCGTGCCCCTCCATGCGCCTCCTTAGACGTGGCCGCGCCCGGCCGGTTGGCTCCCGCTCCCCGCCGCGCGACTGTAACCTTGACCGGGATGCCCGGTATCCATCCACAGACAGGGCGCAGCGGGGGACGCTTGGACCCAATTACGGACGGAGAGCTCATGAGTCAGGTGCGCGACGGCGATCTCGAAAAGCTGGGCATCCTCTTCGAGAGACACCACCTTCGCCTCTTCAACTTCTTCCTGCGCATGACCGGCGACCGCGCCGCTAGCGAGGATCTGGTGCAGGAGGTCTTCGTCCGCATGCTCAAGTACCGCAAGAGCTTCCGCGAGCGCGGCGAGTTCACCTCCTGGATGTTCACCCTGGCGCGCAACGTCTCGGCCGACTACTTCGGCCGCCGCCCGCGCGCCACCGTCACCGACGAGGAGCTCGACGAGCGGCCGAGCGGCGACCCGCTGCCGCTCGAGCAGCTCGAGCTGGCCGAGTCGCTCGAGCAGCTGCGCGGTGCCCTGCTCAAGCTGCCGGAGGAGAAGCGCGAGCTGCTCCTCCTGACGCGCAGCGGCGGCCTGACCTACGAACAGATCGCGGCGATCCTGGGCTGCAGCGCCGGAGCGGTGAAGGTGCGGGTGCACCGGGCGCTCCGTCACCTGCGACAGGTCTTCCGGGCGCCGGAGATGGAGGCACAGCATGGAGCGTGACGACTTCCGCCCCGAGGACGAAGGGGAGCGGCGGCTCTGGGAGGCGCTGGCGCGCCTGCCCGAGGAGGAGCCGGGACCCGGCCTGCGGCGGCGCTTCTACCGCATGCTCGAAGAGGAGACCGCCGCGGCGGCGGCCGAGCGGCACCCCGCCCGCTCCGGTGGCTGGCGGCGGCGGCTCCTCGCTTTCCTGACGCCGCCGCGGCCGGCCTTCGCCGGGGGCCTGCAGTGGGCCCTGCCGGCTCTCGCCGTGGGCGTGCTCCTGGGGGCCTTCCTGCCCGGCCGCGGCGCGGCGCCGCCGCAGACCGACGTCGCCGCACTGCGCCGGGAGGTCGGGTCCCTGTCGCGCCTGGTCGCCCTGTCGCTGCTCGAGCAGGACTCGGCGAGCGAGCGGCTCAAGGGCGTGAGCTACGGCCGCGAGGTCGGCCCCTCCGACCCGCGCGTCCTCGACGCCCTGCTCGCCGCGGTGGCCGACGACCCCAACGACAACGTGCGCCTGGCGGCGATCGACGCCCTGGCCGGCGTCGCCGGCCGCCCCGGCGTCCAGCAGCAGTTGATCGCCGGCTTCCCGCGGCAGGAGTCGCCGCTGGTACAGATCGCCCTGGTCGACCTGCTCGCCGAAGCGCGCGGCGCCCGCCCGCGGCTGCAGCGCCTGGTGGACGACCCGCAGGTCGACCCGACGGTGCGCGACTACCTGCGGCGGCGCCTCGAACGACGGACCTGAACCCGAGGAAGGAGCCTGTGATGCGACTGAGACTTTCGAGCTCCCTGCTCGCCCTCTGCCTGATCGCCGCCGCGCGCCCCGCGAGCTGCGGCGAGCACCAGGGGACGAGAGGCTGGACCGAGGAGAGCCGCACCCTGCGCGAGGCGTGGACCCTGGCCGCCGGCGGGCGGACGGTGGAGGTGGACAACTACAGCGGCCCGATCGTCGTCGTCGCCCACGCCGGCAACCGGGTCGAGGCGGTGATCCGCGAGACCGTCTCCGGCCGCACACCCGAGAAGCTCGCCGAGGCGCGCCAGGCGGTGAAGCTGGTCATGGAGCAGCGCGCCGATGGCGTCCACCTCGTCGTCGACGGCCCCTTCCGCTGCCGCGACGGCCGCAAGGGGAGCTGGAACGACGGCTGGCGCGGCTGGGAGCGCGAGGGCTACAAGGTGGCCTACGCCTTCGAGCTGCGGGTGCCGAAGGAGGCGGACCTCGTCCTCGAGACCGTCGACGACGGCGACGTGCGGGTGGACGGCGTCCACGGCCGCTTCGAGGTGCGCAACGTCAACGGCGACGTCGTCCTCGAGCGGATCGGCGGCGCCGGCGAGGCGCGCACGGTCAACGGGCCGCTGCGCGTCAGCTTCGCCACCAACCCGAGCGGCCCCTCCGAGTTCGAGACCGTCAACGGCGAGGTGGACGTGGCCTTCCGCGCCGGCCTCGACGCCGACCTCCGCTTCAAGACCATGAACGGCGAGGCGTTCACCGAGTTCGACTACGAGACCCGCTCGCTCGCCGTCCCGGCGGGCGACCGCAGCAAGGGGCGCTTCATTCTGCAGCGCGACGGCGCCTACGGCATCCGCATCGGCTCCGGCGGGCCCGAGCTCGCCTTCGCCACCATCAACGGCAACATCCTGGTCCGCAATCAGGACCGGTAGGAGATGACCATGAGACGAGTCACCCTGGCGGCCCTCGCCGCCTCGATCCTGATCGCACCGCTCGCCGTCGCCGCGCAGGAGGGGCAGAGCGAGCGCTTCACCGTGCCGCTCACCGACCCCGGGCGTCCGGTACAGCTCGAAGTCGGCCTGGTGTCCGGCGGTATCACCGTCGAGGCTGGCGGCGGCAACCAAGTCGTCGTCGAGGCCCGCGCCCGCGACGACGACCGCCGCCACGGCAAGCCCGAGGTGCGCGGCGGCATGCGGCGCATCCCCCTCTCCGGCTTCAAGCTGTCGATCGAGGAGAAGGACAACGTGGTCGAGATCGGCTCCTCGCCGACGGTCGCGGTCTTCCTCACCATCAAGGTGCCGGAGCAGACCTCGGTCAAGCTCTCGACCGTCAACGACGGCGACATCGAGGTCAGCGGCGTGCGCGGCGACCACGAGATCTCCAACGTCAACGGCGAGATCCGCGCGCGCGTCGGGGGATCGCTCGTCGCCCACACGATCAACGGCGAGGTCAAGGTGGTGCTCTCCGCGGTCGCGCCGGGCAAGGCGATGGCCTTCAGCAGCCTCAACGGCGACGTCGACGTCACCCTGCCGGCCGGCACCAAGGCCGACTTGCGCATGGAGTCCGAGAATGGCGAGATCTACACCGACTTCGACATCGCCCAGCGCCAGCGCGCGGCGCCGGCGCAGACCGAGCGGGAGGGCGGCCGCTACAAGCTGACCGTCGAGCGCGCCGTCTTCGGCACGATCAACGGCGGCGGCCCGGAGATGCACTTCAAGACCTTCAACGGCGACGTCCACCTGCGGCGGGCGGGAGGCTGAGACCCAACCGTCCGACCGTCTCCCTCCGTAGCGCCCGGCCGACGCGCCGGGCGTTTTTTACTGGAAGTACCCGTTGACGTCGATGATGAAGTGGGTGCTGCCGCCCGAGGCGTTCTGCACGCCGATCGTCCCGGCGCCGTTGGTGGCGAGGGTCAGGACGGCGTTGTTGGCGCGGGTGCCGCCGGGCTTGAAGCTGATCGCGCTGGCGTTCATGGGGAAGGCGTTGCCGGGATAGATCGAGAGGCTCCCGGAGGCGCCCGGCCCGACGACCGTGAGGTTGACCGAGATCGCCTTCGCCCCGTTGGGGATGCCGCAGGGGCCGGTGAGGTCGAAGGTGCGGAGGCCGTTCGCGGCGAGCGCCGGCCCGCCGAGCGGTCCGTTGGGGTTGCGGGTGTCGACCGCCCGGCAGTGGGCGAGAGTGTAGAACCCGGCCGGTGCCGGCGGCGGCGTGTAGAAGAAGGCGTTGGCCAGCGTGGCGCTGCCGCCTCCCGGGTTGGTGACGACCAGGCTGACGGCGCCGGTGGCGTGGGGCCCGGTGACGGCGGTGATGCGGGTGCTGTTGACCACGACGACCGAGGTCGCCGGCACGCCGCCGAGAGTCACCGTCGCCCCGGCGAGGAACCCCGTGCCGGTGATCGTGATCGGCGTGCCGCCGCCGGTCGAGCCCGACTGCGGCGCGACGCTGCCGATCGTCGGGTTGACGACCGCCGGGAAGATGCAGGCGCCGGCGCCGGTCGTCTTGTTCTCGACGATCGGCTCGAGCAGCTGCACCGTCCGCGGGTGGAAGACCGTGCTGGCGCCGCATCCCCCGAGGTTGTGGCAGTAGCTCATCACCGTGCCGCGCACGTTGGGAACGCCCTGGTACGTCGCCGGGGCGGGGCAGGAGACGGTGCCGTTATAGCAGCTCGACTCGCCGTTGAAGCAGGTGTCGATGGGAGTCGGCGTGAGGTAGCAGTGGGTGTGGCGCGAGCCGAAGTTGTGGCCGATCTCGTGCCCCACCATCCGTGAGTCCTGCGGCAGCAAGGAGGTCGAGCCGAAGACCTGGGTGAAGCTGTAGCCGTAGGTTGAGTTGCAGAGGGCGTTGACGTACGCAATGCCCGAGGCGCCCGAGGTCTGCTTGCCCGAGAACAGCGCCGCGATGGCGCGCGGGACCGTCGGGTAGTTGGCGATCCAGTAGTTTCGGAACTCGTCGAGCTTGGTGATGTCGGCGCCGCCGCTGCTACCGGTCCAGGGATCGTTCGAGGTGGTACGCAGGAAAGTGGTGCCCTGGAGCAGGCGGACCTTGAGGTCCCGCTCGTACATCACGTTCATCTGCGCGAAGAGGCTGGCCAGGTAGTTCGTGACCGCCACGGTGTTGCCGCCGAACTTGTTGGCGATCAGCTCGTAGTCGGTGTCGACGGCGACGGTGGCGGTGTGGAGGCTGGCGATCGCCTCTTCGAAGACCGCGGTCGAGGCGGCGCTCTCGAAGGCGAGCGGCATCGCCTGCGGTGCGTCCTCGGCGCCGCAGCTCCACTCCGGCGCCTCCGCCGCCTCTTCGCCGGGAGTGAGGAACACTTCGGGGGGCGCCAGCCGGTACAAGCGGCGGTCCCCGTCCGCCGGCTCCGGGCGCAGCTCGTGCCGCTCCTCCCGCGTCTCGCTCAGCCCCTCGAGCGCCCCGGTCTGCGGATCGACGGACACCATGACCCGCGTCTCGCTGTCGAGCTCGGCCTCGCCGAAGAAGAAGACCAGCCGCGAGCGGGGGAGCTCGCGCCGCCCGCCGCCCACCTGAACGATGCGGGCGCCCGGGGCGTAGATCTCGCGCCGGGTGAGGAGCACGGCCTCGCGACGGTCCGGTGCGACCGGCCACTCCTCGACGCGCACCGTCTCCTCGTTGCCGGTGGCGAGGAGGGCGGGGGCGAGCGCCTCGTCGAGCGACAGGAGCTCCATCGCGGCGCCGCTCTCGAAGTCCTCGAGGAGCTGGCAGGGGCCGGCGGCGCGGAGCGGGCCGCGGTCGAAGGCGTCGTCGGACGGGGGCGCGGCGAAAGCGGCTGCGGGAAGGGCGAGACCGACCGCCAAAACAGCGGCCAAGCAGGGAAATACCCAGGAGCGACTACGAGATGCCGATTCCATTGCTTGCAGGGCCCTATAAGTCGAGCCGCTGCCGTCATATTCCCATTGGCGGGGGGGTCCGGGTGGACCGCGCGGCCGCCCGACTTGGCGTTCGATTGGCGGTCGCGCAGGGGGGTGGCGAAAGGGAGCGGGGGGCGGCCTCGCGGGGTGGTACAGTCCCGCGGGCGTGCCCCTCCCCGTGACCTTCGAGGACGTGCGCGCGGCGCGGGCGCGGATCGCCGGGCACGTCCACCGCACGCCGGTCCTCACCTCCCGCCAGCTCGACGCGCTGACCGGCGCCCGTCTCTTCTTCAAGTGCGAGCTCTTCCAGCGGGTCGGCGCCTTCAAGGCGCGCGGCGCCTTCTCTCGCCTCACCCTCCTGACCGCCGCCGAGCGGGCCGCGGGCGTCGTCGCCTTCTCTTCGGGCAACCACGCCCAGGCGGTGGCGCTGGCGGCGCGTGAGCTGGGGGTGGCGGCGACGATCGTCATGCCGCGCGACGCGCCCGCCGCGAAGGTGGCCGCCACCCGCGGCTACGGCGCCCGGGTGCTGCTCTACGACCGCGCCGAGGAGAGCCGCGAGGAGATCGCGCGGCGAATCGTCGAGGAGGAAGGAGCGGTGCTCGTGCCCCCCTTCGACGACGACAGGGTGATCGCCGGTCAGGGGACGCTGGGCTTGGAGCTGCTCGAGGAAGTGCCGGAGCTGGAGGTCGTCGTCACCCCGTGCGGCGGCGGCGGGCTGCTCTCGGGGGTCGCGGTGGCGGCGCGGGGCCTCGCGCCGGCGATCCGCCTCTGGGGCGTCGAGCCGGAGGAGGGGGACGACATGCGGCGCTCGCTCGCGGCGGGCGAGCCGGTCTCGATCCCGGTCCCGAACACCATTGCCGACGCCTTGCAGACCACGCGTCCGGCCGAGCGCACCCTGGCGATCGTCGGCGCCCTCTGCGAGGGGATCGTCACGGCGAGCGACCTCGAGCTGCGGCGGGCGATGGCCCTCCTCGCCTCGCGTCTCAAGCTCGTCGTCGAGCCGGGCGGCGCCGCCGCCTTCGCGGCGCTCCTCCACGGCCGGGTGCCCGGCGTGGAAGGGCGCCGCGTCGGGGTCGTCCTCTCCGGCGGCAACATCGACCTCGCCCGCTTCGGCGAGCTGGTGAGCGGGATCGAGGTCTGAGCCCTCAGCGCGGCGCCGCCACCGGCACGATCACCTGGTAGGGCGTCGGCAGCGAGAGCACCGAGACGACGAGGACCGGCACGAAGCGCACCGGCTCCTTGCGCACCGCGGCGCTGGCGAACTTCGGCGGCTGCCGGTGCCGGTGCGAGGTCTCGTCGTCGCCGCGCGCGTTCGCCGGTGCCGCCTTCTCCACGCCGGCCACGGGCTCGATGGACCGCCGCGCGCGGAGGAGGTCGGCGGGCGCGTAGGCGAGATAGGCCTTCACCTGCGCATCGCCGCGTGGCTGCTGGACGTAGATCTGCTTGACCGCGTCGGCGATCACCGCTTCCTTGGCGCGCACCGCGAGGCCGCGCGGCATGCGGAAGGCCGGCCAGTCGACCTGGAGCCGCTGGACCTCGCCGGCGTGGGTGACGGCGGCGCGGGCCTTCGAACCGTAGACCGGCAGGCCGTTGACGCGGCGCGCCAGGCTGACGACCTGGTACATCTCGAACCGCTGCCGCTCGGTGGGCCGCTTGGTGGAGGCGCCCTGGGCGATCTGCGCCGCCACCTTCGTGGTGGCGAGCTCGTCCGCGGGCAGGCCGAGCCGGCCCACGGCGCCCCGCACCGCGTCCTCGGCCGCCTTGCGCTCGACGTTCTTCCGCTCCCCCTGCTCGACCTTCCAGGCGCGGCCGCGGTGGACGTAGCGCAGCTTCCCCCGCTCGCCGTAGAGACGGAGCACGCGGTCGCCGTCGACGATCCGCCGCGCCCCGGCTTGGCCCTTGGCCGCGAGCGGCTTGTCTCCGACCGCCCGCAGGATCAGCTCCGGCGAGAGCCTGGCGCTCCAGTCGGCGCCGTCCTTGGCCTCCAGCACGCGCTCGTCCCAGCTCGGCAGCGCCCGCTCCACCAGCTCGCGCACCTGCCGCTCGTCGAGGGTCCGGTCCTGCTGCTGCGGTTGCGCCTGCGCCGATGCGACGCCGGCACCTAGAAAGAGCGCGAGGACGCCCGCCCCTACGCTCCGTCGGGTTCGCCAATTCGAGATCGGGTTCATCGTCGGGCTCCTCTAGGAATCGGTGTTGCTGCCGATGGTGGTTTCGGCTGCCGGGTCGCAGCCCTCGATGTACATGACGCCCCACCACCCGATGTCGCGCGGGTCGGAGTGGATGAAGTCGTAGCGCTCGGTGGCGATCCGCAGCCACATGTCGGGGGAGTTGGCGCCGACGGCGTAAGCCACCGGGCACTGGTCGTCGTCGTCGTCGATCTCCTCGACGTACATGTTGTCGAGCCAGGCGTCGGCGATCGTGTCGTCGAAGGCGTCGTCCGCGAAGTCCTCGTAGTCTCCGACCAGCCCGTCGCCGATCCACATCAGGCCGTGGAAGGCGTCGACCTGGTGGACGCCGTCGAAGGCCTGCCACCAGCTGTCCCACTGGTTGTCGTCCATGCTCTGGCAGGAGGAGATGTGGAGGAACTCGAGGTCGCGGTCGCCGAGTTCCATCTCGTCGCGGCGCAGGGTGCAGTCACCGGTGCCGCTCTCGTTGACGCGCATCGAGCCGACGTAGACGTCACCGGACTCGGCGCCGTGCCAGGCCAGCATCACGGCGTCGCCGTCGTCGAGGAAGCCGGTGTCGTTGCCGAAGCTCACGACGCTGGCGTCGGCGTACTTGCTGTTGATGACGTCGCCGTTGGACTGGCTGTACTTCCTGAAGTACCAGTCGGAGTCGCCGAGCTCGTTGTACCAGGCGAAGGCCATGTCGTCCCACGCCGGGCGGGACGAGCCGCCGCAGCCGGCGTTCCAGGTGGTGACGGCGTACATCTTGGCTTCGAGATGGTTGGCCGCCGCCGGCGACGGCCAGGCCGCGGCCGCCGCGAGCGACAGCGCGACCAGCGCGCCGAGGCGCGGAACAGTGTGGACTCGCATGCTTTCTCTCCTTGTGGCCGCAGAGGGCCGTCCAGAGATCAGGCGCGCGAGAGGCGGCGGACGTTACTGCGGAACGCCGATGGGTTTGACGCGCGCGGCCGGCTCAGTCGCCGCCGCCGCAACCGCCGCCGCAACCTCCTCCGTCACCACCGCCGCCGTCCCCGCCACTTCCCCCATCACCCCCGGAGTCTGCACCGGCGCCCGAGTCGCTGCCGGCATCATGACTCGGCGGGCACTCGGCCATGCCCGGCTCGATCTCGGGCCCGCAAGGGGAGAGCTGGGTGGGAGTCTCGCCGGGGGCCGCGGCGCTTGCGCCGGGGGGCTCGTCGGTCGAGCCGCCGGTGGAGAAGACGACCGCGCAGCCGCCGCCGTCCGCGTGACCCGCACCCTCCCTGCCTCGGGACGGCGGCCGCACCTGGCGGCGCTCGCGCGCGGCGGAAAGGAGCGCTGCGGCGCCAGCACCCACGGCCACGATCAGCATGCCCCCTCCGAGGGCGGCAGCTCCCGGCTCGTCGAAGGCGCGCGCGCAAGCGACCGCGAGCGTCAGCGCCACGGCCCCGGCGCCACCGAGTGCGAGCCGCCGCCAGGGGCGACCTCCGGCCGCCGCCGGCGCTTCCGGCGCTGGCCAGACCTCCGCCGGCGGCGCCTCGCCGAAAAGCCGCCGATAGCTCGCGAGGGTGTCGGCGTACATCCGCGCGTGCCGCTGCGCCTCCGCCGGGCCGCCGCGCGACGGCTCGTGGTGGAACGGCCGGCCCAGCACTTGGCCGCAGAGCGCTTCCCAATACGAGCGCGTGTAGGTCAAGTGGAGGTGCCAGGCCTCGTCCACCGCGCCCGAAGGGCTCACGGGATGACCGGCCCGCGCCCCCAGGTAGAGGAAGCGCCGGTACTCCGCGACGACGCGGCGCGCGTATGACGGGCTCCACCCCTGCTCCTCCGCCAGGCGGCGGGTGAACGGCCGCCGAGCCCCCGGCTCGTCGAGGGGGAAATCACGGAGCTGTGGCCAGAGAGGATCCGCGCCGGCTTCAGGAGTCATCGGGCAGCCCCTCAGAACGCGCCGGTGTCGTCGACGCTTGCCAGGTTGCCGCTGCGGTTGGTGTAGGTCTTGACCGCGCCGGCCCGCGTCCCGTCCGTGCGCAGAGCGCGCTCGGCTGCCCGGCCGCGATGAGCAGCGCGCCGCCGACGGGACCGAGGAACTGGAAGTTCGACGCGCCGCCCGCGGGGTAGATGTCGGCGAGCATCTCGGTGCCGGTCGCGGTGCCGTCCGTCACCCATGGCTCGTCGTTCGCCTCCCGGTGGCGCCCCCTGAAGACGATGCGGTCGCCGAAGCGTAGGAGGCCCTGCGGGAACGGAGAGCTGTCGAAGATGTCCTCGCCGCGGGTGCTGATGTCGGTCACCAGCGACGCGGTCTGGGCGCCGGCGGCCGAGGCGACCAGCGCGAAGACGAGGAGGGAGGTGCCGGCGCGACGGGTGATGTACTGCATCGAGCTCTCCGCAAGCGAGTCACCGCATTTTAATACCTTGCGGCACACCCCGCGTCGCTACATGCCACAATGATCTCGTGGCCGAGCCCTCCGCCGAAGCCGTCCCGTCGTCGGAGCTGCTGCCGACGGCGGCCACCGGCCGCCCTTCCCTCCTCGACCGTGTCCCGCCCGAAGGCGCCGCTGTCGATCCCGAGGCCATCCTCGGCCGCTTCGTCGAATGGGTGGCAGACCTCGGGCTCGAGCTCTACCCGGCGCAGGAGGAGGCGCTGCTCGAGCTCTTCGCCGGCAAGCACGTCATCCTCAACACGCCGACGGGCTCGGGGAAGTCGCTGGTGGCGCTCGGGCTCCACTTCAAGGCGCTGTGCGAAGGGCAGACCTCCTTCTACACCAGCCCGATCAAGGCGTTGGCCTCCGAGAAGTTCTTCGCCCTCTGCGACGACTTCGGCGCCGCGAACGTCGGCATGCTCACCGGCGACGCCTCGATCAACCCGCGGGCGCCGCTGCTCTGCTGCACCGCCGAGGTGCTCTCCAATATGGCGCTCCGCCGCGGCGAGGCGCTCGCGGCGCCCTACGTGGTGATGGACGAGTTCCACTACTACTCAGACAACGAGCGCGGCGTCGCCTGGCAGGTGCCGCTCCTCTCCCTGCCGCGCACCCAGTTCCTCCTGATGTCGGCGACCCTGGGCGACACCAGCGCCATCGCCGAGCACCTGCGGCGGCAGACCGGGCGCGAGGTGGCGCTGGTCTCCTCCGAGCAGCGGCCGGTGCCGCTCGACTTCACCTACCGCGAGACGCCGCTCCACGAAACGGTCGAGCAGCTGCTCGCTGCCGGCAAGGCGCCGATCTACATCGTCAGCTTCACCCAGCGCGAGTGCGCCGAACTGGCGCAGGCGCTGACCAGCACCCAGATCACCACCCGCGAGGAGCGGGAGCGGATCCGCGAGGCGATCGGCGACTTCCGGCTCGACAGCCCCTACGGCAAGGAGTTCCGCCGCTTCCTCTCCTTCGGCGTCGGCGTCCACCACGCCGGCCTCCTGCCCAAGTACCGGCTGCTCGTCGAGCAGCTCTCGCAGCAGGGGCTGCTCAAGGTGATCTGCGGCACCGACACGCTCGGCGTCGGTGTCAACATCCCGATCCGCACCGTCCTCTTCTCCAAGCTCGCCAAGTTCGACGGCAAGAAGGTGGCGCTGCTCTCGGTGCGCGACTTCAAGCAGATCGCCGGCCGCGCCGGGCGGAAGGGGTTCGACGTCAAGGGGAGCGTCGTCGCGCAGGCGCCCGAGCACGTGATCGAGAAGCGCCTCGCCGATCGCCGCGCCGGCGAGGGGAAGCGGCGCCGCGGCGCGCCGAAGGCGGCACCCAAGGGGGAGGTGACCTGGAGCGAAGAGACCTTTCAGAAGCTGATCGCGCGCCCGCCCGAGACCCTGCGCTCGCGCTTCCGCGTCACCCACGGCATGGTCTTGAACCTCCTGCAGCGCGACGCCGAGCAGGACGATCCGGGGCGGCGCAACTTCTCCTCGCTGCGCGAGCTGATCGCCCGCAGCCACGAGGACGAGGGCACCAAGGCCCGGCTCCTCTCCCACGCCGCGGCGCTCATCCGCTCGCTCTACCGCGCCGGCGTCCTGCGCATGGCGCGCGACACGACGTCCCGGTACCTCTGGATCGTCGTCGACCAGCAGCTGCAGTGGGACTTCTCGCTCCACCAAGCGCTCTCGCTCTACCTCGTCGAGACGCTGCAGACGCTCGACCCCGAGTCGCCCGACTACGCCCTCGACGTCATCACCCTGGCCGAGGCGGTCTTGGAGGACCCGGAGATCGTGCTGCGCAAGCAGGCCGACCGCGCCAAGCAGGAGCTGCTGGCGCGGCTCAAGGAGGAGCGGATGCCCTACGAGGAGCGCATGGAGCGGCTCGAGGAGGTCACCCATCCGCAGCCCCTCGCCGACTTCCTCTACGGCAGCTTCAACCGCTTCCGCGGCGCCCATCCGTGGGTGGGGAGCCGGGAGATCCGCCCCAAGTCGATCGGGCGCGAGATGTTCGAGGGCTACCTCTCCTTCGCCGACTACGTGAAGCTCTACGGCCTGCAGCGCAGCGAAGGCGTCCTGCTGCGCTACCTCTCGCAGCTCTACAAGACACTCGACCAGAGCGTGCCGCAGGCGGCGCAGAGCGAAGGCGTGCTCGACGCCGTCGGCTTCTTCCGCGCCCTGATCGAGCACACCGACTCGAGCCTGCTGGAGGAGTGGGAAAGCCTGCTGCACCCCGAGCTGCGGTTGGCGCGGGAGCGCGAGCGGGAGCTGGCGCGCGAGGCGCTTTGGGTCGACCAGCTCCTGCACGACGCCGGCGCCTTCGCCGCGCGCGTGCGCGCCGAGCTCCATCTCCTCGTGCGCGCGCTCGCCGACCGCGACTGGGAGGAGGCGGCGCTCTCGGTGCAGCAGGACCCCGCCGATCCATGGGACGCCGCGCGCTTCGAGGCGGCGATGGCGCCGTTCTACACCGAGTACCGCGAGCTGGTCTTCACGCCCGAGGCGCGCCGCCACCGCTGGACGTCGATCCGGCGCAGCGGCGACCGCTTGTGGGAGGTAAGCCAGACGCTGCTCGATCCCGAAGAGGACGACCTCTGGGCGGTGACGGGAACGATCGACCTGCGCCGCCCCGGCGCGGTCGAGGGCCCGCTGGTCCGGGTCGCGCGCATCGGCCCCTGAAGCGCGAGTCGGGGTGATGCACGAGGCTCAACGTTCCCCAACATCTTGTGGCTTGAGCTTCCCTTGACAACAATTCGTGGTACTATGCCGCGCATGGCCGGGGGGCAGTCCCAAGGGTGTGTCGGGTGGGTGCTTGAGACGTGCTCAACCAGAAAGGAAGGGAGGTGATCCGTATGGCCGCGAAAAAGAAGACAGCCGCCAAGAAGTCGACCGCCAAGAAGTCGACCGCCAAGAAGTCGAGCAAGAAGAAGTAACGTAGCACCAGGGGTGTTCACGACCTGAACCCCCGGCCCATTTCGGACACTTTCCTTCTCCTGATCTCAGCTCTCCCGGCGGCTGGCTTGCCAGCCGCAGTGTCCCTCCTCTCGCCGCCGGGGCGGCCTACAATACGGACCATGGCTGCCACCTCGCCGCCGCTCTCGCCGCCGCTGCCGCGCAGGCTGCGCGCGCCGCGCGGCACCGACCTCTCCTGCCGCGGCTGGCAGCAGGAGGCGGCGCTGCGCATGCTGCTCAACAACCTCGACCCCGAGGTGGCCGAGCGGCCGGAGGAGCTGATCGTCTACGGCGGCTCGGGCAAGGCGGCGCGCAACCAGGAGTGCCTGGAGGCGATCGTCGCCACGCTCCGGCGCCTCGGCGACGAGGAGACCCTCCTCGTCCAGTCGGGCAAGCCGGTGGCGGTCTTCCGCACCCACGCCGAGGCGCCGCGCGTCCTCATCGCTAACTCGCTGCTCGTGCCGCACTGGGCGACCGCCGACGAGTTCCGCCGCCTCGAAGGGCTCGGCCTGACGATGTACGGCCAGATGACCGCCGGCTCCTGGATCTACATCGGCACCCAAGGGATCCTGCAGGGGACCTACGAGACCCTCGCCGAGTGCGCGCGCCAGCGCTTCGGCGGCACGCTCGCGGGGCGCCTCGCGGTGACCGCCGGGCTCGGTGGCATGGGCGGCGCGCAGCCGCTGGCGGTGACCATGAACGAAGGGGTCTGTCTGGCCGCCGAGGTGGACCGCTCGCGTATCGAGCGGCGGCTCGCCACCCGCTATCTCGACGAGGCGGCGCCCGACCTCGACGCCGGCATCGACGCGGCGCTGGCGGCGCGCGACGCGCGGCGGGCGGTGTCGATCGCGGTCGAGGCCAACGCCGTCGACCTCCTCGAGCGGCTGCTCGAGCGCGGCGTCGTCCCCGACGTCCTCACCGACCAGACCTCGGCGCACGACGCGCTCGAGGGCTACGTGCCGCACGGCCTTCCCTACGCCGAGGCCCTGGCACTGCGGCGCGACGACCCGAAGGGGTACATCGCCCGCGCCATGGCCTCGATGGCCGCGCACGTGCGCGCCATGCTGGCGCTCCAGGAGCGCGGCGCCGTCACCTTCGACTACGGCAACAACCTGCGCGGCCAGGCCTTGGCCGCGGGCGAGGAGCGCGCCTTCGCGATCGGCGGCTTCGTGCCGCTCTTCATCCGGCCGCTCTTCTGCGACGGCAAGGGCCCCTTCCGCTGGGCGGTCCTCTCCGGCGACCCGGCGGACCTCGCCGCCACCGACGAGGCGATCCTCGCCACTTTCCCCGACGACCGCCCGCTGGCGCGCTGGATCACCATGGCGCGCGAGCGGGTGGCCTTCCAGGGGCTGCCGGCGCGCATCTGCTGGCTGGGCTACGGAGAGCGGGCGCGCGCCGGCCGCGTCTTCAACGAGCTGGTGGCGAGCGGGCGGGTGAAAGCGCCGATCGTCATCGGCCGCGACCACCTCGACTGCGGCTCGGTCGCCTCGCCGAACCGCGAGACGGAGGGGATGCGCGACGGCTCGGACGCGATCGCCGACTGGCCGGTGCTCAACGCCCTGCTCAACGCCGTCAACGGCGCCACCTGGGTGTCGGTCCATCACGGCGGCGGCGTCGGCATCGGCTACTCGCTCCACGCCGGCATGGTGATCGTCGCCGACGGCACCGCCGCGGCGGCGCGCCGCCTCGAGCGGGTGCTGACCGGCGATCCGGGGACGGGGGTCGTGCGCCACGCCGACGCCGGCTACCCGCGCGCCCTCGACTTCGCGCGCCGGCACGGCGTCGACCTGCCGATGGCGGGGACGTAGCGCCCGGCCGACGCGCCGGGCGCCTTTCCCCTTGCGCCGCCTCCCCGAGGTCCCGATCCTCCTCGCCGCGCTCGCGGTGCCCCTGCTGCCGTCGCCGTTCTCCGCCGTCGCCCTCCTGGCACTCGGCGTCGTCTGGCTGCGTCGCCGGCCGCCGCAGCGCGAGATCGCCGTCGTCGGTTTGCCGCTGCTGGTCGCGGTGGCGGCCCTCGCCGGCGAAACGCTGCTCCGCCCGCGGCTCGACGCCCCGCCGGAGACCTGGCGGCGCGCCGCCGGGCGCGGCTACGAGCGGCTCTGGCGCGAGCTGGAGCGCGACGCCGGCGCCGCGGCCGCCGCACTGCCGCGGACCCTCCAGGCGCCGCTCGCGGCGCCGGCCTCGACTCCCGCCGCGCAGCTCGACGCCTTCCGCCGCCTCGCCGCGCAGCGGCCGGGCCGCGGCGCCGGGCGGCACACGCTGCTCCTGGTCGATCCCGACGGGGCGCCGATCGCCTGGGCGGGGGAGGGGCTGCTGCACGAGCTCGGCGCCGGCGAGCTGCCGCGCGCCGGCCGCCACTTCAAGGCCGGCTTCGGTGCCGCGACGCTGCTCGTCGTCGAGCCGCTCGGCGCCGCGCGCCGCCCCTGGCGCGTGGTGGCCGGCGCGAGCTACGCCACCGCCTCGCTCCCCTTCCCGGCGCCCGATAGGGAGCGGCGCTGGGCGCTGGTCGAGGACCCGGGCGGCGCGCTCCCCGGCGCTCTCCAAGTGCCGCTCCCGGCTTCGCCGACCCTGGTGATCGCCGCCGCCCGCCGCACGGCGGCGGCGCCGCCGCCGCCGCTGCGTCCGCTCGCCTGGGGCGCGCTGGCGGTGGCGCTCCTGGCGTTGGCGGTGATGCGCGGCGTCGGGCTCGTGCTGCCGGTGCAGCGGCCGGAGGCGCGCGAGCGGCGGCTCTGGGTCGCGGCGCTGGCGCTCGGCGGCGCCG